>NZ_VZPL01000029.1 GCF_008801575.1 Xanthomonas cissicola | reverse complement strand
ACTGTTCCGTCGCTTGAAAGGCTACCGCCGGATTTTCTCGCGCTTCGAGAAGCTGGATGTCATGTTCCTTGGATTCCTCAGCTTCGTCCTAGTCGTTGATGGGCTTCGGATGTGTTAACAGGCCCTAGTTGGCGGCGCTCGTCTGCGCGCCGGGGTACGCTGCACAACGCTGGCGCACAGGCATTGGCTTGCGATGCCAGCGCCTCCGGGCAGCGCGCCGCCCCGCACTGCGAGGGGCGCAGGCTGATGTGTTCCACCACAGGCGATCGCCAGCATGACCCTCCCTGCGTTGCTGTGTGCGCTGGGTGCCGCCCGCACTGCGCTGGCGCCGACAGCTGGGCGTGCAGCGGCCGCACCCAACCAGGCCACCCTGACGGTGGCAGGTCTCGGGCAGCCGGCGCAGATCCGCATTGACCGCTGGGGCGTGGCGCACCTCTATGCAAAGACCGACAACGACGCGTTCTTCGTGCAAGGCTTCAATGTGGCGCGCGACCGCTTGGTTCAGCTGGATCTGCTGCGTCGCAAAGGCCTGGGCCACCTGTCGGAAGCGTTCGGGCCAACCTATGTGGCACAGGATCGTGCCGCGCGGCTGTTTCTGTATCAGCACCGCATTGCCGTGGTCGGAGAATCCCAAAGCCGGCTTCATCACCACGTCCAACGAAATGAATCTGCCCCGCGACGATCCGGTTGCGCAGCGCAAACTCGGTTTCGAGTGGGCCAACGACGCACGCCATGCGCGCATCATCCAGGTGCTTTCGCAGCTGCCCAAGCCAACGTTGGAGGATTCGGAAAAGTTGCAGAACGATCAGGTCTCGTTGCCCGCGCAGCGCCTGGTCGCGTTGCTGCACCCGCTGCAGTCGCACGACCCTGACACCAGCGCCGCGCTCGCGTTGCTGCATCCCTGGAATGGCGACGTCAGCGCCGCATCTGCCGCAGCCACGCTGGAGGAAGTCTGGTTCAGTCGCTATCTCGGCGATGCCTACAAGGCGTTGCGATTGCGCCCATCGGAAGCCGCCAGCTTCGGCGCGCCGGATGCTGCGGCCATGCTGGATGCGCTGGAACATCCCGGCGCGGCGTTCGGCGCCACTTCGGCCGCACGCCGCGACCAACTGCTGCTGGAGTCGTTGCGCAACGCGTATCAGGCATTGGGCTCCCTGCAAGGCCCCGATACCAGGCAGTGGTAGTGGGGCAACTTGCATACCAACAAGATCTCGCATGCGATGAGCGCGGTGGCCGGTGCCGGCTGCGCCTTGCTCGATGTCGGCCCGTTTGCCAAGGGCGGCAGCCCGTACACGCCCAATCAATCCAGCTACGACCCTGCCGACTTTCGCCAGACCATCGGCCCGTCCGCACGCCTGATCATCGACCTGAGCAACTGGGACAACGCGCGCGCCATGAATTTCCCAGGCCAGTCCGGCGACCCGGCCAGCCCGCATTATCGCGACCTCGCACCGCTCTGGCTAAACGGCAGCCATTTCCCGCTGCTGTATACGCGCGCTGCGGTGGATGCGGCAAACGAACAGATCTTCGACCTGGTGCC
Source organism: Xanthomonas cissicola (assembly GCF_008801575.1). Lineage (GTDB taxonomy): Bacteria > Pseudomonadota > Gammaproteobacteria > Xanthomonadales > Xanthomonadaceae > Xanthomonas > Xanthomonas cissicola. Next base: position 59,939 of record NZ_VZPL01000029.1, on the reverse strand, counting down.
GGCGCAGTAGCGCAACGTCGAATGACCCGAGGCAACGCACATTGCGCAGCAAGCACCGAAACGTCTCCGCGCTTGCTGCACCGCATGCAATCACGCTTTCGCGGTCGCCTCGCGCACGAAGTCTTCATAGGTGCGTAGCGGACGGCCCAAGATGGCCTGCAATTTGGCTACCGTGCCCTCGGCTGCATGCATGCCGAAGCGCTGGATGCCGCCCATCATCAGGCGCATGTCGTAGGCCAGCCAGGACGGACCGTACTTCGCCAGCTGTGCTTCGAAGGCCGCCACGTCATCGCCGGCGTACGCAATCTCGCGGCCAAGTGCTGCGCTCCAGACCTTGGCAACGTCTGTGCCGGTCAGCGCACGTGGGCCAACCAGTTCCAGCGTGACACGCGGCAACGGGCCGTCGGCACGGTCGCGGCGCAGCAGCTCGACCACGGCAATATCAGCAATGTCGCGTGCATCGATCATTGCGATGCCCTGCGCGCCGATAGGCATCGGGTAAACGTCGTAGTCGGTGATCGTCTGCTGCACCATGCCTTCGTTCTGCATGAAATACGCAGGACGCAGAACCGTGGCCGGAATTTCCAGGCTTTCGATCATGCGCTCGACGGTGTGCTTGCCGGTGAAGTGCGGCACGTTGGTGTACGTGTCGGCATGGATCACCGACAGGTACACGATGCGCTCGACGCCGGCTTCCTTGGCCAGATTCAAGGCGATCAGCGCCTGCGTCACTTCGTCGGGAGTGACGGCATTCAACAGGAGCAGGGTGCGCACCGAGGCCAGCGCGGCACGCATCGACGCAACGTCGGTGAGGTCTGCCACCACTTCGGTGACACCTGCCGGGAAGGGGCGCTTGCCATGCTGGCGGACCAGCGCCTTGACCTGGGCGCCGGCGTCGGCGAGGCCTTGGGTGACGAGGGAACCGACGGTGCCGGTGGCACCGGTGACGAGAATGCTCATGGTCAATCTCCTGCTGTGGATGGAGGGATGGGCGGATCAGCCCGACGCCGGCGTGTGGGGTGATGCGGATGCCGGCATGGTCGGTTCGTTGCGGTAGGGCAACGGTATGTCGTTGCGCCATCAGTACGAAGACGCCAGGATGTAGACGCCCCGTTTCAGATGTGGAACACCATGGACCTCAATGCCCTGATCGATTTCGCGCTGGTGGCTGCAAACCAGGGGCTGGGAAAGGCCAGCCGCGCCAGTGGCAGATCGAAGGCGACCTTGTCGCGGCGGATTACCGAGCTTGAAGAGCAGCTGGGCGTGCGCCTGGTCGAGCGCAGCGCGCGCGGCCTCAAGCTCACCGAGGCGGGGCAGCAGTTGATGGCCCGCACCGAAGTGCCGCTGAGCGAAGTGGCCGAGGCGATGACGGCCGCACGCGAGGGGCTTTCGACACCGCGAGGGCGCTTACGTGTCGCGTCCCCGGTGTTGTTCTCGCAACTGGCGATGGGACGCATCGGCGCGGACTTCTGTGCGGCTTATCCCGAGATCACGCTCGAGGTGGTGGCAGAGGACCGCACGGTCGATCTGGTGGAAGAACAGTTCGATGTCGCCATCCGCATCAACCCACGTCCGGACAGCAGCCTGGTCGGGCGCTGCTTCGCCAAGGACCGGCTGGTGGTGGTGGCCGCACCGTCTATTGCGATGCCGTCGGGTGATGCAGTGCATCCGGTACCGGGCGTGGTGATGTCGAGTTTCCAGCCCACCACCTGGGTGCTGGATGATGGGTGTCTGGCGTTGGAGCCGGTCCCGCGGATGCAGTTTTCCTCGTTCCTGATGGTGCGCGATGCGGTCATCGCCGGTGGCGGCGTCGCATTGATTCCGCAGTCGATTGCGTGGGAGCAGCTGGCACGCGGAGAATTGCTGCAGTGGGGCACCATTTCCGGCGTGGAGCCGGCGTTGTGGGTATTGCATACCTCCAGGCGCCTGGCAGCGCCGAAAGTGCGTGCCTTCGTGGATTTCATCTGCGCCCGCTATCCGGACATGTCGCTGGTGTTGAAGGGGTAGGGCGATAGCGATCCTTACGATCGCTGATGAAAAGTCGACAAATCCAGGCGGCAGCACGGATGTGGAGCGAGGCCCGTCTGCCACTATGTGGCCGCGATACATTGCGGGGCCGCGATCGTTCGGCCCCGTCCCGACGATGAGCTGATGACTGCCGTTTTCGCTGGCGCCCTGGGCCGGATCGGCCAAGCTGCCTGACAGCATCGCCTGGCTACGGACAAGGCCACCGGGCTGCCGGCGTTGTCCGGCAGCCGCACGCATGTCCGAGTGAGCTAGCGCGCCAACATGCGCCGATAAGCACAGACGGCAGGTTGACCGGCTCGCCGTTGTGCAATGCAGCGGATTGCTCCACGCGCGGCCCTGACGTTGGTCGCTGCGCCGGCCGGATGGATTTTTTCCATGACCGACGCGCTCCTTGGGTGAAGATACCGCGCAGCCTGCATGGATGGACGTCGGCGTGGCCACCGAGATCGCTTCGGTCGCCGCGGTCTCCGGCAGCGGGTAGACTGAGCTGGTCGCTACGAGGAGCATGGAATGGGCCGATGCCCGTCGTTATATCCAGGTATCGCTAGATGGCCTATGCCACAGCGCTCCCCGGGCAGCCGCGCTGACGCCTGCCACCGGCCCTGATCGCCGCCACTCGCCTTGCACATCATTCTTGCCACCGAGTCGATCCGGCACCCGCTGACCGGCGTTGGACGTTATACGCAGGAGCTGGCGGCGCACTTGGCCGCACTGCCGCAGATCGAGTCGTTGCAGTACCTGCATGGGCGACGCCTGCTGCAGCAGCGACCGAGTCCCGGACCGGCTTCGGCCGCGGCATCGTGGATGCGCGATCGTTTTTCGCGTATCGAAGTGGCGACCGATGCCTATCGACGCCTGAGTAATCTGGCCAAGGCGCGTGCCCTGCACGGCCAGCGGCCGGCGCTGTTTCATGGCTGCAACTATTACCTGCCTGCGTATGACGGTCCCAGCGTCGCGACCTTCCACGACATTTCGATTTATCGCTGGCCGCAATGCCACCGCGCCGACCGGGTGCGCTACATGCGCAAGGAGTTGGCACTAGCGGTGCAACGCGCGCAATTGATCCTGACCGTCTCGGATTTTTCGCGGCGGGAGATCGCCGCGCACTTTGCCTTGCCGCTGGAGCGCATTCGTGCGATCCCGCTGGCGGCGGATGCTGCGTTCCGGCCGCATACCCCGGCCGAACTGGCAGCGCCGTTGCAGGCGTTGGGCCTGCAGACCGATGCGTATTGTCTGTGCGTGAGTACCATCGAACCACGGAAGAACATCGATGTTCTGTTGACGGCGTATGCAGCCTTGCCCGCCGCAGTGCGTGCACGCTACCCGTTGGTGATCGCTGGCCACAGCGGCTGGTCCAGCGAGGCATTGCATGCGCGCATGCGTAGTGCAGAACAGGCCGGTTGGCTGCGCTATCTTGGCTACGTCCCACAAGACGGCCTGCCTGCGTTGGTGGCCGGTGCCCGCCTGTTCGTGTTTCCCTCGTTTTACGAAGGATTCGGCCTGCCGGTGCTGGAGGCCATGGCGAGCGGTACGCCGGTGATTTGCGCATCGGCGTCGTCATTACCGGAAGTGGCCGCCGATGCGGCAATGCTGTTCGATCCTGCCGACGTCAGTGCGTTGACTCTGGCGCTGGCACGAGGCATCGACGATTCGGACTGGCGTGAGGCCGCGCGTCAGACAGGCTTGCAGCGCGCAGCGCAGTTCAGTTGGCAGCGTTGCGCTGTGGCGACGGCTGACGCGTACCGCGACGTGTTGGCCGCTTGAGTCTTACCTCCTCGCCGCTACGGGTGCTGCAGGTCTACAAGACCAGCTTGCCGGAGACCATGGGCGGCACCGAACAAGTGGTGCGCACGCTTGCCACTCAGTCGCATCAGCATGCTGTGGAGAGCGAGGTGGTGACCCTCTGCGCCGATGGGCGTCTGGCGGGCATCAGCATACAGGGGCCTTATACGCTGCATCGCTTTCGACGCGACTTCGAAGTGGCGTCGATGCCGGTGTCGCTTCGCTTGCTGCGCCAGTTCGCAGCCCTGGCCCGCCGCTTCGATCTGATCCATTATCATTTTCCGTGGCCGTTCATGGATGTGTTGCACCTGGCAGGCGCAGCTCGAACGCCGTCGGTGCTGACGTATCACTCCGACATCGTGCGGCAACGTCGTTGGCTGCGCCTGTATCGACCGCTGCAACAGCGCTTTCTCGAGCGCGTCGAGCATATCGTCGCGACATCGCCGAATTACCGCGCCACCAGTCCGGTCCTGGCCAACTTTCAAACCAAGTTAAGCGTGATACCGATCGGACTGGATCCTTCCAGTCACTACACGCCGGATGCCGAGCGCGCACGGGCCTGGCGCACCCGATTGGGCCCGCGGTTTTTCCTATTCGTCGGTGTCCTGCGCTATTACAAGGGTCTGCAGTATCTGCTGCAGGCCGTCCGCGAGACGCAGATCCCGGTGGCCATCGTTGGTGACGGACCAGAGGGCGCGCGCTTGCGCCAGCAGGCGCGGCAGCTCGGCCTGAGCCACGTGCACTTTTTGGGCGTGCTGGACGATGCCGATAAGCATGCCTTGCTGTCGCTGTGCGATGGGCTGGTGTTTCCATCGCATCTGCGCTCGGAAGCGTTCGGCATTACGTTGCTGGAGGCGGCGATGCATGCCAAACCCATGATCTCGTGTGAAATCGGCACCGGGACCAGCTTTGTGAACGTGGCGGGACAGACCGGCCTGGTGGTGGCACCGGCAGATCCGGTGGCCTTATGCGATGCAATGCGTTATCTATGGAACCATCCGCAGGTGGCCAACGCATTGGGGCAGGAGGCGTTGCGCCGTTATCGGCAGTACTTCACCGGCGCAGCGATGGTGCGTTCCTACGCCGCGCTGTATCGCCAAGTGCACAGTGCCGCTGGCGGAGCTGCCACTCTTGGAGAAAAGCAGGGATGAAGGGAGAGGGATGCTGATCGACCCATTCGCAGGCGTGCCGGTCCACCTCCGCGCTGCGGTCGACGAATGAGCGCGCTCGATCCACTGCTGCCGCGTGTCGCCATCGCGCCCAGGCGCTCCGGCGATCTGCTTGGGTCGGTTGCCGCTCTGGCGAAGATCGCCGACATGGGCGTCGTGGTCGGCAGCGGCTTGCTTGCCTATGCCATGCGGGTCGGTCGACCTGCGTGGCCGGAGGCGCCCCGCTATGCCTACGCGCTGCTCGCCGCCGCAGCACTTACGCTACTGGTGTTCGGGCGCCTCTCGCTCTACCGGCAACGGCCGCACCTGGCAGCGACGATGGTGGCCGGGCGCGTGTTGACCGGGTGGGCAATCGTGCTGAGCGTGTTGATGTCGATCGGCTTTCTGAGCGCAACCGGTGCGGGATTCTCGCGGCTGTGGTTTCTGTACTGGGCTGGATGCGGCGGTGCCGGTCTGCTCTGCGTGCGGTCTGCAATGAAGGGGGCGCTTGCCTGGCTGCATCGACACGATATCGGGCGCCGGCGCATCGCGCTACTCGGGCCACCCGAACGCAGCGACGCGTTGGTGGCAAGCGTCCAGCAGCACCCATGTGCGGGGGTCGAACTAGTGCAGGTGCCATCCGAACTGGCGCTTGGTGGCACGGCCGGGCTGTCCTGCTGGCTGGAAGCTCGGCACGTCGGCGAAGTGTGGGTGACATGGCCGATGCGCGAAGAGGCCCAACTTCGCTCCAGCATCGCGCAACTGGATGCCTGCTGCGTGGACGCCTGCTGGATTCCGGACCTGTTCGCATTTCGCCCGGGGGAGTCCTGCCTGGAGGAGATGACCGGCCTGCCGATGGTGGCATTGTCGGTGCGCCCGCTGACGGGCCTGTCGCGCGTGCTGAAGGAGGCGACCGAGCGTGTGCTGGCTTGCGCCATCGTGCTAGCGAGCGCACCGCTCATGCTGGCCCTGGCCGCGGGCGTCAAGCTCTCCGGCCCTGGACCGGTATTGTTCCGGCAGATACGGCAGGGTTGGGATGGCCGCCCGTTCGAATTGTGGAAGTTCCGCAGCATGCAGGTCCACGATGCGGCGACCGCCGCGCCGCAGACCAGCCGCGGGGATCAACGGGTCACGCGCTTCGGCGCCTTCCTGCGACGCACCAGCCTGGACGAATTGCCGCAATTCCTCAACGTGCTTCAGGGGCACATGGCCATCGTCGGGCCGCGCCCGCATGCGCTGGCGCACAACGCTCAATATCAGGAATTGGTGCCGAACTACCTGCAACGCCAGCGGGTCAAGCCGGGCATCACCGGCTGGGCGCAGGTCAATGGCCTGCGCGGCGAGACCGATACGCTGGAAAAGATGCGCAGCCGCGTTCAACACGATCTCGCTTACATCCAGCATTGGTCGCTTTGGCTGGATATGAGCATCATCGCGCAGACCTGCGTGATCGTGCTGTTCGACCGCGACGCCTACTGAACTCGGATCCGGAAGTCCCATGCACATCACTTATGTCCTCGGTACCCGCCCGGAAATCATCAAGCTGGCATCGCTGATCGCGGCCAGTCTGCGCGATGGATTGAACTTTTCGATCGTCCATACCAATCAGCATTACGACGAGGCGATGGACCGGGTGTTCTTCGACGAGTTGGGTCTGCCCCCGGCCGATTACAATCTCGGCGTGGGTTCGGCGCCGCATGGCGTGCAGATCGGACGCATGTTGTGCGGCATCGAGCCGGTGCTTGCGACGTTGCAGCCGGATGTGGTGGTGGTGCAGGGCGACACCAATAGCGCCTTGGCAGGCGCCATGGCCGCCAGCAAGCTGGAGATCGCCGTTGCCCATGTCGAGGCGGGCCTGCGCAGCCGCGACCGCAGCATGCCTGAAGAAGTCAATCGCGTGCTGATCGATCACCTGTCCGACTACCTGTTCTGTCCCACCGCACTGCAGGCGCAGATCCTGCGCGATGAAGGCCTGACCGGCGCCCGCATCCGCATCACTGGCAACACTGTCGCCGACGCGACCCTGGCGCATGCCCAGACCGCACTGCGCCGCTCGACCATCCTGCAACGGCTTGGCCTGCGCGAAGGCGGCTATCACTTGCTTACCTGCCATCGCCGTTCAAATACCGAAGATCCCGCGCATTTCGCGGCGCTGATGCAGGCCGTCACCTCGATCTCCGAGGATCAGGGGTTGCCGCTGGTCTTTCCGATGCACCCGCGCCTGGATGCGCTGGGGAGCGTGGCGGCCGCGCGGCATCGCGTGCTGCGGGCGATCGGTCCGGTCGGTTACCTGGACATGCTGGCGCTCCAGCAAGGCGCGGCCTTGATCATGACCGACAGTGGCGGCATCCAGGAAGAAGCCTGCATCCTGCAGCGCAAATGCCTGGTGCTGCGCACCAACACCGAGCGGCCGGAGACCCTGCAGATCGGCGGGGCGGAACTCCCCCACGGCCTGGAACAGGACGCCCTGCGGAGTGCCGCCGATCGCCTGCTGGCGCGTTCGGTGGCATGGCGCAATCCCTTTGGCGATGGCCATGCGTTTCGCTGCATCCTGGACACGCTCCTGGCGCGGGACGAACACCCCAGCGCGTCGCGTCCGCGCCTGCAGCACGCGTAGGCGGCGCGCAGCGAAGGGTCTCAGCGCGCAGGCGCGCGATGGCATGGCTGGTTCTAGACGCGACGCAGAGCCGAGCGCTGGGTCGGCCTCATGACATCCCGGATTCCGGTGCGCCGTTGAGCTCAACGTGGTGGGCGTACAGCAGCGCCACCGCCAGGGCCGCATGCAGGGAAAAGGGATAGAACAGCGGATAGAAATCGAACACGTTCAAGCCCAGTAGGAACAGCAGCCAGATCAGCGCCCAGCCATGTTCGGCAGGGTTGCGCAGCAACGGCGCCCAGAGCACCCAAAGCAGGCACACGCAGGCGAGCAGCCCGCACAGCCCGGTTTCCGACAACACCGCCAGCAGGCCGTTGTGTGCGTGCAGCTCGCCGCGATCGAAGCGACCGCCGGTGTAATCGGGCACCAGAAACTGGAAGACACCGGCGCCGAGCCCGAACCAGGGGTGGCTGCGCCATGCCTCGATCGCGCCGGACCACAGGTAGGTGCGCCCCAACGAGAATGCGGCCAGCGGGCTTTCGTGCACTGCGCTGGTCATCTCCGCGTAGCGCTGCCAAAGCACGAAGCCAGCAACGGCCAGCAGGCCGAGCGCGGCGGCCCAGACCGTGCGGCGGCGAGGACGTTCGCCAGCGCGGCGCGACCACGCCCACCAGAGGATCAACCCGGCCACCGGCAGCAACGGGTTACGTACTTCACTCAGCGCCAGCGCGCCGATTGCAGCCAGCACGGCCGCCGCCAGTTGCGCGCGCCCGACCGCGTGCCGCTGATACAACTGGATCGTGAGCAACCCGACGATGACGGCAGTTGCGGCCAGCAATGCGGGATGGTCGTACATGCCCGACACCCGAGGCAGGTACTTGAAGCTGCCCTGCGCATGGAAGGCCAACGACCACTCCAATGCCGGCGGCCACTGCAGCCGTACCGCCATACCCAACGCAAGATTGATCCACACCGCGATCAACGCCGCCAGCGCCGCCGCGCGCGGCCACTGCGGCCACGCCACCGCCAGATTCAACAAGGCCCATAGCCACAGCAAGGCAGTGGCATAACGCACGGCGTACTTGAATGCCAAGGCCGAGTGGTCGGACGCCAGCACCGACGCTGCCAGCGCAGTCATACACAGCAGGATCGACAGCAATGGCCAGCGCAGGCATGCCGGAACGCCGTGCCGCCATAACGCCCATGCACTCAGGCCAAGCGCAACGCCACGGATGGCCATCGATCCTAGCGACAGACCGACCCCGAAGTAGCGGCCGGTCAACACCACTTGCTGCAGACAGAACAGCAGGTAGAGGCCCAGGCACACGGCCACCAGCCCGGTCTGCGCAGGCTGGCGCGCAGGCGCGCCAGCGGTCATGTGGGCCAGGTCGTCAGCGCCTGCGCGCGGTAGCGTCGGCTGAGGCGGGCGCGCAGCAACAGCAGCAGATACGCCGCATTGGTGCGCAGATAGCGCCAGGCCAGCCGGCGCGGTTCCAGCGCCAGCCGAAACAGCCACTCCATCCCACAGCGCTGCATCAGCCGCGGCGCACGCGGCAGCATGCCCGACAGCACATCGAACGAACCGCCCACGCCCATCGCCACCGGCACGCCCAGGGTTTGCCAGTGTTTCTCCAGCAGCAGTTCCTTCTTCGGCGAACTGATGCCGATGAAGAGATAGCGTGCACCCGACTGGCGAATTGCCGCGATCACCGCGTCCTCCTCGGCGTCGCTGAAATAGCCATCGCGCATGCCGGCAATGTGCAGACCGGGCCAGTGCGTGCACAGGCGTTCTGCCGCGGCCGCGACCACCGCCGGGCGCGCACCGAGCAGATAGACCCCTGCACCGCTGCGGGCGGCCTGGCCGCACATGTCCTGCATCAGGTCGATGCCGGCCCTGCGCGGCGGCACGTCCACTCCGAACCAACGCACGCCCAGGCTGATGCCGGCGCCATCGATGTGCACCACTTCGGCCTGTTCCAGCGCCTGGCGCAGCGGCAGCTGGGCGCGCGCATCGATCAGTTTGGCGACGTTCAAGCCCTCCACCCGGATCGGCGCGCCGCCCTCGGCGGCGTGCTGCGCACGCAAGAGAATCTGATCGGGGGGGAGGAGGTCCAACGGACATCCGAGAAAGGACAGGCGAGCCGGCGATGTGGTCAAGTTGCGGGTTCCTTTACGACCTGAGCATCGTACAGTGCCAGCACCTGCGCTCGCAGGCCCTCCCAGGTGAAATCTGCCCGGACACGCGCGATGCGTTCCGGCCCAATCCGCTGCTGTCGTTGCACGCGAATGCATCCCGCCAACGCGGCGCTGTCGCCGAGCCGGTGCAAGGCCGCCTGCAGGCCGATCTGGGCCAGGATCGAGCGATTGCCGGGAATGTCGCTGGCAACCACCGGACACCCATGCAGCAGCATTTCGATCAAGACGGTCGGCATGCCCTCGACGGCCGATGGCAGCACGAAGACATCGGCCTGTGCCGCCATCGCTGCAACCTCGGCATCGCTGACGAAGCCATGGAAGTGCACGCGTGCAGCAACCCCCAATGCCACGGCGCAGGCTTCCAGGCGTGCCCGATCCGGGCCACGTCCGACCACGTGCAACACGGCTGCGTCCATGTTCGGCTGGGTAAGGGCTGCGATCGCATCCTGTAGCCGTTTGACCGCGTCCAGGCGGCCGACCGACAGCAGCGCCGGAGCACCGAGCAACGGCTGCCGTGACGTCGCGGGCAGGCACTGCTCGGCGGCGAGCACGGCATTGGGCAGCAGCAGGGCGCGCTTGGGCGGCAGCCGACGCTGTGAGAGGTATTGCTGCCAATACGCCGACAGCAGCACGGTGGGTTGTGCGCTTTGCAGCAGCGGCTTCTCGATCAAGCGATCCCAGCACCACTTGCGCGCGCGCTTGCTCGCCGCAAGATCGTCATCGTAATAACAATGCGGTGTATAGATCACACGCTTGCCGCGCAGCCGGGCAAGCGCACCGGCGATCGCGGCGATTGGCGTGCGCGCACCGTGCACGTGCACCACATCGGCCCAGCCGACGTGATGCCAGAGCTGCGATGCGGTGGCGCGGACTACCGTATAGCCGTGTGGCGAGATGCCGTCCTCGGCCAACGGGGCCACGATCCGCAGCGTATGCCCGGCATCGGCAAGGGTCACTGCCAGCCCATGGATGTGCCGCGCCACCCCGCCGCCGCCGCTGTGCGGCGCGAAATCCTTATAGACGTGCAGGATACGCATCGCTCAACCTGCGGCCATGCCGGCGGCGGGCGCGGTGTGGTCCCTGCGTGTACGCGCGATCGCTCGTCGGGTTGGCAGCGGACATTGGCAATGACGCAACGCGCCGCCCAGTAGCAACCAGAACCCTCCAGCGCCAGACACGGTCATTGCGTTGTCTGACGAGATCAAGGTTGTCGCCATGCCGCACAACAGCCAGAACATCGCCAATGCCAGGTGATTGTCGCATTGGCGATAGGCGCGCCAGAGCGCGCGCAGGCTCCAGCCGATAAAGCCCAGAAACAGCAGGGCCGCCGGTAACCCCATCTGATACGCGATGGTAAAGATGGCACCTTCGCCACCGCCCAGATCGGTCAACGCCTGACGCGCAGCAACCGCCCCCTGGCGACCCAACCCGCCGCCCCACAGGACCACTTGGTGCAGATCGGCCAGATTGCGCTGCAGCGCGTACCAGTGGCCGATGGTGGAGCCGTCGCGGAAATTCACCGACGTCACCACAATGCCGTAGGACGCGGCCGCCAGCATCGCCGCGATTCCGCCCACCAGCAGCAGCCGCGCCCAGGGCGATCGCACCAGACCGCGTGAGCTGACCAGGTAGCCCAGCACCCCGACGATGCCGGCCAGCATGGCGCCCCGTGTGCCCGACATCCACACCCCCACCAGCAAGCCCAGGCACGTAAGCAGGGCGCGCCACGGCCAGCGCCGCTGCCACAGACCCAGTGCCGCCAGTGCCGCGGTAATCAGGAACTGGCCCTGCGCCAGGGGAGCTGCCACCAGTCCACCGGCACGGCGCGCGTAATCCTCGCCGCCGAAGAAGTTCCATGGCAGCCCGGTGTCCGGGTCGGTGTCCTTGGGAAGCACGCCTTTCACCTCGGCCAAGTAGTCCGGCAACCGCACGGTCTGCACCCAGAAATCGGTATGCGCCAAGTCCCACGCACCGAACAGAGCACTGACGATGCCCAACCAGACCAGCCAGCGCGCCCCGCGCCTGACATCGTGCGGATGCGGCATGCACCAATACCCGGCAAGCACCAGCAGCATCGGCAGCAGCAAGGTGCCAAGCGAGCCGACCACGATGCCGGCCGGCAACCCGTGGGCGTACCCGACCGGCGCATAGGCCAGCCCGATCATGCCAAACACCAGGATTATCGCCAGCAAGGCGCGCGGCATGCGCACCGTCGCCAGTGCAATGGCGGCCAGCACGATGAGCGTGCCATCGCGCATCGGCCGCAGCAGGGCGGCCGCCGGCAGCGCCCCGCCGTGGTACAGCCAGGCCACCAGCAGATCGCCCAGGTGGATCGCCAGCAGCACCGCCAGCAGCAGATAGGCGCGTTTCACGGGGTCGCTTCCAGATGGTGCGGCCATCGCGCATCGGCCGCGAAGGTCTGCTGCAGCCAATGGCGTTGCTGCGCGGCGAATCGCGCTCGCGCACCCGCATCGCTGCGCAGCGCCCGGACCAGTGCAGCCAGCGCGTCGGCATCGGCGACCTGATGTGCGGGCCGCCCGACCGCCAACGCATCGTGGGACGCGGAGGCGGGCCAGGCCATGCCGATCACGTAGTGACCGCGGCAGGCGGCCTGCAGCAGCGCGGTGGAACAAAATCCCACCACCAGTGCCGGACCTGCATCCGCCTCCAGGATCGCGTGCGGGGGCGCCTGGCAGCGTCGTTGCAGTGCCGGCTCTGCATACGGATGGGTACCGCGCACTTCCTCCGGATGCAGCAGGATGCGCACGGCCACGCCGTCTGCCTCCAGCGCCGGCAGCGCGTGCGCCAAGGCCAACAGATGCGCGGCAAGGGTGGGTCCATAAATCGGTGTGTGGCTCTGCGACATCAGATACAGCGTGGTTGGCACCGTTGCGGTATCGAGATCGGTCAACGCCATCGCTGGCCCATAGCCGATGGCCGCCGGTGCGACGCCGTGCTTGCGGTAGACCTGCGCACTACTAGGTCCCCACAGCAAATGGTGCCGCGCCCGGACCGGGAAGAACTCGTCGGTTGGCAGACCATGCTGGACGCATACGCTCCGCCAGCCGTCGCCGGCAGCGTGCAGTGCCGCCGCCGCATACATGTCGAAGTCGTTGTGCAGCAGCAGTGTTGCTCCTGCCGGCGCGGCGCCCAGCGTGCGTTGCCATGCGCCGTGCCACAGGCGCTGGCGCAAGACGCAGGCGCGCACGATCCAGAGCGAGGCGACCGCCGGCCCGAGCGGCGTGCGGCGCAGGGCCAGCGCGCGCAACGCCGCCTGCCAGCCGGCCCAGGTTGGTCGTGCGGGCAGCTGTCCCTCGACGCTGCCGCGCAGGCGCGGATGGATCAGCACCGTGCATGCCGCACCCTGCCGCTGCAGATCGGCCAGGTACGGCGCCAGTGCGCCCCAGCCGTTGCTGCCCGGCAGGGTTGCCAGCGCCGTCCACTCCGAGAGCACGGGCGGGCGTTGCGGCAGCCGCAGGCACAGCCATGCATCACGCAGGACAGCCAGAGCGGCACGCAGCCCTGCACCGCGTCGGCGGGTCAGGAAGTAGATCTCATGGCGTACCGCGGCCGCCTCCGCGCCGAACTGGGCGTGCACGGCCTGCTGGAAGTCAGCGAAGTCCATCGTGCACCTGGTCCTTGCGCAGCTGGCGGTAGCCACGCCAGCGCTGCAGTTCACCGAACAGACCTCTGCCGAGCACCCGGATCAGGCCGTGCTTGAGCCGCCGCTGCAGCCGGTCCCGCCGGCTCCACCGGACCATGTCCAGCCGTGCGTCGACTGCGTCGACCTCGTGCGAATCGGCCAGCGCCAGCGCCAGCGACGCCGCGGCGTGCGGTTGCGCAGGCTGCCGCAGATGCAGCCAGATGTTTCCAGCCAACACACCACGATCGGAATACGGACCGCAGGAAACGACCTCCAGGCCTGCCGCATTGGCCAGCCGTCGTAGCAACGGCGCCGAAAAATAGCTTAGATGGGCCGGGTGGACATAGTTGCGCGAACGCCATCCACTCATCAGGTCCGGGACCTCGATCCACGCCTGTCCCTCGGGAACGAGGATGCGCGCCAGCGACGACAGGAACGCGCGCGGGTCGGTCAAGTGCTCAAGCACATGGAAGGCGACCACGGCCTCGAACTCCCCGTCGGCCAGCGTGTCCAGCGCAGGCAGGAAGGTGACCGCCGCGCCATCCAGCAAGACGTGGCGATGCGTCACATCCGGCTCGCACGCCGACAGGCGCAGGTCTGGTCGCGTGGCGGCAGCGGCGCCAAGAAAGGCACCAAAACCCGAGCCCACCTCCAACACCCTGGCTGCCGGTGCAAGGGCGGGCGCGATCCGCTGTAGCCGGTTGTGCGCGATCCAGCGGTCGCCGCGCCACGCAAAGAAGCGCCGCTGGCTACCCCACGGGATTTCCGCGGGAAACAGCTGCCGATAATCGTGGGCATAGAAGTGCTGTAGCGCCGCTTCGGTGAGGTCAGGCGCCAGATACACCGCCGCACACGCACCGCAGCGGCGCAGCTCCTGACCAGTCCCTACATAGACTTCCGCCCAGACCGTGCGTTGCGCTTGCGTGCCGCCGCAACAGCGGCAATGCCCGTGGTCGGGCGTCCACAGCTCCTGTACCGTCGGCGGCGCGTTACGCATAGACGCTCCGATACCACAGCGCGACCGAGACCGCGAACCACAGCGTGCTGTGCGATCGTCCGCTGGCAAGCTCCCGGCGCAGCCTCGCGACATTCAGCAGTTCGTTCACGCCTTCCGGCAACGTCGCCAGCGCCTGCTGCAACGGCATGCGATCGACCAGAAACTGTTCGGCATGTCCGAAGCCGGTGCTCTTGCGCTGCGTGGTCACGCGTGCCGGCAGGCGCTCGGCGAACGCGTGCCGCAACATGGCCTTGCCGTGATAGTCGCCCATCCGCTGCAGCGCAGCCGTCGACAACGCGCGTTCGACAACGCGATAGTCCAGGAACGGCGCGCGCACCTCGATGCCGGCGGACATGCTGTTGCGGTCGGTCATGCGCAACACCATCGGCAGATTGGTCGACAGCACGTCGCGACGCAAACGCGCCTCGATATCGACGCGGCGATCAACCTGCAACAACTGCAGCCGGGCGGCTTGGTCGTGCCACAGTGCCGAGGACATGCAGGCCACGCTCGGCCGCTGCCGGCGCAGCAGTGCGCCCAGCGCGCCGGCTGGCAGATCCCATGCAAGACGATTGAGCAGCAGACGCGGGTCCACCGCACCGGTGGACAGCAGCCTGATGGCGGTCGGCAGTCGTGCCTGGTGCAGCGCACTGCGCGCGCTCAAAGCCAGGTACAGGCGCACGTAGCCACCGAACAGCTCATCGGCGCCTTCACCATTGAGCACCACCTTGTAACCGGCGGCGCGGATGGCGCGATACATACGGAAACTGGCGAGTATCGACGGCGTACAGAACGGCTCTTCCTGCGCCGCCACCAGTGCCAGCAGTTCCTCCTCGTCCGGAATCGCGCGGGCGCGATGCACGAAGTGACGCTCGCTCTGCCCCAGCGTTTGCATCAAGCTCGCTGCGGCCTCGGTTTCGTCGAAGCCGGCCTGCTCGGTGTCGTCGTAGCCGTAGGTGAAGGCGCCGGCGAAACAGGTGCGTGGCAGCGCACCGGCCTGCACGCTCAGGGTGGTCAGGATTGAGCTGTCCAATCCGCCCGACAGCAGTGACACCGTGGGCGCATCCGAGCGCAAGCGCAGGCGGGTGGAGTCCTCGAGCAGCTCCAAGGTGGCCTGCGCATCCAGCGGAGCAACCGCTCCAGGCAATGGCCACTGGTGGTACGGCGTGCGCCGGCTATGGCCGGCTGGCGATACCCGGTACAGCCAGCCGGGAGGAACCGCGCGGATGCCGGCATAAAAGGTTTCGGTGGTGTGGTCGGACATGCCGGTGACCAGGAAATCGAACACCGCGGCGGGATTGGGTGGCGGGTAGCCCCCCAGGCTGGCAGCGATGGCGCGGATCTCGCTGGCCAGCACCAGCTGCCGCCCGTCGTGGTGCAGATACAACGGTTTGACGCCCAGCCGGTCGCGGCAATAGATCAGATCGCCGCTTGCCTGCTCCAGCAGCACCAGCGCCCACATGCCGTTGCAACGCGGGAACAGCCCCTCGCCCCATGCGCGCCAGCCATGCAGGATGACCTCGGTATCGCTGTCGGTGCGGAATTGATGACCCAACCCTTCCAGTTCGCGGCGCAGCTCAAGAAAGTTGTAGATCTCGCCATTGAACACCAGCACGTTGCCGGTCTCGGCGCAGCGCATTGGCTGGGTCGCAGCAGCGCTCAAGTCCAGGATCGCCAAGCGACGGTGGCCTAGCGCCGTCGGCACTGGCTGCTCCAGGCACAGCAGACCCTGCGCATCCGGGCCGCGACGTGACAAGGCGTCTAGCGCGCGCTCGGCCAGCGCCTGCAACGGCACCTCCGCAACGAAGCTGCGCAGCGCGACTATGCCGCACATGATGGCCCCCGATGCCGAAAGCAGAACATCGCAATCAAGGCGCAATCATGCATCACGCGCGCGCTGACAACGTGGTGTGCAGCAGGCTGCGGCGCTGCCATACCGTCCACGCCACCGGCACCAGCAACAACGCCGCCAGTGTCATGGTCACCGGGCCGCCACCGAGCGAGACCGCGAGCACCGCCGACAGCAAGGCCGCGTAGCCGCCGGCGTTCAAGCGCAGCCCGCACAGGTGCAGACTCGCCGCCGCCATGGCGAGCACGCACAGGAATCGCAGCCATAGCATCCACTGTGGTGCATGCGCCGCCGCTGCCGCGACCTGCAGGAGCGCGCTGCAGAGCGCGCCGCCCAACAACAACGGAACCATCGTCGCTTCGCGATGGCGTCCGATCAGCAAGGCCGCCAGCACGCTGCTGAGTAGTGTGGTCGCGCCTGCGGCCAGTACCGGGGTGACCCATGGCAGCCACGCGCGCTGCTCGGCGCTGCCCCAGGCGGCTGCAATCACCAGCAGCGCCAACGCGCCCACAGCGGCTGCGCCCAGCACCAACGAGACCAGCGCGCCTGCCCAGTGTTCCCCGGCCGGGCCGCGCGCGTCGGCCACCAACAGGCGGTTGAACTGGTTGAATACACCACTGGCCCCATTGAGCAGATAGTTCAGGAACAAATACACCGGCAAAAATGCCGGCGCGACCGACGCCAGCAAGAGCGGTGTCAACCGATCGTGCAAGGTGCCGGCGATGCTCAGCAAGGACAGTTGCAGCGCGGGGCGCAGCATGCGCCGGCCGCCACCGCGACGCGGCCATAGCAACTGCAGCGGTGCACCGAACACGGCGATGTTGACCAGGGCCTGCAGTAGATAGCCCAAGCTGACAGCCAGCCCGGCGCCAAGCCCGCCGTTCCAGCCTGGCAGCTGTTGCAGCACGAACCAGGCGAGGATCGTCGCCGGCATCGCCACCTGCTGCACGATGAATCCGGCCAGCATCCGCCCGCGGGCGAGCAGCGGCGCCGAATAGCCCACCAAGCCAAACACCGTCGCCGAGAGCACCGCCAGCAGATAGCGGAACCCTTCGCCTTGGCCGCGACCGGACCACCAGACGCCGGCGATCCACAGCAGATCCAGCACCACGGTGGCGAGCAAGCGGTGCCACAGCGCCTGGCGCCAACGCGCGTTCCAGCCAGGTGCCGCAGGATCCTCGCGCAGAAAGAGCGAGGCATAGCCCAGATCGGCCAGGAACAGCACAGTGACCAAGCCAAGATGCGCCAGCCCTACGTCGCCATAGCCCTGCAGGCCGAACCGACGTAGCAAGAGCCACTGGAATAGCAGCGCGCAGCCCTGACCGAGCGCATACAGCACTGCGCCGGCAACGAACCCCGCGCGCATGCGTTGCGCGGCGATCATGGCTGCGCGGCGGATGCAGGCGTCGGTACATGGCACAGAAAAGCGCGCGAGGCGGCGCCATAGGCAAACCAGGGCTCAAATGCGATGCCGACGTGGTCCGCGCATTCCTGTAGCGCCCGGCGTTCGCCCTGTCGGTTGTCGGCGCGAAACAGATCGTAGTCGTCGCACAGCAGCACACTGCCCTGCACCAGACGCGGTGCGATCAAGGTCAGTGCGTCGTGTGCCGAGCTGTAGAGATCGCAATCCACATGCACGATGGCTGCGTGCGTGTGGCCGATGGCTGCAGCATTGTCGGCGAACAAGCCTTGCACCAGCTGCAGATCCGGTGCTTTCAAACCAACGGCGGCACAGCGTGCCTGGGCCTGGGCCAGTGAGGCGAGAAAGCTGCCGCCCGCCAAGCTGTCTTCGCCTTCCAGATTGGCCGGCATCCCGGCAAACGTATCGAAACCGTAGAACCGTGGACGCTGCGCCAGAAACGCCGACACCGTTCCCTGCCGACGGTAGGGCAATCGCGCACTGCGCTCGAGATGGCGTCGGTGATGGCGGTAGCACAGCCACGCGTGAGCGAGACTGTTGCCGCGATAGACGCCGAACTCGTAGTAGTCGCCCGTCAGCTGCGTGGCATGTGTATACGCCCATGCCCGAAACAGCGCGCCGAGCGCATCGTTACGGTGCAGGTTCGCGCCGACGCGCAACCGACGATAGGCGAACTTAAGGCGTTCAATGGTCGTCGCAGACAAGCCAGACACCTTCGCAAGAACGGGGAAGACCGCAGTGGGAGTATCCGGGCTGGGGACGCGCTAACGCAATTGCAGGCCGCACTTTCCATACAGACAATCGGGCGCATTTGGCCAGCGCCAAAGCTAATGGGCTGCAGCGCCTGTGCGGCGGTGAATGCCTGGTCGGTATGGCGCCGGATTTACGCACTGAGCAGACCCATCTCGAGATGGGCGCGTGGTGCCGCCGCCGCAACCGTTCGACCTGCGATGGTGATGCGCCGATGGTGTCGCACGACAACGCGGGCTGTTTGCACCGCAGGCGTTGCGATCAGCGTGGCAGCGGGCGACGTGATCGCATCGCGCGGGCTCACGCATGTTGCCCGGCGGTGGGCGCATCGGTGACTCCCAATACGCGCTGCAGTGCCTCGCGCAGACTCCAGCGTGCACGCCAACCCAGCACGCGCGCCGCCTTGCCCGGATCGCCCAACTGATGGAGACGGTCGATACGCCGCTGACGCTGCGGGTCGACTTCCAGGCGCGGCGATCGCCCTAGCACGGCGCCGATCTGCTCCACCAGTTCGGCAACCGAATGCTCAACGCCCGAGCACAGATTGAAGACATCGAAGGCCGGGTCCGGCCGCGCATCGTCGAGCAGTGCGATCAGCCCTGCCGCAGCGTCGTCTGCGTGGAGATAGTCCCGGCACGGTTGCAGGTTGCCCAGGCGCAAGGTTGGCGTCGCGGCCGGATCGGCCGCCAGTTGCGCCAACACGTCCGGTATCAGGTGCGCATTGGGATCGTCATGGGCGATGGTGTTGAACAGCCGCGCCGCGCGCCCGCGCCGGCCGTTCGCGGCAGCGCACCACAAGCGCAATTGCGCTTCGTTGCAAAGTTTGGACAGCGCATAGTTGTCGCGCGCGTCGGTGGCGCTGACGTGTTCGTCCAGCGCGCCGTCGCCCCAGGCGTAGACCGCGCCGCTGGAGGCGATCACGACCTGCCGCAGCGCCGCGTCGCTGGCGGCGTGCAGCACGCTCTCGGTGCCGACCACGTTGACCTGCAGGCAACGCATGCGCTGCGTCTCGCAGGTGGGAATATGGTGGATGGCGGCCAGATGGATCAGCGCATCGGCGCGGAACTCGCGCAACGCGACGGCGACCGTCTCACGCTCGCCCACGTCGGCAACGATGGCCGCATGCAGGCCGTGCGGCAGGGACATGCCGCTGGACAGATCGTCCAGGCCTGCCACCGCGTCGCCTCGCTGCAACAGCGCGCTCGCCACGCGTCTCCCGATCATCCCGGCCGCGCCGGTGACCAGCACCCGCATCATCCAGACCCCAGCGGGCGCGCGTCGGTCGGCCCGAGCAACAGGCCACGCATGCGCTGCGGCAACCACGCAAACAACGGATCGGCGTGCGCCGACCAGGATGCATGCCGGTCGCCATGGCGACGCGCGATCACATACATTGCCAATCCCAACGAGGCGACCAGCAACACCCCAAGAAACACCGCCAGCGCGACCAGCGCCGGCCGGCGCGAGGGTACCGGCGCCGGCGATAACGCCGGGATCGCCCGGTAGCGCACCAATTGCGCGCGCCAGCGCTGTTGCGACAGCGCCAAGTCTATTTCGCTGGCGACCTGCGACAGCGCCGAGCCGGAGGGGGTGCCGCTGCCGAAGACGGCGCGTCGGCAGCTCTGCACCCAGTCTGCCAGGGCCCGGCCCAGATGCAGGCCCGGCGCGCGCTGGTCCACCCGCGCCAGAAAGCGCTGCTTGCCGTCCAGCTGTTCCAGCTCGCGTTCCACCTGACGCAAGGTGGTCCGCGTCCCGGCGATGGTCGACTGCAATGCGACGATCTGCGCCAGCGGCGAAAGGTAGCGTCCACCGCCATCGCCGACCGACACGACCGTGTTGACCTCGTTGCGCCGCAGTTCCGGATAGCGCTCCAGCAACTGCTGCATGTCCGCAGCCTGGCGTTCGTTCTGTTCGATCGCGTAGCGTTGCTGGATCTGGTCGATCTGCAACTGCGGGCGTTGTTCGAGCGTCTGCTGGCGCAGGCTGTCCAGGTAGTCGCGCAACCCGCCCCACAGCACGACCTGGCGCACGTGCTGCGCGATGGCGTCCAGCTGCTGGTTCGCGGCCGCATCGTCGCGTGCATACAACGACACTTCCAATCCCAGCGCGCCGACGCTTTTCGCATCGATGTTGACCTGCTGGCGGATGTCGTCGCGTTCGACCGCGCTGCGGTAGGTCACGCGCGTGTCCCAGTATTTCTTGAGCACGAAGGCGCGTTGCAGGCGTTCGCGCTGCTCCGGCGGCAGCTCGGTCATGCTGGCGAGCGAGGCCGCCACCAACTGACGGTCGGCCAGCATGGGTTGCAGCTTGCGCCATTGTTCCAGGCTCATCTGCGGCGTTTCCAGCAGCGCGGTGAGCGCATACAGGGGCCGCGTGGCGACGACCACGCCGGCCAGTACGCCGCACAGCACGGCCAGCGGAATCAGCAGGCGGCCGAACTGTTGGTAGAAGCGCAGCACTTCCAGCAATAGATCGCCCAGGGAGACCTCGTCACGGCGTTCAGGGATCTCGTCTATACCCGGCATCAGATCGTCGCTGCGGTTCAAGGGAGGCATGGAAGCGCCACGCCGTATCGCCAGCACTGTGCCACAGCGATTGCGACGGCGGCAACGCGACTATGCGCGCGCGCGCCCTGCAGTCCGCAGCCCGCACCACAAGGTGGCGGTCAGCACCGCCTCGGTGGCGATCACAGCGATCGCTGCGCCGTGCACACCGTAGCGGCGGGTGAGCAGCAGATTCAGCGCGATGTTGACCACCGCCGCCACACTCGCGCCGAGCACGTACCAACGCTGCTGGTCGCAGGCGATGGCGGCCTGGGTCAGCACGTAGTTCGGCAGCACGAACACGAAGGCGGCAAACAACCAGCCCAGCAGTTGCCCCGCCACCGCGCGATAGGACGCTCCGTACAACAGCTCCATCAGCCAGTTCCCGAGCCAGGCGCCGCTGGCCGCCAGTGCCAGCCCCGCCGCAGCGGCCAGCCACAGGGCGCGATCTTCCAGCCGACGCGCGCGGCCTGCCTGCGCGCGCGCCAGGCGCAGCTGGCGGAACAGCAGCAAGGCGACCGGCATCGCCAGCAACAGCACGCCATCGAACACGCGATACGCGGCGGCATACTGGCCCACCTCCGCCGCAGGCACCGTGTGCTGCAGGATCACCACGTCGCTGCGACGGTACAGACCGGTGGCGGTGTCGATCCAGAAAAAGCCGGCGGCCGCGCGATACGCCAGCGGCTGTGGCCGCCAGTGCGGTCGCTCATGCAGGCCTCGCCCCAGCCAGACATAGGCCAACAGCAGGCCGCCTGCCCACGCAGCAAAGACCACGCCGGGGGCGTGACCGAGCAGCAGCACCGCCGTCACCACCAGCAGCGCGCTGAGTGCGCGCGCACCCGCCAGCCAGCTGGCGTCGCGTTGCCACTGGCCCGCCGCCTTCAATTGCGCCGACACCAGCTGGGTCAACGTGACCGCACCGAAGCACAGCACCGCCCAGACCAGTGCCGGATCGCTGCCGGCGCGCGTCGCCGCCAGGGTTGCGGCGACCAGCAGCAGCGTGGACCACAGCAGATGCCCGCGTGCCAGACCAGGCAGCGCGCGCGCCAGCGTCGCCGGGATGCCGGCCGCAACCCCTTCGCGCAATACCAGGGTGCGCATGCCGGCATCCTGCAACAGCGCCAGCAAGGTCGCCAGATTGAGCAGGTAGGCGTAGCGGCCGAAGCCGGCCGGGCCCATCCCGCGTGCCAGCCACACCGACAGCGCCAGCGAGACCGCAGCGGTGAACAGGATCGACAGCCACTGCGCCGACAAGCCGCGCACAAGGCCACGCCATGCAGGCGACAGATGCGGCGTCACCGGGCGCCGATCCAGACCGGCGCCACTGCCTGGCACGGGCCCTGCGCCACTGCCTGGCACGGGCCCTGCGCCACCAACCGCCCCTGGTCCAGGACCAGCACGGTGTCGGCCTGTTCCAGCAAGGCCAGCCGATGGCCGATGAGCAGGACGGTCAGCTCGCCATGCAGGCCCTGGATGGCGCTGCGGATGCGCGTCTCGTTGTCGTGGTCCAGCGCGCTGGTCGCCTCGTCCAGGATCAGCAATGCCGGGCGTTGCAGCAGCGCACGCGCCAGTGCCAGCCGCTGGCGCTCGCCACCGGACAATGGCATGCCGCCCTCGCCGACCGGCGTATCCCAACCCTGCGGCAGGGCATGCACGAACTGGGCAGCTGCCTGCTCCAGCGCAGCGTGTAGCGCCTGTTCGCTTGCATCCGGACAGGCGATCAAGAGGTTATTGCGCACGCTGTCGTTGAGGAGGAAGGCGTCCTGCGAGACATAGGCCACCGAGCGGCGCCAGGCCCGTCGCGCGGCTGCATCCAGCGCCACGCCGTCGATTTCCAGTGTGCCTTGGTCTGGGCCAAGCAGGCCGCTCAGGACATCGGCCAGGGTGCTCTTGCCTGCACCGGAGGCGCCGACCACGGCGGTGGTCGTCCGCGCCGGCAGCAGTAACGACAGATCCTGCAGCGCGGGCGTGCCGCGTCCGGGGTACTGGACCTGGACTGCAGACAGCGCAATCGAGGCTGTCAGCCGGATCGGCGGTGTGGTCTCGGGTAACGGCGGCTCGGCCCAGGTCCGGCTCTCCTGCAGGCGGCCTTCGATCTCGTCGAACGCGGCCATTGCATGCAGGCAATACTGGCGTTGCTGTTGGATGTTGCTCACTAGTGGCAACAGCCGGGCGAAGATTGCGACCAGCACCAGAAGTTCGGCCATGGCCATGTGCAGGAGCTGCAGGCCCGCATAGACGTAGCACGCCAGCAGGACCGCCCCGGCGCCATGGAGCAAGGCCTTGGAACTGCTCAGGCCATGGGCGAACCGCAGCTGCTGGTCGTGCATGGCACGCGCCGTGCGCCCGAATGCTGCCAGGTGGCGCGCTTCGGCGCCCAGGATCTTGGCCAGGCGCAATCCCGACAAGCGGTCATGCAGACCGGCGTGCAAGCGCTGGTTGGCCTGCGTCAGTTGGCGACCCAGCACGACCGTCCCGCGCCGCCGCTGGTCCGTGGACAACAACAGCACCGCCCCACTCAGCAGCGCGACCAGCGCCAGCTGCCAGGACAACGCAATCGCAGCGAGCAGGTAAAGCAAGGCGGTCGTCCCGGCGGCAAGCAGCGCCAAGCCTTGTCCCAGACCCACTTCGGCGCGGCTGACGTCGCTGAGCATGAGGCTGGCGTGGTCGGCGGTGCGCTGACCGACCAACCAGCGCCACTGCGCCCCGAGCAGCGCCGCGAAGCTGGCCATGCGCAGCCGCTCGCCCACATCTTGTTGCAGCTGTGCTGCCGCCCGCTCGCGGCCGAGCTGGATCGCAGTGCGCACCAGCACGACCGTACAGAACAGCAGCAGCAAGGGAATCGGCGAGCTTGTCGGAAGTCCGAGGGCGATGGGGACGCGCAGCAACTGCCCTGCCAGCCCGTCCGTGGCGGCGGCGTCGCCTTGCAAGGCACCGAGCAAGGGCACCAGCAACAGCATCCCGATGCCCTCCGTCGCGCCGGCCAGCACCATCAGCACGAACAGCCCGAGTCGCTGGCGACCTGGCGCCCACCGCAACAGGCGCGCCATGCCGTGCACGACCCTCATCGGGCCTGCCGTGCGCGCGGCACGAAGCAGCCGACGCGGGTGAACCGCTCGCTCGCGCGGCCCCCGGTGACGCGCGCGCTACCAGCGAGCACCCAGGCATGCGCCTGCAGTTGCGCGCCATCGTCGCTGCGCGTCACCCCCAGGCACAGCAAATGGGCGACCCGGAACAAGCCCAGCAGGTAATGTGCGGCCAGCGCCTGCGCCAGACAATTGGAGTCCCAGTACGTGTAGCGGGCCGCCAGACGGACGGTCCGGCCGATCTGCAGGGCGCGACGTTCAGCACGTGCATCCAGGCCTGGCAGTGCCGGTGGCACGGACACCTGGTCGCCTAGCCAGGGCGCGAGGCGGCGGAAGCCAAGCCAGCGCACTGCCGCACGCACCAGGCCCAACAGAACCCAGGCCGTCACCAGCAGCAGCCGTTCGAACCGGGGCAGCCGGCCGACGGCCGCAAGCATGCGGCAGCCGCGCACGAGCAGGCGCGGCATGCTCACTGCCAGCGGTCCGCGCGCGCTGCGGACCGCTGGCGCAGCACGGCGGTCTCGGCGTCGATGGCGGTGCGCGCGAGCAGACGCGGCTGCGGTGCCTGCTTTCGCGACTGCAGGGCCGACGATGAAGAGAGCATGGCAGAGGGCACGTGTGGGGGAAGGTGGTCGAGCGGATCACGCCTGCGCATCTCCGAACTGGCGCGCGTGTCGAGGCGTTCTCGCTGCCCGCTAGCCTAACAAACGCCAGCGCGGGCAAGCCGGGCGTGCGGGTGTGGCTTCGATCACGGCGCATCGTCCACCAGGATCCAGCTGCTGCTGGCTCGGGCATGCACCGTACTCACGCACCGCCGCGCTCGTGCCAGGCCAGGAAACCCGCCATCTGCAAGCCGGACGCCAGCAGCTGCAAATACTCAAAGCGGCGCGCTTCGGCCGCTGCGGCATCCTGCGGCCAGTGGTCCAGCAGCGCCTGCAAGCGCTGCAGGTCCACGACCCGATTGGCCAGCGGCGAAGTGCGCGCTTTGCTCAGTTGCGCGTGCAGCGCATCGCGCTGCGCATTCAACCGCGCGAACCAGTCGCCTTGTTGCACGCCGACCGCACGGTTGGCGTGGATCTCCGGCGGCGCGCCGCGTGCGGCCAGCAAGCGGCGTGGCAACGACCGGCTGACACCATCGCGCAGGAATTGATCCAACGGCAGGCTGCCGAAGAATTCGATCACCCGTCGGTCTACAAGCGGATAACGCGTGTCGACCCCGGACACCGCGCGCAGCGTGTTGACCAGGTCCATCGGACCGGCATCGCCCAGCATCCACTCGCGGAAGGTCGGCAGGGACGTGTGGCCGCCGCCGAGGCGCAACCGGTATCTGGACCGATCCAGCGACTGCTGCATCCCAAGCGACTGCGCCAGCGCCGGCTGGAGTGCGGCCTGCGCTTCCCAGACCGCGGCAGGCAGGCCATGCCACAGGCGCAGCAGCGCAACCGGCGCGAAAGGACGCAGCAGATAGCGCTGCACGGTCTTGCGCCGACTCAGGCCGAGGCTGCCGGCAAGTGCATCGACCTGTCCGGCCAGCACACGCCATTGCCGCTGACGCGCCAGCTGCGGCAGACGCAACAGGCCGTCGTAGCTGAAGAAGGCGTTGCCCAGTTCACCGCCCAGCATCACCTGGCTCCCGCGTGCGTGCAGGAACCGGTAAAACGGAAAGAACCAGGCCATGTTCGAGGGCGAACGGACCGGCTGTGCGCCCTCGCGCCACCAGCATGCCGGATCGTGTTCGCCCCAGTCCGCGTCGTCGTCGCCGACCAAGTGCCAGTCGATGCCTGGATGGCTGGCGGCCAGCCGCCGCGCGCGCGGCGACTCGTCGTAGTAGTGGGTCGCAGTGGCAGCGGCAGTCGCAGGCAGCGGTTGACGCGTGAGCACCAGCAACGGCGACGGCGCCTGTTGCCGCGCTGCCGACAGCGTGATCGAACCGCTATCCAGTCCGCCGGTCAGACAGGTGGCCACCGGTCCGCGTGCGCGCAGCGCATCGGCCACGGCACGGTCCAGTACCTCGGCTGCCGCAGCTTCCACTTCGGCATCGTTGCGCAAGCGCAGCGATCCGGCCTCGGGCGGCGACCACCAGCGCTGGCAGTGTGTCGCCTCCGGGGTCAGCACGACCGCATGCGCCATGGGTACCCGGTCGATCGCGCGGTAGATGGTGCGCTCCGGTCGAGCACGGTCCATGATCAGTTTGTCGGCCAGGGCGCGCTCGTCCAGGTCTTTCGGCACCTGCGGAAGTGCCAGTAGCGCCCGCAGGCGAGTGGCGAATGCGATCAGGTGCGGTCCGCGATGCACGAACAGCGAACGCAAGCCAATCGGATCGCGGGCCAGCAAGAGGCGATGCCGGTCCGGCCGATACAGCGCCAATGCATAACACCCGTGCAGGCGCGGCAGCGCCGCGGTATCCCAGCACTGCAAGGCCTCCAGCAGCAGCACACCATCGGGCAGGGTGACGTTGGCGGGGTGCTCCAGCGCAGACGCAAGTTCCTGGCGCGCGGCCAGCCTGACGTCGGCCGCCAGGACCGCGCCGGATGCCCCCACCCAGGGCATCGCCTCATCGGCATCCTGCGGGGTAAAGACATGTTGACGATGCACGATTGCGACCGACCCATCCTGCCAGACACGCACCGGACCTATCCCGCGCGCGTCCAGCGCCTGGCCCAAACGCTGGATGTCGCCCGGGGCAACTGGCGCGCCATCCAGCCGCCAGACGCCGGCGAAATCACTCATGACGCCAGGTGATGCCGATCAGGCTCAGGAGCCGGTAAACGTACCGTTGCCGTCGTCGCCCACGGTTGCGTTGTTCGCCGTTTCATCGATCGACAGGAAGGACACGACGGGTGCTGACCATGCTTTGCGTCCACCCTCGATCGACGTATCGGACAAGACAGCCGGTTGGTTCTCGTGCATCGCGCAATCTCCTTCTTGCCAGTGATGTGACACGGTCGCGTACAACCGAAGGTTCGTGCGCGTCAGCCGCAGGATGCGACCCGGCACACATCTCTACCACGTTGATCTACCGTTCGCTCGCCACGCTCGGCGGTAAGCTACACGGGTGGCTCAGGTTACCACCACATGCGGTTCGCGACACCGGCACGTCCAGGTGCGGGGAGCTGCCGCCGTCACGGTGCTGAAAAGTGCTCTTCGTTCCGTTTTGCTTCACGCCCCACGCATCGGCCAGATGACCATCCAACGCTCCCGCTGGCGCAGGCTTTTGCCGATTCCCGTTGCAGTCCGGCTGCTCTATCGCGCGCTGCGCAGCCGCCAGGGCCGCGGATATGCGCGGCTGCAGCTCAGCTCGCCAGTGCCCTTGTTCCAGGATCATGCGACCACCTCAATGGATCGCTATCCCGCGCTGTTCGGATTCGTCCAGCAGACCCTTGGCGCCGACAGCCAGGCGCGACTGCTGTCGTTCGGCTGCGCCAGCGGCGAAGAAGTCTTCAGCCTGCGCAGCTACTTTCCCAAGGCGATGATTACTGGGCTGGACATCCATCCCGATGCCATCCGCGCCTGCTACCGTCATCTTGGCGCCAGACCCGATACAGGGTTGGGGTTTCGCGTGGCCGGCAACACGGCAGAGGAGGGCGACGGCAGCTACGACGCCATTTTCTGCCTGGCTGTCTTACGTCGCGGCGACCTGGCCGCCCATCGCGGCGATCGTTGCGATCACTTGATCAGGTTCGAGGATGTCCAGGCACAGCTGCTGGATTTCGTACGCTGCCTGCGCCCCGGCGGCCTGCTGGTGCTGCGCCATGCCAATTTTCGCCTGCGCGACACCGAGGCGGCGCGTTGGTTCGACACGGTGCTGTGCCTGCCGACGCCTGCGCGCGCGGACACGCCGCTGTTTGGTCCGGATAACCGGCGGCTGCCGGTGCAGGCCGATGAGCAGAGCGTCTTCCGCCGCCGCGCCACCGCCTGGCCGCCGTGACCAGCCGCGCTTTGCAGCGCGATGCATCCTGGTAAGCTCCTGTTTCCCTATCGACTTGGCCCATGGATGCGCATCGCACCGAGCACGATCGTCGCCAGGACATCCGGTTGTCTAGCCGCAGAGATGGGCGATGAACTCGTCCTCATGAGTACCGAGCACGGGCTGTATCTGTCGCTGGATGCCATCGGCAAGAACATCTGGTCGCACCTGGATCCGCCTTGCGCGTTCGCCACGCTGTGCGATCGCCTGAGTGCGGAGTATGCGGCGCCCAGGGCCACCATCGAAACCGACGTGACCGCGATGCTGCACACCTTGCGCGATGCCGGGGCGGTGGAGATGCGCGCCTGACCGACGCATCTGCCCACCAGCCAATGCCCACCACGCAGCTACATCACCACTACGTGCTGTGCGGCTGGCACGTCCGCAGTGCGTTGACGCTGCCCGAGCTGCCGCCTTGGTCGGCGACTGCGACGCCTGTCGATGCGGACGTGGTGATCGAAGAGGGAGAGGTTCCGGATCGCCTGGACCTGCACGACCCGGTGGAGTCGTGGTTGAGCGTTGGTCGCGATGGCTCGGTCCTGCTGCAGGTGCCGCAGGTGGTGCGTATCCATGTGCACGCCGGTCGGGCGATGCGCGTGCAGCGGCTAAATCGGCACGATGAGAGTTGGCGGCTGTTTCTGCTCGGTTCGGCGCTGGGCTATCTGTGCCTGCAACGCAGCCTGTTTCCGCTGCATGCTGCCTGCCTGCGCATTGGCACACAGACCGTGGCATTTGCCGGCCACAGTGGTGCGGGGAAATCCACGCTGGCGGCGGCTTTGCTCAAACGGGGCCATGGACTGCTCAGCGACGATCTCACCGTCATTCGCCCCGACTCGGCCGGTGCCATCATGGTGCTGCCTGCGTTTCCGCGGCTGAAGCTCTGGCGCGACACCCTGGAGTCATTGCAGTTGCCGGTGACCGATGCCCCGCCGGTGCGGCCAGGCATGGAAAAGTTCGATCTGCGCCCAAGCGCAGGGTTCGATGCGGCACCGGTGCGCCTGGACGCGGTCGTCGTCCTTGGCGACGCTTCCGAACCGCATCTTCAGCGCCTGTCGCCGCAGCACGCATTGCCGCTGCTGCATGGGTATCTTGCACGCCCGCAGGCGGCCGTGCGGATGGGTCTGCATGCGGCGACATTTGCGCACGCTGCTGCGATCGCCCGCCAGGTCCGTGTCTGGCGCTTGCGGCGTCCGCGCCGCTTCGACGCGCTGGACATCACCGTCGACCTCATCGAAGCCCATGTCGGCGCATGAGCCGGCGCGGGATCGTCTGGCTCGCCTCGTATCCCAAGTCGGGCAATACCTGGGTGCGTTGCCTGATCGCCAGTTTGCGTAGCGGCGCCGCCGCGATGCAGCTCGAAGAGCTGGCACCGGCGCTGCCCAATGCCGCATCGCGGGCATGGCTGGAGCGTCATCTTGACGTGGATATCGGCGATCTGACCCCGGACGAACTACATCTGCTGCGCGGCACGGCCTATCGTCGTTGCGCAATGCAGGCCTCGAGCGTGCTCAAGGTTCACGACCGCTACGATGCCGCGCTGTTCCCCGCCGTGGCGACGCTGGGCATCGTCTATATCGTGCGCGATCCGCGCGACGTCGCACCGTCCTGGGCCGACCACGCCGGCATCGATCTGGATGCTGCCATCGGGCAACTGGGCCAGAGCGCAACCACCGTGAGCAGTACCCTGTCCAGATACCGGCCGCAGGCACGTCAACGCTTCGGCTCATGGTCCGAACATGTGGCCTCCTGGCTGCATGCGCCTGGTCCACGCCTGCTGCTGCGGTATGAAGACCTGTTGGACAACCCGTTGCGGGAAACCGCGCGGCTGGCCGGCTTTCTGGGGCTGTCCACGCAGCCGGTACAGATCGCGCAGGCCGTTGCGGCCTGTCGTTTCGAAGCGCTACGCGACAGCGAGGAGCGTCATGGATTTGCCGAGCGCCAACACGGGCAGGCGCGCTTCTTCCGTCAGGGCCGCGCGGGGGCGTGGCGCAGCGCACTCAGCGCGGCACAGGCGGCACGTGTACGTGCCCAGCATGGCCCCACCATGGCCTGGCTGGGCTACCGGGATGCCTGAGCACGTGCACACAACTCAGCGTGCGTGGGACACGCCGTGCGACCACGCCATCTTCCAGGCAACGCCGGTCTCGTCGTAAGCGCGAAAGCCGAGCCGACGATACAGCTCGAGCGCGGGATTGTGCTTGTCGACCTGCAAGACCACGTTGCGGCCGTCGCGGGTCACTTGCGCCACCAGCGCCTCGATCAACGCCGTGCCGATGCCTTGCCCGCGACGACACGCCAGCAGCAGGATATCCAGTAAGCAGACCGTCGTTGTCGCGTCGCTACCCAAGTACAGCCGCCCGATCACGTGGTCGCCCTCGGTGACGACCAGGAACAGCACCTGCTCCTGACCGAGGATGTAATGACGCCGCTGTGCGTCGAACTGCTGGTCGATGAATGCCTCTCGGGCTGCATCGTCCCACGGCAACAGTGCGAACTCGGCCCAGCGCTGGGTGCGGAACAGCGCGCGCAGCGTGGGCAAGTCCGCCTCGTGCTCGGCACGGATCGCCATGCCCCGTGCCACCAGGGACGCAGGACAGGCGAAGCGCAGCAGTATCACGGCCTTGGCGGGTAGATGCCGTCGGTAGCGCAGATGCAATAGCGGATCGTCGTGAACGGCTGACGATTCTCGTGCGCCTGCACCGCCTGCGAGCCCGACGGAAAGGGGGCCAGCGCGTTAGGCGACAACTGCACCATGGGTGTGGTCGTTGCCGGTGCATACGCCTTGTACGAGGTCGGCGGCGAGGTTGTCGGATTGAGCAAGCGCGACAGATACGAGCTCGAACTCGGCGTGTTGACCGCAGCACCCGGCGCGGTCGCCGGGGGCAGGAACATGGTGGTAATGGAGTGCGTGTGGGCGGGCAACTGCGTCGACGACACCAGGGCCACCGAATCGGTACCCTGCAACTGGCCAATGGTGTAGTTGCTCAGGCCGGGCCCCTGTCCCTGTCCGGTGACCGCGCGGCCGCGCAGGTCCGGTAACCCGAACGTAGTCTGCTTGTCGCCTCCGTAAGCAAAACCGATCACCCCGAACAGCGCCTGATACTGATTGATGCTGACCGTCTGCCCCATGCAATCGAGCCAGCCCTCGGGCGCGAAGTTGTAGGGAAACGCGCGCACTTCGCCGATGAAGCTATTGGACATGTCGAACTCCTTTGCGATAGCCGATCACGGCCGCTGCGGGTAGAACCCGTTCAAGCAGATCAGATAGCTCAGCGTCTGCGTCGCCATGTGGTTGTCGTGCGGCTGGCTGGCGCCGGCCACGTTCACCGCATTGGTCGCAAGCGTACTGGCGGCGGGAGTGGAGCCGGCAGGAGGCGTGAGGTACCCCGTATTGCCGCCCTGAGTGACGGCGGGCAACTGCCCGGTCGGCGTCAGCGAAGACGCTGGCGAATTGAACGCCTGCAGGGTATGGCGATGCGCCGGCATTTCCGCCAGCTGCAGCGACACCGTCTCGGTGCCGAATTGCTGCCCCAGCACGCGCGCGGTCAATTGCGGCGTCGGCGCACGCGCGATGCCCTGCCCTTGCGAGATCGCCACGCGGCCGCGCAGATCCGGCAGGTTGAAGGTGGTCCTGCCGTCGCCGCCGTAGGTAGTACCGATCAGCGAATACAGCGCCATGTAGGTATTGATCTGCAGCTGGCGTCCGTCGCAGAACGCCCAACCCTGGGGTTCGTAGTTGCCGGCGAAGAGGATGATTTGACCGGTATAGGCATCCATGGTGTGGTTCCTTTGTGGCCCGCGTCAGGGGCGCTGCGGATAGATGCCGACCGTGCAGATGCAGAAATTCAGCACCAGCGATGGCTGCATGTTGTTGTGGGCGGCACCGGCACCTTCCTGACTCACCGAGTCGCCGGCCAGCGGGATCAGCGCACCGACTGGCGCGTAAAGAAACTGCGGCGTTGGGGTTTCGGCATGCAGGACGTTCGCATTGCTGGCCACCGCAGCGGTCGTGGCTGCCGCGGCGACGGCATTCACCATGTGGGTATGCGGCGGAACCTGCGTCGCAGTCAGCGCCACGCCCTCCAATCCGCCATAGTTGCCGACCGTGTAGGACACCGGCGGCGTGGTGAGCGGATTGACGCCCTGGCTGACCGGCGTGCGGCCACGCAGATCCGGCAGGTTGAACGTGGTCTTGCCGTCGCCACCGAACTGGGTGCCGAGCAGCGAGGCCAACGCGACGTTACTGGTGATCGGCAAGGTGCGGCCATCGCACGGCAGCCAGCCAGCGGGCGCCCAGTCGATCGGGAACAGGCGAATTTCGCCCACAAACGCTTCTGTCTCATTCATAGAACGGCTCCTCGACGATCGGCAATATCACGCGCATGTAGGTGGAACCCGGGACCGCCCCAGGCCATAGCGAGGACCTTGCACAACGCTTCCGCCACGCGTCCGCGCAAGCCGCGATACGGTGAACGCTGTGCTATTAATAGTGCGGGGCATGCACAGCGCATCGGCGCTGGGCCGGCATGAAAGACACGGCCGTCAGGCGGCGCAAAACGGTGTGCATGGATTACCACTTCGCTCAGTTTTCCCCGCAATCCGCAAACGCGGATATGGCCCCTGGCAGCGAACGTAACACAGGCTACCGACGCGCTGGGGTGCGCGCGTTCACCACTTGCGATTCTCGTGCGCCCGCGCGTTGAAGCGCATTGCGCCGTGACGGTCGAGAACGCTTGCGCGACGTGGTCGCCCGCGTTCGGCTACCTGCTGTGGCTCTGGCGGCAACACGATCCTGCTGCTGCAAAACTGCCAGCGGTGGCCACGCCCCCCGATGCGGTTGCCTTCGAACGTTCGCTTGCACAGCATCGAATGGCATTGGCGTTGCCTGCTGCCGACACCCTGGGGCCCAGCATTCCTGTTGCGTTGCGCCAAGCGCTGCGGCGGCGGCAGCGACGCCTGCTGCTGCAGTCCTTGCAGCAAACAGCGGCCATCGGCGAGCTGGTGACGGCGCTGCAGCAGGCGGGTATCCGCTGCTGCCTGCTCAAGGGCTTGGGGTATGTGGCGCAGTTCGGCCGACTGCACCGCCGCGAAGCGTGCGATATCGATGTGCTGATCGAGCCGCAGGCCAGCCAACAGGCGCTGTCCGCACTGGCCGCGTTGGGTTATGTGCTGCAGTCGGACGCTGCATGCGATCCAGTGGAATACTGCCGCTACAACCATGCCCTGCCGCTGCGCCACCGTGACACCGGCGTGGTGCTGGAATTACATCTGCGGTTGGCCAACCACGAGCGCCAGTTCCCGCTCGGCCAACAGATCTGGCGCGATCATCTCGGTACGGTCGAATTGGGCGGTGTGCACGTGCCCACGCTGTCGCCGCCAGCGGCCGTGGTCTATGCCGCGTTTCATGGCACCAAGCATCACTGGCATCGCGCCTTCTGGTTGGTGGACATGGCGCACGCGATGGGCAGTGCGGAGCTGGACTGGGAGGCAGTGCTCGCGCTGGCACGCCGGCTTGGGGTGGAGAGACAGCTGGCACTGAGTGCGTTGCTGGCCGAAGCCAGCCTGGGAATTGCGCTGCCGGCGGCGCTACGGCAGCAGACCGCATTGCTGCGCAAGGCCCGACCGGTCGCCGCTGCGCTGCTACCGTGTTTGGATGCGCTCGGATCTGACCGCGGTGCGGACCTGGCGGTGCGGCTGGGACTGTTCGCCTACCTCAGGCATCTACTGTCGCTGCAATCGACATGGCGCGGCCGCTTGCACGTGCTGCCGGTGCTGCTCGTTCCCACCGACATGGATCGCCAGGCCGTGCCACTGCCCCGCGCATTGCACTGGGCCTACTTCGGTGTGCGCATGGTCCGGTTGGTCAAACAGCATCTGCTCAAACGCCGCCAGATGCAGGGATAGCGCACTCGCTCGAACGACGATTCCTTGGCTTGGCCGGCATTGAAACGCAACGCATCGCCGGGCCGGCCGGACGCTGCGCCCGACGCACGCACGCAGTTCCCAACGCAGATGCGATCGCTCCCGACACAGTCCGCATGGTTGTGAACATCCGCGGTCGCCAACGATGGCCCACCACGCGTGGCTGCCGTAGCGCCATGCGGCCAATCCGTCCAAGACGCAGAGCGTTGGCCACGCGCCATGAGTTGGCTGGCAGTACCCGTTAATCCTGCAGGTCGTGGCGCTTCGGCGTCGGTGCTTCGGTGGTACGGGATTGGTGGACCTGGCGGCATCCATCCAGGGGCGGGCGATGTGTCCAGGCTGTCGCCGCCCGGTCATCCCGATCGGGTGTCGGTAGCACGCACTTGGCAGCACCCCTGCCATCCGGCCTATTGACGACAGCTGTAGTCACGTCTACCGTGGCGACAACTGTAGTCAGGGAGAGCGCCATGCGCGGCAAGACCATCGGGGACCAGGAGCTGGCCCTGCTGCAATACATCGAAGAACAGCGGCATGCCAGCGTGGGCGAAGTGGCGGCCGCGTTCGGTGAGCCGCGCGGACTCGCGCGCTCCACCGTGCTGACCATGATGGAGCGGCTGCGGGCCAAAGGTTTCCTGCGCCGCAAGCAAGTCGACGGTGTATACCGCTACAGCGCCACCGCCGGCCAGGACGACGTGGTGCGCGGGGCGGTGGGGCAGTTCGTCGAGAAGACCCTGCAGGGCTCGGTATCGCCGTTCGTGGCGTGGATGTCGCAACGCGCCGAAGTCAGCGATACCGAACTGGCCGAACTCGAAGCATTGGTCGCCAAGCTGCAGTCGCAGCGCAAGGAGGATTGAGTCATGTCGCCCCTGATCGAAGCGGTGTTATGGAAGCTTGGCGCCACCAGCGTGCAGACCGCGGTGCTGGTGCTGGTGGTGTGGGCGCTGTGCCGCGGCGTGCGCCGCCTTCCGGCAGCCACGCAGACCTGGTTGTGGTGGCTGGTGGGCGTGCAGGCGATGGTGGGCCTGGTGTGGAGCAACCCGGTCCAACTGCCGGTGCTGCCGGCGCACAGCGTGACGAGTGCGCTGGGCTCGGCCGACAGCCTGGCGCCACTGGCAAACGCCACCGCCGCGGCATCCACGGCCGCGCATGCCGATGCCACCGCGCAGGCGGTGCAGGTCGGCTCTTGGCCCACGTTCGCTGTGGTATTGCTGGCGCTGTGGGCGGCCGGCGTGCTGGTGCTGGCCGCCGGCACGGCGCGCGCCTATCTACGCAGTCGTGCATTGGTGCGCGCGGCGCAGCCCTGCAATGACCAGGCCTTGGTGCAGGCGTTGCAGATGGCTGCTGAGGCGCATGGCTTGTTGCGCCCGCCGGCGCTGCGGCTGTCATCGCAAATCGACTCGCCGCAGTTGATCGGCCCGTGGCACCCGGTGTTGCTGTTACCTGCTGCACGGTTGCCGCACATGGCCGATGACGATCTGGACATGGCACTGACCCATGAGCTGATCCATCTGCGTCGTGGCGACCTGTGGTGGGGCCTGCTGCCGGCGCTGGCGCAGCACCTGTTCTTCTTCCACCCGCTGGTGCATCTGGCCGTGCGCGAATATGCGATCGCCCGCGAAGCCGCCCGCGAAGCCGCCTGCGATGCCGCCGTGGTCGCCGGGCACCGCCATTGCCGCCACGACTACGGCCGCTTGTTGCTGCAACTGGGTGTGGCCCCGCGTCCGCGCGGTGGTGTGGCAAGCGCCTCGCCTTCGTTCATCAGCTTGAAGCGCAGGCTGTCGATGTTGCAGGACACCCACGCGTTTCCGCGGCTGGCCGCGGCGATGATTTTGGCCGCGGTGGCCGTCTGCGGTGTACTGCCGCTGCGCCTGGTGGCCATGCCGGTGCCGGCACCGGTGACGTCTGCCGGCATGCAGCCGGTTGTGGTGACTGCCCCGCCAGCGCCACGTGCACAGGTCAGCAGCACGGCAGAGGCTGCCGACGCCGCGGCGCCGATGCGCGCGTTGCCTGCACCGGCGCTGCCGGCTGCGCCTGCGGAAGCGGCCGCCCCTGCCACGCACGGTGTCATCGCCGATGTGCTGGGCGCCGAACCGCTGCATGACGAGGACGCAGACCCCATAGACAGTGGCTGGAATCTCGACCTGGACCGCATCCGCCGCGATGCCAGCCGTGACGCGCAAGCCGCCGTGCACGATGCGTTCGCTGCCGACAACCACGACCTTGAACGACAGCAAGACCGCATGCAGGCCGCACAGGACGCATTGCAGGAAGCACGCGAACAACTGGCCTCCCTCGGCCCGGAACTGGCGCAGGCCAAACAGGAGGCGCAACAGCAAGCACGCGAAGCCCAGCAGCAGATTCGCGACGTGGCGCAGCAGCATCGTCAGGCGCAATACGCGTATGCCGCCGCGGTGCGACAAGCGGACGCGCTGTCGCGGCACCAGGTCGAACTGGCCAAGCAGGCCGCTCTTCAGGGCCGCGCCAAGGCCAGACGTGGGCAACGGGAAGCGGCGCAAGCGCAACGCGAGGCAGCGCAAGCGCAGGTAGAGGCCGAAAAAGCGCAAGCAGAGGCAGACCAGGCGCAAGCAGAAGCAGAACGCGCGAACAACTAGACACCATTGACGAAACGCCTGCGCTCACGTCAGGCGGGCGTGGTGGTACGAGGAGTGAGCATGCACCACGCACAGGTTCGGGGACGCACTGCTTCTTGGCGTGCAAATTGCGCCAGCTGCCCGCCATAGCCGACAGCTGTTCGCACCGGCTTGTCGGCTGTTGCAGCGATCCAATCGCGAGAACCAGCGTGGGTCGCGGTAGACCGCAGGTGACCGCGGCGATGGGTTCCGTTGGCCACGGAGCAGCACGGCATGGCATGCAGCGTCACTCCGCATCCGGCCGTGCACGGCCGGCAGACACGCCGCCGCAGCAAGAGCGGAGAACATAACGCAGCGAGCAGTCGTCAGGTGGGCGTGGACGGCGCGATCGGAATCGCAGTGCACGCGCAGTACATGCCGATTCAGCGTACCGGCCGCACTCACCGGGCGTTGAGTGAAGTCACTTTTTGCTGCTTTTAGCCCAGGTCTTGACGCCAGGCACGTGCCTGCGCAATGCGCTGGCATCGCTTCGGTAAAGGCAGCACTTGCAACACCACGGGCCCGCCACAGCCCTGCACTCCTGCGTCACGACGCCTGCAGCGTCAGCAACGCCGTGGCCGCGTGATCGCTGTTTCCATCCGCCTGCGTGCCCTGCGCAGGCGCACTCAACTCACTGTGCCTTTCGTGGAGATCTCATGATCCAGACCACTTCCCCTGTGCTGTGCCTGCGTTCGGCGTTGCTGGTGGCCCTTGCCGCAGTTGCCGGCAGCGCGGCCATCGTACACGCCTCTGCCGTGCCTGCAGTTGCCGGTGTGCGCACCTCACCTGCTGCGCCGGTTTTTGCTGGTTTTGCTACGCCTTCAACGACGCAGGCTGCACCCATTGCCGATGTCGTGCGTGTGGGTGGCATCGCAACGCCTGTGCCAGTAACACCGGAGATGAACTTTGCACGAACCGCGCCGGTTGTCGCTGCGCTGCGCGCGCCTGCGACCACTCCGATAGCCGCGACCACACCCACGGCACCTGCGCTTGCCATTGCCGGTGCCGGTGCCGCCCGGGCAGCACCAGCAGCGCCCCCGGCCAATGCAGGACCTGCCGGACCTGCTGCACCTGCCATTTCTCCGGCAACACCGGTCGCTCCCACCGCAGCCGCTGCACCGGCACGGCCGCGCGTCGGCACGCATGAATCCTGCGGCCATGCCACTGTAAACACGCAGAGCCAAGGCGATGCCTACGTGCTGGTGCATGGCGAGGGCGAAGTGATGCACGGCACGCCCGATGACCTGCACACGGCGCGCCGCTACGCTGGCGATGGAAGACGCGTGCTGTGGTTTCGCGCCGATGGGAAGCAATACCTGGTGCGTGACCCGACCTTGCTCCATCAACTGGCTGTGGCGTATCTGCGCAGCCAGCAACTGGCCGATGCTCAAGCCAGGTTGGCCGCACGTCAGCAAGCCTTGAGCGAACGGCAGGCTGCACTCGCCGCGCAGCTGTCTGCGCATGCCGAGCCGCGCCTGCTGCAGGCCTCGACACGCACAGCATCTGCCACGACGTCCACCGCGGCGCAGCCGCCTGCAACGCCCGATGCGCTGCAGGCGTTGGCCAGGCAGCAACAGGCACTGGCGCAGCGACAGGCCGTGTTGGCGAGCAAGCAGGCCGATGCATCCCGCCTGGCCACGCAACAGGCATTGAAGGTATTGCGCGAAGCACTGAGAAGCGGGCTGGCGACGCGTATCGACGGTTAGCCGGACTGCGCCGGTCGCGTGCATGTGCGTGCATCGTGGTGCGCTCGCCGATACTGTGCACAGACACAGGCGGCGAGCAGGCCATGACGTATCGGGTAGTGGTATTGGGCGGCTTCGGCCACTTCGGTGCACGCATCGTGCGTGCGTTGGCGGCAACCGCGCAGATCCACGTCATTGCCGCGGGCCGGCGTCCGGGCGATGCAGCGACCACCTGGCCGGGTGTCGCACCCGGCCGCATCTCCACCTGCCGCCTGGACATCGATGCAAGCGACTTTTCCGCGCAGCTGGCGGCCACCGGGGCCGATGCGGTGGTGCATACCGCCGGGCCGTTCCAGGGACAGCAGTACGCGGTGGCCCGCTGCTGCCTGCAGGCCGGCATGCACTACATCGATCTGGCCGATGGCCGCGCCTTCGTCCGCGATTTCGCCGCGGCGATGGACCCCGCCGCGCGCCAGGCCCAGCGCGTGGCGATCAGCGGTGCCAGTACCTTGCCGGCGTTGTCCAGCGCGGTGATCGATGCGCTGTTGCCGCGCTTTTCGGCATTGCACGAGATCGGCATCGTCATCGCGCCCGCACAGGGCACGCCGTTGGGTCTGGCCACCGTGCGTGCGGTGCTGTCGTACTGCGGCACGCCTTTCAACTGGTGGCAGGCCGGCCGCTGGCAGCAGGTGGTGGGTTGGGCGCGCCCCACGCGCGTGCAGTTCGCGCAGCTCGCCCCACGCCTGGCCTCGCCGTGCGATGTGCCCGATCACGACCTGTTGCCGCAGCGCTATCCCGGCGTGCAGACCGTGCAATTTCGTGCGGCGCTGGAAGTGCCGTTCCTGCAGCGCTGCCTTGCTGGCGTCGCCTGGCTACGTCGACGCGGCGTGCCGCTACCGATGCAGCGCCTGGCCGATGTGTTTGCCAACGCCGGACGCTGGTTCGACCGCTTCGGTACCGACCTGGGCGGCATGCGGGTGGAGCTGCGCGGCACCTGCGATGGTAGAGACGGGACAAGCCGCCCGCTGGTGCTGCGCTGGGACCTCACCGCCGCGATGCTGCACGGCCCGGAAATTCCGTGTTTCGCCGCTGTTTTGCTGATACGCAAACTCGCTGCCGGGCATCGGTTGCCGATCGGTGCGCATGCCTGCATGGGGCTGCTGACGCTGGCCGAGTTCGAGCAGGAGTTTGCCGCGTGGCAGATGAGCACGGCGGTGACGCAAGCGCACCGGTAATCGGGCGAGGCGCAAGACCAGCGCAGCGCCAGGCCTTTGCCGACCACACCAGGCGGGAAACCAAGCTCTCTGTACGCGGCGGGGAGTTCCGAAACCAAGTGGCCGGCGCACATCGCTGCGTCGCCGTCCCAACGCAACGTCAGACCTCTAGCACCGTGCGAAACGCGTCCATGTCGTTGAACGTACAAAAATGAAAGCGTGGCACCGTGATCGGTCCCGCGGCTGCCAGCTGTGTGAGCCAGCCGCGCACCGCAGTGCGATACGCCGTCTGCTCTGCCGCATCCAGCGTGTCGCACAGGTAAGCCAGCGAAATATGAAACTGGAAGTTGGTGTAGTCGGGGCGCTGCAAGCGTGTCAGTTGCATCAGCGCTTGGCGCGCAGCTTCCAGGCGCTGCGCGGTTTGCGTGTCGGCCGGCTTCAACGGAATCAGCAGATTGTCGTTATTGCCGGTCCTGACTGCCGTCGGGTTGACCAGGAAGCGGCAAGCGCCCAACGGCGGCGCGGCGCGCTCCTTCAGCCGCGCCAGATAGGCCACGTTGATATCCGCCAAGGCATGGTCGCGCGGCAGATCGCTCGGCCAGGGCCCACGCGCACGGTCGATCTCATTGACCCCGCCCAACAAGGTCACGTGGTAGCTGCTCGGCGGCAGCACGGCGAACTTGTGGGCAAAGCGCTGCTCGGGGAATTGGCGGTAGATATTCAGCACGCGGTCGAAGCTGTCGTAGCCATCGCCCTGTTGTTCCAGGTGACCCACAAAGGTATTGCCGGCAAACGGCATCGGCCGTCGCGAGCGCAGAAACTTGCGGCCCACATCCGAGGGCGGCGGCGTCATGGCCCGTGTGGGCAGACCGGTGGTCAGCAGCGAGGCGCCGGTGGCAGCCATCAGGTGACGGCGGCTGATGCGTGTGTCCAGAAACGACGACATGGGAAGACCCTCAGAGTTTGACGTTGACGCCGAGCATCACGGTGGGTGCCATTTTCCAGGCCGATTGCACGTATTCCTGGTGGCGGCCGATGCGGTATTCGTAACCCTGGCCGGTCAGGTTGAGCACATCCAGGCTCACTGCCACTGCCGGCGAGACGTCCCAGGCCAGTTTCAGGTCGAGACGGTCCAGCGGCTGTTGGTAGCGGTTGCGATAAAACTCCTGCTGGTTGCTGTAGTTGGGGTAGCGGTCGTCCCACAGCTCGCCGGTCCGGCTCCAGGCCAGGGTGCCGCGCAGCGGCCCACGGGCGTAATTGAGGGTCAGATTCCACAGCTGCTTGGGCTGCTGCGGCAGCACCGACAAGGTGGTGCGGCTGCCATCGCCGAGCACCACCGGGTAGTCCACGTCCAGGAAGGTGACATTGGCACCGACCGACAGCCCGGCCAGCGCGGGCAGCCATGGGCCCAGTTCCTTGATCGCGCCGAGTTCGGCGCCGCGCATGCGGACCGGCCGGTCGGTATTGCGCGGTTGGGTCACCAGCACCTGCTCGCCGTCGATGTTCTGCAGCTGGCCGTAACGGAAAATCTCGTTGTCGATGGTCTTGTGGAACAGCGCGATCGACAGCAGGCTGCCGCGGTCGTCGAACGTCCAGTCGTGGCCAAGGTCCAGATTCTGCGAGCGACGCGGCTGCAGGTCCGGGTTGCCCTGGTTGAGCGTGGGCGGGTTGCTGCCCAGCGCGAGCACGCCGCCGTTCAAGGCCATCTGGTCCAGGCGCGGTCGCCCGATCGAGCGCGAGGCGCCGAAGCGTAACGTGCCGTTGGCACTGGTCTGCACCTGGCCGGCCAGCGATGGCAACCAGTTGCGGTAGGTGCGTTGCGCACTGACAGGCGCCCAGACGGTGCCGCTCAATTGCTGGCCGCTGCTGCCAAAGCGGGTCTGCTCCAGGCGCACGCCGCCGGCCAAGCGCCAGCGCTCGCCGCGCCACTGTGCTTGTGCGAAGCCGGCGCGCACCTGCTCATCCACGGTGTAGGTACCGCTGTTCTGCGCGGTGATGTCCGCCACGCCGCGCGCCTGGCCGGACGCCGCATCCCAGCGCGCGTCGGCCAGGTCCGGGTCGATGGTCAACATGGGCGCGTTGCAACCCAGGGCGCAGGTGGGATCGTCCAGCACATCGGCCAGCGAATAAGGCAACCCGCTCCAGGTCGTGCGCTGGAACGCGGTCTGCATGTGCGTGCGCACCTGTCGCAGGCCAAAGGCCAGCCCCAGCCCCCGGCTGTCTTCGTCCATGTTGCGACGTAGCTCCAGTTGCAGGTCGCTCACCCGTTCGGCGTAGGTGGTGCGCTCCTGCTGGTGGTTGAGGTTGGCGTAGCGGGTCGGGTCGTCCGCCAGAGCCGGGTCCAGGGCCGTGAATGCCGGCAGGGTGCCGTTCCAATCGAAGCCGTAAGCCAGGCGGTTTTGCTGGAAGCGGTCCCAGGTCTGCGGGTTGTCCACCGTGGCGCGCGAGGTGCTTGCCCGCAGCGCGCCGCGCCACTGGCCAGGCAGCTCGGCCAGCAGTTCGCCGTTGATGCCGGACAGCCCCCGCTTCCAGCGCAGTTGCCCCAGCTCGACGAGCTGGTTGAGATTGTCCAGCGTGCCGCTTTGCGCGCCGCTGCGGGTCAGGCGCGCGCTGTTCTGCACCTGGGCGACCTGGGCATTGCGGTCGGAGGCTTCGTGCTGGTTGAACGTGTAGCCGGACACATGGCCGCTGAGCGGACCGTCCGGCTGCCAATCCACGCGTGCGGTCACGCCGCGCCGTTCGCGGGTGTTGTCGTAATTGTACCAGCGCCGTTCGCTGGGCACCGCAGCGCCGCTGCCACCATAGGCTGACGGCGCGCGCGTGCCATCGGCGTTGTACCAATTGAGGGCGCCGCCATTTTCCTGCTGCGGCACCGAAATCTCACGGCGCCAGATGCTGGCCGCACCCAGAAACGCGAATTGGCCGTCACGCCCGAAGCGCTTGCCCCATTTCAGCTCGCCTTCGCCCACCGGCGTGCGGCCGCCATAGCGGCTCCCCATGAGATTGGCGCCGCCCTTGGCTGAGGCGGTCAGCAGCCCATCGGGCCGGGCAAAGCCGGTGGCGGTGACCAGATTGGTCACGCCACCGATCGCGCCGCCGTCGTTTTCCGGCAGCAGCGACTTCACCACATCGATGCGGTCCACGAAGTTCGCCGGCAGCACATCCATCAGTGCCTGGCGGCTGCCGATGTCGTTGCTGGCGAAGGCAAAGCCGTCGATCAGCATGCTGTTGTAGTTGCCGTTGAGGCCGCGCACCGTCACATAGCGCGGTTCGCCCTGGTACTCCACCGTGCTCACGCCGGTGACCCGGCGCAGCGCATCGCCCACATTGAAGTCCGGCAATTGCCCGATGCTGTCGGCGGCGACCGAATCCACGATGGTGGGCGCCGCCTGCTTGGTGGCGATGGCGCGCGTGTTCTGCGACTGGAACGGGTTGCGCACCTGCACCGCATCCATGGTCAGCGCGTCGGCTCCGCCGGACATGTCGGCAGCGGTGGATTGCCAGGGAAGCCAAGCGATCAAGGCCAGCCCCAGCGCCAGCGATAGCGCATGCGGATGCGGCGGGGGAGACAGGGCAGCGCAATGGGGTCGGGAAGGGGGATGCAACAGGCGCATGGCACGATACCAACGTCGATGGCCCCAACGCAGGGCCGCGGACGGATTAAATTAAGCTGCTTAATTAAAGCGATTATGACAACGACGGACGTTTCGCCCTGCATGCCCTCTTTGTTCGCAAACGCGGCCATTCGTTCGCGTTACCGCCGCCGCAGCGATGGGCAGGCCGCCGGGTCC
Source organism: Xanthomonas cissicola (assembly GCF_008801575.1). Taxonomy (GTDB): domain Bacteria; phylum Pseudomonadota; class Gammaproteobacteria; order Xanthomonadales; family Xanthomonadaceae; genus Xanthomonas; species Xanthomonas cissicola. Next base: position 16,689 of record NZ_VZPL01000029.1, on the reverse strand, counting down.
AGCGAGCGCCTGCTGCTGGATCTGATCCGCAGGACCGGGCAGTTCGAGCGTGCGGATCTGCCGCGCGCCAGCGGGCTCAGCGTGCCCGGCATCAAGGGCATCGTCGACCCGCTGGTGGCGCACGGCCTGCTGCAGCTGCGGCCCTCGTTGCGGCGTGGCCGCGGCCAACCGAGCGCGCAGGTGAGCCTGGTGCCGGGGTATGCATACAGCGTGGGGGTGTCGGTGATGGTCGATGGCTTCGCGGTGGTGCTGATCGACTTCGCCGGCCAGGTCCGTGGCATGCGCCAGCTTACGGCCTTCCCGCTGACGCTGGCGGTGGTGCGTGCACGCCTGCCGGCCTTGGTGGAGGCGCTGCTACGGACGGCCGGCGTGGATCGGCAGCATGTGTTCGGCGTCAGTCTGAGCATGACCGGCCCGCGCATCGGCGATGGCACCCGGGTCAATCCGCCCTTGTCGCTGGCAGCGGAATGGATGCAGGTGGAGCTGGACCGGTTTGTCGCCGATTGCCTGCAGCTACCGGTCTGGATGGACAACGACGCCCATTGCGCCGCCCTGGCCGAGGCCGTGTACGGCATTGGCCGCCAATCGCCGGATCTGGTCTATCTGTCGATCTCCGATGGCTTTGCTGCCGGCGTGATTGCTGCCGGCAACGTGCGCCGCGGCGCACACGGCAATGTGGGCGAACTGGGGCGCATTTCGGCCATCACCGGCATGGCGCGGCCAACGCTGGAAAGCCTGCGCCAGGCGCTGGTCGCCGATGGCCACGCGCTGCCAGACCTGCACACCATGCTGCAGCACTACGATGCGGCGTGGCCGCAGATCGACGCGTGGCTGGATGCAGTGCAACCGACCGTGACGCTTGCGGTGGCGGCGATCATTGCGTTGATCGATCCGCGTGTGATTGTTTTTGGCGCGCGCCTGCCATCCGATCTTGCGCAACGGCTGATCGCCCGCATCGCCTTCGAACCTGCGCCGCGGCGTGGCGTTGCATTGCCGTATCCGACCCTGCAGGTCGGGCAGGTGACGGCGCATGCCACCGTGCTGGGCGCGGCCATGCTGCCGTTCAAGGAAACGCTGTTCTAGCGCGCGTCATGCGCGGCGATGTGCGCGCCAAGCGCTGTGCAACGCTTCCAAACGAGGCATGCGCTGCCCGCTTGCACAACCCGCACAACGCGCGTAACGCAGGCATCGTTTCGCATCCCGGCGGTACTTTTCGCCTAAATCGCGAATTGTCATATGCCACGCGCTTTACTGGCCGCCCGCCGCGTTTTCGAGGTCATCATGCGTATCGGTCCTCTGCAACCTTCTGTCGCGCACACCGCTGCGCCGGCATTACCAACGCACACCAGTGCGGTCAGCCCGACGCAGGTGCCGCACATGCCGGGCGACACCCCGCCACTGCGAGAAAGGCCGCGTCGCCGAGCCGGCAGTGCGCCTCCGCTGGTGCCGTTGAACGACAGCGCGATGACCGGCAAGCCGGCCCTGGTGGCGCTCGACAGCGAATTCTCCGAGCAGCGTCTGGCCGAAGTGCAGGCGCGCCAGATCACCGTGCAGACACTGCAAACCAAGCTTGCCACGCATCTTGCGCAGGCCGGCACGGCGCTCAAACCCGACAGCATTGCGGCACGCTTTGCCGCCGGGCCACTGGAGCCGGTGTATCTGGATACCGCCGCCTTCAATGCCATGTCGCGCGGGCTGCCCGCACGCGCACGTGCGGCCGCTGGCCCGGTGCTGATCGATGCGCAACAAGGCCGCATCATCTTCAATCTGCAGCGCGCGTTTGCGCCTGGCGACAGTTTCAGCGACGCGGCGCTTGCCGCACTTGGCAAGCAGTTGAATCTTTCCGGCCATGGGCTGGCGATGCCGAACTGGCTGCAGCCTGCCGCACGCACGCCGGCGCGGCGCAAGTTGCAGCAAGCCGCGCGCTACCACGGCCACGAGGTGCCGGCCCGCGACGGTGGCGCCGGGTTCTTCAAGGCCAACGACCATCGTCTGCTGGAAGGCAAGCAAGCGCTGTTGCGCAATCATCGACAATCGCTCGTGCACGACCACTACTTCGAAGCACCCAGCACGCGTGCGTTCGGAAAGGACGTCATGGTGCATCGCGGGCTGTTCGATAACCACGCCGGCATCCCGGAAAACTCACTGGCATCCATCGATCATGCCTACGAGCAGGGCTACCGCAATCTGGAGCTGGACGTCGAGGTCAGTGCCGATGGCGTGCCGGTGTTGATGCACGATTTCAGCGTTGGCCGCATGGCAGGCGACCCGCAGAACCGCTTAGTGTCGCAGGTGCCGTTTGCCGAGCTGCGTGAAATGCCGTTGGTGATTCGCAACCCGTCTGACGGAAACTACGTCAAGACCGACCAGACCATCGCCGGCGTGGAGCAGATGCTGGAGCACGTGCTCAAAAAGCCCGAGCCGATGTCGGTGGCGCTGGATTGCAAGGAAAACACCGGCGAAGCGGTGGCGACGCTGCTGATGCGCCGGCCGGACCTGCGCAAGGCCGCGGCGATCAAGGTCTATGCCAAGTACTACACGGGCGGCTTTGACCAATTCCTGTCCAATTTGTACAAGCACTACCAGATCAACCCGGTGCACTCGCAGGATGCGCCGCGCCGCGCCGCGCTGGAACGTTTGCTGGCCAAGATCAACGTGGTGCCGGTCTTGAGCCAGGGCATGTTGAACGACGAGCGCTTGCGCGGCTTCTTTCGAAGCAATGAGCAGGGCGCTGCGGGGCTCGCGGACACCGCGATGCAGTGGCTGGACAGCTGGACCAAGATGCGCCCGGTGATCGTGGAGGCGGTGGCCACCGACGATAGCGATGCCGGCAAGGCCATGGAAGCGGCGCGGGCGCGGATGCGCCAGCCGGACTCGGCCTACGCAAAGGCCGCGTATTCGGTGAGCTACCGGTATGAGGACTTTTCCGTACCGCGCGCCAATCACGACAAGGACTACTACGTTTACCGCAACTTCGGCGAGCTTCAAAAGCTCACTGACGAAGCCTTCGGCGTCAAGCGCACCACGGCCGGTGCGTTTCGCGATGATGGCGAAAGCCTGTTGACCGATCAGCCCGAGGCGGAATTGCTCGCCATCCTGGAAAACCGCACGCTGGCCCGGGGCCATACCGGCAACGAACTCGACGTGCCGCCGGAAACGCCCATCGATATCAACCGGGACGCGGAGATCGTGAAGCAGCGAACCCAGCAATTCCAGGCCAGCTCCATCCCCGCCGACCCGAACCACATCGCCGCGGTTCGCGAAGGCAGACAACGCGATCACACCGCAGACATGGTCAATGACCCTGCAGCAACGCGTGCGATGGACAAGCGCGCCAAAGCGCTTGGTGTGTTGACCGACAAATACCGTGGCGCTCCTGTGACCCACTACCTCAATGAGCAGGCCAAGCAGACGGAGACGGATTGAGCCTTCCAACCTCACGGCTTCGGTTGGTAGGTTGAGCGCTTTGGGCGGCATGCAAGCGCCCAAGCCACGCTCGGGCAGCGTCAGGGATTGCGAGAGCTCATGCGCCCGCCGGCAAGCCAGCGCGCCGGGAGCGATTGGGCGCCTGATCAGGCGCGCTGCAGGGCACTGCGTCCACGTGCCGCGGCGTAGGATGTCGCGGCACGTGGACCTGCATCCGCACTTGCTTCCCATCGATTCATCGGTGGAGGCAAGTGCGTGATCTCTTCGGAGTAACCCCGCAGCCGCCTGCAGTGCGCCATCACTGGGTTGGATGCTTTGCATCGCAAGCATCCACCCATGGCGGATGCGCCATATGCTCGACACACGGCAATGAATGACCGGACGGGTGGTTGTGGATTGCACGCAACGTGCGCCAAGCGCCCTGTAGTGGGGTCAGTCAAGCCGACGTTCTGCCCCGCACCACCGACTCACCTCAATCGCTAGACCCGATCAAGGCCTGCATGCCAACGTCAGTGCGTTGCGCTCCTGCGCGTCCACCGCCACCAACCGTTGCATCAGTAGCGACAGCGTCACCACATCCTGGTGGTTGTGCTCGGCCACGCGGCGCAGGTTGCGCGCGCTGCCGCCACGCAGGTAACTCAACCAGGCGGCCGGGGCCTCGGAGCCGGGCAGGTCGTCTTCGCGTACCACGCGCAGCAGTTGCCGTTCGATGGTGGCGAGCTTGCAGTTCTCCCAGGTGCCGCGATAGCGCCGGCGGGTGGGGAACAGCAGGTCCACATGGTCCAGTGCAGAAAGCGGATCGCCGCGACGTGCCAGGCGGTAGCGCGTCTTCAGCAGCGGGGCGTCGTAGCAGCGACCGTTGTAACTGGACAGCACGGTGCGCGGTGTCAGCCAGGTGCGGAACAGATCCAGCATCGCGCTTTCGGCTGCCATCGTGGACATCATCAGTTGACGCACGCGCAGGCCGCTGCCTTGCACGGCATCGACGACCCAGTCGGCCACGCCGATCATGAAGGCGCGGGTGCCGGTACCGCCGGCCAGGCCGGTGGTTTCGGTATCGAAGAACAGCAGGTCCATCGGGTCGACGGCATCGTCGCGTTTGGCGAAAGCCAGCGAGAGCGCCTCGGTGGGAATCGCCTGCGGCAGGAACGCTTGGATCAGATGCAGGCCGGGCGCGATCTCGTTGCCGGGCAGAGATCGGTCGGTGGATGGCTCGCGGACCGGTGCGTGCGCCGAGACCGCGCGCTCGCGCAGGCCGATCATCTTGCGCAAGCCGGCGATGTCGGTGCGGCGTTGTACCGCATGTGCCGGCGACATCGATGCGGGCGATGCCGTCGTTGTGCCGCGCACTGTCGGCCAATGGCTTGCGCCATCCGCATCCACAGCGATGATTGCATCTACATCTACATCTACAGTCGACGGCAGCGCCGGCTTGTGGCGCACATCGTGCTCCACCCACGCAAATACCGATGCGTCGCGCGCAGGCGGTGCAGGTATGGACGACTGCAAGGCGCGGGGCGTGCGTGTTGATGCGGCGCGTGCCTCGTTCGGGCGACCGGCCACGGCGCCATGACGTGCAGCCGCGTTATCTCGCAGCGGCGGGCGCGCAGTAGGTAACGCGGCGCTGGGGACCGCTGCCCGCTGTGCGCGTGTCGGCATGACCGCATCGGCCTTGCGCGCGGCAGGCGTCAGCCCGCCAACCTGACGGCGCAGCAGGCGCAGACGTTCGGCGCTGACGCCTGGGGCATGACCAGGCGCAGGCGACCTGCCCTGCGTGTCCGCGCCGGCAGCCGGCGGCGCAACCTCACCGACAGGCGCAGCATCCACGGCCTTCGCATCCACCGCCGCCGCATCGTGCAGCGCATCGCCATCGTCAGCCTTCACAGGCGCAGGCACATCCGCCTGCCCGGCCTGACGCCGCAGCAAGCGCAGCCGGTCCGCACTCACACTCATGCAAGCACGTCCAGCGCCAGGTCGTCGTCCACCTGCGCGGCATGCCGCAACGGCGCATCGGCATCGAACAACAACGCCAGCACCGTCAGCGCCAGCGATTTGGGCGATTCGTCCTTGGCGGTCTCGTGCGCGGCCAGCACCGGGCCCACGCACGCCGGGCAACCGGCGCTGCAATCGCAACGCCGCACCAGCTCGTCGGCGCGCTGCAGCAGCTCGGCCTGGCGCAGCCACAGCGGCTCGCTCAAGCCCACCCCGCCAGGGAAGTTGTCGTACAGATACACCGTGGGCACGAACGCCTGCTGCAATTCCACCGTGGCCGCATCGCCTTCTTCCACGCCGCGCAGCTGCCCGCGCCCGGTCTGGTCGGCTACCGCAAACCACGCGCCATCGCCATTGCCTACGGCCTTTTGCAGATCGCGCGCATCGGCCATCACCGCCACCGTGGCGACCACGTGCAGCGCGTAGGCAGCACCGAGGAAGCCATCCAGCGCATCCTGCTTGGACGCAAAGGCCTTGCCCAGGGTCGCCTGCGGCAACTGCCACCATACCGCGGTGGTGTGCAATTCCTGGTCGGGCAGATTCACCGGCCCGTAGCCGATGTTTTCGTGCGTGTAGTAGCGGATCTTCTTGTAGCCGGACACGCGCCGCACCACATGCACTTCGCCGTGGTGCGAGTCGCCACGGCCGGCCACGCCGCCGTCGAAGCGGTCCAGCACCTTCAACTTGGTGTAGTCGATGCTATCGGTGTAGTAGTCCACATGCGTGCGCGTCACGTACGCCTTGCGGCCTTCCCAGTCTAGCCGCTCCACTTGGTACGGCGTGCTCTGCACCATGTGGATGGCGCCTTCGTACAAGGTGAGCGCAGCGGCCGAATAATCCACCTCGGCGATGATCTGCTGCTTGCCGTCGCTCTTGTCCACCACCACGAAATTGCCGTCGGCCACCGAGCGCAGGCTCACCGCATTGGCCGGGTAGCTGTCGGCGATCCATTCCCAGCGGTCGCCTTCCTGGTGGATCACCTCGCTTTCGGCCAGCGCTTCCAGGAACACCAGCGGGTCGATCGGGCCGAATGGCTCGTCGGCGATGAACGGCAGCTCGAAGGCCGCGCAACGGATGTGATCGAACAGGATCAGCGGCTGATCCGGCGCGGTACGCGCATGTTCGGGCGAGGCATCGGCGAAGAAATCCGGGTGCCGCACCACGTATTGGTCCAGCGGTTGCGAGCTGGCCACCAGCACGCCGAGCGCCGGTTGCTGGCGGCGCCCTGCGCGGCCGAAGCGCTGCCAGGTGGCGGCCACGCTGCCGGGGTAGCCGTTGAGGATCACCACGTCCAGTGCGCCGATATCCACGCCCAGCTCCAGCGCGGAGGTGGAAATGATGCCGTCGATATTGCCCGCACGCATCGCACGCTCTACCTCGCGACGCTCGGTGGGCAGATAGCCGCCGCGGTAGGCGCGAATGCGTGCCGGCTTGCGCGGGTCGTGGTCGAAGATGTCCTTCAGATACTTGGTCAGCACTTCCACCATCAGGCGCGTCTGCGCGAACACCAGCGTCTTCAGGCCGCTCTTGATGGCAATGCGCGCGATGCGGTTGCTCTGCGAACGCGCCGAGGCACGCAGGCCCAGATCCGCATTGACCACCGGCGGGTTCCACAACAGCACATGCTTGTCGCCGGTGGGCGCGCCGGATTCGGTGATGGCATGCACCTGCTCTTCGATCAAGGCCTGCGCGTGCGCATGCGGGTTGCCGATGGTGGCCGAGCACAGGATGAATTGCGGGGTGGCGCCATAGAACGCGCAGATGCGCTTGAGCCGGCGCAGCACGTTGGTGACATGGCTGCCGAATACGCCGCGGTAGGTGTGGATCTCGTCGATCACCACGTAGCGCAGGTTTTCGAAGAACTGCGCCCACTTGGTGTGGTGCGGCAGGATCGCCTGGTGCAGCATGTCCGGGTTGCTCACCACGATGTCGCCATGCAGCCGAATCGCCTGGCGCGCATCGCCGGGCGTGTCGCCATCGAAGGTGAAGGCTTTCACGCCCAGCTCGCCGGCGCGGTTCAACTCCAGCAGCTCGGCCACCTGGTCCTGCGCCAGCGCCTTGGTCGGGAACAGGTACAAGGCCTTGGCGCCGCTGGTCATCGCCGCGCTCACCACCGGCAGCGTGTAGCACAGCGATTTACCCGAGGCGGTGGGCGTCACGATTGCCACATGCTCGCCGCGCTGGGTCGCCGCCCAGGCATCGGCCTGGTGGCTGTAGAGCTGGCTGATGCCGCGCGCCTGCAGCGCATCGGCCAGCGCGCCGGGCACATCGCCGGGGATCGGCGCATAGCGGCCTGTGCGCCCGGGAATGGTGAAGCTGCCGGTGATGCGGTCGTGGTAACGCCGTTCCAGGCGCTCGGTGAGCAAGGCGCCATCGCGGCTGGGCCGGCCGTAGGTGGTGGCCAGCGCGCGTTCGGCGGTTTCGGTGCGGGGAGCGAGGGCAAACGGCGGCATACGGCAAGGGCTCCCAAAGAGGGAGATCAAACGAAAAGCATGTCTCAGGGTATGAGACCGGCGCGCCCGCGCCCAGCCTGCCTCACTGAGCGGATTCAGCAAGCCGGGTATCCTGTCGCCCCCACAGCAGTCACGGCTGCCTTGCACGCTGGGGGATCCCCCACACCGAAGAAACGCCGTGCCCGTGCCTGCCAACGTCACTGCTCCGCATTACAAGTCCGTCTCTGCCCGCCGCGCCGATATCGCGGTACATGCCGCCGGCCTGTTGCTGGCCATCGTCGGCGGCGCCTGGATGGTGGTGCGCGCGCACGCCAACCAGACCATGCTGCTGGCCACCTGCATCTATGCGCTGGGGCTGCTGGTGATGTTCGCCTGTTCGGCGGCCTACAACTTCGCCCCGCCGCAGCGCCAACCGATGCTGCGCAAGTTCGATCACGCCGGCATCTTCGTCATGATTGCCGGTTCCTACACGCCGTTTTTCCTGGTGGCACTGGACGGCAGCTGGCGCTGGGTGATGATCCTCAGCGTCTGGTGCGTGGCCTTGTTCGGCGTATTCGCCAAGCTGTGCCTGCCCGGCATCGCCAAGGGCTTCTGGGTGGCGATCTATCTGCTGCTGGGCTGGGCCGGCATCGTGGTGATCAACCAGATGATCGCCGGGCTGGACAGCGCGGTGCTGTGGCTCATCGTTGCCGGCGGCGCCTTCTACACCGTGGGCGTGGCGTTCTACGTGCGCAAATCCATGGTCTACAACCGCGCCATCTGGCACGCCCATGTGCTGGGCGGCGCATTGTCGCACTGGTGCGCCATCTGGCTGTGCCTGCGGCCGTTGGGCGAGGGGTGACCACGCAGTGTGGCGTCCTCGGGCCGGCCGCTTGCCTCGCCCGAAGTGATACTTTAATGTCACTGCATGCGCACCGAACTTGTCACCACGCTCAAGCGTCAGGCGACCGAACTCCTTGCAGCTGCAGAGCGCGACAAGGAGCCAATCCTGATCACACAGCACGGTTTACCCAGTGCCTATCTGGTGGATGTTGCCAGCTATGAGCGCATGCAGCAGCGCATTGCGCTCCTCGAAGGAATCGCCCGTGGAGAAATGGCAGTCGCGGAAGGCCGTACGCTGAGCCATGAACAGGCACAGCAACGCATGGCGCGATGGCTGAAATAATCTGGTCGGTGCCGGCATTGGCTGATCTGGACGCAATTGCCGACTACATCGCAATCGATAACGCACCCGCTGCAGCGGCGCTGGTGAAACGGGTGTTTGCGCACGTTGAGCAATTGATCGAACACCCGGACAGCGGAAGCCGGCCACAGGAACTCAAGCGCTCGCGCTATCGCCAGATTGTCGAACCACCTTGCCGCGTGTTCTACCGCGTGGATGGGCAGCGCATCGTGGTGGTGCACGTCATGCGGTCGGAGCGCGCGCTTCGCGGGAACCGTCTTTCACGCTAAGAGCGGCCAACAAGACCGCGGCACAGCCGCCAGGCAGGCGCGGCCGGTGCTCGGTGCGGCATGCACCACGCCGACACTGCGGTTGTGAGTGCGCCGTCCACATCCAGCGGACGACGGCTCGCCACGGTCTGTGCGCCGCTCTATGGCCGGCAGGCGCTCCAAGCCCTGCCGCATCCCATCATTCCACCACGCGCGGTGCCAACAGGTCGTCCAATCCCACACGGTGCAGCATCTCTGCACGCAGGCGATCGAGGACCGCGAAGCCCACGTCGGCGCCATCGCCCGCCGGGTCGATATGCACCCGGAACGGCCGCTTGCCGAACGGTGCGTTCACCACCTGCACGATCGCTTGCGCCACCTCGGCCACGTCGGCGTCTTCGGGCACCAGGCGCGCAAACGCCTGCTGCACCTGTTCGCCAAAGCCTGCATACGGGCCGGCCTCGTACGCAGCGGCGCGCGCGGCATCGTCCGGCGTCCCGGCATGGGCGAAGTGGTTGGTGCCCTTGGTGAAGGCGCCGGGCACGATGATCGAGGTCTCGATGCCCCAGCGCGCCAACTCGCGTGCGTACTGCACCGCCAAGGCATCCATCGCCGCCTTGGCCGCGAAGTAAGGGCCCAGATACGGGGGGGTGCCGCCTGCCGAGCTGCTGCTGGACACCCACACCAACAGGCCCTGCTGCTGTGCCCGCAATTGCGGCAATGCCGCGCGGTTGACCCTCTGCGTACCCAGCACGTTGATGTCGTAGACCTGTGCCAGCTGTCCGGCGGTGAACGCTTCGGCCGGGCCGAACACCATGTGCCCGGCGTTGTGCACCACCACGTCCAGCCCACCGGCCTGCGCCACGATGGATGCCACCGCCGCGTCGGCCGAGGCCTGCGATTGCACGTCTAGCTCTAGCGCGTGCAAGGCCAGCTGCTGCTTGCCCGCCAGGTCGGCCATCTCCTGCGCCACGCCGGCATTGCGGCCGGCGGTATCGCGCATGGAGGCGTAGACGGTGTGGCCGGCGGCGGCCAGCGCTTGCGCGGCCAATCGGCCAAAGCCGCTGGACGCGCCAGTCACCAGAATGCGTTTGCTCATGTCATTGCTCCTCGAGGGGGAAACCAGCAGCGTGCGCACTGCCGCGCGCCGCAGCGGGTCAGACCATGCCGCCGTTGGCGCGCAGGACCTGGCCATTGATCCAGCCGCCATCCGGGCCGACCAGGAATGCCACCGCCGCCGCGATGTCGTCCGGGCAGCCAAGACGTTCCAGCGGGTTGGCCTTGGACAAGCGTTCGATCAACTCCGGCGACTTGCCGTCCAGGAACAGCGCCGTGCCGGTCGGGCCAGGCGCCACCGCGTTGACGGTGATGGCACGCCCGCGCAATTCCTTGGACAGGATCGCTGTCAGCGTTTCCACCGCCGCCTTGGTGGCCGCATACACCCCGTAGGTTTCCAGCTTCAGGCCGACCACGCTGGTGGACAGGTTGACGATGCGGCCCCCGTCGCGCAGCCGTCGTGCGGCCTGGCGCAGCGTGTTGAAGGTGCCTTTCAGATTGATCGCGATGTGTTTGTCGAACAAGGCATCGTCGCTGTCGGCCAGCGTGGCCAGCTGCATGATGCCGGCGTTGTTGACCAGCACATCCACGCCGCCGAACGCAGTCTCGGCCGCGGCAAACAGGCGCGCGACGGCGGCCGGGTCGCTGACATCGGCCTGCACGCTGATCGCGCGGCCACCGTCCGCTTCGATGCTGCGCACCAGTCGATCGGCCTCATCCGCATGGCCGGCGTAATTGAGCACCACGGCAAAGCCATCGCCGGCCAATCGCTGCGCGATGGCAGCGCCAATACCGCGCGAGGCGCCGGTCACCAATGCAACTTTATGCTGCTGAGTCATGCAAGTTCTTCCGTCATGCCGCGGGCTGCGGCGTTGCGGAAACTATCCAATGCAATGACACGACGATCATCACACTAAACTGCACAGCATTGTTTCCAGCGCCCGAACAGTGGGCAGGGAGTGCCATGGATCGGTTCGACGCCATGCGGTTGTTCGTGCGGATCGTGGAGCGGCGCAGCTTCACCGCAGCGGCCAACGACATGGAAATTCCGCGCTCCACCGCCACCAAGGTCATTGCCGAGATGGAAGCGCGCCTGGGTGTGCGCCTGCTACAGCGCACCACGCGCGTGGTGCGGCCCACGCTCGATGGCGAGCTCTTCCATCAACGCTGCATGCGCATCCTGGACGACGTGGACGATGCCGAAGGCGGCTTCCGCGGCGTGGCGCCCAAGGGGCTGTTGCGGGTGGACGTGCAGGGCACGCTGGCGCGGCACTTCCTGCTGCCCGGGTTGCCGGCATTCTTTGCGCACTACCCGCAGATCCAGCTGGTGATGAGCGAGAGCGACCGCTGGGTGGATCTGGTGGAAGAAGGCATCGACTGCGTGCTGCGCTATGGCCCGCTGCGCGACAGCGAACTGGTCGCACGCCGCGTGGCCATGCTCGAACGCCTCACCTGCGCCACGCCGCAATACCTGCAACGTTTCGGCATGCCTACACAGCTGGAAGCGCTGGACCAACACCGCATGGTTGGCTTGCGTTCGATCACCACCGGCGTGGTCACGCCGCTGGAGTTCCAGACCGCCCAGGGGCTGCGTACCTTCGCATTGCCCAGCCCGCTCAGCGTCACCGGGACCGAAAGCTATCTGGCCGGCATCCGGCTTGGCCTGGGCATCGCGCAGGTGCCGCGCTTCCATGTGGCGCACGACCTGCAGCAAGGCACGCTGGTGGAAATCCTGCGCGATACCCCGCCGCCGTCCAATCCGGTGTCGCTGCTGTATTCCCGCGCCCGCCAGCCGTCGCCACGCGTGCGCGTGTTTCTGGACTGGGCCGCTGGCGAATTTGCCAAACAGGCCGGCGTGGCGCAGCCAATCGGCTAATCGCACCGGCGGGCTTTGTATTGCAGGTGGTCGGTGGCATCCGCAACACGGCGCGCGGCGGCAACCTGCACCATCCGCGCATCGCTGTCAGCCATCATCGGCCGCCGTGCACCGCGTGCCGGAGCACTGCAGGCATCGCATGGGCACTGCACCTGCGTTGACGCCTCACCGCTGTGGCACGCGCACACCCACACCAAACCCTTGCATCGGCAGACACGGTTCCCCAGGCGCGCGCCGCTGCACCCACATATCGCCCATCATCCGGTCCAGCCCACGGTCCAATCCGGTTACCAACCCGGCGCCCGGGGTAAAGGTGAGTTCGCCGAAATACACCTGCCCGTGCTGGATATACCAATCCACTCGCACATAGTCGAAGTCGCTGGCCAGCACCTTGCTCAGTTCCAGCGCCTGCTCAAGAAGTTCCGGCGCACATGGCGGCGCGCGACCGTCGTCGCGGATGCGGTGAAAGGCATCGTGCAAGTTGCCGACGAAAAACGTCATCGACAATTTCGGCGTGTCGAAGCGGCCGTAAATCACCTGCAGCACGTACTTGAAGGTGCCATCGGCCTGCCGAAACATATGGAACTTGTAGTCCACCGGCACTTGCTGCGCATCGCCGATGTATTTTTCCACCAGAATGCGTGGCGGAATATCGCGGTAATGGATCTCGCGCACCATGTCGGAAAAATCCGTGCGCATCCATTGGCCGCAACGCGCGATGATGCGGCGTTTCTGCTGCGCATCCGGCTCTTCGCGCACCACTTCCACCATGGCCGCGCCGTGGTTGGCCTTGATCACCGTCTGCTGCCATTGCGGCAAGCGCAGCAAATCTTGCGGATCGGTGGTGTCCAGTAATAGCGGGATCAGATGCGCCTGGCCGATCTTGGCCGCCACATACGGCCGCACCGCAAACTTGTCGGCCAACCGCTGGTATTGCAGGTAATCACCGTGCACACACTTGCGGTAGAGGATCTTCTCGTTGAAGCATTTCGGCGCGTACAGATCCGGCAGGCGTCCAAACGTATGCAGGAAGTACAGCCGGTCCTGATGCCGCCAAGGCAGCGTACGCACCAGGCTGCGCGCGCCCTTGCGCAGCAGGCGCTTGAGGGTGGCCGCATCTGCCGCGGTGCGCGGTAATGCGGCCGGGCGGGCAGTGCCCACGGCCAACGCTGGCAGCAACGCGGCCCATGGTTGCCCTGCGGCCCCATGCGCACCCATCGGCTGCGTCTGCAGCCCCATCCTGTTCTCGGCCATATCCAGATCTTTCTTCCGCTATAAAGTGAGATATCCATCACATTTTGCGTGATGTCAGTCACGGTATACGGAAAAAATGAGACGAGGGTTGCGAAACGTCTCAAGCGACCTGATTACGCAAACATCGCGTTGCTTTTGGCCTAAAACAGCCGAATTTCGTGTTTTGTTGCGTCTGCTTTGACGCGTTGCAGGAGCCAACGCGAGCGTCCGCGCCGGTTGAGTGCCTATGGACGTAAACACATGGGAAAAACCGGACTGAGTCGTATGGTGAGTGCTCGCCAATACCCGAGGATGTCAGTGCGCGCCAGCATTTAAAGCAGCACGTTGTCGCGTGCTGATGCGCCTGCGTTAGTCGACGTCGAAGCTAGTAGACGCTGTTGTACAGATCGGCGTGCATTGCTTGCGCGGTGCGCGGTCGACAGCCTGGCTTACACACCCGGCTGCATCTCGCGCAGCTGTCTTGACCGCGTCATCGCCGCCACGCAAGGTGCAGGCTCCAAGGAGCAACGCAGATGCGGCGATGTGCAACCCGGCATATCCCGCACGCCAACAGGACAGCCTCATGAAATTCGCCAGCATCGCACTGACCGCACTCACTGCAATGGCAGTCATTAGCTGCACAAATGCGCCAACGCCAACGCCAACGCCAACGCAAACGCCTGCACATGCAACGTCAGTCGCCGCGCCGACAGTCCACGCACGCACCGCCAACGACAGCGCCGCCTCGAATAACACGCCGCAGCCATCGGTTACACGCGCAGCGCCGACCCATGCCGACACCACGCCGTATCTCCGCCAGCCCGGCGCCTATGCCTGCATCGCTGGCGGCCCGCTGCTGGCCAGCTCGCAGGCAGAAGCGCACTGGCTGATTGCCCACGGCTACCCATCGCCGGCCGAGCACGCACGCTTGAGCAAGCTGGATCTGGCCCAGTTGCAGGCCGAATCGCAGGCGGGCAATCCGGCCGCCATAGTGTTCTACGGCAGCAAGACCGCACTCAGCGGCAGCTTCCAGAGCGGCGTGGCGATCTTGCGGAAGGCCGCAGCCACCGGAAGTATCTACGCCTACTACGGGCTGTCCGAGACCTACAACGGCGACACCCCGCAAAAGAACCTGGTCGAGAGCGCAGCGTATCTGCGGCTCGCCTATTTGCTCGGCGATCGCAAGGCATCGGCAGCGATGGCAGAACGAGGCTTGAGCACAATTGAAAGCATCGCCGCAGACGAGCGCGCTGCAGTGCTGTATCAGACCTTTGCCAACTCCCCGCGCCCGTCTCCACGGCCGTTTGAGTGATGTGTGATGGTGGGCGACAGCAGCTGTAGCCTGGAGTCAGCTGGGTGCGCTATCAGCAGATGCTCTTGCGGCAAACAACCGCGCACCAATCGCGCGCGCTGCGTCCAAGTGCGATTGCGGAAAGCCCGCATCCGGCACCGTCAGCAACTCTGAGGTGCGCACCGGCGCACCGCAAAAATCGAAGATGCCGTGGTTGATCTGCGTCTTCATCGCACCGAAGTAGCCGTGCCGCGCGTAGGTGCGCTCGTCCGCACCGCCAATGGCCAGCAGGTGCACATCAAGATGCTGCAGCTTCTTCACGATCTTGCCATCGGCACTTTCATCGAACGCCCAGCCCAGCGTAAACACCCGGTCGATCCAGCCTTTCAGCAGCGCCGGAAACGACCACCAGTAAATCGGAAACACCAGCACAAGCGCATCGGCGCGGTCAAGCCGCGCGTGTTCGGCCGCCACATCCGGCGCAGGTGCAGCGCGCTGCTGAAAGAGTGCGATGTCGGCTTGGTTGAAGCGCGGGTCGAAGCCTTCCTGCGCCAAGTCGGCCAGTTCAAACGTGTGGCCGCCGCCGGCCTCCTGCAGCCCCGCGCTCACCTGCGCGGCAATGGCGTGGGTCAGCGAGCGCGGCTCGGGGTGTGCGACAACAATCAGTGCATGCATGTAGGTATCACTCCAAAAATAAGCGCGGCTTCTCGTGCATCCGCATCAATGCGGCAGCAGCTACCGGCGTGTTGCAAGAACACTGGCAGCGCGAAGTGTGGTGGGGCCAGGTAGCGAGCAAGGCAAGTGATGCATGCTCACTTGGGGTAACGCACGGGGGCGCTTCTCGTGCGCCGCTGCAGTAATCGCTTGGCATAGTGTTGATATGCGGGGACTCTAAAAAGCAGGCACACAGTACGGCGCATATCGCCAGATAACTGGCCCAGAAAGCACCATCGGTCTAGTAGTATCTGCCTTATCGCGCGCTGCAACCAGACTTGTGTGAGCGAGATAATCGGCCTAATTTCGCCACGCCACCACTTGGGTGACTAGAAGGTCAAGCACATGGCAACCAACGAGAAAACCGGCCCGAAAGCGGCCAAGGCCGCAAGCAAGGTCTTGCGTAGCGGCAGCACCGGAAAGGATTCAAAAACAGCGGCCGCGTCCGCTTTGAGTCAAGCGCCGGATAAGAAGGGCAAAAAGAAATAAGCGAGCGCTGCAGTAAATCGGTAGAGGCGCTACAGCGACGAGGAGCGTTTCACCGCACGATTTGGCACATTCAATTACAGTGATGACATCACTGATGAAAATTTCAGGTATTTCACTGAGAAAAATTTTGCATAAATAGAATGTGCAATTGGAGTGAATTTTTAGACGGATGACAAGCAGACAAGGTTAGCTAGATTACTGTTTGGCGCTTATTGCCATGGCCGCTTGAGATAGCTAAGGAAGCATTAAACCAAGGATTGTTTTATGTCGATAGCTAACGGTAACTCAGAGCCTGTATTTCTGAATAATATTATTTACCTGAAATTAATCTCTCGCTGCTCCGACGTCCCCCCAATTTTGAGTAGCACCTCAGTTTGGAGTCCAATTCCCTACCCCAAGGAGATTGGACGTGAAGAAGCGTTTTTCCGAAGAACAGATCATCGGCTTCCTGCGCGAAGCCGAAGCGGGCATAGCGATCAAGGACTTATGCCGGCGGCATGGCTTCAGTGAGGCCTCGTACTATCTGTGGCGCAGCAAATTCGGCGGCATGAGCGTGCCCGACGCCAAGCGGCTCAAGGACCTTGAGGCCGAGAACGCGCGGCTAAAGAAGTTGCTGGCCGAGCAGTTGTTCGAGAACGACCTGATCAAGGATGCGTTGCGAAAAAAGTGGTGAGCGCACCGGCGCGTCGTGCGCTGGTGCGCGAGTGGATCGGGCGTGGTGCTAGCGA
>NZ_VZPL01000028.1 GCF_008801575.1 Xanthomonas cissicola | reverse complement strand
CCATCCCGAACTCGGAAGTGAAACGCAGCTGCGCCGATGGTAGTGTGGCTCAAGCCATGCGAGAGTAGGTCATCGCCAGGGGCTTTACCCCGAATCCCTCAGTCCAATGGACTGAGGGTTTCTTTTTGCGCCGAATTTGAGGAAATGGCCTAGCAGGCAATGTCCTTAGAAGTGGAAGTAGTGGTTACATCAGGCAGGCAAAGCAGGAAGGGGACAGCGATAGCGCGCCGGCAGGGTCGCGTTGATTGTGTTTGAGTGTTTCGACCCCATTAGCTGCTTTGCCGGCGTGTGGCCGGCGTTTGTTGGATGCGCTGATGCCTGAGTTGCCCGAGGTCGAAACGACGTTGCGTGGCCTGTCGCCGCATCTGGTTGGGCAGCGGATCCATGGCGTGATCCTGCGTCGGCCCGATCTGCGTTGGCCGATTCCCGAGCAGATCGAGCGCTTGCTTCCCGGCGCCACCATTACCAACGTGCGCCGACGTGCGAAATACTTGCTGATCGATACGGATGCCGGCGGCAGCGCGCTGTTGCATCTGGGGATGTCCGGAAGTCTGCGGGTGCTGCCTGGCGACAGCTTGCCGCGGGCGCACGACCATGTGGATATCAGTCTGCAAAGCGGGCGCTTGCTGCGTTTCAACGATCCACGTCGCTTTGGCTGCCTGTTGTGGCAATCCGGCACGCAAGCCCATGACTTGCTCGCTGCGCTTGGTCCAGAACCATTATCGGATGCATTTACTGGCGATTATCTCCACGCGCTGGCACAGGGGCGGCGCGCTGCCGTCAAAACCTTTTTGATGGATCAGGCCGTGGTTGTCGGAGTTGGAAATATCTACGCTGCCGAAAGCCTGCATCGGGCGGGAATCAGTCCGTTGCGCGAGGCGGGGAAGGTCTCGCTGGAGCGTTATCGGCGTCTGGCTGATGCAGTGAAAGACATCCTGGCGTATGCCATCCAGCGCGGTGGAACCACATTGCGCGACTTCATCAGCCCTGATGGTGCGCCCGGCTATTTCGAGCAGGAACTTTTTGTTTATGGGCGCGAGGGCGAGGCCTGCAAACAGTGTGGACGGGTCTTGAAACACGCGACGATCGGTCAACGCGCTACGGTGTGGTGCGGGAGCTGTCAGCGATAAGCGCCATATCAAGCCGGCGCGGTGTTTGACCGCTGACGTTGTCGCGATAGTCTCCAGATCGTTCCAGCGGACGCCACAACAATGCGGCTCGGCTAACTCCGGACATGGCCTACGTTCTGGCGTTTTACACGCGCCTGCTCTTCGCAATGTTGTGACGATCAACATGGCTCTCTTAGGCATCGTGGGGTTCGGCATGCACTGGCTGGTTGCGACGCATTGCGTATGGGGTTGCCCGAGGAAAGCGGCTACCTGGTTCGATGAGTCGTCGCGTTCGCTGCGCTCGTTCCGGATGCCGGCATCGGATGCGGGTTCCAACCTGCTTGCATGTCCGAGCGCATGCGCCGACCCAACCGGGGCTCCCTTCTGCTTGAGACCGTTGAGACGTCGCCAAACGCTGTGCGTGGCCCAGGTCTCCAGGCAGACATCGCGCGAACGGGCGCCTGGCCTGCAGCAACGTGCCAGCAAGCAGACGCGAGCAGAGGTGTTCTGGCGTCCACGCAGGGGGCGGGCCACAATCGTGAAGTCCTTACGTGGAAGCGCTGTATGTCCAGCTCGCGACAGCTAGTCGTTCCCCTGGTGCTTACCGGTGCATGTGCGTTGCTATCGATGACGTCGACTGGCGCGGTGACGCCCTCTTCGGACGATGCAGCTGCCGTCGAGCGGCTGCAGTTGAAGACCAACGCCATAGAACTGAGCGTCACGCCGGCATTTGGCGGGCGCGTGCTGTCGTTCAATTTGCGCGGCCAGGCCAACGTGTTGAAGCTCGGTGCAGCGGTGGAGCAACAGCCTGCGCCCGAGGTCTCGGCCACTGCCGGGGATATTGCTTATTTCGGCCATGATGTGTGGGTCGGGCCGCAGAGTCAGTGGTGGCTGCACCAACAACTCAATCGCGAGCGTCAGGCGGCGGCTGCGGTGTGGCCGCCGGATCCGTATCTGTCGCTGGCGCAGACGCGCATCCGCATGCGTCGGCATGACGTGCTGGAATTTGAAGGCGTGCCCAGCCCGCTGACCGGGGTGCAATTGCGCAAGCAGATCAAAGGTTCTGCAGCGCGTGCGGACACTGTCGAAATCGGTGCCAGCGCACGCAATATCCGCGCGCAGCCGATTGCCTGGGATCTTTGGTTCAATACGCGGGTTGCGGCCACGACGCGGGTGTTCGTGCCGGTTGCCGCTGCTACGGATATTCGGCTGCAGCCGCCGCGCGAGCCCGGCACGATTGCGCCGCGTTATCAGCAGGAGCACGGCCTGCTTGCGCTGCGCGCCGATGCCCGCCCAGACGGATTGATCCAGCGCGGCAAGTTATTGCTGCAGCCGTCTGCAGGATGGATGGCCGGTTTCGCGGGCGGGCAGGTCTTGGTGATTCGCTTCGCACATCAACCGCTGTCGGCGATCCATCCCGAGCAAGGCCAGGTGGAGTTGTATCTGGATGCGCCACCCCAGCATCCGGAACAGGGATTGCTGGAAATGGAGGTGCACGCACCGTATCGGCAGCTTGCGCCAGGTGCGCAAATGCAGGCACAGGAGCAGTGGACGCTGCTGCGTTACACCGGGCCGGATGAGGAGCAGGCGCAGCGGCAGTTCCTTTGCAGCAACGCCAAAGCGCTCGCGCTGGTGAATGCATGCGGTGCGCCCTCTCCGTCTCCGTCTCCGCCTCGCTGAGGTGCGCATTCACCTCAAAGCCGGGCTGTGGCTATGATGTCGCCCATTCCCTGACCAGATCGATGCGCATGCAACGACGCCACTTCCTGAAGAATGCTGCTGCCGCATTGGCCGCGCTCGGTTTGCCGACGTTGCCGCAGTGGGCGCTAGCGGCCAAGGCCGTCGGTCTGCGTCGACTCGGGCAGCCGCAGCCGTTCGACTACGCCTGGTTGAAGGGGCAGGCGCGCGAGCTGGCGAACGCGCCTTACAAGAGCCATAAGCAGCTGTTGCCGGGGCCGCTTGAGGCGCTGAACTGGGATCAATATCAGTCCATCCGCTACCGGCAGGACCACGCGCTGTGGGCCGATGGCAACGGCAAGTTCCAGGCCAAGTTCTTCCACCTGGGACTGTATTTCCATACACCGGTGCACATTTACGACATCGTCGATGGCAAGGCACAGCAACTGGCCTACGACCCGGCGGCATTCGATTACGGCCGCAGCGGGCTGGGCGGCAAGCAATTGCCGAAGGATCTGGGCTTTGCCGGTTTCCGGCTCAATACACGCAAGGACACCGACCGCGACTTTTCGGCATTCCTGGGCGCAAGCTACTTCCGTGCTGTCGGCAAGGAAGGCCAGTATGGGCAATCGGCGCGCGGGCTGGCCATCGATACCGGTACTGGTGGGCCGGAAGAGTTTCCGGATTTCATCGCCTATTACCTGGAGCAGCCGGCCGACGATTCGGACACGGTGGTGGTGTACGGCTTGCTGGATTCGCCCAGCGTTGCCGGTGCGTACCGGTTCGCCATCACCAATGGCGATGTGCTGCTGATGGATATCGACAGCGCACTGTACCCGCGCAAGGCGATCGAGCGGTTGGGTATCGGCCCGTGCACCAGCATGTACCAGGTCGGCGAAAACGATAACCGGATGGACTGGGATTGGCGTCCGGAAATTCACGACACCGACGGCCTGGCGATGTGGACCGGCGGCGGCGAGTGGATCTGGCGCCCCCTATGCAACCCGCCGCATCTGCGTTTCAACATGTTCGTCGACGAGAACCCGCGCGGCTTCGGGCTGCTGCAACGCGACCGCAACTTCGACCATTACCAGGACGATGGCGTGTTCTACGAAAAGCGCCCCTGCCTGTGGGTGGAACCCAAGAGTGGTTGGGGCAAGGGCTCGGTGCAGTTGGTCGAGATTCCGACCGTGGACGAGACCTTCGACAACATCGTGGCGTTCTGGAATCCGCAAGCCAAGCCACAGCCGGGCCAGGAACTGCTGATGGGCTACCGGCTGTATTGGGGCGCGCAGCCACCGGCCAGCTCGCCGTTGGCGCATTGCGTGGCGACCCGAACCGGCCTGGGTGGCATCGTCGGGCAAAAACGCAGCCATTTCTCCTGGCGCTTTGCGGTGGATTTTGCCGGTGGCGAGCTGGCCGCGCTGGCGAAGGACCCGAAGGCCAAGGTGGAGGCGGTGTTGCAGGTGTCGCGCGGCACCACTGAAATCGTGTCGGCGCGCCCGCTGCACGAGCTCAAGGGCTATCGGGCGATGTTCGACCTGGTGCCGCCGGACGAGGGCACCCAGCAGATCGATATCCGCCTGTATCTGCGCGCCAACGGCAAGCCGCTCACCGAAACCTGGCTGTACCAATGGACGCCACCGCCGCCGAGCGAGCGCAGGATCTACTGAGGAGCCGAGCAAGGGGTCCGGCGGCGCTTGTTACTGGCATCCGGTTGCCAGCGCCGCTCCATGCGGCAATGCGGCGCCAGAGGACGTGTGGCCGGCATGCCGCATGCGGCTGGAGCGCCACCTTTGGCGCACTTGTTTGCGGGACGATAGTCGCTGCGTAACGCATTCAGGTCGGCGCCGAGGTGCCGACCAGATGCAGTCGTCCGCGCGGACGACTGCAGGCCAGCTCCACGCGGAAGCAGGTGCCGTCCTTGCCGCTGATGATGCGTAATTCGCCCTGATGGGCCTTTGCGATCTGCGCCGCCATATGCAGGCCCAGATCGACATCCGGTAGCGCACGTCCGCCGGTATGCACATGGGTGGAAGCATGCAGCACATCCAGCCGACGCGGATCGATCCCATCCAGATTGCAGACTTCGATGCGTAGCCGGCCATGTTCGGTGACCGCGACCGCCTTGATCAACGAACTTTGCGGCCCTTGCACGACGGCGTTGATCATCAGGCTGCCGAACATCTGCGCCAGACGGATCGCATCGCCGTGTACTGGCTCGTCGATGGCCACGTGCGTGGACAGCACCTGGTTGGGATAGGCGGCGCGGGTTTCGTCCACGACCTGGGAGAGTGCATCGAGCAGGTCGCTCCCGTCGCCATAGTCCAGCTGCAACCAATCGAGTTCGATGCCGCGAGCGAAATCGCAGGCGAAATCGATCAGTTCTTCCATGCGCCGCAGGCTACGCTGCAGCGAGCGAATGGAGCTGCCGTAGCGATGGTTGAGTTGGTCGATGGACAGCATATCCACCACCGCATGCATGGACTGCAATGGGTTGCGTAGGTCGTGCCCGAGAATGCCGATGAATTCTTCACGCAAGCGCGCCGAGGCGCCCACGCGGCCCAGCTCGCTGCGGGCGCGCCGCGATTCCAGCGCGCTTTCTTCGGCACGTTGCTCGGCCTGGATCTGGGCGGCCAGCAACTGCGCGAGCAGTTCGACCTTTTCCACCAGCGGTGCGTCCATGACGCGCGGCTGCGGATCCAGCGCGCACAAGGTGCCGAACACGCTGCCGTCGTCGAACTTGATCGGCACCGAGACGTAGCTCTCGAAGCCGTAGAGTCGCGGCGAGGGGTGATCGCGATAGATCGGGTCATCCGATGCATGCCCGAACCACACGGCATTGCCTCGCACCCGTACGCTGTCGCAAAACGTGGTGGCCAGCGGCAGCTCGTCGCCGGGCCGCAGGCCAAAGGACAATGCATCGTGCACCTGACAGGTGATCCAGCGCGCGTCGGTGACGCGGGCGACGGCGGCAAATCCCATCCCGGTCAGACGGGTGAGGACGCTCAATACGTCGGGGACCGAGGAGAGCCGGCCAACACGCGCGATGTCGGCGCGCAATGCGGGAGGCAGTGGATCCATGAGTGCCTCCAAAGAGTGGACGCTTGCCAGTTTACAGGACCGCGGTTGCGCCCGGTTGTGTGGTGCGCCGCTGTCTCACAGACACCACGATACGCCTGTCTGACGGCGCCCGCGACGCCGCCGTGACCGCATGCCCGCATAGGTTTAGCACCGCCTGCAAAGCGTATAGGGCGTGGCCAGTGGGTCGCGGGTGGCTGTCGACGAACGCGGCGCGCAGCGTGTGCCGACGTGTGGGTGTTAGCGGCTGGCGTCAGCGCGGCGGCGAGCCTTTGGTGCTGTCGAACGGCCAACTGCGATGTGTAGGCCCTGCTTCCCGCACGATAGCGCAGCGCAAACGAGGATGCGCCCGAATGCTGCTGCTCATGGGGTACTGCCGTCCTGGATGCACCACGGGGCGCTGATGGCTGCGGGTGCGTGACCCGGCCCCGGCGCTAGGCAACCGGCAGCGGCAAGGCGATCTGTAGCGGATCGATGCGGCCTTCGCCGCGCATGATCTTCTTGAACTCGGCCCGGCTGACCGACACATAGCGCTCGTTGCCGCCGATCTCCACCTGCGGGCCGTCCTGCACCGCGTGCCCGTGCGCATCCACGCGCACGGTCATGGTCGCCTTGCTGCCGCTGTGGCAGATGGTCTTGATCTCTTCCAGCTCGTCGGCCCAGGCCAGCAGGAACTGGCTGCCCTCGAACAGCTCGCCGCGAAAATCGGTGCGCAGGCCGTAGCACAGCACCGGAATGCGCAGGCGGTCGACCACCTCGCTCAACTGCCAGACCTGGGCGCGGCTGAGGAATTGCGCTTCGTCCACCAGCACGCAGTGCAACGCGCCGTCGTTGTGGATGTCGCGTTCGACCAGCTGTTGCAGCTCGGTGTCGCGCTCGAAGATACGCCCGTCCGCGCGCAGGCCGATGCGCGAGGCGACCACGCCGCTGCCGGCGCGGTGGTCGAGCTTGGGCGTAAGGATCAGCGTGCGCATGCCGCGCTCGCGGTAGTTGTGCGCCGATTGCAGCAAGGTGGTGGTCTTGCCGGCATTCATTGCCGAATAGTAGAAATAGAGCTTGGCCATCGGGCGATTTTACCGGCCGGGCGGCAGGATGCGGCGCCTGTGTGCTGCGTTGGCGCGGCCAGGCGGGGTCAATGCCCGCCATCGAGTGGGTGGAAGCGCAGCCCCTGGCTTAAGGCAACGGCTAGCGGTGATGGAGACATGAATCCATCGCGCCGGCCAGCCGCAAGCAGCCCCGGTACAATGGCGCGCTCTGTCGGAAGCCACTATGTACGGTCTCAATCCCCCGCAAAGCGCCGCGGTGCTGCACTGCGAAGGTCCCTTGTTGGTGCTGGCCGGTGCCGGCAGCGGCAAGACGCGTGTGATCGTGGAAAAGATCGCGCATCTGATCGCCATCGGCCGCTATCCGGCCAAGCGGATCGCCGCGATCACCTTCACCAACAAATCCGCCAAGGAAATGCGTGAGCGTGTGGCCAAGCGCATCCGCGGCGACGGTGCTGAAGGCCTGACCATCTGCACCTTCCACGCGCTGGGCCTGAAGTTCCTGCAGATCGAGCATGCCGCCGCCGGTTTGAAGCGCGGCTTTTCGATCTTCGATTCGGACGATGCCGCTGCGCAGATCAAGGACCTGATGCATGGCGCCAAGCCCGATGCGATCGAAGACGCCAAGAACCTGATTTCGCGCGCCAAGAACGCCGGCCTGTCGCCGGAACAGGCGATGGCAGCTGCGCGCAGCACCCGCGAAAAGGAAGCGGCCAGCTTGTACGAGCGCTACCAGGCGCGGCTGACCACCTTCAACGCGGTGGATTTCGATGACCTGATCCGCCTGCCGGTGCAGATCCTGGAAGCCAACGAAGACATTGTGATGGGCTGGCGCGAGCGCATCGGCTACCTGCTGGTGGACGAGTGCCAGGACACCAACGATGCGCAGTACCGGCTGTTGAAGATGCTGGCCGGCCCGCGCGGCAACTTCACCTGCGTGGGCGACGACGACCAGAGCATCTATGCCTGGCGCGGCGCCAATCCGGAAAACCTGCAGCAGATGGCGCGCGACTATCCGGCGCTGGAAATCATCAAGCTGGAACAGAACTACCGCTGCTCCAATCGCGTGCTGCGCGCGGCCAACGCGTTGATCGCGCATAACCCGCACGAACACTTGAAGACCTTGTGGAGCGACCAGGCCGACGGCGAGCGCATCCGCGTGTGGGAATGCCGCGACAGCGAGCACGAGGCCGAAAAGGTCGCTGCGGAGATCTCGTTCCTGGGCACCGCCAAGCAGGTGCCGTGGAGCGATTTCTGCATTCTGTTCCGCGGCAATTTTCAGTCGCGTCCGCTGGAAAAAGCGCTGCAGCTGCTGCGCGTTCCATATCACCTCACCGGTGGCACCGCGTTTCTGGAGCGGCAGGAAGTCAAGGATCTGCTGTCGTGGCTGCGGTTGATCGTCAACCCGGACGACGACGCGGCGTTCTTGCGTGCCGTGCAATCGCCCAAGCGCGAAGTCGGCGCGACCTCGCTGGCGCGTCTGGCCGAGCTTGCCAGCGCCAAGTCGGTGCCGATGTCGCGCGCAGCCGAGTCGATGGGCGCCCTGCAGCATTTGCCGCCGCGCGCGGCCAACGGTTTGAGTGCGTTTACCGACATCCTGCGCGACATGCGGGAGCACTCGTCCAGCATGCCGGCCGGCGAGCTGGTGCGCCTGCTGGCCGACAAGTCCGGCTTGCTCAACGACCTGCGCAATCAATCTAAAGACGAGACCGGCTTCCAGCGGCGCAAGCGCAATCTGGACGAACTGGCCGAGTGGTTCGAAGGTGGTCCGCGCGGTGCAAGCGCCAGCGATCTGGCTGCGCAGTTGGCGTTGCTGTCGCGCAACGACAAGGACGATGGCGGCAACCAGGTGCGCATGATGACCATGCATGCGTCCAAGGGACTGGAATTCCGCTATGTCTTCATCGTCGGCTGCGAGGACGGCGTACTGCCGCACGAAGTGAGCCTGGAAGAAGGTAATCTGCAGGAAGAGCGCCGCTTGCTGTACGTGGGCATCACCCGCGCCAAGGAGCAGTTGTGGATGAGTCACAGCAAGTTGACGCGCAAGTTCGGTGAGCATGTGCGACTGAAGCCGAGCCGGTTCTTCGATGAGATTCCGGCCGAAGAACTGCAGCGCGATGGCGCCGACCCGGTGGCCGACGCCGAGCGCAAGAAAGAACGCGCCAGTGCGGGATTGGCCGCGATCCAGGCATTGTTCGACTGATGCGCAGTGCGCCGTAGCACGCGCACCTGCCGCTCATCGCTTGCCAGTGACGCGCCGGCACGGCAGTCTGGTTTTTCATGATGCCGGAGTGTGCCGTGACCGTTGTGATCCAAACCCCGCGACTACGCTTGCGCACGCTCGACCCCGAGCGCGATGCCGGTGCGATGTTGGAGCTGGTCAACGACCCTGGCTTTATCGCCGGTATCAACGACCGCGGCATCCGCACGCGCGAGCAGGCGCGCGCGCATCTATGCGAATGGGCGCAGGCACATCACGCGCGGTATGGGTTTGCGCATTGGGCGGTGGAGATGCGCGAGGACGCCGCGTTTATCGGCACGCTGGGCTTGTTGTGTCGCGAGACCTTGCCGGTGCCGCACCTTGGTTTTGCGCTGTTGCCTGCATATCGCGGCAAGGGCTATGTCACCGAAGCCGGCCGCGCGGTGCTGGATTATGCCCGCGACGTGCTGGGCTTGTCGCAGCTGTGCGCGATCGTCTCGCCGGACAATGCCGAATCGATCCGTGCGCTGGAAAAGCTCGGACTGCAGCAGCAGGGCCTGCGTGTATTGAGCCCGGAAACCGCGCCAGTGCTGTATTACGCGATCGATCTTGGGCCTGTGGGCAGGGCGGGTTGAGCAGCAGGCTTGACGCACCGATTCAACGGGCAGCGCGACCGGCAGTCTGCGTAAGTAGCTGCAGCGTCGATGCGCAGGGCGTGCTTGGAACGGGGCGCCTGCAACGACGGTGCGTGCCGTCGGGCGGGCGTCGCCATTGCTGGGCACTGCGCGTCCACATCCACATCCATCCACGCTCCGCGCCCTGCGCGCCGTTCATGCTCCGGACCAGACTTGGCACGTTTTGCCAGCCGCTTCTGTTGCTGAGGCGGGTGCTTGCATCGGCTCTGGTCGACACAGCGCATCACCGCGCGGACGCATAATCGGGTAGTTGGTTGCTCTCCGAAGGATGCTTGCATGTCACTGGTGGTCAATGCTTATTCCACGCTGCGCACGCCGCTGTGGCCGGACTTTCTGCCGCAGGCTGCCGTGCAGCACCGCGACCATGCCGATCCGGCGTTGGTCGATCACTTGCATGGCTTTGTCGGCTACGTGAATCAGGCCGGCGATGGGCAGATGACGCAATCGCGCTATCACCTGATGCGGCATGTGCAGCGGGTGCGGCAGCATTTCAGCTTCCAGGTCGACGATGGGGAGTTCGGCGCGCTGGCGCAGTGGGCCGAGCAGGCCAATGCGGTGTGTTTCCTGGCCGATGGCAGCGTGCGCGACCCGCATGGGCGGGTGCTGATCAGCCAGGGCGAGCCGGCGATCGACGACGATGCGCAGGTGCCGTATCCGCCCGATGCGTTGCAGCGGCGCGCGCAGCAACGTTCCCTGCTGACCGCGCAAGGCATCCGCGTGCCGCCCAGTCTGCCGCCGGTGCCCGGCGAGGCCGAAGCACGCGTGCGCGATGCGGCAGTTGTCAGTGGGCGCATGCTGGCGTTGTTTGCGGTGGCGCTGCGTGCAGAGATCCTGGCAGCAGGCGATACGCCGCCATCGCTGGACGAGGTGGAGACGCGCCTTCCCGGCGTGGCCGCGGCGCTGTCGCCGCAGGAGCGCGCCTTCTTTGCCCAGGCAGCGCCGGAGGCGCAGGCGCTGGCCAACTTCGGCTGGCGCTACGAAAGCCTGGCCGTGCTGCAATGGGCCTTGGGGCTGGCCGACACATTGCCGGAACCCACCGTCCTGTGCGAGGTGCCCCTGGTTGCACAGCGCGCGCTGGACAACGCGCAAGCCGCCGAGCGCCCGACGGTGGCACGACGCCCGCTCCCCGAGTTGCTCGACATGCTGGACCGCCACCTGCGCCTGCACTGGGCGGTCCGCCAGGCCGGCCAATCCGCTCAGCCGGTACCCGCCGGCATCGTGCCGGGCGTGGTGTATGAGCGGCATTACGCGCTCAATTGGCTACTGCACTTCGAAGATGCCGAGTGGGACGAGGTGGATACGCCGACCTGACGCTGGCGTGCCCCGCCCCGGCGTTCGAGCGCGGACAGTGCTGTTGCACGGACGCGGGGGACTTGCCGGTGCATCCATCCGGCACGTGCACAGACTGACACGGTGCAGCCGGGCGACAAGGCAGTGTGGATCTGGCGGGCGATGCCGCATGCCTCTGCGTGCGGTGGCGCATGTTTGTGATCCGGCAACGGCCGGATCTCCAAAGGCAACAGGCGCCGATGCTGCAGCACACCTGCCGCGCTGCCATTGCAGCCGTCGGCGGGTGCTGCCGATCGATCAGGCGCCAGCTGCGTCCAGCCGCGCCTGTACCGCCGCGAGCGCTTCCTGCAGTTCGACGACCGTCGCTTCCAGTGCCTGCATGCGCGCTTCCAGGTCGCTGGTGTCGCTGCCGCTGCGCGCGCTCGGTGCCGCTCGCGCGGCGGCGGCCTGCAGCGCCTCCACATCCAGTTCGCCGCTGAGCAGATGCGCGTAGCGATCTTCGCGCTGACCGCTGGCGCGCGGCAGTTGCGCGGCCAGGCCACGCTGGATCAGCCGATCCAGGTGATGGCGCATGTCGTCGGCGTCGTTGAAACGCGCCAGCCGCTCGCTACGTGCGTACAGTTCGCCCAGCGTCTGCGCGCCGCGTAACAACAGCAGGCCGATCAGTGCGACTTGCTGGCGGGTCAGATCCAGCACGCTGCCCAGGCGGTGTTCGTAACGCTCGGCACGCGAAGAAAACTGCTGGCGCACCAGGCCCAGGGTTTCCAGCTGGCGCAGCGCGTGGTGCACCACGCCAGTCTGCAGATTCAACACCGGCTCGCGCGCGGTTTTCTGGTTGGCGGCCACCTGCGCGGCATTGACGGTGAGGGGGTACGCGTCTGGCGTGGTGGCCTCTTTTTCGATCAAGCAGCCGAGCACGCGGGCCTGGGCGGTGTCGAGGACGGGCGGGGGCGAGGTCTCTGTCATGGGTGGCTCCGGGGCAATCAGCACAAGGATATGCCGATCCGCTGCCGGCGTTCTTCCGCTGCGACGCCATGCAAGCTGGCCGACGTCATCGACGGTATCGCGCGTGTCAGCGTCGCGCGCCGGCAACGGGTCTGTGCATCCGGGGACGGGCACAGGCACAGACCTGCAATCGTGGGGACGCCGATGCAGCCAAGCAGCTGGACGAGCGGCATCGCGGCGGCCGTCATCCGTACGCCTCTGTCATTCCAATGGCGCTGCCATCGGCCAGCGCGAGCGATGCGACGCGAACCGGCTAAAATCGCAGGCTTTATTGCCGATCCTGTCCCGGTGGATGCCATGCGCCCCTCGCTTTACGCACCGTTGTCCCTCATCGCCTGCACCGCGCTGGCCCTGAGCGCCTGCAAGCCTGCCGACACGCAGCCAGCCCCGCACGCGCAGGACGCCACCGCAACTGCCAATGCCGACGCCAGCGCTGCGGCCAGCAAGGCCGCAACGTCGTCCACCACCACACCGGCCGGCGACGACAACCTCAATGCGGT
This sequence comes from Xanthomonas cissicola, assembly GCF_008801575.1. Classification (GTDB taxonomy): domain Bacteria; phylum Pseudomonadota; class Gammaproteobacteria; order Xanthomonadales; family Xanthomonadaceae; genus Xanthomonas; species Xanthomonas cissicola. Next base: position 49,080 of record NZ_VZPL01000028.1, on the reverse strand, counting down.
GCTGTGGATGCAGCGCTCGGAGGAATACCGCGCCGTGGCCGAGCAGACCTACCGCGCCGCTGCCGACAAGCTCGATAACGCGCTCAAGCAGCCCAACTGGGACGCGCTGGTGCCGGAAGAACGCGGCAATGCCGCCACCGGCCTGAAGCCGGCGGTGGTGCTGGATGTGGATGAGACCGTGCTGGACAACTCGCCATACCAGGCGCGCCTGCTGCGCGATGGCAAGGAATACGACGAGTTGAGCTGGGACCAGTGGGTGGCCGAGAAGAAGGCCACCGCCATCCCCGGCGTGGTGGATTTCGCCAAGGCCGCCAATGCCCGCGGCATCACCCTGATCTACATTTCCAATCGTGCGGTGCACCTGAAGGACGCCACCTTGGCCAATCTGCGCAGCGTGGGCCTGCCGGTGGCCGACGACAGCGTCTTTCTCGGCCTGGGCACGGTGGTGCCCGGCTGCGAGCAGAACGGCAGCGAAAAGAACTGCCGCCGCCAGCTGGCCGGACAGAAGTACCGCGTGCTGATGCAGTTCGGCGACCAGCTGGGCGACTTCGTGCAGGTCACCGCCAACACCGGCCAGGCACGCGGTGCGTTGTTGCAGCAGTACCACGACTGGTTCGGCGAACGCTGGTGGATGCTGCCCAACCCCAGCTACGGCGGCTGGGAGCCGGCGCAGTTCAATAACGACTACGCGCAACCCTGGCAAACGCGCCACGACGCCAAGCGCGCTGCGCTGGAGGTGGCCCGATGAGCCGCGCGCCATTGCCGCTGGCCGCGCATGAGCGGCTGATCTTCGCGCTGGATGTGCCCAGCCACGACCAAGCAATCGCCTGGGTGGACCGGCTCGGCGATTCGGTGTCGTTCTACAAGATCGGCATGGAGCTGCTGGCATCGGGCGAGTACTTCCACGTGCTCGATGCGCTGGCCAAGCGCGACAAGCGCGTGTTCGTGGACCTCAAGTTCTTCGACATTCCTGCCACCGTGGCCGGCACGATTCGCCGCCTGGCGCAGTGGCCGGTGAGCTATTGCACCGTGCACGGCTGGCACGCCGGCATGCTGCAGGCTGCCGCCGAAGCCAACCACGGCGACATGCGCCTGCTGGCGGTCACGGTGCTGACGTCGATGGGCCGCCCGGACCTGGCGGCAATGGGCATCGACCGCGAACCGGTGGACGTGGTGGTGGAGCGCGCGCTGGCCGCACAGGCCGCCGGGATCGATGGCGTGATCGCTTCCGGGCAGGAAGCCGGCCCGATCCGCCGTGCCACCGGTCCGGACTTTTCGATCGTCTGCCCCGGCATCCGCCCCGGCGGCCCGGTCGGCGACGACCAGCAACGCACGGTCGGCGTGGCGCAGGCATTCACCGACGGCGCCGATGCGATCGTCGTTGGCCGCCCGATCCGCCTGGCGAGCGACCCTGCAGCGGCGGCTGACGCCATCCAGGCGGAGATCCGCGCGGCACTGATGCAGAACGGAGACTAATCTCGCTATAACAGCCGTTGGCTCCAAAACAAATCAATGGCTTATGCGGCAACAATTAAAGCATTGCTTTAACGTGAAAGCCTCGTTAACATGCCGGCGTCCGATGTCAGTCGGAAGCTGTGTCACTCATTGTCCACCGGGCGTGTCCCGGTTTTCGAAGGGATCGCGCCTCGTGCCCGATCCTTTTTTTGGCCGTCACGTCGCATGTCGCGGCGACCGAGGGCAATGGCTGGCCGCGTGGTGGCAGTGGATGGCGCGTTATTGGCTGCACCAGGCGAGCATGCATCGCCTGGACGTCAGAGCGGACTGTGCCGGTAGCGCATGCTTCGATCTCCGCATCCGTAATCGGCCATCCGTCACTGCCACCCTCAGCATCAGCTCAAGCGCAGGGCAAAAAGGCACTTACGGCAACGTCGCTGCCTTGCAATAGCGGTCGATGAATTGCTGGTGGCTCGGCATCACATCCACGCAGTGCGAAATGGTTTGCGCCACGCTGGCCAGAAAGCCTTCGGCGTCGCGGTCGGGCACCTGGTCCACCAGCGGGTGATACCCCTGCGGCAGGATGCCCTGGCCCACCAGTACCTGCACCCAGCTGATCTCGGCGAACATCTCTTCGGCGTTGCGGTAGAAGCGACCGCTGTCGCGGAACAGGTCCAGCGTGGCCTGCAACTCGGGGGTGATCGGCATGTGGCGGCAATGCCGCCAGAACGCGCTGTCGTCGCGTTCGGTGGCGTGGTAGTGCAGCAGCAGAAAGTCGCGGATGCGGTCGAACTCGAATGCCAGCCGGTCGTTGTAGCGCTGCACCAGCACCGGGCTGATGCCCTCGCGCGGAAACAGCTCCAGCAACTTGGAAATGCCGGACTGGATCAGATGGATGCTGGTCGATTCCAGCGGCTCCAGAAATCCGCTGGCCAGGCCCAGCGCGACGACATTGCGGTTCCAGCACTGCTTGCGCCGCCCGGTGGTGAAGCGCAGCGAGCGCGGGTCGGCCAGCGGCTTGCCGTCCAGGTTGGCCAGCAGCGTTGCGGCAGCTTCGTCGTCGCTGATGTGCGCGCTGCAATACACATAGCCGTTGCCGGTGCGGTGCTGCAGCGGAATGCGCCACTGCCAGCCGGCTGCGCGCGCGGTGGAGCGCGTGTACGGCGCCGGTGGGCCCACTTTTTCGCAGGGCACCGCCAGCGCGCGATCGCACGGCAGCCAATGGGTGAAATCGTGATAGCCGGTGTGCAGCGCTTGCTCGATCAGCAGCCCACCGAAGCCGGAGCAGTCGATGAACAAGTCGCCATGCACCACCTGCCCGGAGGCCAGCTGCAGCGATTGCACATGGCCGCTTTCCGGATGCAGCTGCACCTGCTCGACCAGCCCTTCGATGCGGGTCACGCCACGCTGCTGCGAATACCGCCGCAAAAAGTGCGCGTACTGCGTGGCATCGAAGTGGTATGCGTAGGCGATGTTGGCCAGCGGCGAGTTGGCCGGCACATCGCCGGCGGAGGTCATGAACTTGCCGCGCGCAGCCGCGACGGTGTTGAGCGTGTACGCCCCCAGCGGCTGCGCTTTACCGCGCGCGTGTTGCTTGATCCAGTATTGGTGGAACGGCAATAGCCCCAGCGGGTGCCCGATCTGGGTGCCGAAGCCATGCATGTACGTATTGCCGGGGCGTTGCCAGTCGACGAACTCGATACCGAGCTTGAAGCTGCCCTGGGTCTGGCGGACGAACTCGGCCTCATCGATGCCGAGCAGGTTGTTGAAGGCCTTGATGTGCGGCACGGTGGCTTCGCCCACACCGACGGTGCCGCCGCCGACAATGACGATGTTGCGAAGTGGAGCGGGAATCATGTCGATGCATTCCTGAGCAAGACGGCGGACGGACACACGAACGGGGCCAGTTGGCCCCGTTCGACAGACCACATGCCCGTCCCGGCGCATGTGGCAAGGCACGCATCAGAACTTGGCGCCGATTTCCAGCACGACGCTGCGCGGCACGTAGTTGATCTCGCCGCTGGTGTTGATGGCGATGTCCGGAGCGAACTGACCATTGCTACCGAAGCCGTTGTAGGCGTACGCACTGTAGTTCTTGAAGTTGAACGCGTTGAGCAGGTTCACACGTGCATTGAGCTTGAAGTCGCCGGCCACGGTGAACTCCTTGGTGGCCTGGAAGTCCACTGTGCGGTAGCCCCAGATATCGCCACCGACCAGGAACTTGCCGCTGCCCGGCGGGGTGACGCCGACCTGCTGGCACGTCGCGCCATCGGGATCGGTGAAGCCGAAGCAGGCGATCGTGTTGATCGGCTCGGGCGTGGCCAATACCAGCTTGGCACCGAAAGTCACGCCCCATGGGCCGTCGATCGAGCCGGAAGCGACGAAGCGATGCGCGGCCACGGCATCGGATTTGACGAACGGATAGCCGCGGATGGTGGCCTTGTCGAAACCGTAAGGCTCATCGATGTTGCGGTTCTGGCGCGCGCTGGTGTGGGTGTAGGACAAGGTCAGGCCCCAACCGGATTCCTTGGTGTACGGCTTGTCGGCCGACAGCAGCACCTGGCTGTTGCGCTGCTCCAGGCCGTTGCTGCCCAGGATGGTGTTCTGGTAGCCCGGTACCGGCTCGCCCCACGGCACGTTGCCGTTCTGGAAGTAGGAGCCATCCGGATAGCGGTTGATCAAGCCCATCGCGAAACCGTCGTAGCTCAGGATGCGCTGGAAGGTCACATCGGTCAGCCAGTCGCCCACCTGGTTGGTGATGCCGATGCTGTACTGGTCGCTGTACGGCGTCTTGAGCTGTTGTTGAACATGAAGAGCTCGGCGCTGCCAGCGACACCGGGAATGGTGTTGAGCTGATCGATGCCGTTGAGATAGCGCGGGTCGAACGCCACGCAGGTGCGATCGGCGCGATAGCAGGTGCCGGTGGCCGGATTTTCGAAATACACCGCCACCGGCGACAGCGCCGCCTTGCTGGTTTCCAGCGCCAACTGTTCGAACAGGTTGCGATCGTAGGAGCGCGCGGCACCGCCATGCACGATGGCGGCTTCGTCGCCGAAGATGTCATACGAGAAACCGAAGCGCGGCGCCCAGGCATCCTTGAAGTTCTTGCGGTTGTTGCCGGTGCTGATGTAGTCGGCCACGTTGATGCCGCTGGGCAGCAGACGGTTGGCCCAAGGCTGGCCGGGATTTTCTGCGTCGTTGGCATACAGCGCGTCGACGAAGGCCTGCGAGGTGACGAAGTTGGTGTAGGCCGGAGTGTCTTCGTAATCCCAGCGCACGCCGATGTTGACCATCAACTTGTCGGTGGCGGCCCAGTCGTCCTGCAGATAGATACCGTACTGCTTGGACGGGGAGACCACCGTGGCGCGCTGGCCTGGCGTGGTGTAGGGCGCTATGAAGTCCACGCGGTAGGGTGTGGCGTCAATGCTGCCATTGCTGACGCGATAGCTGAACTGCGGATTCAACGCCGCCGCATCCTGCGAGGTGAGCTCGATGTCCTTGTAGTTCACACCCATCTTGATGGTGTGTTCGCCATGCCACTGGAAGCTGGTGAAGGTCAGATCGTTCTGGATGAACCAGCCCTTCTGGCTCTTGCGCTGCGCGTTCTTGCCGCCAGCCGAACCGGTGGTGAGGAACGTGCGCTCATCGATATCGGTGGAACCGGAACGCGGCTGGAAATAGGTGTAGACGATGCCGTTGCCCAGGGTGCGCGGGGTCGGGTTGTTCTCCGAATTTTCGGTACCGACGATGACCTCGTTGAACCAGTTGTCGGCACTGTGCTGCCAACGCAGGTTGGTGCGCTTGTCCTTGTTGATCTTGTCGGTGGCCTGCGCGAGCGTGTTGGTACCGCCGACGTTGGCGGTCTGGGTCTCGTCGCGGTAGATCGTGCTCAGTTCGATGCGATCGCGATCGGTGGGCTCGAAGTCGATCTTGCCGAACAACAGGTCTTCTTCGAACGGCATATTGGCCGGGCCATACTGGCTGGCCAGGTTGGCCGGCAGCTGGCTGACGAACGCCGCCGCCTCGGAACTCGGCTGCACGCTCTTGGGCGCCACGTTTTCCTTGCCTTCGTAGGCAACGAAGAAATGCATGCGATCCTGGATGATCGGCCCGCCGAGCGCGAAACCGTATTCCTTGGTCTGCGAATCGATCTTGCCGTTGGCTTCTTCGTCGGGCCGCTTGTCGCGTAGATCCTGATCGGTATAGCGATAGAACGCTTCGCCGTGGAACTCGTTGGTGCCCGACTTGGTGGCCGCGGTAATCGCCGCGCCACTGATCTGGCCGTACTCGGCCTTGTAGTTGGAAGTAATGACCTTGTATTCGCCGATCGCCAGCTGCGGGAACGGGTTGCCCTGCGTATCGCTTTGACCGGCGACGCCACCGCTACGTACGTAGCTCTTCTGGCCCACGCCATCGATGTACAGATTGCCGGCACTGGCATTGGACGCACCGCCGCGCAACTTGGTGTTGCCGTTGCCATCGACCTGAAACACCATGCCCGGCACGGTATCGGCAAACTCCAGGAAGTTACGCGTGGCCTGTGGCAATTGCTGGATCTGACGCGCGCTGATGGTGTTGCCCACCTCCGAGGTCTTGACGTCGCGGATCATCGGCGCGCTGACCGTCACCGTATCCAGCGTGGTCGCATCGCCTGCGGGCGCAGCGGCCGTCTCGGTGCCCAGATCGACGGTGGCGCTGGAGGCCACCGACAGGGTCACCGTGCGGCTGATGCCGTTGGATTCGACCTTGTAGGTACCCGGCTGCAGCCCGACGATGGTGTAGTTGCCGTTCGCATTGACCGGCGCGCGTCGCACCGAGCCGGTGGCGACGTTTGTGACGACGACTTCGCTGCCGTTCTGCGCGGAAGCGACCTGGCCACGCAACGTGGCGTTACTGGACTGGGCCATGGCCGGTGTGGTGGCGAACAACGAGGTGGCCAGGGCGCAGCACAACAGGCTGCGCGCCGGCAGGGTGGAGACGGTGCGGTGATTCTTCATGACTTCCCCCTCCCAGGGGTAAGGCGCGACGCAGTGCAGTGACTGGCGCGTTGGATTGGTGCTTTGGTGTGGAACACAGGGACAACAGGCAACGACAGCCGCGAGGGCTGCAAGAACAACAAGAGTCTGCAGTGACGGGTGCTTGCTCCTTCAGGCACGGGTCGAGACGGATGAAACAGTGGGGGCGTGGCCGATGCAGCGCCTCGGCAATCACCGGGCAATGCAAGACCAACGATGCACCAGGATGCGTGCCGTGCGCGGAGACCAGCACAGGCGGCCTCCCTGTGCTGGCATCGCTGGCATTGCTAGCGACTTACCAGATGATGCGTGCGCTCAGGAACAGCGTCCGCGGCGAGGTGGACAGCGCGCCGTACTGGTTGATGCTGGCGCGCGGGTTGTAGACGCCGTTCTGGCCCCAGTCGATGGCGTACTGGTCGTAGTTGCGGAAGTTGAGCGCATTGATCAGATCCCCGCGCACCTGCACGGTCAACGCCTCGGTGACATGCATGTCCTTGGACAGCGACAGATCCAGCTGCCGCGTGCCGAAGATGTCGCCGCCGGCGATGAACTTGCCGCCCGGTGCATCCACCGAGACGATACGGATGTTGTCCGACGGCTGTCCGCCGTACTGGTCGTAGGACACCGCTTCATTGCGCGGCGGCACCGTGGCCAGGGTCAGCTTGGCCGAGGCGCTGATACCCCAGAACAGATCGTAGATGCCGGTCAGCACCAGCCGATGGCGCGGCACTGCGTTCAGATCCAGGAACGGGTAGTCGGCGATGGTGGCCGCATCGAACCCGTAGCGATCATCGTTGCCGCGGTTACCGCGTGCGCGCGAGAACGTGTAGGCCGCAGTCAACCCCCAGCCGCTTTCCTGGGTATAGGGCTTGTCGGCCGACAGCAGCAGCTGGCCGGTCTTGGTTTCCACACCGTTATTGCCGATCAGCAGCGAACCGAAGCCCGGCGGATTCTCGTTCCACGGCTGGCCGCCATTCTGGAAGAAATCGCCATTGGGGTAGCGGTTACCCAAGGTGAGGATCAGACCGTCCTTGCTATGGATGTAGGACACCGTGGCCGAGGTGTTCCATTCGCCCAGCCGCGTGCGCAGGCCCAGCGAATACTGGTCGGAATAAGGCGTCTTCAGATCGTTGTTGAGCAGGTCGATCTCACCGTTGCGCACCCCTGAATTGACCAGACTGCCGAGGCTTGCCGGATCGCTGAGGTAGGCCGGATTCCAGTTGACGCAGGTGCCCGGCGCCGGCGTGCAGCCGGGCGCGGCTTCGGCAAAGCGGAGCGTGTACTGCGCCAGCGCCGACTTGACCTGCTCCAGTCCCAGGATGTCGAACAGATTGCGGTCGTAGCTGCGCCCGGCACCGCCAAACAACACCAGCGATTCGTCGCCGCGGAAATCATAGGAGAAGCCCAGGCGCGGCGCGAAGTTGTTGTTGTCCTGTTTACGGTTATGGCCGTTGCTGATGTAGTCGTTGATGTTGACGCCGCCCTTGGCCAGTTGCTCGGCGTAGGTGGCGCTCACCGTCGGGTCGGTGCCGGGGCCGTTCAAGGCCGCCACCACTTCCGGCGGGGTCACGTTGTCCAGATACGAGGGAATCTTCTCGCCATCCCAGCGCACGCCCAGGTTCAACTGCAGCTTGTCGTTGACGTCCCAATCGTCCTGGATGTACAGGCCCAGCTGCTTGCTCTTGGTCGTCACCGACGGCGCGGCACCTGCAAACGGCAGATTGAACTTCACCTGGTACGGAATCGCCGAGGTTCCCAGGCCATCGGCCACCGCGTAGTAGAACGACGGATTGACCGCCGCGTTTTCGCTCTGGGTCAGCTCCACTTCCTTGTACTTCACGCCCATCTTGATGACGTGGCTGCCGTGCCAGTCGATGCTGTTGAAGGTCAGGTCGTTCTGGAAGCTCGGGCCTTTCTGACCCTTGCGCTGGATCGCCAGGCCGCTGGTGGCGTTGTCGCGGATCAGCACATCGTCTTCGGCGACGCCGCGGGTATAGATGTTCTGGTTGCCCAGGGTAAAGGCATTGGGGTTGAACAGCACGTCCTCGTAGGAGACACGCGCCTCATTGACGTAACGTTCGCCGAAATGCTGCCAGCGCAGGTCGTAGCGCTCTTCGGTGTTGAGGTTGTTCTTGCCGGCGATGGCGGTGTTGCGGTCGCCCACGTCGTCGCGGCTCTTCTCGTCGCGGTACTTGGCGGTCAATTCCAAGCGATCGTTCTCGCCCACGTCCCAGTCGATCTTGCCGAAGTACAGGTCTTCCTTGAACGGACGGGTGACCGAACCCAGGCGGCTCTGCACGCCGGCCGGCAGGTCGTCGCGCAATGCGCTGAAGCTGTCCGGCACCGAGACCGGGTTGGCCGACACCTCGAAGCCCTTGCCTTCGTAGCTGACGAAGAAATGCGCCTTGTCCTTGACGATCGGCCCGCTGAAGGCCATGCCGTATTCGTCCTGGTGGGTCTGGCGCTTGCTACCGTCGGCATTGGGCGCACCGGCGCGCTCGTCGGCCTGACGCGCCCGGAAATCGGTATTGGTGGTGCGCCCGAAGATCTCGCCGTGGAACTCATTGCCGCCAGACTTGGTGGAGGCCACGATCGCCGCCGACCCCACCTGGTCGAACTCGGCCTTGTAGTTGGAGGTGATGACCTTGTACTCGCCGATCGCCAGCTGCGGGAACGGGTTGCCCGCGCTCTGCTCCTGGCCGGAGACGCCGCCGAACAGATAGCTCTTCTGGCCCACACCGTCGATGTAGACGTTGACCGCCGAGCTGGCCTGCGCGCCACCCCGGATGCGGCTGTTGCCGTTCGGGTCGGTCTCGAACTGCATGCCGGGCACGGTGTCGGCGAACTCCAGGAAGTTGCGCGTCAGCTGCGGCACCGTGTTGATCTGCTTGAGCGACACATTGGTGCCCACTTCGGAGGTCTTGACCTCCTGCAGCGAGGTGGCAGTGACCTTGACCGTGTCCAGGGTGGTGGCGGTGCCATCGGCGGGCGTTGTCGCCTCGCCGCCACTGCCCAGATTCAGGCTCACCGACGAGGCCACCGACAGGGTCACCGTCTTCTCGGTGCCCGGGCCGGCATCCACCTTGTAGGTGCCCGGCGGCAGGCCAACCAGGGCATAAGTGCCATCCGGGCCGGTCGCCACGCGTCGCGTCGTGCCCGTGGCGACGTTGGTGGCGGTCACGGTGGTGCCTGCCTGGGACGCGGCCACTTGCCCACGCAGGGTGGCGTTACTGGACTGCGCCATGGCCGGGCTGGCGGCCAGCAACGAAGCGGCCAGGGCGCAGCACAGCAGGCTGCGCGCCGGCAGGGTGGAGACGGTACGGTAGGTCTTCATGACTTCCCCCTCCCAGGGGTCAGGCGCGTACCGGCAGCGTGGTCGGCGTGGCGCAGGGTGACGCGTTATTTCAAGGACGAACGAGCAGCGGTAGCGGCAACGATAGAGTTATAAAAAACATAAGAAAGCGTAAATAATTCGTGAAGATGCGATGCGGCGCATCGTTGTCAATGTCCGGCTGTGCCACGGGCGGCGCTGGAGGCACGCACGATCAGTTCCGGAACCATCTGCGAAAATGCTGGCGGTGCGGCTTCGGCAGGCGGTGCAGGCGCATCGACCAACTGCTGGCCCAGCAACAACTGCAACGCACGCGCGCCCAGGCCGGCGATATCCACCCGCATCGTGGTCAGCGCAGGCAGCACGTAGCGCGCCATCGGCACGTCGTCGAATCCGGCCAGCGCAATGTCCTGCGGCACCTTGAGCCCGGCATGGCCGAGCGCGAACAGGCAGCCCAAGGCCATCATGTCGTTGGCGGCGAACACCGCGTCGGGCCGCGTGTCCCGAGCCAACGCCTGGCCGGCGCGGTAACCGGATTCTTCGTCGAAGTTGCCGGGCAAGACCCACGGCTGCACGGCCGGGTCCAGCGCCAGTTCGTCGCGATACCCGCGCATGCGCTCATGCGCATCGAAGTTGTCGTCCGGCCCGGCGATGAAGGCGATGCGGCGGTGGCCACTGTCGCGCAGATGCCGGGTCATGACCCGCGCGCCGCCGTAGTTGTCCACATTGAGCACCGGGCGCTGGCTCGCGCTACCCGCGCAATTGAGCAGCACCGCCGGCAGGCCGCCGGGCAGCGCGTCTTCATGCACGCCCGAATCGCCCAGCGACGGCGACATCACCACCACCCCGTCCACGCGCCCGGGCAGGCGCTCCAGTGCCCGGCGCTGCGCCTGCGGGTCGCCGTGCGAGCTGGACACCAGCAGATGGTAGCCCTGGTCGCGCGCCACCTGATCGATGCCGCGGATCAATTCGGAAAAGAATTCGCCATGCAGGTCCGGCAGCACCACCCCGATGGTGTGGGTGCGCCGGCTGCTGAGGCTGCGCGCGGCGTGGTGCGGGATGTAATTGAGCGCACGCGCCACCTGCAAGACACGCTCGCGCACCGACTCGGCCACGTGCTGATGCCCGTTCATGGTGCGCGAGACCGTCGCCACCGACACCTGCGCTTCGCGCGCAACGTCCTTGATGGTGACGCTGCCGCCTTCGGACCGTGGCCGACTCATGCTGTGGCGTTCACCAGGTCAACGCACGTGGCGCCGCGCGCCGGGGTAAGGCGCACGGCCTGCTGGCACCGAGCGCCCGTGTCGGACAGGCACATGCATGACATCAGCCCCATCTGATGGTGACCCCCAAGCGAGATGCAGCGCACGCTAGCAGGAACTGCAAGCGCTTACATGATGCGCCGCAGCATGCGATCAAACGCAAGTGGCGCAAGGGCTGCAGCCTGATCGCTGGACAAGTTTGTCCGAATAAGACATCGGCAGCCAATGTCGGACACTGGTCGACAACGTGCCAGGAACTACGAAAACGTAACATCTGCACACCATACCCCGGCGCACGGTTCAGGCCTGCCTTGCCGCCAATGCATCCAGACAGCAAGATGCGCCGATCGATCAGGGGGAACATCGTGCGCATGTCGCTACCTACCGTCCGTGCAGGGCGGTTCCACTCCGCCGCGTGGCTGCTGCTGGCCGCGCTGTGCGTGAGCGGCTGCCAGCGCAACCAGACCGCCCCGGCACTGCCCGGCGCCAAGGCCGAGCCGGCCGCGGCGATGCAGGCGATGACCCTGCCGCTGCGGCGCAATGATCTGGTGGCGTATGCGCGCATCCGGGTAACGCCTGCGCAATACACCCAGCTGGAGGCGGCGTGGCGCAGCGGTGCCAGCCGCTGGCCGCTGACCGAACTGCCGCTGCCGAATGAAGTCGGCGCGCTGCTGGGGTCGTTGTCGGCGCCCGATGCCGAACGCCGCCTGCAGCAGGCCTTCGATGCGCAGCTGGCCGGCCAGGCCCAGGGCATCGCGCAGGCGGCGCAATCGTTGGGCCAGTTCGGCGTGCAATACCTGCGTAGCCGCAACGACTACCAGCCCGAGCAGCGCGCCCATTACGTGCAGTTGGTCGATGCCTTGAGCGCGTGGGCTGCCACCGCGCCGCTGGCCGATCGCCCCCGCGCCAAGGCCAGCATCGCCGATCTGACGAGCGCCGCGCGCGCCACCGGCATTACGTCCGATGCCGATCTGCAGCGGCTGGGCATGGAAGAAAGCCTGCGCCGGCTCGGGCCGTTCTGGGAAACCTGCAAGAAGGTGCTGGAGCGCTACGACCTGTCGATCGACAGCAGCCTGGACGCGCTGCGGACCGGGTTGATCAAGCAGGATGCCGACACCGCCCAGGTACGGCTGCGCTATCCGCTGGCCGCCCACGATATCGATCTGAACGTTGCGCTGATCAAGCGCGAGGGCCACTGGTACCAGCTGCAGACCCAGAACGAAGTACAGGCGCTGCTCGATGCCCAGGCCACGCCCCTACCTAGCGCCACTGCAGCGCCTGACACCGCAGCGGCCGCGCCGGCGAAGCCTGCCGACACCGGGAACCGCCCGGCTGGGCGATAATGACCGTGATGCCAGAACAGAATCCCCTGCCGTTCCCGGACGGCCAGCCCAGCCCGCCCAGCACTGCCGCAGCCGACACCGGCGCCACGGCGGCGGCATTGCCGCTCGCCGAGCCGGTACCGCCAGCGGTTGTGCCATCGATCGCCCCCAGCGTTGCCGCTGCGGGCAGCGGCAAGCGCCCCTGGTGGGCGCGCCTGCTTGGCCGCCTGGCAGACCCCTGGCTGAGCCTGACCATCGAGCCGGACCAGCCCGGTCGCTACGACGATGGCCACCCGGTGGTGTACGTGCTGGAAGACTACGGCATGTCCAACGCGCTGATTTTGGACAAGGCCTGTCGCGAAGTGGGCCTGCCGTCGCCGCTGGTGCCGTTGCCGGGCGACCCGCTGGAGCGCAAGCGCGCCTACCTGGCGCTCTCACGGCGCAGCAGCAGTAATTCGCTGATTCCCGAGCAGCGCGGCGGCAAGACCCATTCCGATTCGCTGGCCAAGCTGCTGCAGGCGCACCGCGTGCGCGCCGACCTGGACGTGCATCTGGTGCCGGTGTCGATCTTCGTCGGCCGCGCGCCGGACAAGCAGAGCGGCTGGTTTGCGGTGCTGTTCTCGGAAAACTGGGCGCTGGTTGGCCGCTTCCGCCGCCTGCTGTCGGTCTTGCTCAACGGCCGCACCACCATCGTGCGCTTCGCCCCGCCGATCTCGTTGCGCCAGACCATGGCCGAAGGGCTGCCGCCCGAGCGCACCTTGCGCAAGGTGCAGCGCGTGCTGCGCACGCACTTCCGGCGCATCCGCGAAGCGGTGATCGGCCCGGATTTGTCTACCCGCCGCTTGCTGGTGGACCAGGTGCTGGCCGCCGAGTCGGTACGCGAAGCCATCGCCATCCAGGCCAAGCGCGACAATTCCAAGCCGGTCGATGCCTGGCGCAAGGCGCATGCCTATGCGTGGGAAATCGCCGCCGACTATTCCAGCCCGGTGGTGCGCTCGGCCAGCTTCCTGCTGACCCACGTGTGGAACCGCATCTACGCCGGCGTGCTGGTGCATCACCTGGACAAGCTCAAACAGGCCGCGCCCGGGCACGAAGTGGTGTACGTGCCCAGCCACCGCAGCCACATGGACTACCTGCTGCTGAGCTACCTGCTGTACGAACGCGGCATCGTGCCGCCGCACATCGTGGCCGGCATCAACCTCAATCTGCCGGTGGTCGGTACCCTGCTGCGCAAGGGCGGCGCGTTCTTCATCCGCCGCTCGATCAAGGGCAATGCGCTGTATTCGGCGGTGCTGAGCGAATACGTCGCCCAACTGGTGGCCGGCGGCTATTCGATCGAATACTTCGTCGAAGGCGGGCGTTCGCGCACCGGGCGTTTGCTGCAGCCCAAGGGCGGCATGATCGCGATGACCCTGCGCGCGTATCTGCGCCAGCCGCGCAAGCCGGTGCTGTTCCAGCCGGTGTACATCGGCTACGAGAAGTTGATGGAAGGCAACAGCTACCTGGACGAGCTCACCGGCCGGCCCAAGGAGAAGGAATCCATCTGGGGCCTGCTGTGGTCCATCCCCAAGGTGCTCAAGCAGAACTATGGCCAGGTGGTGGTGAACTTCGGCGAGCCGATCGCGCTCAACGACGTGCTGGCCAAGCACGCGCCCGATTGGGACGGCCAGCCGCTGCCGGAAGACGAAAAACCCACCTGGCTGGCGCCCGCGGTCGACATGCTGTCGACGCAGATCCAGACCCGCATCAACTGCGCCGCCGACGTCAATCCGATCAACCTGCTGGCGCTGGCCCTGCTGTCCACGCCCAAGCACGCGATGGGCGAGGCCGATCTGATCGCGCAGATCCAGCTGTGCAAGAAGCTGCTGGCCGAAATGCCCTACTCGGACCGCGTCACCGTCACCCCGCATACGCCGGCGCGCATCATCACCCATGCCGAAGAGATCAACGTGCTCACGCGTGTGTCGCACCCGCTGGGCGATGTGCTCAGCGTCAGCGGCGATACGGCGGTGCTGCTGAGCTACTTCCGCAACAACGTGCTGCACCTGTTCACTGCCTCCTCGTGGGTGGCGTGCTGTTTCCAGAACAACCGCCGCATGAGCCGCGCCGGTCTGTTGCGCCTGGGTCGCACGGTGTATCCGTTCCTGCAGGCCGAGTTGTTCCTGCCGTGGAGCGAAGACCGCTTTGCCGAACGCATCGAACAGACCATCGACATGTTCGTGCGCGAAGGCCTGCTGCTCAACGTCACCGACGACGACGGCGGGATCCTGGCACGCAACACCGGGCAGACCGACGAAGTGTTCCGCCTGCGTGCGATCGGCCACTCGCTGCAACAGGCCTTCGAGCGCTATTACATCGCCATTTCGGTGCTGGTGAAGAACGGTCCCGGCGTGCTCGGTGCCGGCGAACTGGAAAGCCTGTGCCAACAGGCCGCGCAGCGTCTGAGCCTGCTGTACGCACCGGCCGCGCCGGAGTTCTTCGACAAGACGCTGTTCCGCGGCTTCATCCAGAAATTGCGCGAGTTGCGCCTGGTGTGGCCGGACGAAAACAGCAAGCTGATGTTCGACGAGCGCCTGGATGCCTGGGCCAAGGACGCCAAGTTCATTCTCGGCCGCGAACTGCGCCATACCATCGAACGCGTCAGCCCGGCAGCGGCCAAGCCGGACGTGGTCGTGCCCCCGCAGTAAGCCGTCGGCGAACGCCTTCAAGCCCTGTGGGAGGCGTTGGGCGCGTGGCGGGGTGTGGGCGAGACGCCGGCCGCCTTCACGCAGCGGTTCCGTTCGTTTCATCGGGCACTTCCAGCACTCCCGTTAGCATCGCAGCACCTTTCACTGTGATCGGCTGCGTTGCACCACGGGCGTCGCCGGCAGGAGACTTGCATGCGCGCAGCCATCCACACCCGGTACGGCGACCCGGCCAAGGTGCTCGAACTTGGCGAACGGCCCACACCGCAACCCGGCAAGGGCCAGGTTCGCATCGCGATGCGGCGTTCGCCCATCCACAACCATGACCTGTGGACGGTGCGCGGCAACTACGGCTACAAGCCCACATTGCCGGCGATCGGCGGCAGCGAAGGCTCTGGCGTGATCGATGCGCTGGGCGAAGGCGTCCAGGGCCTGCAGGTCGGCCAGCGCGTCGTCGCTGCCGGCGTACACGAGAGCTGGGCCGACTACTTTCTGGCCGAGGCGACCGGCGTGGTCCCACTGCCCGATGCACTGGATGACGACCGTGGCTGCCAGCTCATCGCCATGCCGCTGAGCGCATTGATGCTGATCGAGTTCCTGCATGTCGAGAAAGGCGACTGGATCGTGCAGAACACCGCCAACGGCGCGGTTGGCAAGACCGTCGCCATGCTCGCGGCGGCACGCGGCGTCAACGTGATCAATCTGGTGCGTCGCGATGCCGGCGTGGACGAACTCGAGGCACTGGGCATCGGCAATGCGGTGTCGACCGCGCAAGACGGTTGGCAGAACCGCGTGCGCGCGCTGGCCGGCGATGCGCCGATCGTGTGCGCGATCGACTCGGTCGCCGGCAAGGCAGCAGGCGAGCTGATGGGGTTGCTGGCCGAAGGCGGCGAGTTGATCTCGTTCGGCTCGATGACCGGCGAACCGCTGGAGATTGCCAGTGGCGATGTGATCTTCAAGCAGGCCACAGTGCGCGGCTTCTGGGGCAGCAAGGTCATGGCCGCCACCAAGTCCGAGGACAAGCGCCGCATGATCGGCGAGCTGTTGAAGGCCGCGCTCGACGGCAGCCTGGCACTGCCGGTGGAAGCGGTGTTCGACCTGAAAGACGCGGCCAAGGCCGCAGCGGCCAGTGCCGAGCCAGGGCGAGGCGGCAAGATCCTGTTGCGCGCAGGTTGAGCCGCCGCAGCCGACGGGCACAATCACACGCAGCATCGTCGAAAGCCAGGCAGTCAACCTTGTGTAGGAGCGCGACGCCAGCTGCTCAAATACCGCCAGTCCACTCCCTTCCCCCGCGTGCGGGGGGGGAAGGTGCCCGAAGGGCGGATGGGGGAGCGCCGCGCCGGCTATGCGTGGACCGCGCCGCCGCAACGCGTGCCCGCGCACCACAAAAAAAAGCAAACCCAACCGCAGGCGCGTGCTACGCCGGCTCGTCGGGAACCAACTCCATCTCCAGCCGGATGATGTTGTCCTTGATCTGCAGCTTGCGCTTCTTCAGGCGCTTCATCTGCAGTTCGTCTTCCGGATTGGCGGGCATGCGCTGAATCTCCTCGTCCAACGCGCGGTGGGCGCGTCGCAACTCGGCGATCTGCTCGACGATCTCGGCGGTTGACAGGGTTTCCACCCCCCGAGCATACACAACCCCGGGTTGTGCGCGTCACCCGCGCTTGCCAAGCGGCCTGGGGCTGCGACAATGCCCGCGCGCCGCGGGGAAACGGTGGCGCGCCTCGTCCATCATTGCCGCGCGGCCACGGCCGTCGAGAACGGAGTCTTTCGATGCGTCTGCATTCGTCCCTGCTGGCCCTGAGCCTGTTGACCGCCGCCAACCTGGCCAGCGCCGCCGATGTCGCCAAGTACGACGGCTTTTTGTGCTGCAACCTGCGCACCGACGGCAGCTGGATCAGCGACAGCAACTACGCCGAAGACGGCAAACGCATGCTCCCGGTCGGCACCCCGGTCAGCGTCACCGGCTTCGGCCGTAACCGCGTCAACCTCAAGATCGCCGGCGAAAAGCAATCCATCGGCAACGATTACAGCCGCGACCTGGACAACACCGCCTTCGCCGCCCGCTATGTGGTCACCGCCGACCCCAAGCTCAAGCTCGCCACCTTCCCGCCCAAGATTCGCCAGGCCATCACCGACGGCAAGCTCACCGGCGGCATGACCCGCGAACAGGTGCTGATGGCGGCCGGCTACCCGATCAGCAGCGAAAACCCCAACCTGGACGCCTCGCTGTGGCGCTACTGGCGCGACAGTTTCTCCGAGTACCAGGTGCAGTTCGGCCCCAGCGGCAAGCTGGTCAAGGTGACCGCCGATCCGCAGCTGATGAATTTGATCTGGGTGCCTTGAGGCACTCAGTGGAGCAGCAGGCGCCGGCGTGAGCCGGCACCTGTCATCGCCCCACGGCTACTGATCACTGATGTCGCGCGTATGCGCGCTGGCGAATGCGAGGCATCGACGACACCGCGCGAACGTTCGCCCCCGACTAGGGAAGACATGCACGATGGAGAATTGATTGTCCCGCCCGACCCACTGGCCGATCCGGAGGCCTTCGAACTACTGCGTCTGTAGGCCGCGAATGAACAGCGGCACGTGAGCATCAATTGCGAGCTGGGCGGCGGTGCAGAGGACTTCGGCGAACTGCTCGCAGATCTGTTCGAGCATGCTTCGCGGATGTACGCGCAGCGCGATGGCATGCCGCTTGCGCGATGTCGCTCGCTGATGCTGGATGACTTCTTGCGACGCGTTGCCGATCCGAGCGGTCGGCGAGAGGGAGCGCTGCCAGTCGAGCATTAACGGCGCCGTTCAAGACCCTTGTTGCGTAATCGCGTGTCTCCTCTCCACGGGCAAGCTTCTCCTGATTGCGAGGACTCGGTCAGCAGCGAGCCGGGCACGGACGCATCGCCGTGGCGCCTTTTGGATACCATCGACGCTGGCTTTCTTGCCCAACGGCGAAGATCCTGGCCTCACAGGCCTTCCCGACCAACACTTGATGAGAGCGTCATGCAGCGAGATCTGATTCTGTATCCCAAAGACGATAATGGCGACACGCTCTGGCATATCGCGCAGCAAGGTGTAGACCTTTCAACGCCGCGGGAAATCGCTTTTTCAGTCGTCTTCCCCAGCAAGGAATCGGCGCTTGAGTTCTCGGTGAAGATGCTTCGCTTCGAGCAGAAAGTCCGCTGCTGTCATTACCCGGAAAATACCGCGTTTCCCATGGATGTGACGGTGTATCCGACCATGCTGCCGTCGTACAAGGCCATTTCGGCGTTCGAGGACGACTTGGCAACCGAGGCCAAGCCCTTGGACGGCTTAAACGATGGATGGGAATTTTCTGTGGACACGAAAGACGCCTGATGCGCTTGGCCGGCTGGAGGACTGCACGGCGTGCAGATTCCCCATGGGCGCTTCCGCATCAGCGTGCCGACTGCGGCACACGTCGCAGCTGCGACACGTCGTAGCCCATCGCGGCAATGCGTTGAACGGCCTGCTGATAGTCGGCATCTGAGACCTGTGGAGTGCGCGCCATGTACCAGACGTAGTCGCGCTTGCTGCGCGCCACGATGGTTTGCGTATACCCCGCATCCCGCCAGGCAATCACGTACTCGGCCTTGAACGGCCAGAAGAACTGCATGCGCCAGAGCGCGCCATTGCCCTGCTTCGCCACCTGGCCGATCGGGTGCATCGACTTGAGCGGCGCCTGGAAGCTGCCCTTGCGAAAGGTAAAGGTGGTCTGGATACGACCATCCGGTCGCAGCGCGTAACTTTCGACCGCGTCGTAGGCGTTGCGTTCCGGGCGGGTCGGAATATGCGCGATGACGTACCAGTCGCCCATGAAGCGCGGCACATCGACGCTATCTGCGCGGGGCAGGGCGGCACGCGACTCGCTCCCACTTGCACTCCCGTAGACCGCTAAGGTCAGCAACAACAGCATCGAACCACCTCGCATGGCAACCTCCACCTGAAAGAATCCGTAGACAGGCCTACGGCGTTGCGGTGCGTCCGGATGCAACCCCATGCGATGCAGTTCCGGACTGGGCGCACGATGACTCTTTTCGCCAGTGGGATGACGATAACGTTCGATACGTCATGGCGGCGTTCAAGAGCCGCGCCGACGCGTTGCGCATGCCAGGAAACGCGCGATCACCGCGCGATGAGCACCGGGTCGACGATCAGCCGCAACGAGGCTCACGACGCGCCCTGGAAGCGCAGCGGTGACGGGACGTGTCGTTCAGCGACGGCGGTCGAGCCATGACGGGCTGGTTGGAGTCGAGGCAGCCGGTTACCCAACAGCACTCACCAAGGCGATGCCGCATCTTCCCCATACGGATAAATTGTCGCGATCGTTCCATCTGCAGCATGCGCCAGCGGCGCCATCTTGATGCTGCGCAGATGCGTCTGACCGCCTGAGAGCACGCTGTCGTGATAGAACAAATACCACTGCTGCTGGAACAAACAGATGGAGTGATGCGTGGTCCAGCCGACCACCGGTGCGAGCAGCACGCCTTGATAGGTAAACGGGCCGTAGGGTGAGTCGCTGGTGGCGTAGCAAATCTGGTGGGTGTCGCCGGTGGAATACGACAGGTAGTACCGGCCGGCGTGCTGGTGGACCCAGGGGCCTTCGAAGAAACGGCGTGCGTGGTCGTCCGCGCGCAGTGGAGTGCCGTGTTCGTCGAGGATGACGACTTCGCGGCTGGGTTCGGCCAGGTCGATCATGCGCTCATGCAGGCGCGCCACGCGTGGGCCGAGCGCGGGTGCGTCGCCCACCGGTTCCTGATGCGTTTGCGCATAGGCATTGTCGCGGTAGTGCTGCAGCTGGCCGCCCCAGATGCCGCCGAAGTAGAGATAATGCGCGCCGTCGTCGTCGGCAAGCACGGCCGGGTCGATCGAGTACGTCCCGGCGATGGGCTGCGGCTCGGCCACGAACGGGCCTTCGGGGCGATCACCCACCGCCACGCCGATCTGGAACATGCCGTCGGCGCGTTTTGCGGGAAAGTACAGATAGGTCTTGCCGTTGCGTTGTGCCGCATCCGGTGCCCACATCTGCCGCTGCGCCCAGGGCACATCGCGCACATGCAGCACTTGCCCGAGGTCTTCCACCGCTGCACCCGGATGCGCCATGCGCAGCACGTGGTAGTCCGCCATGTCGAAATGCGAGCCGTCGTCGCTGAAGGCCACGCCGGCATCGAGGTCGTGCGAGGGATAGATATACAACGCACCGTCGAAGACATGTGCGGACGGATCGGCGGTGTAGAGATGGGTCACCAGCGGTGCGGAAATGGCGGTGCGCGCCAGCGCCTGCAGATTAGCGGCTTGCAGTTCATCGGACATGCGCGTACCTGTGCATGAAGTGGGAGGGGAGGTCAGACGGTGGCGAGCGGGGCGGTGTGTCGGCGCACGCTCAGTTCGTGTTCGATGCGGGCTTCCAGCGCTTTGTCGATCTCGTACAGCGCCAGCAGTGCGGTGCCGAGCAGGAACGGAAGCGAGGCGTACACGCTGATGGCCAGGCGGATGCCGTTGGTGACGGCCGCGCTTTGCTGCGGCAATGCTGCGTCATAGCCATACAACGCCAGGATGCCGGCGACCAGTGCGCCACCTACGCTCAGGCCGATCTTCAAGCCGCACAACATCGCCGAGAAGATGATCGCGGTGGCGCGGCGGTGGTTCTTCCACTCCGAGTAATCGGCCACATCGGCGATCATCGCCCAGAGCAACGGAATGGTGATGCCGTAGAAATACCCATGCAGGACGTAGGAGGCGAACACCCAGCCGATCGCATTGGGTGGGTACAGATAGAACGCCAGCAGGAACAGCGTGGAGATCAGCAGCGCGCCGCCGAACACATTGCGCTTGCCATAGCGGTCGGCCAGGCGTTTGGAAAAGCCGATGCCCACGATCATCGCCAGGATGCCGCCGGCGCTGAAGACGCTGAATGCGGAAGTCGGTGCATCTTGTGGCCACTGCAACGCGCTCATGCCGGCGCCAGTCAGTACGCTGTTGACGCCGGCGATGAAGCGGTTGAAGCCGGCGTGATCGAGAAACTGCGTCAACGCATTCGCGTCGAGGTAGTACTTGAAGTAGTAGATGTACATCCCACCCTTCATCGCCAGATTGATGAAGACCAGGATGGTGAGCGCCAGCATCACCAGCCAGGGTTTGTTGCGGACCAGATCGGTCAGGTCCTGGCGCACGCTGTTGCGTTGTTCGCTGATTGGCAGCACCCGTTCGCGCGTGGTGAAAAAGGTGATCAAAAAGCACAGCGTGCCGATCGCAGCGAACAGCGCCATGGTGTTGCGAAAGCCCTGCGCCTTGTCGCCATTGCCAAGGATCAAGACCAACGGCAGCAACAGCACCTGGATGATGAACTGCGCAAAGGTCACCGCCAGAAAGCGGTACGCCGACAAGCTGTTGCGCTGCTCCATGCTGCCGGTGAGCACGCCGCTCAAGGCCGAATACGGCAGGTTGTTGGCCACGTACACCAGCATCAGCAAGGTGTAGGTGGCAAACGCGTAGGCGATCTTGCCCTGCTCGCCGAGCGTGGGCGTATTGAAGGCGGCCAGCGACAACGCCCCGAAGGGCAGCGCCGTCCACAGGATCCACGGGCGGAACTTGCCCCAGCGGGTGCGCGTGCGATCGGCCAGGATACCGATGGCCGGCGTAAACACGAATGCGCCCAGCATGCCGACCACAAAGATCAGCGTCGCTGCCACGCTTGCAGGAATGCGGAACACATCGGTGTAGAAGAACGCCAGGAAAGTGACCAGCGTCTGGAAGATCAGATTGGCGGCCAGGTCGCCCAGGCTGTAGCCGATCTTTTCGCGCAAGGAGAGCTGCTGTGACCGATCGTTCATGAGGTGGGGCGGACTCGAAGAATGCTGCGGAAACGCCGCGGCGCGCATTGCGCCACCGGTCGCCGCTGGGAGGAACGGCGACCGATGACGACAACACTCAAAAGGTACTGCGGATGCCGAGCATGACGGTGCGCCCGGGCTCATACAGGTCGTAGGTGGCGTTGGGCCAGGCGAAGGTCGTGCGCAACGGTTCGTTGGTGATATTGGTGACGTTGAGCGTGATCTGCGGCTTGGACGGCAGCCAATCCAGTGCGTAGCTCGCCGACATATCGAGCTGTCCGCGCGCGTCGGCGTTGAGGCGCGCATACGGAATGCCGTTCTGGTTGGCGCCGGAGATCACCATGTCGTCGTTCCAGGTGTAGGACAGGCGGATCGAGGCTGCATCCTTTTCCCAGTAGACGGTGCCGTTCCAGAGGTTGGGCGCGACACCGACGGCCACCGCCGGCACGCCTTCGCCTTCGGACTGCTGGTTGACGTGGGTGTAGTTGAGGCTGAAGCCCAGGCCATCGAACAGCCTGTCCAGCGGCTGGACCCAGATGGCCTCGGTGCCGCGGATATTGAGCACACCATCGGCATTGACCTGCGTCTGCACATCCACGGTGGCCGCATTGGGGCCGCCGCGCTGGGCCAGGCCGGCCTGCTGGATCGGCAACAGCGTGTCGTAGTTCACGCCCAGGTCGTTGAACGGGATGCGGCGTATGCCGTTGACGGTGAAGCCGGTGATGCGCTTGTTGAACAGGGTCAGGCCCACATAGCCTTCGCCGCCGGTGTACCACTCGCCGCCGAAGTCCACATTGGTCGATAGATACGGCTTGAGGTTCGGATTGCCCTGTGTGGCGGTCTGCGCGGAAGGGTCGCTGAAGTTGGTGTTGGGCAGCATCGCGCTGGGATCGGGGCGGGTCAGCGTGCGCGAGCTGGACAGGCGCACGACCACCTTGTCGGCCACGTCCCACGCCACGTTGAACGAGGGCAGGGTTTCGGTGTAATCCGAATCCAGCACCTGTACGCTGCGGACGCCATTGATGGTGACCGGGCCGGTAATGGTCTGGTCGGTGGTCACATAGCGCACGCCGGCATTGAAGCGCATGGTGCGGTTCCAGACATCGGCTTCCGCATTGGTCTCGATGTAGAAGCCCAGATTTTTCTCGCGGATGCCGCCGGTCGAAGCGCCGGTGTTGGCCGAGTTGCTCTCCGGTGCGGCATCGCGCAGCGCGTAGTAGTTGGTGTCGGCCAGGAAGCGGGAGAAGTCGGCAGTGATGAAGCCGTCTGGGCCGGGTTTCAGATAACTGGCCAGGGCCGAGTTCGGGATTGCCGAGCCGGCGCCGCCATTGCACACGTTGCCGCCGTTGCCGCGGCACACCACCTGTTCCCAGGCGGTACTGTTGTCGAAACCGCGGATGGTGCGCTCGGCCATGTCGTAGGACGCGCCGATCTTGACGTTGCGCTTGTCCTCGCCGAACTGCAGATCGGCGCGCGCGCCACGCGTTTCGGTCTGGCGCTTTTCGTTCTGGATATTGACCCGGCCGCCCGTCCAGCCCCAGCCCAGATTGGGGTCGTTGAGATCGAGCGGGCTGGTGATGCTGGGGCGGTCGCCGCCTTCGTTGCGGTAGTCCACGGTGGTGAACGGCGAGGTGACCAGGATGCTGGGCGATTCGCGCGCGAGCCAGCTACGGGTGGCATTGGCCTGCACATTGAGCGTGATGTCCTGCTCGGCGCCAAACAGCAGTTCCGCACCAGGATTGACGCTCCAGAACTTGACGTTTTCATGGTACGGGCGCGCTTCCAAAAAATATTGCGCATTGGCGAAGGTGGCGCTGGTCACCACGTTGTTCTGATCCACCTGCATGCCGAGCGGGATCATGTTGCCGTTGCGGCCGATCAGATTCATGCTGATGCGCTCGGTGGTGCGCTCGGCTTCGGAGTACAGCGTGTCCAGATAAAAATGCATGTTGTCGGACGGGCGCCATTCCAGCGACATCACCGACGCATCGCGGTCGCGATCGCCACTCATGTAGACGCTGCGGCCCAGACGCGGAATCAGCGCGTCGCTGATCTGGTCGATGCTCAGGCCCGGGTTGCGCGCCAGCAGCCAGGCGGCGTCGATGGTTTCGCCGGTGGTGAGGCCGCTGCCGGCAGTGGCGGGCACCGTGTCGGGAATGCGCCAGTTGCCGCCGCCATTGACGTTGCACGCCGCCGGTTGGTTGGTGGCTGGCGTGCCTGCCGGCGGCGCGAGACCGCATTGGGTGTAGGTGAGGCCGGGGTTGGTCCAGCCCACGCTCTCGAAACCGCGCACGCCAAGTTTGCTGCGTACCGAAGCCACCCCAAACAAGGCGCCGAAGGTGCCTGCTTCATTGGTCCAGCTGCCCATGAAGGCGCCGCGTGGGGTGGTTTTTTCGCTGGTGCTGTTCCAGTCGGCCTGCGCCTGATAGGTGAAGTGCACGCCGGGGCGATCGAACGGACGCGCGCTGCGCATGTCCACCACACCGGAAACGCCGCCTTCGAGCATGCTTGCGGTGGGTGTCTTGCTCACCGTGAGCTGGGTGAAGAATTCGGTGGGGAACAGATTCAGATCGACTTCGCGGTTTTGGTTCTGCGCATTCAAGCCGATCGAGGCAGTGGCAATGCTGGCGCCGTTGAGCGTGGTCTTGGTGAAGCTGGTGCCCAGGCCGCGGATGGCGATATTGAGACCTTCGCCATTGACGTCGCGCGCCAGCTGCACGCCGGGAATACGGTTGAGCGACTCGGCGATATTCATGTCCGGAAACTTGCCGATATCTTCGGCAAACACCGTGTCGGCAAAGCCGACCGAATCGCGCTTGGCGTCGGTGGAGAACTGGATGCTACGTCGGTAGCCGGAGACGGTGACAGTGTCCAGCTGGGTCACCGCATCGTTATTGCCGGCAGTGGTTGGCGGGTTTTGCGCCGTGCCCTGGGCATCGGCGGACTGTGCCCAGGCGGCGGTGCTGGACATACCCAGCAGGATGGATCCCAACGCGCAGGACAACGCGGTTCGTGCGTAGCTGTTCTTCACCGTAATCCCTTCCCTAACAGGTAGCAGATGTCCCACGCATCGCCCCTGCGCAGGGAGTGCCGCTGCCGTTGCGCGGCGCGACGATGGTGCGATGGGGGAGACGGACGATCAGTGCTCGGGATGTTAGCGCTAACAAATTCGGAACATCACGCTGCAGGGCAACATAGATGCGTGGAGCGCCGGCAGGCCGCCAGCCAACCCACGCCATCGTGCCAGACTCGCTTGCGTACGGTGGCGCAGTGCTGCACTGCGCGATGGATTTATCGCGATGCCGTGGTAATGGTAGCGCTATCATCCGTGGCGCAAGGCCACCTTCGTGCAGGTGCAGTGGTCGATGAATCGAACCGAAGAACACGGCAGCGACGGGTCCGGCCGGCACCTGATGGATGCATGCATGCACCACATCAGCCAGGCCGCCGGCGCGCTGGCGCGGTTGCACAGGCCACGCGCATGAGCAACGTGCCCACCGCAACGCCGGAGGCTGCATCGGCAAGGCTCGGCCGGGTGCGCTGGCGGGTTTGCGCCTTGCTGCTGGCCGCCACCACCATCAACTATGTGGACCGCCAGGTACTGGGCGTGCTGGCGCCGTTCCTGCAGACGCAGATCGGTTGGAACGAAATCCAGTACGGCTATATCGTCACCGCATTCCAGGCGGCGTATGCGCTGGGTCTGCTGTGCAGCGGTGCGGTGATCGACCGCTTCGGCACGCGGCTCGGCTATGCGCTGGCGATCGGCCTCTGGAGCCTGGCGGCGATGGGGCATGCCCTGGCCACCAGCGTGGTGGGGTTTGCGATTGCGCGGTTTTTTCTGGGCCTTGGCGAATCGGGCAATTTTCCTGCAGCGCTCAAGACGGTGGCCGCATGGTTCCCGCGCCGTGAGCGTGCGCTGGCCACCGGCATCTTCAATTCCGGCTCCAATATCGGGGCCATTGTCGCCCCGTTGCTGGTGCCGTTGATTGCCACAGCCTGGGGCTGGCAGGCGGCATTCCTGTTCACCGGCGTGCTCAGTGCAACCTGGTTGGCGGTGTGGTGGTTCAGCTATCACCCGCCCGAGCAACAACCCCGTTTGTCTGCCGCAGAACTGGCGTATATCCGCAGCGATGCGCATGAGCCGGTGCAACGCCGGCTGTCGTGGTTACAGGTGCTGCGACATCGGCAAGCCTGGGCGTTTGTGCTGGGCAAGTTCATCACCGACCCGATCTGGTGGTTCTTCCTGTTCTGGCTGCCGAAGTTCCTGCACGCCGAATACGACTTGAGCCTGCTGCAATTGGGCGTGCCCCTGATCGTGATCTTCGTGCTGGCCGACATCGGCAGCATTGCCGGCGGTTGGGTGGCCGGGCGTTTCATCGCGCGTGGCTGGAGCGTCAACCGCGCACGCAAGACCGCGATTTTGATCTGCGCGATTTCGGTGGTGCCCATCGTATTTGCCGCACGCGCCGACAACCTGTGGCTGGCGGTCGCGCTGATCGGGCTGGCCACCGCCGCACATCAGGGCTGGTCGGCGAATCTGTTTACGCTGCCTTCGGACATGTTTCCGCGCCACGCGGTCGCCACGGTGGTGGGTATCGGCGGCTTTGCCGGTGCGGTGGGCGGCATGTTGATCGCCACCTTCATCGGCTTCCTGTTGCAAGCCACCGGCAGCTATGTGCCGGTGTTTCTGATGGCAGGCTCCGCCTACCTGCTGGCATTGGCGCTCGTGCACACTCTGGTGCCGCGGCTGGAGCCGGCGCAGTTGCCTGCCGATCCAGCGCCGACATCGTCCTGAGGTGAGCTTATGCACATGCGCGCAGTAATACTGGGGTTGTCGATGGCGGCCGGCATGGCCGCGCCTGCACACGCGGCACCACTGGCAGCGACAGCGTCCAAGTTCCTCGGATGTGCGTACGGCGCGCAGCAGGCGCCGGGGTTTGCGCAGTACTGGAACAAGTTCACCCCGGAAAACGGCGGCAAATGGGGCAGCGTGGAGGCCGTGCGCGACCAGATGGATTGGAGCACGCTGGATGCCGCATACCGGTTCGCCCAGGCCAATCAGATGCCGTTCCAGATGCATGTCATGGTGTGGGGTAACCAGCAGCCGGAATGGATCAAGACCTTGCGGCCGGCCGAACAGCGCCGCGAGATCGAGCAGTGGTTTGCCGCCGTTGCGCAGCGCTACCCGGATATCGCACTGCTGGAGGTGGTGAACGAGCCACTCAACGACCCGCCCAGCAAGGCCGATACCGGCGGCGGCAATTATCTGCAGGCGTTGGGGGGCAACGGCGACAGCGGCTGGGAATGGGTGCTGCAATCGTTTCGGCTTGCGCGCCGGCATTTTCCGCACACCAAGTTGATGATCAACGACTACAGCATCACCAATAGCGCGCAGGCCACACAGAAGTATTTGCAGATCGTGCGGCGGCTGCAGCGTGAGAACCTGGTCGATGCCATCGGCGTGCAGGAGCACGCCTTCGAGACCACGCCGGAGGTTGCGATGTCGGTGCATCGCGACAATCTGGATGCGTTGGCCGCCACCGGCCTGCCGATCTACATCACCGAGTTCGATCTGGACGGCCCGACCGATGCGCAGCAGCTGGCCGACTACAAGCGGGTGTTTCCGGTGTTCTGGGAACACCCGGCAGTGCATGGCATCACCTTGTGGGGCTTTCGGCCCGGTTTGTGGCACGACAAGGAAGCTGCGTACCTGATCCGCGCCGACGGCACCGAACGTCCCGCGCTCACGTGGCTGCGCGATTACGTTGCTGCCCATCCCGGTACACCTGCGCCATGACAATTGCTGATGCTCACCGCGCTCACAGATACTTACGTGGTGTCCTGACCTTATGCCGCAGGCATCATGTCATCGTGCTGGCTGCATGCATCGTGCGGCGGGCAGTCGTGCTGATCGGGCTGGCCACTGCCGCACAACACGGCTGGTTGGCGTGTCTTTTTACGCTGCTTTCTGACTTGCTTACGTGTCGTGCAGTTGCAACAGTCGCCGGCTTCGGCGGCGTCGCCGCTGCGGCGAGCGACATGGTGATCGCACCGTTCATTGGTTTCGTTTTGCAGGCCATCGGCAGCTGCGTGCCGGTCTTTTTGATGGTGGGTGCGGCCTACATTCTGGCGCTGGCGGTGGTGCACCGCCTGGTGCCACGACGGCCGGCGCGAGTGGAGCAACCGGCCTAGACGCGGTTCCAGGTGTCTGCACTTTGGCGTCGATCGGACGCACGTCAGCGCACCTGTCCTTTCCGTGACTGCTTCGCTCACTCATCGAGGATGCCAACATGATGAAACTCCGTTATCCGCTCACGCTTGCGTTGTTGCTGGGCGCTTGTGCGTCCGCTGTCGCCGGGCCTATCGCTGCCGGCAAGCAACGCGTCCTGGGCAGCGCCTACAGCCCACGGCAAGCGCAGGGCTTCACCAACTACTGGAACGCCGACGTTTCCGAAAATGCGGGCAAATGGGGCAGCGTCGAAGCCGTGCGCGGCCAGATGAACTGGGGCCCGCTCGACGAGGCTTACCAGCTGGCCAAGCGCAACCATATGCAGTTCCAGTTCCATGTCGGACTCTGGGGGGCCCAGCAGCCGACATGGGTACGCAACCTGCCGCCAAACGAGCAGCTTGCTGCGATCGAGCACTGATTTGCGGCGATTGCGCAGCGCTACCCCGACATCGACCTGATGCAGGTGGCCAACGAGACGCTGCCGGGTCACAACCAACCGGACAATCGCCGCAGCGATACGGGTAATTATCTGCAGGCACTGGGCGGCACCGGGGCGACCGGCGTGGACTGGGTGCTTGAGGCATTCCGCCTGGCACGCGAGTATTTCCCCCATACCAAGCTGATGATCAACGACTACAACGTCACCGAGTACAACGACCAAGCCAGGCAGTATCTGCACACCATCCAGCTGCTGCAGCAAGAACACCTGATCGATGCGATCGGTATCCAGGGGCACCTCTCGAGCAACGGTCCTTCAGTTTCGGTGCAGCGTGCCAACCTCGACCTGTTGGCATCCACCGGCCTGCCGATCTACATCACCGAGTTCGACCTGGATGGGCGTACCGACGCTCAGCAGTTGGCAGCCTGGCAGCGCTTCTTCCCGATGTTCTGGGAGCACCCGGCCGTGCGTGGCGTGAACCTGTGGGGTTTCCGTCACGGTCTGTGGCGCGAAAATGAAGGTGCTTATCTGATCAATTACGACGGCAGCGAACGCCCGGCATTGACCTGGCTACGCAGCTACGTCGCCAGCAAGCCCTGACCAGGGTTCCCATTTATTGTCCATAGGGCTGATATCGATCATGCGTTCTTCCGTGTTGTCCTTGCATCCCGATCGTTTGCTGCCGGCCGATCCCGGCACGCGCGCGATCGCCCGCCGCCTGTACGCGCAGGTCGCAACGCTGCCGATCATCAGCCCACATGGCCACACCGACCCGGCCTGGTTCGCCACCAATGCGCCGTTCGCCAACGCCACCGAACTGTTGTTGGTGCCGGACCACTATGTGTTCCGCATGTTGTACAGCCAGGGCATCGACCTCGATGCCCTGGGCATCCCACGCGCAGATGGAACCCGCGCAACAGTCGACCCGCGTGCGGCATGGCGCGTGTTTGCCGAGCACTACACGTTGTTGCGCGGCACGCCGTCGGCGCTGTGGCTCAATCATGTGTTCCATGACGTTTTCGATCTACGTATTCGTCTCGACGCCGGTACCGCCGATCACTATTACGACCACATCACCGCCGCGCTGCAAACGTCAGCATTCCTGCCGCGCGCGTTGTTCGAGCGCTTCAATATCGAGGTGATCGCCACCACCGAATCGCCGCTGGATCGGCTGCAGCACCATGCGGCCATTGCCGCCAGCGGCTGGCAGGGACGGGTGGTGACGGCGTATCGCCCCGACCCGGTCGTGGACCCGGAGCACGAGCAGTTCGCCGGCGCGCTGCAGCAGTTCGGCGCGCTCACCGGTGAGGACGTGCTGACCTGGGATGGCTACTTGCGCGCGCATCGGCAACGGCGTGCGTTCTTTGCCGCGCACGGCGCCACCTCGACCGATCACGGGCACCCCAGCGCCGCGACCGCCGATCTGTCGCCGGCCGAAGCGCAGCGCCTGTTCGATACGGTGGTGCGCGGTGCGGCCACGTCGGAGCAGGCCGAATTGTTTCGCGCGCAGGTGCTGACCGAAATGGCGGCGATGAGCCTGGACGACGGCCTGGTGATGCAGCTGCATCCGGGCTGCTTCCGCAATCACAATCGGCAGCTGTTCGAGCAGTACGGACGCGACAAGGGCGCCGATATTCCGATGCGCACCGACTACGTGCATGCGTTGAAGCCGTTGCTGGATCGGCATGGCAACGACCCGCGCCTGCGCCTGATCGTGTTCACCCTGGACGAGACCAGCTACAGCCGCGAGCTGGCGCCATTGGCCGGGCATTACCCCTCCCTGCTGCTCGGCCCGGCGTGGTGGTTCCATGACGCGCCGGAAGGCATGTGGCGCTTTCGCGAGCAGACCCTGGCCAGCGCCGGCTTCTACAACACCGTGGGCTTCAACGACGATACCCGCGCATTCCTGTCCATTCCGGCGCGACACGATGTGGCGCGGCGCGTGGATAGCGCCTTCCTGGCCAAACTCGTTGCCGAGCACCGCTTGGAAGAGGACGAGGCCACCGAGGTGGCGATCGACCTGGCCTACCGCCTACCCAAGCAAGCGTACAAGCTGTGAGGTGGCGCAAACGGAGGGCGGTGGTGCCGACGCGTCCGCACACGTCGTCGCTGCATCCTGCGCAGCGGAAGGGTCGGTGAACTGATGCGTGCACACGCCAAGCACAACGTCACACGACAGCTGCTCGCAGCTTGCGCAGTACGTGCCTGCACAGGGGTTGTCTGGCTCTGCAGCGCATTGCCTATCATCGCAGCACCGCACCCGGCCAGCGACGCCTCGCGCGAACGTATTTCGCTCAATGCGCAGTGGCGCTTTCATCGTGGCGACCCACCCGCAAACCAGGAAATCCTGGACTACGATGTGCGCCCGCAGGTGGTGCGCAGCGATGACGGCAAGGTGGCCGATGCGCAACCGGAGCAAGCGCAGCTCACCGATGCGTCCGCCGTGCGCGTGCTCAAGCCGTGGATCCTGCCCACCGCCAACGGCTTGATCGCAGACCCGGCCCAGCGGCACACGCGCCCCCCAGGCAACCCGGGCAGCACGGTGGCTTATGTGCAGCCGCACTTCGACGACAGCGCATGGGAAACCGTGGACCTGCCACATGACTGGGCCATTGCCGGGCCGTTCCTGGCAAATGGGCCTTACGGTGGCATGGGCCGGTTGCCGAGCTGGGGCATTGGCTGGTATCGCAAGAGCCTGGACATCCCAGCCAGCGATCGCGGCCGCGCGTTGTTTCTGGATCTCGATGGTGCGATGTCTTACGCCACGGTCTGGCTCAACGGCACCCTTGTCGGCGGATGGCCTTACGGGTACAGCTCCTGGCGCGTGGATCTGACGCCGTATGTGATTGCAGGCAAGCGCAATCAACTGGTCATTCGCCTGGACAACCCGCCCGAATCGGCGCGTTGGTATCCGGGCGGCGGGCTGTATCGCAACGTGTGGCTGACCAAAACGGCGCCGTTGCATATCGCGCATTGGGGCACGCAGCTGACCACGCCGCACGTTTCGGCCGATGCGGCGCAGGTGCAGCTGACCGTCACGCTGGACAACGCCGCCCGCAGCGCCACCCAGGCGCAGGTGAGCACAGCGATCTATCTGCTCGACGATGCAAGCGACCGGCCCAGCGGCGAGGCGGTCGCGCGCATTCCAGCGCAGCCCATCGCGGTCCCTGCCGGCGGCACCGCGCACGTGCAAGGCAGTACCCGGATCGACGCCCCGCGCCTGTGGGGGCCTCCACCCACGCAGCAACCGCATCGCTATGTGGCCATCACCGAGGTTGGCCAGCAGGGGCACGTGGTGGACCGCTACGAAACCCGCTTCGGCATTCGCAGCATCGTGTTCGACGCCGACAGGGGCCTACTGGTCAATGGCGAGCACGTGCCGATCCGCGGGGTGAACAATCATCACGACCTGGGCGCGCTCGGTGCAGCGTTCAACAGGCGCGCCGCCGAGCGACAGTTGCAATTGCTGCAGCAGATGGGCGCCAACGCCATTCGCATGAGCCATAACCCGCCTGCGCCCGAATTGCTCGACCTGACCGACCGCATGGGTCTGCTGGTGGTGGATGAGGTGTTCGACAGTTGGGAGATGAAGAAGACCCCGCTGGACTTTCATCTGGTGTTTCCGCAGTGGCATGCCGCCGATCTGCGCGCGATGCTGCGCCGCGACCGCAACCACCCCTCGGTGATGCTGTGGAGCGTGGGCAACGAGGTTGGCGAGCAATACACCGGCCAACAGGGCGCGGCGATTGCGCGCACGCTGCGCGCCATCGTGCATGCAGAAGACCCGACGCGCCCGGCCACGGTGGCGATGAACTACGCCTCGCCCGAGATGCCGCTGCCCGCTGCGCTGGATGTCGTCAGCCTCAATTACCAGGGCGAAGGCATCCGCGATGCAGCCGAGTTCGAGGGTACCGAGCGCATCCGTAAACCGCCGCAATACCCCGCGTTCCATGCACGGTTTCCACACAAGGCCATTGTCAGCAGCGAGACTGCCTCGGCACTGAGCAGTCGTGGCGTGTACCTGTTTCCGGTCACTGCGGACAACAGCGCACCGGTACGCGATGGCCGTGGCGGCGATTCGGTGGCGCATCAGGTCAGCGCGTACGAACTGCATGCGGTGGACTTTGGCTCCAGCGCGGACAAGGTGTTCGCTGCGTTGGATCAACACCCTTACGTGGCCGGTGAGTTCGTCTGGACCGGGTTCGATTACCTGGGCGAGCCCACCCCGTATTACAGCTCGCGCAGTTCCTACTCGGGCATCTTCGATCTGGCCGGCTTCCCGAAGGACCGTTACTGGCTCTATCAGTCGCGCTGGCGTCCGGAACTGCCGGTGGCGCATCTGCTGCCGCATTGGAGCTGGCCAGGGCGCGAAGGACAGGTCACGCCCGTGCATGTGTTCACCTCCGGCGACGAGGCCGAACTCTTCGTCAACGGCGTTTCGCAGGGGCGCAAGCGCAAGGCGCCACGGCAGTACCGGCTACGCTGGGACGCGGTGGTGTACCAGCCGGGCGAATTGCGGGTGCAGGCGTACAAGGACGGCAAGCCGTGGGCCAGCGAGCGCGTGCAGACGGCAGGCCGCGCCGCGCGCATGCAGCTGACGCCGGATCGGGGCAGTATCCGCGGCGACGGACAAGACCTGAGCTTCATCACCGTGCGCCTGCTCGATCGCGACGGACGTCCCGCACCGACCGCGGGCGACCGCCTGCGCTTCCGCATCGAAGGCCCTGGCGAGTTGGTGGCCACCGACAACGGCGACCCCACCAATCTGGAAACGTTCGCTGCGTCGCAACGTCATGCCTTCAATGGGCTGTGCCTGGCGATCGTGCGTGCCAAGGCCGGGGCGCGTGGCACGATCACCGTGCATGTGGAATCGGACACGTTGCAAGCCGCACAGACCCAGGTGGCGGTGCAGTGATGCGATCCAGTGCAATCGAAACCTGTGACCTCTCAACGGACCTGCTCATGCACATCAACCGCGCCAACCTCACCAAACGCCTGGGATTGCTGATCGCCGGCCTCAGTGCAGTGTGCACGCTGCAGGCCCTGGCCGCGTGCGGGACGCCCGGCACCTCGCTCAAGCAGGCGTATGCGCAAGGGTTTCTGCTGGGGACTGCCGTCAATGCCGATATCGTCTCCGGCAAGGACGCAGCCTCCGCTGCGTTGGCGGCCTGTCACTTCAATGCGGTGACCGCGGAAAACGTGATGAAGGCCGAAGTGGTGGCGCCGCGTCGTGGGGTGCAGGATTTCAGTGCAGCCGATGCATTCGTGGCCTACGCACAGCGCAATCGGCAGTTCGTGGTCGGTCACACCCTGGTCTGGCACAACCAGACACCGGAGTGGTTCTTCACTACCGCCGATGGTCGGCCCAATACGCCGGCACAGCAGCTGGAACGCATGCGTGCGCATATCGCGGCGGTGGCCGGGCGTTACACGGGCAAGGTGCAAGCCTGGGATGTGGTCAACGAAATCATCGACGAAGACGGCAGTTACCGTTCGACCAACTGGGTACAGCGCGTGGGCGACGGCGACACGGTGGTCCGCAATGCCTTCACCTTCGCACAGCGCTATGCACCGGATGCGCAGCTCTACTACAACGATTTCAATGCATGGCGGCCGGCCAAGCGCGAGGGCATCGTGCGCATGGTCAAGATGCTGCAGCAGGCTGGTGTCCGTATCGATGGCGTGGGCATGCAAGGCCATTGGGGGCTGAACTACCCCAGCTTGCGCGACATCGAGGACGCGATCGATGCGTACGCTGCGCTTGGCGTCAAGGTCATGATCACCGAGCTGGACATCGATGTGTTGCCGCTCACCAAGGAAGGCCAGATCATCGGCACCGGCATGGCGCACAAGCAGTTTCAGCTGCCGGAATTCAAGCGCTTTCTCGACCCCTATCGCGATGGTTTGCCTGCCGACGTGCAGGCGCAATTGCGCGACCGGTATGCCGAGCTGTTCGCGCTGTTCTGGCGCAAGCGCGACAAGATTGCGCGCGTCAGCGTGTGGGGCGTCAGCGATGACATGTCGTGGAAAAACGATTACCCGGTACCTGGGCGCACCAACTATCCGCTGCTGTTCGATCGCAATCATCAACCCAAGCCGGCGTTGGATGCGGTGTTGGCCGTGCCCACCGCAACCGCTGCACGCTAGCGGCTGCCGGCCCAAGAGCTGCTGACCACCACGCCCGGGCACAGGCGAGCACGGCCGATGTTCGGTGCGGCATGGATGGCTCGAAACACCGCATTCCTGCGTGCCGTGCACCTCATAGATGCATGCGCGCGATGCATTGGTGGCCGCTATGCGCAGTCGCCTGCACACGCATGATGGCATCATGCCCCCAACCATGAGACAGGACTGACCGATGCGCTTGCCGTCTTATCTGCTGTTGGCCGTGCCGTTGCTGGCGGTGCTTGCTGCCTGCACCAAGCAGACTCCACCGACGCCGCGTTTTGCGGCCATCGGCCAGCTGCAGACATTCGACCGCCGCTTCGGTGATGTGGTGGCAAGCGATGCGCGCATCGAGAAGCTCACCGAAGGCTTCACCTGGTCCGAAGGCCCGGCATGGGTACGCAAGGGAGGCTATCTGTTGTTTACGGATGTGCCGGAAAACAAGCTGTATCGCTGGTCCGAACAGGCCGGCCTGTCGGTCCTGCTCTCGCCCTCCGGCTACACCGGCCCGGAACTGCCCACGCTGCGCGAAGCCGGCGCCAATGGTCTGTACGCCGAGCCCGACGGCACGGTGCTGCTAGCCGATTCCGGCACGCGCATCCTGGCCAGGCTCGATCCGGTCACGCGCAAGAAGACACCGCTTGCGACTGCCTTCGAGGGCCACCGCTTCAACAGCCCCAACGATGTCGTGCGGCGCAGCGATGGCGTGGTGTTCTTCACCGACCCGCCGTACGGGTTGAAGGATCTGGATAAATCGCCGGTCAAGGAGCTGCGCTTCAATGGCGTCTATCGCCTGGACACCGATGGCAGCGTGCATCTGCTGGACGATAGCCTGAGCTTTCCCAACGGCATTGCCCTGTCGCCGGATGCGCGCACCTTGTACGTCTCCAACTCCGATCCGCAACGGCCGATCTGGATGGCGTATGCACTGGATGCACAGGGTGCCGTCACCGGCAAGCGCGTGTTCGCCGATGCGTCCGACCTGATCGCCAAGGATGTTCCCGGCCTGCCCGACGGCATGGCGGTTGCCGCCGACGGTACGTTGTTTGCCACCGGCCCCGGCGGGGTGATCGTTTTCGATCCCGCCGGCCAACGCCTGGGTCGCATCGCCACCGGCGAGGCCGTCTCCAACTGCGCCTTCGGCAACGATGGCCACACGCTGTACATGACCTCGCACGCGATGCTGGCGCGCGTGCGCGTGAAGTCGCTGGGCCTGCAGTTCGTGCGCTAGACGATCGCGGCGATGCCGCTGCATCGCCTCGCGATGGACACGCACGTCTGGCCGCATGCGTGTCTGACCGCAGCGCCAATCGCCTGGTACTGCCGCCGTGTCGGCTGCCTTGTGTACTGCCTCGGTCAATCGTCCAGCCGCCACAGGCCGCTTGCTTGCAGACAAGGCCAGCGGCCATGACGCGCGCCCGCACGACGCGTCCTCGCCCGTAGCGCCACCGCTGCCGGTCTTACCGAGCAGCGTGGTGCCCGCACCTCCGACCGCCGGCCGCAGCGCCTGCGAGCCAGGCCTTTTACCTGGCTCGCCGCACCAACGTTGGCGACCGCAACCGTGGTGCGGCGCGTCAAAACAGGCGTGCACCGAATCGCTCTTGCACCGCGCAACGCCTGCTGTGCCAAGGCGTGCAGCTGTCCAGGCAATCGCCACGCTTGAGCCTGTTGCAAAAAGGTAATCATCGCTATACGGTAGTTTTCACTACTGTCATGAGCGGGTGCCCGCGGGGTTGCGGCAATGAACGAAGCTTGCGTTTCCCGGTTGCTGCGCACCCTGGCGTGCGTTGTCGTAGCGGCGCTGCCGCTGATGCCTGCGCTGGCGGCAGCGTCCTCGCCGGTACAGGGCCTGTGGCTGACTGCGGCCAAGGACGCCGTCATCGCATTTGCGCCGTGTACCGATGCCGCCAGCGCGATGTGCGGAAAGGTGGTGTGGGACAAGGACGCCGGCACGCCGAAGGACACCTGCGGTGTGCAGATCGCGCGCCTGGAGCGCGACGACAACGGCACCTGGCGCGAGGGTTGGGCATTCGATCCGCGCAGCGGCAAGCGCTACAAGGCCACGCTGCGGAGCAAGGGCGACAGCCTGACCCTGCGCGCGTTCATCGGCGCCGAAGTGCTCGGCGAAAACATGCTGTTCACCCGCGTGCAGGCCCTGCCATCCACGCCGGTGTGCGCCAGCCACTAGCTGCGGCCAGCGCCACATGCGCGCGCAGCACCGGCCGCCGCGATCGCGGCGGTTCTCACTCACATCCACCGGGGGAATCCAGATGGCGAAGATCCATGTCGGCGCGGTTGTCGCGTGTGCGTTGCTGCAAGGTGCGGCTTGCCTGCCGGCGCAGGCCCAGCAAGCCGACCCGGCCAGCGAGGGCAGCGTGGCGACCTATCAGTTCGACAACCAGGTCAAGCTGATGAGCGAACAGCGCACGCGCGGCATCTCCGATTCGTTGATGCGGCCCTCGGCCAAGTGGAGCACCCAGTTCGTGCATGCCAGCGGGCTGGTCGCCTTGCTGGAAGTGGCCGGGGTCAGCAAGAAGCAGTTCGTCAATGGCGACGGCCTGGGCGTCACCCTGGCGGGCGGTTATCGCTTCGGCAATCCGGACCGCTGGCACGCCGGCGTGGGCTTGGCCACCGAGCGATTCCCGGGCGCACGCTTCATGGCGCCGCACAGCATCGACCTGGAAGCCGGCACCCCGACCGACGTGCGCACGACCAACTACAACAGCGACTTCGCCGTGATGGAGCTGGGCTACGGCATCGTCGAAGGGCGCGTGTTGTATGTGGTGTCCAAGACCTACCGCGGTGCCGATACTGGCGGCGTGTGCGGGCAGATCCTGCGCTTCTCGATCGATCCGACCGCCGCATTGCAGTGCTACGCGCGCGGCGAACAGGATTCGCGTGGCACCGTGTTGGCCGACCTCAATACCCAGTTGCCGTTGCTGCCCTCGCTGCTGCCGTCCACGACGCTGCGCCTGCATGCCGGCTACCAGAAACTGGCCAACTTTCGCGAAGGCAACTTCGCCGATTACCAGATCGGCATCACCCATCGGCGTTGGGGCCTGGACTGGAACCTGGACTGGCTGACCACCAACACCAACGCGCACCAGTTGTACTGGGTGCAGGACGGCGAGCGTATCCGCAAGACCGACGGCGATGCGCTGGTGTTCTCGATCGGCTACACGTTCTGATGCGCACCCAAACGCTCGCAGACGACACCGGCGGCAATGCGCCGCTGGTGCTGGCGGTGGACCTGGGAACCTCCGGCTGCAAATGCGCGTTGGTGACGCTGGACGGCAAGGTGCTCGCCTGGGCGTTCGAACCGGTGCAACTGCACGTGCAGGGCGTCGCTGCCGAACAAGACCCGCACGCGTGGTGGGACGCGTTCAGCGCCACCGCCGCTGCCGTGGTGCAGGGTGATGCGGCGCTGCGCCGACGCGTGGTGGCCGTGTGTTGCTCGACCCAGGGCGAAGGCACCGTCTGCGTGGACCATAACGGCCAGGCGCTCGGGCGCGCCATGCTGTGGCTGGACATGCGCGGCCAGGCGGCCATCGCCCGGCGTCTGCAGGGGCGTTGGCTCAATGTGCGCGGCTACGATCCCCTGCGCCTGTGGCGATGGTTGCGCCTGAGCGGTGGCGCGCCTGCGCGCAGCGGCAAGGATTGCGCCGGCCACATCGCCTATCTGCGCGATCACCAGCCCGTGCGTTACCAGCGCACGCACAAGTTTCTCAACGTGCTCGATTACATGAACCTGCGCCTGACCGGCCGGTTCTGTGCCACTCCCGATTCGATGCTGACCACCTGGGTCACCGACAATCGCGACCCGCACCATATTCGCTACGACGCGGGCCTGCTGGACATGGTCGGCGTGGAGCGCGACAAGTTGCCGGACCTGGTGCCGTCCACTGCGGTGCTGGGGCCGCTGCTGCCGCAGGTGGCCCAGGCGCTGGGCCTGTCGCCGCAGACCGTGGTGGTGGCCGGCGCGATCGACACCTCGGCAGTGGCGGTGGCCGCGGCGGTGGAGGATCACGCCGCGCATCTGTACCTGGGGACCTCGTCATGGCTCGGCGCGCATGTGCCGCGCATGAAAACCGATGTGCGCAGTACGATCGCCGCGGTGCCGTGCGCAGTGGAAGGGCGCTATCTGGCGATCGCCCTGCAGACCACCGCCGGTGCCAACCTGTCCTTCCTGCGCGACCGCATCCTGTTCCATGCCGACGAACTGCTCAGCGACGAGCAGCGCCCGGACGTCTATGAAGTGCTCAATCGCATCGCCGCGCGCGTGCCCGCAGGATCCAACGGGTTGATCTACATGCCCTGGCTGTTCGGCGAACGCACGCCGGTGGAAGACCCGAGCCTGCGTGCCGGCCTGATCAATCTCTCGCTGATGCATAGCCGCGAGGACATGATCCGCGCGGTGATGGAAGGGGTGGCGTTCAACACGCGCTGGATGATGGAGCCGTTCGCGCGCCTGCTTGGCTGCGACCCAGGCACGATTGCCGCGGTCGGTGGCGGCGCGCAGTCGGATCTGTGGTGCCAGATCATCGCCGATGTCAGCGGCCGGCCGATCCGGCAATTGCACAATCCGATCCAGGCCAACGCAGTGGGCGCGGCCTTCATCGCCGGG
Source organism: Xanthomonas cissicola (assembly GCF_008801575.1). Classification (GTDB taxonomy): domain Bacteria; phylum Pseudomonadota; class Gammaproteobacteria; order Xanthomonadales; family Xanthomonadaceae; genus Xanthomonas; species Xanthomonas cissicola. The sequence continues at coordinate 9,706 of NZ_VZPL01000028.1, read as the reverse complement.
GTCGGCCTGGGCCGGCTCGGCTTCGGCGACCTGGCGGCATTGCAGCGCCCCCGGCGGGTCTACGAGCCGGATGCGGGCACGCGTGCGCTGTACGACGACCGCTACGCGGTGTTCAAGGACCTGCAGCGCACCTTGGCGCCGATCTACCGACGGCTCAATCCCTCCACGCCTGCGCCCGCCCCGGAGGTCGCCACGCATGTTTGCCCTTGAACAACGCCAGCGCGTGGTCGCGCTGTGCATCGAACTGTCGCGCCGCGGCTATCTGGCCGGCACCGGCGGCAATGTCGCCTTGCGTATCGATGCCGAGTGTTTCGCGGTCACTCCCTCGGCGATCGACTACCTGAGCATGCAGGCCGAGGATATCTGCATCGTCCGCACCAAGGACCTGCACCAGCTCGACGGCACGCGCACGCCGTCGGTCGAAACCGGCCTGCATGCGCAGGTGATGCGGCGGCGCCCGGACGTGGGCTGCAGCATCCACACCCACCAGCCGGTCGCCAGCGCCTGCACCCTGCTGGGCGCGCCGCTGGAGGTGACGCAACCGGCGTTGCGCCGGCTGCTCGGCGCACGGATTCCGATCGCCGGCTACATGCCGTCGGGCACCGGCCTGCTGGCCCGCCTGCTGGCCCGGCAGCTGCAGCCCACCGTCAACGCCTATCTGCTGCGCAATCACGGCGTGGTCTGCTGCGGCACCAACCTGGAGGCGGCCGTTACCGTGGTCGAGGCGTTGGAGCTGGTCGCGCGCAGCCACCTGCAGACGCAGATCCAGGCGCGTGCGGCGCGCGAGCCCGACCTCGCGGTCGGCCTGCAGCGGGTGCTGACGGCGCTGGATTCCAGCCGGCACACGTCCGGCGCGTCCTCCCTTTCCCAGACATGATGACACCGACGATGAGCGTGACTTCCGCGATTTCGCAATGGCCCGATGTGGACCAGCTGTATCGCCGCTTCGATGCGTTGGTCAAACAGCCGATGCGGCCGGTCCGGCGCGAAGGCATGGACAAGGTGATGCGCTACTTCGAGCAGCGCTGCCAAGGCTCCAAGCAGTTGGGCGACGCCGCGCAGCGGGTGATTCCCGGCGGCGTGCAGCACAACCTGGCCTTCAATTACCCGTTCTCGCTGGCGATGCGCAGCGCCGAGGGCGCCTACCTGACCGACGTCGACGACAACCGCTACATCGATTTCCTGCAGGCCGGCGGACCGACCTTGCTCGGCTCCAACCCTCCGGCGTTGCGCGCACGCGTCAACGAGGTGCTGGACCAGTGCGGACCGGTGACCGGACTGCTGCACGAATACGAGGTCAAACTGGCCGAGCTGGTCTGCGCCAGCATGCCGGCGGTGGAGATGGTGCGCCTGCTCGGTTCGGGAACCGAGGCGGTGATGGGCGCGGTGCGCCTGGCGCGCGCGTATACCCGCAAGCGCTGGATCATCAAGATCGGCGGTGCGTATCACGGCTGGAGCGACCAGTTGGTGTACGGCCTGCGCCTGCCCGGCACCGGCCGCATGGAAGCGATCGGCATTCCGCGTGGGGCGACCGCGCAGACCCAGGAATGCCTGCCCAACGATCTGGACGCGTTGCGCCGCAAGCTGCAATTCAATCGCCTGCGTGGCGGCACCGCGGCGGTGCTGCTGGAACCGCTGGGGCCGGAGAGCGGAACCCGCCCGGTGCATGCGGACTACAACCGCCAGGTGCGCGCGCTGTGCGACGAGTTCGGGGCGCTGCTGATCTTCGATGAAGTGGTCACCGGTTTCCGGTTGGGCCCCGGCGGTGCGCAAGGCTACTTCGGCGTTGCGCCGGACATCACCGTGCTGGGCAAGTGCCTGGCCGGCGGCTATCCGATGGCCGGGGCGATCGGTGGCCGCCGTGAGGTCATGATGAGCCTGGTGGGCGGCATCGGCACGACCGCGCGGCGCGCCTTTGTCGGCGGCACGCTCTCGGCCAACCCGCTGTCCTGCGTGGCCGGCTACTACGCGTTGCTGGAAGCGCAGCAGAACGATGCGGCCGGCCGCGCCGGCCGCGCCGGCGATCGCCTGCGTGCGGGTCTGGAGGCGATCATCCAGCGCTGCGGATTGCCGTACGTGGTCTACAACATGGGCTCGATCGTGCACCTGCAGACCTCCGGCGTGCTGCTGCTGGACACCGGCAACCTCTACAAACTCTGGCGCGTGCGCAACGAAGCCAAGGCGCGCAAGCACATGATGGAAGAGATGGGCGCGGCGTATTCGGCGCATGGCCTGATCACCCTGGCCGGTAGCCGCATCTACACCAGCATGGCCGACACCGATGCGGTGATCGACGAGGCCCTGAACCGTTTCGACGATGTCTTCGCACTGGTCTGAGCCGATGAACGCCACCGATGCCCTGCGCGACACCTGGCTGCAGACCCGCGAACGGCTGCAGGCCTCCCACTTGCTCGGCGACGATGACGCGGCCTTGTCGGTGCGTTGCCCGGGCGCCACGCAGATGTGGATCGGCAGCGCCACCGCGTCAACGCCGCTGCTGCTGGACTGGCGCGAGGATGCCGCGCTGGATGCGGCGCAGCGCCTGCATGCGCAGGTCTATGCGCAGCGTGGCGATGTGGGGGCGGTGGCGTGGTCGGCCGGTGCCTTCGGCCACTGCCTGGCCGACTGCGGCGGCGCGTTGCCGCAGGTGTTCGACGAACAGGCGCGGCATCTGGGGCCGATGCCGCCGCCGGTGCGCGCGGCCGACGCGGCGGCCACGCTGGCCGGGGCGATCGGCAATGCCGTGCTGGTGGCACGGCGGCCGCTGTGCCTGGGTACCAGTGCGCGTCGCCTGGCGCTGAACATCGCGTTGTTCGAAAAGTGCGCAAAGGCGTATGTGCTGGCGGCGGCCACCGGAGGACCCACCCGGCAGCTGCCGTGGTGGGTGCGTCGCATCGCCAACGGGCGTCTGCGCAAGGACCAGGTACGTGCGAGCGCCGCATTCGCCAATGGCGCCCTGCCCACCGAAAGCACGGCCTACTGAGGGCATCTCATGCGCAGCAGTCATCCACCCGCGTTGTCCGCCGTGGCCGTTCCCGCCTCGCAGGGATTGCCGTCCGGTTTGTTGATCGGTTCGATCGCCCTGCTCATCCTGGGCGTGCAGCCGATCCTGCTGGGAACATTGGTCGAGCAGAAGCTGATCACGCTCTCCGGCGTGGGCATCGTGGCAATGGGGGAGATCGTCGCGCTCGGCCTGGGCGTGGCGCTGGGCGATGCGCTGTTGCCGCACCGCTGGCAGCGCCAGGTCGCCGTGCTGGCGGCGCTGTTGGCGGCACTGCTGGACCTGGCCACCACCCAGGCGGTCGGCGACACCGCATTCGTGCTGGTACGCGCAGCTGCCGGCCTGGCGGAGGGGCTGCTGCTGTGGGTGGCGACCCTGACCATCGTGCGCGCGGCCAAGCCGGATCGGGTCACCGCGGTGTTCATGCTGACCCAGGCGGTGGCGCAGATCGCACTGGCGAATCTGCTGGCGTGGTGGGTGCTGCCGTCCACCGGCTGGAAAGGCGGTTTCGTGGCGCTGGGCGCGGTGACGCTGTGCGCGGCGCTGCTGACACCGTTGCTGCCGGCGACCTTGTCTGCCGTGAGCGCAACCGCGCCGGCGAGCCGCGTGCGCTGGTCGCCGACAACCCTGTTGCCCTTGCTGATCGCCTTCGTGCAGATGGCCGCGATCGGCGCGCTGTGGGCGTACATGGAACCGTTGGGGCTGCGCGCCGGCCTGGATGCCGGGGCGGTGCAGGCGCACACCTCGCTGGTGCTGACGCTGCAGATCGTCGGCGCGCTGGCGGCGATCTGGTGGGTGCGCCGGCTCGGTCACGCGCGCACCCTGGTGGTCGGCAGCCTGGTGCTGGCGGCGGTGGCGGCCACCATGGCGCGTGCGGCGCCGGCCGGCACTGCCGCGTTCACGGTTGCCTGCGTGGGCTTCGGCCTGGCCTGGATGTTCCTGATGCCCTTCCACGTGGGTCTGGCGTTCGTTGCCGACGCGCATGGCCGGGTGGCGGTGCTGGTGCCGGCGGTGCAGTTGCTGGGATCGGCAGCCGGCCCCTTGCTCGCTTCGCTGCTGCTACAGCACGATGATCCGGCTCCGGTACCGGCGTTCAGTCTGGCCGCCGCATTGCTGGCGGCGGTCCTGGCGGCGGCAGCCGGCCGCGACCAGCGCCGCCGGGCGCCGGCCGGAGCGCAGCAGAACAGGGGGGATCGATGAGCGACAGCGTGTGCGGAATGGGCCGCAGCGTGCCGGCGCGTCCGGCGCGCCGGTCGCGGATGCGTTTGCAGTGTGTGCGCTTGCAGCAGGGGCGTGCGCGTCATGCACGCTGACCTGGACGTCTGCGCCGAGGACATCGCGGCACTGTTCGCCGCCCAGCAGCCGGTGGCCGCGGCCTGGCGCAGTTCCACCGCCGCGCAGCGGCGCGAGCGCCTGCGCGCGTTGCGCAGCGCGCTGCTGGCGCGGCGGCAGGCCCTGTATGCCGCCTTTGCCGGCGACTTCGGCAAGCCGGCACTGGAAGTGGAGCTGAGCGAGCTGTTGCCGGTGGTCGACGAAATCGCCGCCGCCATCGCCGGGCTGCCGCGCTGGATGCGCCCGCGCAAGGTGTCGCCCACCTTGCTGACGCTGGGCACGCACGCGCAGATCGGCTATCAGCCCAAGGGCCGCTGCCTGATCATCGGACCATGGAATTATCCGGTTGCCACCGTGCTGGGGCCGCTGGTCTCGGCGCTGGCGGCAGGCAACACCGCCATCCTCAAGCCGTCCGAATTCACCCCGCAGGTCAACGCGGTGCTGCGCGAGCTGCTGGCCGAGGCGTTCGACCCTTCCGAAGTGGCGATGGTGCAGGGCGGGGTGGCCACTGCGAAGCGCTTGCTGGCCTGCCCGTTCGACCATGTGTTCTTCACCGGCTCACCGGCAGTGGGGCGGCAGGTCATGGCCGCCGCTGCCGCCCAGCTGGCCTCGGTGACGCTGGAGCTGGGCGGCAAATCGCCGGCCATCGTCGACCGCAGCGCCAACCTGGAACGCGCCGCGCAGGTGCTGGTGTGGGGCAAGCTGGTCAATGCCGGGCAGACCTGCATCGCGCCCGATACGCTGTTCGTGCATCGCGAGGTCCGCACGGCGCTGCTGCAGCGGTGCCGCGAACTGCTGGCGCAGCGCTACGGCAGCAGCGCGGCGGCGGTGGCTGCCAGCCCCGACCTGGCGCGCATGATCCATGTCGGCCATGCGGCGCGCCTGGCGGCCCTGATCGATGAAGCGCGCGCTGCCGGTGCCGAGCTGGTGGCCGGCGGCGAGCATGACGTGGCGCAGCGTTTCATCGCCCCGACGGTACTGGCCGATGTTCCGGAACACGCGCGCATCGCGCAGGAAGAAATCTTCGGCCCGGTGCTGCCGGTGGTGACCTTCGACCATCTCGACACCGTGCTCGCCGGGCTCGACGCCGCCGCCAAGCCGTTGGCGCTGTATCTGTGGAGCAACGATGCCGCACAGGTCGCCCGCGTGCTGGCGCGCAGCAGCTCCGGCAGCGTGGTGGTCAATCACTGCCTGCAGCAATTCATGCACACCGGCTTGCCGTTCGGCGGCATTGGCCAGTCGGGGATCGGCAGCGCGCATGGCATGCATGGATTCAAGGCGTTTTCGCACGAACGTGCGGTATTGCGCGGCGGCCGCCTGCTGACCGCGCGGGCCTTCTTTCCGCCGTATCGGGGCTGGCAGCACCGCGTGGCCACCGCATTGACCGCCTGGCTGGCCCGCCGATGACGCGCGCGGCACAGATCGCCCGCGACGCAGCGCGTATGATGTGGCTCTGGCAAACACCGGCCGTGCAGGCGCATGGCTTGGCGGTGGCATGGCGCTACTGCAGACGATGGACGCCGCCTGGCCGGCGCAATGCAGCAGCGACGCAACGGCGCAGGTGCAGTCGCGGTGGTCTGGCCGACGCATCACTCCGTGTTCGAGGAATCCCCCGCCCATGTCCACGACCAAGTCCCGTCCGCGCGCGCCGCTCAAGGCGCCTGCGCCCAGGCTGACCGGCAACAAGCTCCCGGCCCAGCATCGCGCGACCGAGACCTACGAACATATCCTGGCGGTGACCGCGCAATTGCTCGGCGATGTCGGCGTGGAACGGCTGTCCACCAATCTGGTCTGTGCGCATGCCGGACTGACGCCACCGGCGCTGTACCGCTACTTTCCCAACAAATATGCCTTGTTGTCCGAGCTCGGCACGCGCCTGATGCAGCGGCAGAACGCGCTGGTGCCCAAGTGGATCACGCCGCAGGCGATGTCCGGTTCGCGCGAACAGGTGCAGCAGGCGCTGACCGGCTTGGTGCTGGAGACCTACCGGGTGACCAAGGCCACCGAGGGCGGTGTCTGGATCCTGCGCGCGCTGCGTGCGGTGCCGGCCTTGCAGCAGGTGCGCCTGGACTCGCACGCGCAGGTCACCAAGGCGCAGGTGCGCATGCTCGCCGAATTCTTCCCCGATGCAGACCCGCGCCAACTGCGTCTGGTCAGCCGCATCGTGGTGGACCTGATCTATGCGACCGTGGAGCTGCTGTTCGATGTGCGACTGAGCAGCCGTGCGGTGGCCGAGACAGTCGGCACGATGATCGCCGGCCACGTCGAGCAGTTGCGCGATGCAACGGCCGATGTGCCGAAAGGCAGCGCTGTGGAGCGCCGGCGAGGTTCGCCACCGGCACGGCGTTCAAACCGCGCTGGGTGATGGGCCGGCAGCGGGCGCGGTCGTCAGAGCCTGCGAAGGACGCGCCTTCCCTGCACCGAGGCATCTGGCAGGTGCAATGCGGCTGCTCGCAGGCGCTGAATGCCGCAAGCACACCTGCGCCGCATGCAACGCTCAGGGCAATGACGGCAGCACGAGCAGATCCTGCAGTTCCGGTCCGCCGCCGCGGTTGCCGCTGCCTGCGGCGATGTACAGATCCTCGCCCACCTGTGCCGCCTGCGTGCCGTGCCTGCCGCGCGGCAAGGCCGGACCGGTCTCCCACCGCGCGGTGGCCGGGTCGTAGGACTCCACCTCCGCGTGGCCGGCGACCTGGGCCGTGCTTTCGCCGCCCAACAGCATGACCCGGCCGTGATGCGCGACGGTTGCCGCGCCCGCGCGCGGGGTGGGCAGCGTGGCATCGGCCACCGACCAGGTGGCCTGCCGCAGATCGTAGATATCCAGCTGCGGAATTGTTTGCGACAGCGTGTCGCCGGTGTCGTGCGAAGACCGGCGCCCGCCGCCCGCGTAGAGCTTGCCGTCGAGCACCACGGCCTGGAAGTGATCGCGCGCATGCGGCGCATCGGGCAGGCGCGTCCAGCGCTGGGTCCGCGTGTCGAAGGCGTCCAGCCAGGGCACATAGCCGCTGTTGTGGCCACGCGTATTGCCACCCACCAGATACAGCACTCCGTCGTGCGCGACGGTACCGGCCGAACCGCGGCGGCGATCGGCAGGAATCTCCGCGCCCGTCTGCCAGCGGTCGGTGGCCGGGTCGTAGATCAGCAGATGCGTCAACGCCGCTTCGTTGGGATAGTCGCCGGTAAACCCGCCCACCAGATAGAGCTTGCCTGCCCAGACCGCCGCCTGGGCGTGGTTGACCGCCAATGGCGGTGCGCTGCCGCGCGACCAGCGCCGGGTGCGGGTATCGAAGATATCCAGCGGGCGTTCGCCGCGACCGCCGAGCAAATACAGGCGCTCGCCAATGGCGGCCATGCTGTTTTCGTGGCGTGCGTGCGGCTCGCCCTGCGCCTGCACCGCGCGCCATTGCTGCTTGCTGGTCGATCCGGCTGGTTCGAGGTCATTGGCCTGCCCGCTGACAGGCATGCTTGCGGTCACCACGAGCAGGAACACCGCGCAGAAAGACGTTGCCAAGCGATGCATCGGTGTTCCTTGGTTGCAAAGAGCGGCCAGTCTACTTACCTGTCGACGCACCGCCATAGCAGAAAGCGGACAGAGCCGCGACGCGCGTAGCGACCGCGACAGTGCAGCGCTGTCACCACGCTGACGATGGCAGTGGTCGATCATCTGCATTGCGGTGTTGCAGCCGGATACGCAGTGCACTTCATCAAACCCAGTGCCTTTGCTGCTTGCAAGTGCCAGGGGAGACGCCGGCTCTTCACGTCCGACAGCACCGCGTATGCAAACACTACCGCGACCGCAATGACAGGAGACCTGCGTGACGCGTTCCCCGACAACTTCCCGTTCGGCGACAACGCCGCCCAAGAGCGTCGCCGCTGCAGCGGCGCGTGGACTGCGCCTGCGCGAGCAGCACGGCCGTGGCGGTACCGCCGTTGGTGTGGCGCGTGCGCGCGATCTCTCCGCGCAAACGTCGCTGTCTGCACAGACCATTGGACGCATGCATTCGTACTTCGCGCGACACAGCGTGGACAAGAGCGGCAAGGGCTGGGCGGATGCCAAGGCGCCATCGGCCGGCTACATCGCCTGGCTGCTCTGGGGCGGCGATGCAGGCCAGCGCTGGGCAGCGCGTGTGTACGCGCGCCTGCACCAGGCAAGCGCGACGAAGGGCGCCAGCAGCGGAAATGGCTCGAAAAAGACTGCTGTAAAGAAGGTTAAAGCAAAGAAGAGTGCAACCAGGCAAGCCGCAGCCAAAAAAACGGCGGCCAAGAAGTCAGCAAAAAAGACAGTCGCAAAAAAGACCGCACCGAATAAGCGCACCACGAAAAAAACGGCGGCCGCAAGCGCCTCTGCCAGAAAGACTGCATCGTCCAAGGTCGCAAGCAAGGCAAGCAAGGCAAGCAAGAAAGCTGCAGCAAGGAGCAGCGCGGCTGAGAAGAAAGGCGCGACCAAGAAAGCGCCATCAAGGCGCACTGCGGCCAAGAAGAAGAGCACCTCCACAGCTGCGAAACAGCGTGCAGGCAAGACGTCCGCGCCCTGGAGCACGTCCAGCCCAAAGAGCGCTTCGCGCTCCAAGCCACTGTCTGCATCGCAGAAGACCCAGGCCCGCAAGCGCGCAAAAGCCGCAGGCCGCCCATATCCGAATCTGGTGGACAACATGGCCGTCGCCAGCAAGCGCAGCACGAGCAAGCGTGCGGCCAAGTCCGGCGGCACGAAACAGCGTGCAGGGAAGAAATAGCGGTATCGTTAACGCGCGTTTGTGCGTGCTGCGCTCGGAGGTGCGGCGGCACAGGCCCGTCTCTTGTCGGCATGCCCCCGGTCCGAGGCAGTGCCGACTAAGCCGTGGAGCGGTGGCGCTTGCTGTCGCCCCGGCATCGGTCCGAGCAGTACTTCACCTGGTCCCACACACGCTCCCACTTCTTGCGCCAACGAAACGGCCGCCCGCATTGCACGCAGACCTTCTCCGGTAGATCCTGTTTTTTGCGTGTTGCCATAGGCTGGAAGGACTGGGACACGTGTCGGTGCAGGGGGGTGCAAAGCATGTCATAGCGAGGTCCACTGCAAAATGCCGTCTCGGACTTCATGCAGGCAGCTGCCCAGAACACAGCAGTACATGGGCGGGGAGACCGGCGCGCACGCTTTGTTATAGGGCCTGTTAACACTAATGGCCCGAGCGATTAAACTATTGGGCATGGAGATCACGCCAGCACAATTTTCTCTGATCGAACACTGCCTGCCGGCGCAGCGCGGCAATGTCAGCATGACCAACCTGCAAGTGGTCAACGCCATCCTTTACGTTGCCGAGCATGGCTGCAAATGGCGCGGCCTACCCAAGCGCTTTGGCAACTGGCATACGGTCTACACACGCATGAACCGTT
>NZ_VZPL01000027.1 GCF_008801575.1 Xanthomonas cissicola | reverse complement strand
CGGCCTGGCCAAAAACACCGCACACGTGCTGACCTTGTTTGCGCTCTCCAATCTGTGGATGAAGCGAAAGCAGTTGCTGCCGGCTATGGGGAGCGTGCGCCTGTAAACCAGGAAATTCCCACGGAAAGCGCCAGAAATGGCGAAATTCCAAAGATTCAAACGCCACTCTTCGGAACGACGCGACATCCCGCACTCTCAGGCCTCGTTATTCAGACCTTCCCTAAGCGTCAGTGCCGCTCGGCCTGCACATTGCCGAAGCTCTCGCGATACGGCTGCAGCGACGGAATTTCATCCAGCAATTGACCACTGAGCGTCTGGATCTCCGGCGTGGCGGTCAGCTTGATCGACTTGTATTCCGGATCCGGGCCGGCCTCGTTGACCGCCTGCTGACGCAACATCTGCAGGTGGCCGAACAGCAGCTGCAGCTTGGCGCGTGTCGGCTCTTTCTGCGGCAGCGCGATGTCGTCGATCTTGAGCGTACCATCGGGGGTGATTTCGGCATTGGCAGCCGGCGGGCGGCGGATCATCACCGACTGCGTGGTGACCGCAACGCGCGGCTTGCCGCGTTCGGCGCGGCGAGACGATTGGTCGCCACAGGCAGCAAGCGTGCACAGCAGAAGCGCCATGCAGAGCATCACGAACTTGTTCATGGGGTCGATGGAGTGAGGAGAGCGCATTAGTGTAATCCCGCTCCGGTCTGCGGATCGGCAAAGCGGCAGTCCAGTGCCTGCCAAAATGTCGCAGGGCATCGTTCTGTTTGGTCGCCGTGCACGCATCGTCGGCTGGGGGCGCTTTCCGGCCAGCCAATCAGCAGCGGCGCGCGCCCTGCGAACAGCTGTGCAGGCGGTGCGATACGCAGTTGCCGAACGGTGCTGATGGAAGCGCTGCCACCTCCCCGCGACTAGTCGTCGACTAGGCGTGGGGCGCACAGGCGCCGCAGTGTACGAGCGGCACATGCCGCGCCGCGCACCGACGACGCCCGCTTGTCGGTGGGCGAAGTCGGTTTGTCGGCCGCTCTACTTGCGGCAATCGTCGATGTCGTGCTGCGTCAGGGTCGAATACGGCGCAAACGCCGGCACCAGGTGCGCGGCTGCATCCTGCGCGGTGCGCAGCGTGGCCAGCTGGTCGCAGATCTGCAGGGCCTTGTTCTTGAAGGTGTCCGCCTCGGCCTCGATCTTGTCGCCGATCTGATCGGAATTGCCGCTGAGCACGCCCTTGATCGCTTCGCCCGCCGCATGTGCGCCGAACGCCGCGCCCTGGGTGCCAATGTCGATGCCCTTCTTGGCCACGCCTTGCACCTGCGCGTAGTAACTGCGCATCGCCTGACGTTGCGCCTCGTTCAAGTCCACCGGCTTGCCGTCGACGCTGAGCGCGCCATCGGCACTGATGGTGGCGGCGGGCAAGCCATTGCGCTTGAGCGTCAGGCTCTTGCCGGTAAAGGTCACGCCGGCACCATTGGCCTGGCCGGAGACGTTGACGGTCGGTTCGGACTTGCCGCAACCCGCCAGCAAGACGCTCATCACTACCGCCGAAACAAGCAATTTCATCAGCAATTCCCCCACATCCTGAAAGAAGTCGTCATTTGTCTGCCGGTACCCGCGTGCTGCCGGAGACCTCGCTCACATCGATATCGCCGCTGCCTTTGTGCGCCACGCTCAGATCGCCACGCACCTTGCGGACATTCAACGCGCCGGAAGCGACCGACTCCACGTTGACATTGCCTTGCACATCGCGGACATCGACATCGCCCGAGCCGATCGTGCCGATCTTGATGTTGCCTGCGACGCCGTGCAGCTTGACCTCGCCGGACTGCACTTTCGCCACCTCGACCGCGCCGTGCACCTCACGCGCCTTGAGGTCGCCCGAGCCCACTGCCAACACGCGCAGAGCGCCCAGGTCTTCCAGCTCGACATCGCCGGAGCCCACCTTGGCAGTCACGCGGCCCTTGGTGCGACGAATCGTCATGTCGCCGGAACCCACATCGGCGCTCACTGCGGCGGCGCCGTTGATCTGCGCATCGCCGGATCCCACGTCGAATTGCACCAGCACCGTGTTGGGCACGCTGCCGCGCAGATCCAGGTAGGAGTAGCTGTTGCCGAAGGAGAACCGGCGGTCATCGTTCAAGGTCACCACCAGCTTGTCGCCGACGCGTTTCTGGGTCACGGTCAGGCTCTTGAGCAACTCAGCCCTGGCAGCACAGGCGCGCCCGCTCAGTTTTCCGCCGCCGCTGGGCGAGGCGTCCAGATGCAGGTCGTTGGAAGCGACCTCGAACAGGACCGACTTCACGCCGGTCAGCTGCAGGTCCAGGCTGCGTGGTTCGGAGAATTTGCACTGCTCCTCTGCTGCTGCGACACCGGGCAATGCGAGCAGGATGGCCAGGCTCAGGGTCAGGCGCATGGGACGTCCCTCAGGCTTCGGAGCGCCGACGGCGCAGATAGATGGAGGCGGCGATCAACGCAACGCCGATGGCTGCGCCGATCCAGATGTCAGGGCTGCCATACACACGTGTGCTATCGGTGTGCTGCAATGCCCACTGCACCAGATCGCTGGGGTTCTGGATCATGCTGCTGTCCAGATTGCCGCTGACGGCAAGCGGCGACCAGGTGCCGGGCAGGGCGCTGAGCAGGCCGCGATAGCCGACGATGTACCAGATCCAGCCGATCGGCAGCGACACGCCCGGCATCGCCGAGAGAATGCTCAGCATCACGCAGGCCAGCAGCGGAAACAGCACCGCCCACAGGAACGGCTTGCTGTTGGCCCAGGCCGAGCAGAACATCAGCCAGCCCACGGTCGGCAGCGCCCATAACAGGCTCATCGGAACGGTCTTCAGCAACAGCCATAGCAGCGAAAACGGGTGCGAATGGGTCGCCAGCGCCCAGGGGCTGGGCACACCTGCAATCAAGGCGCCAACGATGGCAATCAACCACAGCGCCATGCCGACTGCCGCACCGATCGCGATGGAAATCAGCGGCGCCAGCAGCAACGCCCAGGCGGCCTTGGACAACACTGTCTGCACGTCCGACACCGGCAACGATTTCCAGAACAGCACGCTGCGGTCGCGGCGGTCGTCGTACAGGCTGCCGAGCGCATAGAAAAACACCACGAACGCCAGGACTACCGACGCGATGCCGATGCCGCCCAGTAGCAGACCGTCGCCGACCTGGCCCAGCGTGCGGGTATATTCGGCCAGGTCGTCCATGGCAATGCTGTCGCCGACCATGTTGCGGCGCGCACTGATCGCACCGATCACCGCACCCAGCAGCGCGAAGAACACCGCAATGCCACCGGTGATGAACTGCGCCCACACGAAGCCGCCACGGTGCTCCCAATATTCGCGTTTGAGCAGCCAGGCGAAGGTGCGTGCGGGTGATGCTTGGTTGGTCACTGCATTCATGCGTAGGTCCCCTTCATGACCGCAACGAACAGGTCGGCTAGGCCGGGATTGCGGGTTTCGCCAAAACGGGCGAGCTGCTCTTTCGGCGCGCCATCGAACAACATCACGGTCTTGCCGAACGGCAGTCCGCGCTCGTCGATCGGCTTCAGCGCGCGTGCTGCATCCAGCTGATCGGCACCGACCAGGACTTCGGTGTAGCGCTCGGAGACGCTTTCCATATCGGCGGTGAGCACGATGCGGCCGTCGCGGATGAACATCACATCGGTGAGGATGTGTTCGATCTCCTCGACCTGGTGGGTGGTGACGATGATGGTCTTCTGCTCGTCGAAGTAATCCTCCAGCAGGCGCTGGTAGAACTGCTTGCGGTAGAGGATGTCCAGGCCCAGGGTCGGTTCGTCCAGCACCAGGATGCGTGCGTCGATGGCCATCACCAGCGCCAGATGCAGCTGCACGATCATGCCCTTGGACAACTCGCGCACCCGCGATTTGCGGTTGAGCTGGGTATTGGCCAGGAAACGTTCGCACTTGGCGCGATCGAAACGCGGATGCACGCCGGCGACGAAATCGATCGCTTCGCCGACCCGCAGCCAGCGCGGCAGCACCGCCACATCGGCAATGAAGCAGACCTCGTTCATCAGCGCGTTGCGCTGCGTGCGCGGATCCATGCCCAACACCTGCAACTCGCCGGCGAAATCGGTCAGGCCCAGCACCGCCTTGAGCGCAGTGGTCTTGCCGGCGCCGTTGGGGCCGATCAATCCAATGATGCGGCCAGCGGCGATGGTGAAGCTGGTGTTGTCCAGCGCGAGCCGATGCTTGTAGGCCTTGCGCAGGCCACGTGCATCGACCACATGGTCGGAGGAGACGGCGGTCATGGTGTTTTTCCCTGTGGCAACAGATCGTCGATGGACAGTCCCAGGCGCTGGATCCTTTCCAGCACGGCGGGCCATTCTTCATTCAAGAAACGCTCGCGTTCGCTGCCACGCAGCTTCTGTGCGGCTTCCGGGGTCATGAACATGCCCAGGCCGCGGCGTTTCTCCACCAGATTCTCGTCGGCCAGTTCCTGATAGGCGCGCGAGACGGTGATGGGGTTGAGTTGGTAATCGGCCGCCACCTGGCGCACCGAGGGCAGGGCATCGCCGGGCTTGAGAATTCCATCGAGCATCATGGCAATCACCCGTTCCTTGAGTTGGCGGTAGATGGGAGCGCCGTCGCTCCACTGAATGTCGTTCATGATCAGCTCCGTGGGCGCAGGGCCTGCGCGAAGGAGAAATAGGGCATCGACAGCGAAGCGCGCACATGCCGGCCAGGCCGGGAACGCGCTTCGGGGGGAGTTGTCGCGTTTTCCGTAACCGCCTCCGACACGCCATAATCGGCGCCGGACTCCGTCACCTGACTGGAAGCGGCTCCCAGGCAACCAATGGCAAACAGGGTGCTGCCGAACAGCAACAGCGGAACTGGTCGCGTGAAGCGTGTGCTGTTCATGCTTTCCCCTGCGCTGGATGACTGGTGTTGTATTCAACTATAACACCGACACGCAGGTAGTCAACTGTTTGTCATCCCCAACTGATGGCACCCCTTTATCGGTGCGCCGCCTCAACTATCGAAGGGCATTGCTCATGTTGCTCAATCGTCTGCTAGCTCTTGTATTGACTGGCTTTTTTGCAACGTCCGCGTTCGCTGCCGGCACCCCGGTACTGAATGTGGAGTACCGGCCGCTGGCCGTCAAGACGCCGATCAACCTGAACCGTACCTACGGCGGCAAGGTTGTCATGGTGGTCAACACCGCCAGCAAGTGCGGCTTCACCCCGCAGTACGAAGGTCTGGAAGCGCTCAACCAGCGCTTCGGCAGCCGCGGCTTCACCGTGCTCGGCTTTCCGTCCAACGATTTCCAGGGACAGGAACCGGGATCTGAGAAGCAGATCCAGGAATTCTGCACGCTGACCTATGGCGTGAAGTTCCCGATGTTTGAGAAGGTCCATGTGCTGGGTGCCGAGGCAACGCCGCTGTATCAGCGCCTGACCCAGGCCACTGGCGTGGCGCCGGGCTGGAACTTCCACAAGTATCTGATCGGTCGCGATGGCCGGGTGGTTGCGCAGTTCCCCAGCAAGATCAAACCGGACGATCCGAGCGTGCTGGCAGCAATCGAACGCGAGCTCAAGGCGCCGGCGCGCTGAGCGCAGCGCTCGCATCGCCGCGCGCGCGTGCGACAATGCGCATTCAGCGCCATCGGTGGCGTGTCTTTTCACTTTTGGGAAGTGCATCGAATGAAGATGGGAAAGCGCGGCGCGGCGGCGTCGTTACTGATGGTGGCAATGGCGGCGTCGATGCCGGCGATGTCGCAGCAACCGGCCGCAGCGGCCACCAAGGAGAAGCCAGCTTTGAATGCATCGTCTGATAAGAGCACGCGCGACAACGTCAGCTACGCCATCGGTATGGACGTGGCACGTTCGTTCGAGCCGATCGCTCAGGACATCGATGTGAACGCGATGCAACGCGCCATCGAAAATGCATTCAAGGGCGGCAAGCCGCTGTTGTCGGATGAGCAGACCCAGGCCACCGATACTGCATTGCGTACCGCGCTCGCTGCCCGCAACGGCCAGCAGGTGCCAGGCATGGCGCCGGGCGCCGCGCCGGCTGCACCGTCCAAGGAAAATGTCGGCCTGATGCTCGGCGATCGCGCGGTTGGTCCGTCGCTGGCCGGTATCAAGGACGAGATCGATCTGCCGATCCTGATGGAAGCGGTGCGTACCGTGTTCGCCAAGGGCACCACGCGTCTGACCCAGCAGGAGGCCGCAGCCACCATGCAGGCATTCGCCTCTGCCAAGCAGGGCGCTGCCGCTGCCAACAATCGCCAGCAGGGCAATGAATTCCTTGCCAAGAACAAGACCGAGAAGGGCGTGATCACCACCGCGTCCGGCCTGCAGTACATGGTGTTGCGCCAGGGTAGCGGCGAGCGCCCGATGCGGACCAGCAAGGTGCGTGTGAACTACGAAGGCAAGCTGCTCAACGGGCAGGTCTTCGACAGTTCCTACCAGCGCGGCCAGCCGGCGGAGTTCGGTCTGGATCAAGTCATTCCCGGTTGGACCGAGGGCGTGGCGTTGATGCCGGTCGGTTCGAAATACCGTTTCTGGATTCCATCCAACTTGGCCTATGGCCCGAACGGCACGCAAGGAGGACCGATCGGACCTGACGCAACGTTGACGTTCGATGTCGAACTGATGGGTATCCTTCCCTGATCTTCCGCAGGAGGCAGTTCATTCCATGCGCGTTGCGATCTTCGGCACCGGCTACGTGGGTCTTGTGACCGGTGCCTGCCTGGCGGAAGTGGGGCATCAGGTCGTCTGCGTGGATATCGATCAAGCCAAGCTCGATGCCCTCAATCGCGGGCTGATTCCGATCTACGAGCCCGGCCTGGAGCCGATGGTGAAGGCCAACCATGCCGCCGGCAGGTTGCGCTTCACCAGCGACGCGGCTGCCGCGATCGCGCATGGCGAGATCACCTTCATTGCCGTAGGCACGCCGGCCGACGAGGATGGGAGTGCCGACCTGCAATACGTGCTGGCAGTTGCGCGCACGGTGGGCCGACATATCGACGGCCCGGCGATCGTGGTCAACAAGTCAACGGTGCCGGTCGGCACGGCCGATCGCGTGCGCGCGGCGATCCAGGAAGAACTGGCCGCGCGCGGAGTGGCGCACGACTTCGATGTCGTCTCCAACCCCGAATTCCTCAAGGAAGGCGACGCGGTGGCCGACTGCATGCGCCCGGACCGCATCGTGATCGGCGCCAAGAAGCCGGCGGCCATTGCGCGCATGCGTCGCCTGTACGCACCGTTCAATCGCAACCGCGATCGCATCGTCGAAATGGACGTGCGTTCGGCCGAGCTGACCAAGTACGCGGCCAACGCGATGCTGGCGACCAAGATCAGTTTCATGAACGAGATCGCCAATATTGCCGAGCGTGTCGGTGCCGACGTCGAACACGTGCGTAACGGCATCGGCTCTGATCCGCGTATTGGCTGGCACTTCATCTATCCCGGCGCCGGTTACGGCGGCTCGTGCTTCCCGAAGGACGTGCAGGCATTGGCCAAGACGGCCGAGCAGTACGGAATGCAGCCGACCCTGCTCAACGCAGTGGAAAGCGTCAATAACGCGCAGAAGGGCCATCTGTTCGAACTGGTGCAGCGGCATTACGGCACCGAGGGCGCCGGCATTGTGGCCGGCAAGACCTTCGCGGTGTGGGGTCTGGCGTTCAAGCCCAATACCGACGACATGCGTGCTGCGTCCAGCCGTCGCTTGATGGAACAGTCGTGGGAAGCCGGTGCCACCGTGCGCGTCTACGACCCTGAAGCCACTCGCGAAGCCAGGCGCATCTTCGGCGAGCGCGATGATCTGACCTTCTGCGACAATGCCTTTTCTGCACTGGAAGATGCCGACGCACTGGTCGTGGTTACCGAGTGGAAGCAGTTCCGGAGCCCGGACTTCGGCAAGATCAAGCAGGCCTTGAAGGACGATGTCGTCTTCGACGGCCGCAACCTTTACGACCCGCAAGAGATCGAAGCCGCAGGTCTGGCGTACTACGCCATTGGACGAGGCCGTTCGCTGTATGCATGAGCAACTCCCGCTGCAAGACCGCGCGCTGGAAGCGCGGTTGATCGAATTGGAAACGCGCCTCTCCTTCCAGGAGCAGGCGCTCAACGAACTGAGTGAAGCACTTGCAGACGCCCGTTTGACGGGCGCACGCAATGCCGAATTGATCCGCCACCTGCTCGAGGATCTGGGCAAGGTGCGCTCCACATTGTTTGCCGATGCAGCGGACGAACCGCCGCCTCCGCACTACTGATTGCAGATTGCCACCGCCATGAGCGATACCTTACGTGACCAGTTGCTTGGGTTGGGCTTCAAGTCCGCGCCCAAGCCCGAACGCAAACCCGATGCACGTCCTGCAGCGCGTGCGCATGGCAATGGTGGCAAGCCAGCACCCGGGGGTAATCGGCCGGGCCAGGCCAGGGGGCCGCAGCGTCCGCATGCCGCTGCGGCGACCGATGGCCATGGCGAGCGCAAACCCGCTGGCAGGCCCGAGCGTCGTCATGACGGCAAGCCCGGTGCAGCGCCGCGTCCGCAGCATCCCGCTGCAGACCGCCGTGGCCCCAGGCCGGCGCGCACGCGCGAAGATATCGATCTGGCCAAGGCCTATGCGATCCGTGCGCAGCGCGAGAAGGACGAGCGCATCGAAGCCGAGCGAGTGAAGCAGGAAGAAGCACGTCTGCGTCGCGAAGCCAAGGCCAAGCTCGAAGCGCTGGTGAAGGACAAGGGCCTGAATGATGCCGCTGCGGATATCGCCCGGCACTTTCCGTATGGCGGCAAGATCAAGCGCATTTACGTCAACGCCGATCAGCTCAAGGCGCTCAACACCGGGGAGCTGGGCGTGCTGCAACTCAACGGACGCTATCTGCTGGTGACTGCCGAGCTTCTCGCCGAAGCCGAAGCGGTGTTCGCCCCATCGGTGGCATTGAAAGTGGACCCAAACGCACCAGCGGGCGAGGACCCGTACGCTGATCCGAAATATCAGGTGCCCGACGATCTGGTCTGGTAAGACGCGCGCTGCGTGGTGTGTGTTGTATACGGGCGCCTACGGGTGCCCTTTTTTTTAGGCATTTTCCGCAGCCAGCAAGCGCGCAGCCGCCGCGTAAGCCAGAGGGCGGCCATCGGATTGTCGGGCGTAGAACGCATGCTGGTTGTCTGGTCATGGTGCCGCACTGCCATCGGGGCTCACCCTGACCGCTAACCCGGCAGACAATGGCCAGAGCGCCGCTATACAAGCCGGTCACAGGCGGCGCGGCACCATGCGCGCCGTTACGTATCGATGCGGGCTGGCGCCTCTGCCGTGGCCTCGTCCCTGCGTGGTTGCTCTGTCCTGCCAATGGTGCTGCATATGTCCCTGTGGTCGAAATCCTTGAAATCCAACGCCGTGGCGGCCGTCGTCTCTCGTGCGCCTGTTCGCGTGCCGGTGCGGGCGCCGCGCCGAACGCCGTCGGCTTTGGCGATGCTTGCGCTGTGCGTGGCTAGCGGGCACGCCGCCGCGCAGTCAGACGATGCGCCGGCGTTCGACCGGCCGGGCATTCCGTTCGCTGCGGAGGCGTTGCAGCCAGGTGCGTTTGCCTGGGAACAGGGCTTGCCTGATGCGAGTACCGATCGCAGCGGCGGGCAGCGCACGACCCAATACACTGCCGACACGCTGCTGCGTCTGGGGTTGTTCCAGGATGTGGAGCTGCAACTCGGGAGCGACAGCTACAACTGGCAGCATGGCGGTGGCGCGCGGGTGCGTGGCGGTGGCGACAGCAGTGTCGGGTTGAAGGTGGCCTTGCCATCGCGCTCGGAGAACTTTCATTGGGCTGCGTTGGGCACTTACAGCATCCCGACCGGCAGCCCGGCCTTCAGCGACGGCTACTCGCGCGAACTCGGGGTGACTGCATCCTGGGATCTGGCGCAGCAGCGCGCCATCGCGTTATACGTCAATTACGCGCGCGACGACGACGGGCACACCTGGACGTTCTCTCCCAATTACACGTTTTTCTCCGGCGACCATTTCAGCAGCTATGTGGAAGCGGGCTTGGACACCGGCAGCGAGCATGCGCGTGTGGCTGGGGCGGGTGGCGCCTGGCAGCTGCCGCATGCGATGCAGCTGGATGTGTCGGTGTTGCGCGGACTGACCTCGGAAAGCCCGGACTGGCAGGGTGGCATCGGACTGTCGATCGCGTTTGAGTGAGTGGCACGAACCGCCGCTGCTGGGTCACTGGCCAGTCGGCGCGTTGCCCTGGGCCTCTCAGCCTGGTGCCAGGTGAGCTATGTTGCACTGCCGCATGCATTGGCTGCGCGGAAAAGGCCTAATTGGATCGATCCAATTTGATGCCACTGCATGTGTCTTTCTTCCACCGCAAGGCTTGCCACGTGACGCCAGCCAAGCCGACACCCGAGATGACAACGGACGACGCGACGCAGGGCGCGCGGCGCGGTGACGTTACGCGATATCGCCGGCGCCATTGGTGTCTCGCGCGCAACGGTGTCGCTGGTGCTGCGCGGTAGCCCGCTCGTGCATGCGAGCACGCGCGCGCGCGTGGAGGCCGAGCTGGATCGGCAGAATTACGTCTACAACCGCGCCGCGGCGAATTTACGCCAGCGCACCTCGTCCAGCGTCGCGCTGGTGATCAACGATTTGTCCAACCCGTTTTTTGCCGAGTTCGCCGCCGGCGTCGACGAAGCACTGGGCGCAGCCGGCTATGTCACCTTGCTCGGTAGCACTGGCGAATCGACGCAGCGTCAACAAGCAGTGCTGACCTCGCTGATGGAGCACACGCCGGCGGGCATCATCCTGTCGCCGGCCGAAGGCAGCCAGGCGCAGGCGCTGAGCCAGGTGCTCGGCCGCCAGCGCAACGTGGTGCTGTTCAATCGCGAGGTGGAAGGCGCGCACTGGGATCTGCTGGCGCTCGACAACGCACAAGGCGCGTTCGTGGCCTGTTCGCATCTGATCGCGCAAGGTCATCGGCGTATCGTGTTCTTCGGTGGGCATGCCGCATCCAGTTCCTGCCGCCAGCGCCGCGCCGGCTACGCGCGTGCGATGCAGGAGGCGGACCTGGAAACGCATTACGTCGAGTCGGCTCCAAATCGCCAGGACGCCGCAGTCTGCGGGGCGCGCTTGCTAAACGGTACGGCGCAGGCAGCGACTGCGGCGGTCTGCTACAACGACACCGTTGCGCTCGGCTTGATGGCGGCACTGGCCAAGCACGGCCTCGTACCCGGCCGCGACTTCGCGGTGACCGGCTTCGACGATATCGCCGAAGCGGCGCTGTTCACGCCTGCATTGACCACCCTGGCTGCAGACCCGCGTGCGCGGGGCAGGCAGGCTGCGCAATTGGTGCTGCAACGCATCGGTAGCCCCGAGCTTGCCGCACAACAGCTGACCGCCGCAGTCGCACTGAATATTCGTGCGAGCAGCGCCTGCGGACCCACAACGCGAATGTCACCACCTCCCCCAAGCGGTCCATCCGCCCATTCCCCCACCAAGGCCTCAGGCCGCTGACCAGACAATCCCTATGGTTTCCCTTTCCACGCAATCCTCCGTGCCCAGCGGCAACAAGGCGCCCGTCAACAACGGCGTCGCGTTGTCGGTGGTCACCACGATCTTTTTCATGTGGGGCTTTCTGACCTGCCTCAACGACATCCTGATTCCGCATCTGAAGGCGGTGTTCGAGCTCAACTTCGCGCAGGCGATGCTGGTGCAGTTCACCTTCTTCGGTGCCTATTTCCTGATGTCGCTGCCGGCCGGTTGGCTGGTGAACCGGTTGGGCTATAAGCAGGGTATCGTGGCCGGCTTGGCGGTGGCGGCGGTCGGCGCGCTGGGCTTCTGGCCGGCGGCGGAATTGCGCGTGTACAGCGCATTTCTCGGCGCGTTGTTCGTATTGGCCACTGGCATCACCATCTTGCAGGTGGCGGCCAATCCCTACGTCGCCTTGCTGGGGCCAGAGCGTAGCGCCTCCAGTCGCTTGACCCTGGCCCAGGCACTGAATTCGCTCGGCACTGCAATCGCGCCACTGTTGGGCGGCTGGTTGATCCTGTCCAACACGGTAATGAGCGGCGACCAACTGAAGGCCCTGCCGGAAGCTGAGCAACTGGCTTATCGCGTGCAGGAAGCGCAGGCCGTGCAAGGCCCGTACATCGGGCTGGGCATCGTGCTGTTCCTGTTGGCGATCTTCGTGTTTTTGTTCCGTCTGCCGGCTCTGACCGACGCCAGCGCACAGAAAGACGACAGCACGCATTCCTTGCTCGATGCCTTGCAACACCCGCATGTGCGCTTCGGTGTGTTGGCGATCTTTTTCTACGTTGGCGCAGAAGTGGCGATCGGCAGCCTGATGGTCAATTACTTCTCGCTGCCGCAGATCGGTGGGTTCACCGAGCGCGAGGCAACCAGGTATGTGTCGGCCTACTGGACGCTGGCGATGATCGGCCGTTTCATCGGCTCGGCGCTGCTGGCCAAGCTGTCGCCGCGCGTGTTGTTGTCGGTGTTCGCTGCAATCAACGCGGTGTTGCTGGGCCTGACCATGGCCAGCGGCGGCATGTTGGCGGTGTACGCGCTGGTGGCGATCGGCCTGTTCAATTCGATCATGTTCCCGACCATCTTCACCCTGGGCATCGAGCGGCTTGGTCCGCTGACCGGGCGCGCGTCGAGCCTGCTGATCATGGCCATTGTCGGCGGCGCAATCGTGCCGTATCTGCAAGGGTTGCTCGCCGACAGCATCGGCCTGCATGAGTCGTTCGTGCTGCCGTTGCTGTGCTACCTGTACATCGTGTTCTACGGTATCTGGGGCTCGCGGTTGCGCGGCGCACTGGCGGAGGCACGCGCATGAGTGCGAGCAAGCATCAGGTGGTGTGTTTCGGCGAAGCGCTGATCGACATGCTGGCGTTGCCGCAGGCCCGCCCGGACGAGGCGCGCACCTTCGCGCAATATGCCGGCGGTGCGCCGGCCAATGTCGCCGTTGCGGTGGCGCGCCTGGGGGGCGCTGCGCATTTTGTGGGCATGCTCGGGCGCGACATGTTCGGCGATTTCCTGCTGCAAAGCCTGCAGCAATCGGGCGTGGCGACCGACGGCATCGTACGCACCGATCAGGCCAAGACTGCGTTGGCGTTCGTTGCGTTGGACGACGCGGGCGAACGCAGTTTCAGTTTCTACCGTCCACCGGCAGCGGACCTGTTGTTCCGTCCCGAGCACTTCGCTGCGGACGGGTTTACGCAGGCAGCGGTCTTGCATGTGTGCTCCAACAGCATGACCGAGCCGGAAATTGCCCAGTGCACGCTCGACGGCATGCGCCGTGCGCGCGCCGATGGCGCCATCGTCAGCCTTGATCTGAATCTGCGCCCGATGCTGTGGCCGCAGGATGTCGACCCGGCGCCGTTGCTATGGGAGGCGCTGGCGTTGGCCGATGTGGTCAAGCTTTCGCGCGAGGAACTTGAGTATCTGGCGGGAACGCTCGATAGCGACGCCAGTGCGGTCACGCAAAAGCTGTGGCAGGGCAGGGCCAGTTGGTTGCTGGTCACCGATGGCGGCGGGCCGGTGCATTGGCAGACACGTACCGATTCGGGCCAGGTGCCGGCGTTCCAGGTGCAGGTGCGCGATAGCACCGCCGCCGGCGATGCGTTCGTCGGCGGGCTGCTGTATCAGCTGGCAACGCGTGCTGCATCGCTGGAGCAGCTGTGCGGTGATCCCGCGGTAATCAATGAGGTGATCCGGTTTGCTGCCGCGGTCGGCGCGCTGGCGGTGACGCGCAAGGGCGCGTTCGCGGCAATGCCGAGCATCGATGAAGTCCATTCCTTGATCCAGGAACAATCATGAGCCGTTTGCCTGCAACACCCGCACCCGATTTCCGTTCGGCCGACGTCTTGCGCCAGCACATCGCCGACACCATGGCGTTCTATCATCCGCGCGCGATCGATCCGGCCGGTGGGTTTTTCCAGTATTTCCGCGATGACGGTTCGATCTACGATGCCGGGCATCGGCACTTGGTCAGCAGTACGCGCTTCGTCTTCAACTACGCGATGGCCTACCGCGAGTTCGGCGATGCTGCGTACCTGCAGGCGGTACGTCACGGGCTGGACTATCTGCGCAACGTGCATCGCAACCCGCAAACCGGGGGTTATGCGTGGACGCTGCGCGATGGCGTGGTCGAAGACGACATGAATCACTGCTACGGCGTTGCCTTTGTGTTGCTGGCGTATTCGTGCGGCTTGAAAGCCGGCGTCGATGAGGCGCGTGCGTGGATGGACGAAACCTGGCAACTGCTGGAAAAACACTTCTGGGAAGCAGGCTTCGGCTTGTATCGCGACGAAGCCGACGCGCAGTTCAACTTCACCAGCTACCGCGGTCAGAACGCCAACATGCATATGTGCGAGGCGATGATCGCCGCGTACGAGGCCAGCGGCGAGCAGCGTTATCTCGATCGTGCACTGGTGCTGGCGGAGAACATGACCCAACGCCAGGCTGCCAAAGCCGATGGGCTGGTGTGGGAGCATTACGACCTGCAGTGGAATATCGACTGGGATTACAACCGCGATAATCCCAAGCACCTGTTCCGCCCGTGGGGCTTTCAGCCGGGCCATCAGACCGAATGGGCCAAGCTGCTGATGCTGCTGGATCGCTATGCGCCGGCCGACTGGTTGCTGCCCACCGCGCAGCACCTGTTCGATGTGGCGGTGGAGCGCTCATGGGATACGCAGCGCGGCGGGCTGTATTACGGCTTCGACCCTGAAGGCAATGTCTGCGACGACGACAAGTATTTCTGGGTGCAGGCCGAGTCGTTGGCCGCTGCCGCATTGCTGGCGCAGCGCAGCGGCGACGATCGCTACTGGCAGTGGTACGACACGCTGTGGGCCTATTCGTGGGCGCACATGATCGACCATCAGTATGGCGCGTGGTATCGCATCCTGGATGCGGACAACCGCAAGTACAGCGATGAGAAAAGCCCGGCGGGTAAGACCGATTACCACACCATGGGCGCGTGCTACGAAGTCTTGAACGTGTTGCGGCCGGCTGCTTGATGCTGGCGTGATCCAAGCGCCGCCGCGCAATGCGGTGGCATTGCAGCGTAGGAACGCACCCGGGCGCGATGAGGTTCTACCAGGAAAGCCTCATCGCGCCCGGGTGCGCTCCTACGATCTGCGGACTGCAGATGCCCTTACTCCGGGTCGTAATCCAGATTCGATGCCAGCCAACGCTCGGCCAGTGCCGGCGTGATGCCCTTGCGCTTTGCGTAATCGGCCACCTGTTCCTTGCTCAGTCGCCCGACCACGAAGTACTGGCTCTTGGGGTGGCTGAAGTAATACCCGGAGACCGCGGCAGTGGGCAGCATCGCGAAGCTTTCGGTCAGCGACATGTCGGCGTTGCGCTCGGCATCGAGCAGATCGAACAAGGTACGTTTTTCGCTGTGTTCGGGGCAGGCCGGGTAACCGGGTGCCGGGCGAATGCCGCGATAGCGCTCGGCGATCAAGGCTTCGTTGTCCAACGCTTCGTCCTCGACATAACCCCAGAACTCGGTGCGCACGCGTTGATGCAGGCGCTCGGCCAGTGCCTCTGCCAGACGGTCGGCCAGAGCCTTGAGCAGGATGGAATTGTAGTCGTCGTGCGCGGCTTCGAACCGGGCCACATGCGCATCGATACCGATGCCGGCAGTGACCGCGAAGGCGCCGATCCAGTCCTGCGTGCCGCTGCTTTTCGGAGCGATGAAATCGGCCAGGCAGAAATCCGGGCGGTCGATGGGCTTGTCGACTTGTTGGCGCAAAAAGTGCAGGAGTTGCCGGGATTGGGGATTGGAAATTCGGGATTGGCTTTGCTTCTGCCAATCTCCAACCTCGACTTCCGAATCCCGGTGGTCCGTCAGGATCACCTCAACATCATCCCCAACGCTATTTGCCGGCCACAGCCCGAACACGGCCTTGGCCGTCAGCCACTTCTCTTCGACGATGCGCTTGAGCATGCGGCGTGCGTCGCGATACAGCTCGCTGGCCTGGGTGCCGACGATTTCGTCGCTGAGAATCGCGGGAAACTTGCCGGCCAGTTCCCATGCCTGAAAGAACGGCGTCCAGTCGATGAGTTCGATCAGCTCCTGCAACGGGTAGTCATCGAAGACGTGGATGCCTGGCTGGCGTGGGGCCGGTGGCGTGTAAGTGCCCCAATCGCCGTCGAAGCGTTGCGCACGCGCTTTTTCGAGCGACACCAAGCGCTTGGCATCGCCGCGATTACGGTGGCGTGCGCGGATTTCCGCGTAATCGGCATCGTTGGCGGCGACGAAGGCCTGGCGCAGGTCGCGCGAGATCAGCGACTGCGCCACGCCCACGGCACGCGAGGCGTCCTTCACCCACACGATGGGCGCGGTGTAGTGCGGGTCGATCTTCAGCGCGGTGTGCGCGCGCGAGGTCGTTGCGCCGCCGATCAACAACGGAATGTCAAAGCCCTGCCGCTGCATCTCGCGCGCCACATGCGACATTTCTTCCAGAGATGGCGTGATGAGGCCGGACAGCCCGATCAGATCCGCGTTTTCTTCGCGTGCGCGATCCAGGATCACCTGCGCCGAGACCATTACGCCCAGATCCACCACATCGAAGTTGTTGCAGGCCAACACCACGCCGACGATGTTCTTGCCGATGTCGTGCACGTCGCCCTTGACGGTGGCCATGATGATCTTGCCGTTGGACTTGCCGACATCGCCGGTGCGCAGTTTTTCCGCTTCGATGAAGGGCAGCAGATACGCCACCGCTTTTTTCATCACGCGCGCGGACTTGACCACCTGCGGCAAAAACATCTTGCCGGCGCCGAACAAATCGCCCACCACGTTCATGCCGTCCATCAGCGGGCCTTCGATCACGTCCAGAGGGCGTGTGGAATGCTGGCGCGCTTCTTCGGTATCGGTTTCCACGAATGCATCGATGCCATGCACCAGCGCATGCGCCAAGCGCGCGCGTACCGGCTTGTCGCGCCAGGCCAGGTCTTCGACTTTTGCCGCGCCCTTGGTGCCCTTGTAGCGCTCGGCGATTTCCAGCAGACGTTCGGTGCCGTCACGGCGTCGGTTGAGGATCACGTCCTCCACGCGTTCGCGCAGTTCCGGGTCCAGTTCGTCGTAGATCGGCATGCCGCCGGCGTTGACGATGCCCATGTCCATACCGGCCTTGATCGCATGGAACAGGAACACCGAGTGGATTGCCTGGCGTACGGTTTCGTTGCCGCGGAACGAGAACGAGACATTGGAAACGCCGCCGGACACATGGCAGCGCGGCAGCGTGTCCTTGATGATGCGGGTAGCTTCGATGAAGTCCACCGCGTAGTTGTCGTGCTCTTCGATGCCGGTGGCCACGGCAAAGATGTTCGGGTCGAAGATGATGTCTTCCGGCGGAAAGCCCACCTGCTCGGTCAGCAGCGTGTAGGCGCGCGTGCAGATCTCGACCTTGCGTGCGCAGGTGTCGGCCTGGCCCGCTTCGTCGAAGGCCATCACCACCGCGGCGGCGCCGTAGCGCAAGACCTTGCGGGCGTGTTCGATGAACACCGCTTCGCCTTCCTTGAGCGAGATGGAATTCACCACGCTCTTGCCTTGCAGGCACTTCAATCCCGCTTCGATGACACTCCACTTGGACGAATCCACCATCACCGGAATGCGCGCGATATCCGGCTCGGACATGATCAGGTTGAGAAAGCGCGTCATTGCCTTCTCCGAATCGATCAGGCCTTCATCCATGTTGACGTCGAGGATCTGCGCACCGCTGTCCACCTGCTGACGCGCGACCTCCACCGCTTCCTCGTAGCGCTCCTCCTTGATCAGCTTGCGGAACTGCGCACTGCCGGTGACGTTGGTGCGCTCGCCGACATTGACGAACAACAGGTCCGGCGTAATGACCAGCGGCTCAAGGCCGGACAAGCGGGTGTAGCGGGGAGTGCTCATGCAAGGCTCTGCTGGAAGGCGACGCCGACGGCGCGATCGGTCGTGGTGAGTAGGTGTTCACGGTCCGACCCTGGGGCGCGGTGCAATGCGGCCCTCATCCGGTGCTTCGCGCCACCTTCTCCCGCAAGTGGGAGAAGGCAGGTGGACTGCGCACGGCGCGTCCTTGCGGCAATCCAAGCGCCGCACTGTCCTTCTCCCGCCAGCGGGAGACGGTGCCCGAAGGGCGGATGAGGGTGAGCCTGACGCATCACGCCGCCAGCTCTTGTGCGCC
Source organism: Xanthomonas cissicola (assembly GCF_008801575.1). Classification (GTDB taxonomy): domain Bacteria; phylum Pseudomonadota; class Gammaproteobacteria; order Xanthomonadales; family Xanthomonadaceae; genus Xanthomonas; species Xanthomonas cissicola. The sequence continues at coordinate 43,894 of NZ_VZPL01000027.1, read as the reverse complement.
CGGCAATTGCCGCGGTGGCAGATCAGCGACCGCCTCGGCAATGGCGCGGATATGGTCGGGCGAGGTGCCGCAGCAGCCACCGACCAGATTGAGCAGGCCGGCCTGTGCGAATTCGCGCAGCGTCTGCGCCACTTCTTCCGGCGTCTCGTCGTATTCGCCGAAGGCATTCGGCAAGCCGGCATTCGGATGCGCACTGACATAGGTGTCGGCGATCTGCGCCAGCGTTTCCACATGCGGGCGCAAATCCCTGGCGCCGAGCGCGCAATTCAGGCCGATCGACAACGGCCGGCCGTGCGCGACGGATGCATAAAACGCTTCGGCAGTCTGTCCCGACAAGGTGCGACCGGATGCATCGGTGATGGTGCCGGAGACCATCACCGGCAAACGCCCGCCGCGCGCGTCGAAGACCTCTTCGATCGCATACAGCGCGGCCTTGGCGTTGAGCGTGTCGAAGATGGTTTCCACCATCAGCGTATCCGCGCCGCCATCGATCAGGCCCTCGATAGCCTCGCGATAGGTTGCGCGCAGCGCATCGAAACTGGTATTGCGGTAGCCCGGGTCGTTGACGTCCGGGCTGATCGAGGCAGTACGGCTGGTGGGGCCGAGCACGCCGATCACAAAGCGCGGCTTGTGCGGGGTCAACGCCTCGACGTCGTCGCAGCAGGCGCGCGCGACCTGTGCGCCGGCCTTGTTCAACTCGTACACCAGATGTTCCAGGTGATAGTCGGCCTGGCTCACCGACGTGGCGTTGAAGGTATTGGTTTCCAGGAGATCGGCACCTGCCTCCAGGTAGGCACGATGAATGCCGGCAATGATTTCCGGGCGGGTCAACAGCAGCAGATCGTTGTTGCCCTTCAGGTCGTGGCCCTGCGGTACGTGCGCGTGGTCGCAACCGGGGCCGTGCACGTGCGCACTGTCGTAGCCGTCGGCAAAGCGGGTGCCGCGGTAATCGGGCTCCTGCAGATCGTGGCGCTGGATCATGGTGCCCATCGCCCCATCGATGATGAGGATGCGCTCGGCAAGCGCGGCAGTGAGCTTGGCTGCGCGTTCTGGATGCAGCCACGGCAATGCAAACCGGATTGGAGATTCGGGATTAGGGATTCGCACGTGCGTCATGGTCCGGTTCTCCGCGCAGCGGTGTCTTTGTTTTCCACTAATCCCGAATCCCGATTCGCCATTCCCGGCTTCACCGCAATCAGCGAGATCACTTCGAAATGGGGCGGGCGTTTTTCGCGTGTCACCGTCTCCAGGCTGGAGACGTCCAGCCCGGCTTTTTCAACGAACTTGCGCAACTCCTTGGCCGCAAAGCCCAGATTGACGTGGCCGTACGCATGCACTGCGGCGCGATGTTCGTGCTTGGCCAGGCTGCACAGCAGCAGGCGGCCGCCCGGGCGCAGCACGCGCGCCGATTCGGCTACCGCCTGCGCCGGTTTGGCCGCGTAGGTCAGTGCATGCATCAGCACCACCAGGTCGAAGCTGGCATCGGGGAATGGCAGCGCATGCATATCGCCTTCGCGCACTTCCACGTTGCGTAGTTTGCGCAGGCGCTCGCTGGCGGCCGCAACTACGCGCGCGCTGGTGTCGATGCAGATGTAGCGGGTGGCGTGCGGTGCCACCAGTTCGGCCAGCACGCCGTCGCCGGACGCGATATCGAGCACGTCGCCGGTTTCCAGCAGGGGCAGGGCGGTGCGCGCCAGGGCCTCCCAGGTGCGGCCCGGCGAGTAATGCCGCTCCATGTCGCCGGCCACCGAATCGGCCCAGTTCTGGTCCGCGGCACGGTTGGCCAGCACGGCGGCCACGCGCTCGGCATCCTGGCGCAACAACGGGTCGTCGCTGCCGGTGCTCAGTGCCAGCCACAGCGCCCGTTGGGCCGGGTCCAGCGACACTTCGTCGAAGCGGTAATACGCCGACACCCCGGCGCGACGGTCGCGGACCAGCCCGGCTTCCTTGAGTTTGGCCAGGTGCGTGGACACCCGCGGCTGCGCCAGGCGGGTGATGGCCGACAGCTCGGCCACGGTGAGTTCTTCCTGCTCCAGCAAGGCCAGCAGGCGGACTCGGGTGGCGTCGGCGAATACCTTCAGGCGTGCCGACCAGTCTTCCAGATCCATGAATATCTCTATATCGCGATATGGAGATATTTTCGACCCGGCGCCAGGTGCGGTCAACTACATACGCATGCGAATGGTTGGCGCTACAATGGGGCTCAGCTCAGGCCTGAAGGGGTGCGACGTGGATTTCAGCTTCACCGAAGAACAATTAATGATCCAGGATGTGGCGCGCCGCATCGCGCAGGAAAAGATCGCGCCCAGCGCCGAGCAATTCGACCGTAGCGGCGAATTCCCGCTCGAAAATATCCGCCTGTTGGGCGAAAACGGCCTGATGGGCATCGAGGTGCCGGTCGAATACGGCGGCGCCGGCATGGACCCGATCAGCTACGCGCTGGCGATGATCGAAATCGCCGCGGCCGACGGCGCGCATTCCACCATCGTTTCGGTCAACAACTCGCTGTTTTGCACCGGTATTCTGAAGAACGGCAGCGAAGCGCAAAAGCAGCTCTACGTGCGCGCGATCGCCGAAGGCGCGCACATCGGTGCGTTTGCGCTGACCGAGCCGCAGTCCGGCTCGGATGCCTCGGCAATGCGCTGCCGCGCGGTCAAGCAGGCCGATGGCAGCTTCCTCATCAACGGCAAGAAGAGCTGGATCACCTCCGGCCCGGTGGCCAAGTACATCGTCTTGTTTGCAATGACCGAGCCGGACAAGGGTTCGCGCGGCATCACTGCGTTCATGGTCGACACCGATCGCGCCGGTTTTCATCGCGGCAAGACCGAGCCCAAGCTCGGCATTCGCGCCTCGGCCACCTGCGAAATCGAGTTTGCCGATTACGTTGCGCAGCCCGATGAAGTGCTGGGCGTGCAAGGCGAGGGCTTCAAGACTGCGATGAGCGTTCTGGACGCCGGGCGCATCGGTATTGCCTCGCAAGCGGTCGGGATTGCACGTGCGGCTTATGAGGCCACGCTGGCCTACGTCAAGGAGCGCAAGGCATTCGGCGCGGCGATTGGCACGTTCCAGATGACCCAGGCCAAGATCGCCGACATGAAGTGCAAGCTGGATGCAGCGCTGCTGCTGACGCTGCGCGCCGCGTGGTTGAAAGGGCAGGGGCAGAAGTTCGGCACCGAAGCGGCAGTGGCCAAGCTCACTGCATCCGAGGCGGCGATGTGGATCACCCATCAGGCCGTGCAAATCCATGGCGGCATGGGGTATTCGAAAGAAATGCCGCTGGAGCGCTACTTTCGCGATGCAAAGATCACCGAAATCTACGAGGGCACCTCGGAAATCCAGCGCCTGGTGATTGCGCGAGGCGAGACTGGCTTGCGCTGAAGTCGACCGCGCTCCAGCGCTGCCGCCACGCGCGGCAACGCTGGAGCGCTCTCCGCGACGCCAAGATCACCGAGGTCTACGAGGGGACTTCGGAAATTCAGCGCCTGGTGAATGCGCGCGGCGAGACTGGCTTGCGCTGAGGTCTTGCCGCGCTCCCGCGCTGCCGCTATACGCGGCAGCGCGGGAGCGCGCTCGGACCGCAGCGATGCGGCAAGGTCCGAGCGCTTGCTGCAGTGCGTTGTGATCACCAAGGGCGGCTACGCCAACGCTTGTCCTGCGTTGCAGGCGCGGACCACAATCGACGCCTCTCCCGTGTCTGGTGCGCGCATGTCCCGGTCTTCGCACGCTGCTTCGTTCCGTGTTTTACGCTCCGGCTTTGCACATACGCTTTGGTGCTGGGGGCTGCTGCTGTTCTGCACGATGGCAAGCGCGCAAACGCCGCCACCGTCGATCGTGCCGACCGATCGCCTGCAGGAGTCCTGGTGGGCGCAGCGGCATGCCCAGGTGCTGGAACAGGTCAAGCAGCACCCGGATACCAAATTGCTGCTGATCGGCGATTCGATCACCCAAAACTACGAAAAAGCCAGGGCGCCGGACGAAGACTTCCAGCCGACCTGGCAAACCTTCTACGGTAGCCGCGGCGCACTCAACCTGGGTTTCAGTGGCGACGGCACCGAAAACGTGTTGTGGCGGCTGGCCAATGGCGAAGTCGACGGGCTGCAGCCGAAGGTCGCGCTGGTGCTGATCGGCACCAATAACACCGGCCATCTCGGTCAAACCGCCGAGCAGACCCAACTCGGTATCGATGCGGTGGTCGCAGCGATCGAGCAAAAGCTGCCGCGCACGCACATCCTGCTGCTGAGTGTGTTGCCCAGCGATCTCTCCAGCGAAAAATCGCGGCGCGATGCGCAGATCAATCAGGGCCTGGCCGTGCGTTACGGCGACAACCCACGCGTGACCTATCTGGATGTGAGCTCGGTCTTCCAGCGCGACGGCAAGCTGCGCACCGAGCTGTTTTACGACACCCGGTTCCGTCCGGCGGCCGGTGCCTTGCATCCGGACACGCGGGGGCAGCGCATGCTGGCCGAAGCGATCGAGCCCACGCTCGCGCGGCTGCTGGGCGAGCCGCCGGTCAAGCCGGTGGCCGAACTCGGCCGTGACGCGGCGACCTCGCTGATGCCGGTCGACTGGCTGGAGCAGGATTCCTACGACTGGTACGCACGCCACCACGCAGCGCTGGCCATCGCGCGCAGCCTGAAGCCGGAGGTAGTGATGATCGGCGACTCGATCACCCATTTCTGGTCTGGGCCGCCGCAGGCCACGCGCGTCAGTGGCCCCGAATCGTGGCAATGGTTGTATGGCATGCGGCCGGTACTGAATCTGGGCTTCGGCTGGGACCGCACGCAAAATGTGCTGTGGCGCATCCGCCAGGGCGAACTCAATGGTCTGGACCCGCGCTGGGTGGTGCTGCATCTCGGCACCAACAATCTCAGCGGCACGGCGCAATCGCGCGCCAGTACCCCGGCTGAAGCGGCGTTGGGTGTGCAGGCGGTGGTGAGTGAGGTGCGCCGCCGCCTGCCCAACAGCAAGCTGATCCTGATGGCGATCATGCCGCGTGGCCGCAACCCCGACGATGCGCGGCGCGCGCCGATCGCCGAGACAAACCGGCTGCTGGTCGCGCGCTATGCCAAGGATCCGGCGGTGCAGTTGGTCGATATCGGCCCCAGGCTGCTGCAGCCCGACGGCACGCTGCCCGAAGCGCTGATGCCCGATGGCACCCATCCCAGCGAATCCGGCTACCGCATCTGGGCACGGGCGCTGCGCGAGGCAGGAATTACCGCTGCGCCGTGACGGGGGCGGCGCGCGCGCGTTCGTCGAAAGGCGAGCGCGGCTGGTGAGTGTGGCACTGCGGCCGCCCGCGCGCTGCTGCGTTGTGCGTGCCGACAGTCGCGTTTGGTTTTTTTAGCATTGCGCGGGCCCACATTCCGCGTGGAGCGTGATGACGGCCGACGGGCTCAAGCGAGGCTATCTGCCGCGTCCGACGCCAGGAAAGCGAGCCCGGGTCGAGGTGCCGGCAAGGGCTCGGCGCGGCGATCGAGTACAGAGCACTGCATTTTCGAGCCGCAGAAACCAGAAGAACCCCGATTGCTCGGAGGTCTTTTTAAACTTTAAACTGGTGCCCAGAAGAGGACTCGAACCTCCACGAAGTTGCCCCCGCTAGCACCTGAAGCTAGTGCGTCTACCAATTCCGCCACCTGGGCAGGTGATCCGCAAATTCTGCAGGCTCCCGACAGGCTTGTCAATGGTTTCTGTGCAGTAATCGTCGGCGGTCGCGCCGGCCTTGCTGCCCATCTCGCCGCGCCACGCAGTACCATGTAAGCAATGACAAAGAAAAAAACCCCAGATTCCGATCGGCCGAGTCGCCGCAAATCCACCGGCGCAGGCGATTCCAGCGCTGCCGAACAGCAGAAGTTGCCGGGCTGGATGCCAGACTTCCTGGTCCGTGCCGCAGCCGGCGCATCGACCAGGTCCGCCAACAAGCGCGCTGCCGACAAAGCATCCAACGCCTCCAAAGCCTCGCCACAGCCGGCGACCGCGCCGCCTGCGCCGCGCGCTCCGCATCCGCGCAAGAGTGGCCCGTCTGCGCCGCCGCCGGAACGCTTCCAGACCGCCGCGCCCGCGGCTGCCGAATTCAAGGATCCGCATGCCGAGCGCGAGGCTCTTCGGTATGCCGAGCCGATCGCCAGCCGCGAGGCGATCCTGCAGTTGCTGGAAGCCTGCGACGGTCCGCAGACCGCCGAAGAAATTGCCGAGCAGCTCAATCTGAGCGATCGCATCGACGCACTGGGCAAGCGCCTGGCTGCGATGGTGCGCGAAGCACAGCTGGTGCAGAACCGCCGCGGCGGTTATGCGCCGGTGCAGCAGACCAGCCTGATCGCCGGCGTGGTCATCGCAAATCCGGAGGGGTTTGGTTTCCTCAAACCCGACGAGGGCGGCGACGATCTGTTCCTGCCACCGTTCGAAATGCGCAAGGTCATGCATGGCGACCGCGCGCTCGCCAATGTCACCGGCATCGATCGCCGCGGCCGTCGCGAAGGCGCCATTGCGCGCGTGCTCGAGCGTGGCATGTCGCGCATGCTGGGGCGCTTCTTCTATGAGCACGGGGTGGCTTACGTCGACCCCGACGACAAGCGCATCCAGCGCAATGTGCAGATCGCTCCGGACGGTATCGGCGAGGCACGCGAAGGCCAATTGGTGGTCTGCGAACTGATCGCCCCGCCGGACGCGCGCCGCCCGGCGATCGGCAAGATCATCGCGGTGCTGGGCGACAAGCTGACGCCGTCGCTGGTCGTGGAAATGGCCATCCACGGCCATGAATTACCGCACGAATTTCCGCAAGAAGTACTGGACGAAGCGGCGGCCGTGCCGTTGGTGGTCGAGCCGCAGATGATCGGCCGGCGCGTGGACCTGCGGCAGATGCCACTGGTCACCATCGATGGCGAAGACGCCAAGGATTTCGACGACGCGGTGTATTGCGAACCCAACGCCGACGGCTTCCGTCTGGTGGTGGCAATCGCCGACGTGTCCAACTACGTGCGTCCCGGGACGCCGCTGGACGACGAAGCGCAAAAGCGCGCCACCTCGGTGTATTTCCCTGGGTTCGTGGTGCCGATGCTGCCTGAAACGCTGTCCAACGGCATCTGCTCGCTGATGCCCAAGGTCGACCGCATGTGTTTCGTCTGCGACATGCAGGTGGGGCGCGATGGCGAAGTGACCGGCTCGCGTTTTTACGAAGCGGTGATGAATTCGCACGCACGCCTGACCTATAGCCAGGTCTGGAAGGCGGTGGGCGAAGACGATGCGGATACCAAGGCCTTCATCGGTCCGTTGCTGCCGCAAGTGCAGCGCCTGCATCAGCTGTATCACCTGCTGTCGAAGGCGCGCACGCATCGCGGCGCAATCGAGTTCGAAACCTCCGAAGTGCGCTTCGTGCTGGACAATACCGGCGAAGTCACCCAGGCCGGCATGCTGGTGCGCAACGATGCCCACAAGCTCATCGAAGAATGCATGATCGCCGCCAACGTCGAGGCGGCGCGCTACCTGCTGAGCGTGCATGTGCCCGCGCCCTACCGTGTGCATGAGCGCCCGCCGGAGAGCAAGTACGAAGACCTGCTGGAGTTCCTCAAGGAATTCCAGCTGAGCTTGCCGGCATGGAGCAAGGTACGACCCGGCGACTACACCAAGCTGCTGAAGAAGGTGCGCGCGCGTCCGGATGCGGCGCTGCTGGAATCGGTGTTGCTGCGCAGCCAGAGCCTGGCGGTGTATTCGCCGGAGAACAACGGCCATTTCGGTCTGGCGTTGGAGGCATACGCGCATTTCACCTCGCCGATTCGGCGTTACCCGGATCTGTTGGTACACCGCGCAATCAAGCACGCACTGACCGGCGCCAGCCCGCAGACATTCATCTATACCCCGCGTCAGATGGCGGCGCTGGCATTGCAATGCTCCGAGCGCGGACGGCGTGCCGATGAAGCCGAGCGCGAAGTGGACGAGCGCTACCGCGCAGCGTGGATGGAAAAGCACGTCGGTGGCCAGTTCGATGGCGTGATCAGCGGTGTGACGGGATTTGGCCTGTTCGTGGAGTTGACGCAGTCCAAGGTCAACGGCCTGGTGCACGTCACGCAGCTGCCGCAGGACTATTACCAGTTCGATCCGATTCGCAAGACGCTCAGCGGCGAGCGCCGTGGCCGCGAGTTCCGCCTCGGCGACCCGGTGCGTGTGCTGGTGCTCAAGGCCAGCATGGAAGAGCGCAAGATCGATTTCCGCCTGGCCGACGAAAATGGCGCAGCGCCCGAGGCGCCGCTGCCGCCCCGCGAGAAGCCGACCAAGCGCAAGAAGAAATCGTACTGAGCTGCAGGCCCATGCTGCGGGCGACCGAAATGGCAGCCCGCAGCACGTTTAGTGGTGGCAAGAGCAGCCACTAACATATAGCGAGAGTCGTCGGATGGGTGCAGATGGCGCTGATCCATCGCAGCGTGCCGGCGTTTCCGGCCGATTCCCAATCCCGCTACCGGCCGCGTCCGCTTGGTGGTGAGCGCAGTCGTGTTATTAGCTGTCATAGAGGCAGGTGGGGCCGTTGCAGGTGTGTGGGTCTGCAATGGTGTCCGTAACAGACTGACGCGGAGCAGAGCATGGACACTTCAAGCGAATACAGCGGCGGCTGCCAGTGCGGGGCGGTGCGGTTTCATGTGCGTGGTGCGTTGGTGGACGCTTCCATCTGCCACTGCCGCATGTGTCAGAAAGCATTCGGCGCGTATTACGCGCCGCTGGTGTCTGTGCGAGGCACCGAGTTTCGCTGGACCCGTGGCGAGCCCAAGCGCTTTGCATCGTCGACGGTCGTGCAGCGTGGGTTTTGCGCCGATTGCGGCACGCCATTGACTTATGAGGCACCCGACGGGATCTCGGTTGCAGCAGGTGCCTTCGACACGCCGGAGCGGTTGCCGCCGCATATCCAGTATGGGTTGGATCGCAAGCTGCCCTTCGTCGATAGCTTGGCGCATCTACCCACGCGTCCACCCGAAGACGATGCCGCCGCGGAGGCTTTTTTGGCCAGCGTGGTGTCGCGGCAGCATCCGGATCACGACACTGCGCATTGGCCCGCGTGAGAAGTCGCCCTGGTTTGATTGTGCTGCTCATCGCGGCATGCGAGCAGTGACGGTATCACCTCGCTCGCGGCCGTCTCGCCGCGCCAAGACGCGCTGGTGCACGATATGGCAGGCTTCCATCGGCACGATGGGTTGCACGGCCAGCATGCGTTCACTGCAGGCGCGCCATTGACCCGGGCGCTGCGCGTCCAGCACCGGTGCCCCTTGCAGCACCGCTTCGCTGGCATCGCCCGGGCTCCCATGCACCGGCCGTGACGTGACAGGCCGCAGGCCCTACCATTCCCTCTTTACCTCTTCGTATGCCCGCGCAATGAGCAAGCAGAACCAGTGGATCGTCGGCGTCAACGCTGTCGCCTCGTCCGTCGAGAACGACGCCGACAACGTGCGCGAGGTCTTGATCGAAGCCGGCAGCAAGAATCCGCGCCTGACCGAGATCGAGGAACAGGCGCGCCGCAAGGGTATCGACGTGCGCCGGGTCAATACCCAGGCGCTGGACGGTGTGGGCGGGCAGGTGCGCCATCAGGGCGTGGCCGCGCGCTATGCCGCCGCGCGGCTGTGGGCAGAGAACGAGCTGGAAGGGCTGGTCGAGGCCGCCGCAGGGCGCGCGCTGGTGCTGATCCTCGATGGCGTGCAGGACCCGCACAACCTTGGCGCTTGCCTGCGCAGTGCGGCAGCGGCCGGGGTCACTGCGGTGGTGATTCCCAAGGACAAGTCGGCCACGGTGAACGCCACCGTGCGCAAGACCTCCGCCGGTGCCGCCGACCGTATTCCGGTGGTGGCGGTGACCAACCTGGCGCGCTGCCTGCGCGACCTGCAGAAGCAGGGGGTGTGGCTGTATGGCTTGGCCGGCGAAGCAGACGCTTCGTTGTACAGCGTGGATCTGCGCGGCAATGTCGGGCTGGTTCTGGGTGGCGAGGCCGATGGCCTGCGCCGTCTCACCCGCGAGCACTGCGACGGCCTGGTCAAGATCCCGATGCCCGGCGAAATCGAAAGCCTCAATGTGTCGGTCGCGACCGGTGTGACCTTGTTCGAGGCCGTGCGCCAGCGCCTGGGCGCCTAACGCCTGCGTGCATCATGCGCGAGCGCAGGCGTGCCGGCCTGGGTATCGCACGCGTTACGCGATGCACATCAGCTCCAATTCTTGATCGTGGCAGTGCCGATGGGCATCTGCGCAATGTTCCGCGCAGATGCAGCTCGCAGACAGTGGCCTGACCCACGCGCAGGGAGTTGCAGCAAGGCTTTCCAGAGGTGCGCTTCCATCGTCGAACGCCGCGCGGCGTTTTTGCCTACCATATCGCCAGCGAACGGCGCGTTGTGTGTGATGAACGATGGGGTGGGCGCCTGGCAAACAGGCGAGAGCAGTTGCGGCGTCCAGACGTCAGCACGACGAAGAAATAGACAGCAGCAGCGCTGGTTCGGTGTCGGCGCCTGCCTGCTGTTGGCGCTGTGTTCGCTTGTTGCGGTTGCTTCACCGGCCGGAACGGCACGCTTGCGCGATTACGCCATCGATAGCTGGAGTTCGCGCAACGGGCTGCCGCACAACTCCTTGCGCGACATCGCCCAGACCCGCGACGGGTATCTGTGGTTTGCAACCTGGGAAGGCCTGGTGCGCTACAACGGGCTGGAATTCAGCGTGATCGACCGCAGCACGCGCCCGGGGCTGCCCGATAACGGCGTCGGCGCACTCTACGTAGATCGCGATGGCGCGCTGTGGCTGAGCGATGCACGCGGCAACCTGGTCCGGCATGCTGCCGATGGGCAATGGCGGCAGTGGCAGCGGCAGGGGCAGTGGCCGCAGGCGTTGATCCATGCCATGACCATGGACGCTGAAGGCCGCATGTGGCTGTTGTTCGAAGGGCATGGGCTGGGCTGCCTGTGGCCGGATGGGCACTTCGACTATTTCCCGCCGCGCGATGACGCGCCACTGCAGAGCAGCTTTCCGCGCATGGTGTTCGATGCGCGGGGGCGCTTGTTGATCGGCACCTTCGATGGATTGATCTACCGCGAACCGGATGGGCGCATGCACCGCGCGCCGGCTGCATTCGGGTTTCCACCGGGGTTGGCATGGCCGTATCGCGCAACGGACGGCACGGTGTGGGTGGTTGCGGGCGATCAGCTGTATCGCCTGCAGGGCGAGCGCGCCGAGCTGGTGCATCGGGTGCCGGGGCAGGGCCACTTCACCGCGATGCTGCAGGATCGCCGCGGCGATCTGTGGCTGGGCAGCGAAAACCAGGGGCTGCTGCGGATCGGGCCGTACGGCGTGGAGCAGCTGCCGGCCGGTCGCAGCCTGCCGACCGGACGTATCGTCAGCCTGCGTGAGGACGCAGAAGGCAGTATCTGGGTCGGCGCCAACGGCGGTCTGTTCCGGCTGCGCGAGACCCTGTTCAGCAGCTACAGCCAGCGCGATGGATTAAGCGGCGACTACAGCCGCGCCATGTTGAAAGACCGCGACGGCAGTCTGTGGATCGCCGGAACCGCCGGCCTGGACCGGATGCTGCCGGACGGGCGCATCGTGCCGGTGCCGGTGGTCACACCCTCCGGGCGATGCCTTTCGGTGCTCAGTCTGGCGCTGGACCGGCACGGCGATCTTTGGGTGGGCACCTATGCCGATGGCGTCTTCGTGTTGCGCGCTGGGCGCGTGCTGCGCCATTACGGCGAGGCCGAGGGCATTCCCGGCGGGCATATCCGCGCGATCGTGATCGACGACCACGATGCGGTGTGGCTGGCAACCCAGCGTGGCGTGGCGCAGCTAGTGGATGGCAGGCGCGCGCCGTTGGCCATCGAAGGCCTGCCTGCCAGCGTGGTGACCGCATTGGCCAGCGTCGATGGTGCGTTGTGGATCGGTTCGGTCGATGGTGCGGCAGTGCTACGCAACGGCAAGCTGCGCCAGTTGAATCTGGAAAAACTGGGCGGCGCGCGCAGCGTGTTCGGTTTTCAGCCCATCGGCGATGCCATGTGGATCGCGACCGATCGCGGCCTGTATCGCGAGCGCAATGGCGTGCTTGCACGCGTGGGTCTGGAGCAGGGTATGCCGGTGGATACGGTGTTCCAGCTCATCGACGACCGGCGTGGCAATGCATGGATCAGCAGCAATCGCGGTGTGCTGCGTACCGAACTTAAGACCCTCAATGCCGTTGCCGACGGGCACGGCACGCTCGCGATCGAACGCTATGGCGAGATCGATGGCATGGGCAATGCGCAGGCCAACGGCAGTTCCGGCCCCAGCCTGCTGCGGCGTGCCGACGGCACGGTGTGGGTGGTGACAGCTGGCGGCGTGAGCAGGGTCGACCCCTCACGCCTGCAGCGCTTTCGCGAACGTCGCCCGCCGCCGGCAGTGATCGAGAATGTGCAGCAGGATGGCCAGCCGTTGGTGTGGCGCCAGCGCGCACAACTGGCTGGCGGGCATCGCTTGAACGTGTCCTACGTCGGCATGAGCTTTCTGCTGCCGGAGCGAATCGAGTACCGCACCCGACTGGAGGGTCTGGACGCTAGCTGGACCGAGCGCGGCCGGCAGCGCAGCGTGGAATTCATCGGCCTGCCGCCGGGCAAGTATCGTCTGCACGTGGCTGCGCGCCATCCGGGCGGGGCATGGAGCCCGCACGAAGCGGTGTGGGCGTTCGAGGTATTGCCGCTGTGGTGGCAACGCCAGGATGTGCGCTTGGCCGCGGCGCTGGGGACGCTCTTGTTGCTGGCCTTGCTGTATCGCGTGTTGCTGCATCGCTACAAGACCCATAACGCGCGCCTGGCCGAGCTGGTGCGCAAGCGCACCGAGGACCTGCAACGGCAGGCGCAGCGCTTGCTGCAGGCCAACCAGGAAAAGAGCGAGCTATTGACGCGTTTGCGTATCAAGTCCGATGTGTTCGAGCGTCAGGCGCACGAAGATGCGTTGACCGGGCTACCCAACCGTCGCCATTTCGACGAAGCGCTGGCGCGCGATATCAGCCGTGCACGGCGCAGTGCACGCCCGCTGGTGCTGGCGATTCTGGATATCGATCACTTCAAGCGCATCAACGACCATTATTCGCACGCCAGCGGCGATGCGGTCCTGCACGAGGTAGGGGTGCTTCTCACGGCGGCCGCGCGCGCCTCGGATCTGCCGGCACGCCTGGGCGGCGAAGAATTCGCGCTGCTATTGGCCGACACCACGCTGGACGAGGCACAGGCACTTTGCCTGCGCATCCGCGCGCTCTTCCATGCCCGTCACGACTGGGGCAGCGTCGAGGGCTTGCAGGTGACCTTCAGCGCCGGTGTTGCCGCACTGCGCGACGAAGACACCGGCTCGTCGCTGATGCAGCGCGCCGATCACGCCTTGTACGAGGCCAAGAGCGCCGGGCGCGACCGGATCTGTGTGGGTTAGACGCCGGGATTCGGGAATCGGGATTTGGGATTCGCAACGGCAGTGCAGGCGTTCCTTCTCCTGCGGGAGAAGGTGCCCAAAAGGGCGGGTGAGGGTACGGCAGCAAGCAGCAGTGCTGCGTCGTGATCAGACGGTTGCGGCTCGTGCTTGGTAAACGTACGCGATTGGCCGCTTCAATCCAGAAACCAAGACGCTTTCACCAATCCCGAATGCCCAATCCCGAATCCCGAATTCCGTCCTCAGACTGGCCCGGGCCAGGCGTTGGCGATCTTGCAGAACAGGCGTGCGGTCTGTTCGGTGTCGTAGACCGCGCTGTGGGCGTCGGCTGCATTCCAGTCCAGGCCTGCGGCCTGCGCGGCGCGTGCCAGCACGGTCTGGCCGTAGGCCACGCCGGCCAACGTCACCGTGTCGAACACGCTAAAGGGATGAAACGGGTTGCGTTTGTGGCCCACGCGCGCCACGGCCGCGTTGAGAAAATTCAGATCGAAATGCGCGTTGTGGCCGACCAGGATTGCGCGCTGGCAGCCGTATTTCTTCACTGCTGCGCGCACCGGCGCGAACACATGGTCGAGCGCGTCCTTTTCCTGCTTCGCGAATCGGAATGGATGGTCGAGCACGATACCGGTGATTTCCAGCGACTTCGGGTCGATCTCCAGCCCGGGCGCCGGCACCAGGTGTGCGCTGGCGGTCTCGCCGGGAAAGAAGCGTCCGTCGGCACCCATTTCGATCGGCACGCAAGCGATCTCCAGCAGTGCGTGCTTGTTCCAGTCGAACCCGCCGGTTTCTACGTCCACCACCACGGGCAGATAGCCACGAAAGCGGCGCGACATCGGCAAAAAGGAGGGGGCAGGCTGTGCATCGACCGGTTCGTTCATCCGCATAGCCTAGCAGGTCGCACGTCGGGCTCTGCCTTGGCTGCAGGCTTGCAGATTCATACCTGCGGCGGCGGCCCGCGTCACCCGGTGCATGACCTAACACCATGCCGTTGGCGCGCACGATCGCCCCGTGTTGGCGAGCATTTTTTTTCGAACCGGGCGGCTGTGGACCATATGCGTCGGTCGCCCCCACACCAAATAGGAGAAGCCCGATCCGCGTTGCCACGGACCGGGCCTCACTGACGACACGGTGAGCGAGCGCTTAGTGCCCAGCGACGACGCTGGTGATCAGCCCGGAGGCCACTGCGATCAGCACGTACGTGTTATCCACGCGACGCCATTCGTGTCCACGCGGCGGTGGCTTGAGATGGTGCTTGTGGTAGTCGGCAACGCGGCTGCCACGATGGTCCGGCGCCAGCCGCTCGCCGCGGCGATACGGCGGGCCGCGCCGGTCGTTGCGGTGATCGTCGTGATGCGCCTTGCGGCGATCGTCGCGCCTGTCGTCATGCCTCTCGTCGCGATGGTCGTCATGGCGGTCAGGGCCATGGTCGTCGTGACGCTGCGCGTTGCGGTCACGGTCGTGATCGAGGTCGTGCTGCTGCGGCGCTGCAAACGCTGCGCCAGAGGTCAGCAGCGTCAAGGCCATGAAAGATCCAACGAAGCGTTTCATCAGCGGACTCCTGGGTCACAGGAAATGCCTGTGCACCTGCACGGTAGAAGTTTCAAGCTGAATACGTAATGAGAAGGCGTTCCGGCGCCTCACGGCAGCGCTGCCGGGGTCTAGACGACGCCGGTACTGCTGGTGTCGTCGCGCTTCACGCGCGGAGGCAAGGGTTGCTCGCCATGCACCAGGAACCACACGTTCTCGGCGATGTTGGTGGCGTGGTCGCCAATGCGTTCCAGATTCTTTGCCATGAACAGCAGATGCGTACACGGGGTGATATTGCGCGGGTCTTCCATCATGTAGGTGAGCAGCTCGCGGAACAACGCGGTGTACTGCGCATCCAGGCGCGCATCTTCGTCGCGGACACGGATCGCCGCATCGGCATCCTTGTTGCGATACGCCTGTACGGCTTCTCGCACCGCATCGGCCGCCATCTGGCCGAGCGCGCGCAGGCCCACGGTCTGCGGCAGCGGCGGTGCGGAATTGAGCGCGATCGAGCGCTTGGCCACGTTGGCCGCGTAATCGCCAATACGTTCGATATCGGCCGGAATCCGCAGGCCTGCAAGAATTTCGCGCAGATCGCGCGCCATCGGGCCGCGCAATGCAAGTCGCATCACGTCGTGGCTGATCGCGTGCTCCAGCGCATCGATCGCCTCGTCGTTGACCACGATGCGGTGCGCGGCATTGTCATCGCGACGCTCCACCACATCCAGTGCGGCTTCCAGCTGCGCCACCGCCGTCTCGCCCATGCGCACGATCTCGGCGACGAGACGGTGCTGCTCCTCGTCGTAGCTTTTGACGATATGGTCGTTGAGGTGCTGGTTCATCGTGATCTCGATTCGTGGCAGTGGTGGATGTCCGCCGTAACCTTGGCGACATGGCACATGATGCAAATGTCGTGCCGGGCGGTGTGGCGGAACTGCGTCAATGCGGCGTTGCGCTGGCGCGCCTTACATCAACCGAAGCGGCCGGTGATGTAGTCCTCGGTCTGTTGCTTGGACGGCTGCGAAAAAATGGTTTCGGTGCGGTCATGCTCGATCAGATCGCCCAGGTACATGAAGGCGGTGTAGTCGGACACGCGCGCGGCCTGCTGCATGTTGTGGGTGACGATCACGATGGTGTAGTCGCGCTTGAGCTCTTCCACCAACTGTTCGATCCGGCTGGTGGAAATCGGGTCCAGCGCGGACGTCGGTTCGTCCAGCAACAACACATCCGGGCGCAACGCTACCGCACGTGCGATGCACAGGCGCTGCTGCTGGCCACCCGAAAGACCCAGCGCGCTCTGCCCCAGCTTGTCCTTGACCTCGTCCCACAGCGCGCCCTGGCGCAAGGCCTGCTCGACGCGGTTCTGCATGTCGGCTTTGGACAGTTTTTCGTGGTGGCGGATGCCGTAGGCCACGTTTTCGAAGATGGTCATCGGAAACGGCACCGGCTTCTGGAACACCATGCCCACTTTGCTGCGCAGGCGGTTCATCGGGTACTTCGGCGACAGGATGTTTTCGTTGTCCAGCAATACCTCGCCGCGCGCTTCCATCTTCGGATACAGCGCGTAGATGCGGTTGAAGATGCGCAGCAAGGTCGACTTGCCGCAGCCGGAGGGACCGATCAACGCAGTGACGCGCTTTTCGGGGATCTCGATGTTGATGCTCTTGAGCGCGTGGTACTTGTCGTAATAGAAATCCAGATTGCGTGCGGCCACCTTCACCGGCGCCTGCGCCGTCGGCGCCCCCGTGGCGGCCGGGACAGCGATGCGATGCATCGGCTTGGCGTTTTGGAGATCGTTCATGTCGGGTGTCCGGAAGGAAAGGTCAGTCATTGGAGATCTTGTTGCGCAAGAGCAGGGCGCGCGCGCCCAGGCTGACCAGCAACACGAACACGGTCAGCACCAGCGCGCCGGCCCAGGCCAGCGTCTGCCAGGTGTCGTACGGGCTGCCGGCGAATTGATTCATGATCACCGGCACGCTGGCCATCGGCTGGAAGATGTTGCTGTTCCAGTACTGGTTGCCGAATGCGGTGAACAGCAGCGGTGCGGTTTCGCCGCTGATGCGCGCCAGCGCCAGCAGCACGCCGGTGACGATGCCTGCCGAGGCGCTGCGGTACAGCACCTGCACCGTGACTTTCCACTGGGGAATGCCCAGCGACAATGCCGCTTCCCGCATCTGCGCCGGCACCAACCGCAGCATTTCGTCGGTGGTGCGCACCACCACCGGCAGCACGATGAAAGCCAGCGACAGCGCACCGGCGAATGCCGAAAAGCGTCCGCCGGTCTGCATCACGTACAAGGTGTAGACGAACAGGCCCAGCACGATCGAGGGCGCCGACAACAGGATGTCGTTGACGAAGCGCACCACCACGCCGGCCTTGCGCGCGTTGCCGTACTCGGCGAGCCAGGTGCCTGCAGCGATGCCCAGCGGCGTGCCGATCGCCAGTGCCAGCCCGCACATCACCGCACTGCCGAAGAAGGCGTTGAGCAGGCCGCCTTCCTGCATCGGCGGCGGCGTCATCTTGGTAAACAAGTTGAGATCGATGCCCGGCACGCCCTTGGACACCAGCGTCCACAGGATCCAGGCCAGGAAGAACAGACCAAACAATGCAGTGACGCACGAGAGCAGCAACGCAATGGCGTTGGTGACCCGGCGGCGGTTGTACAGCGATTGCGACACCGAAGCGGCGGACATCAGTTGCCCTCCCGACGCGACAGCTGCATGAGCATGAAGCGCGCGATGGCCAGCACGATGAAGGTCACGATGAACAACACAAAACCCAGCAGCAGCAATGCCGATCGATAGGTTTCAGTGGCCTCGCCGAAATCGTTGGCGATCAACGCCGCGATGGTGGTGCCGGGCTCCAGCAGCGACGGCGACAGGCGCACCGTGTTACCGACCACGAAGGCCACCGCCATGGTTTCGCCCAGCGCACGTCCCAGACCCAGGAACACACCGCCGATCACCGCAGAGCGGGTGTAGGGCAGCACGATGTCCCAGCTCACTTCCCACTTGGTGGAGCCCAGCGCGTATGCCGATTCCTTCAAGCGCGTGGGCACGGTCAAAAACACTTCGCGCATCACCGAGGAGATGAAGGGAATCACCATGATTGCCAGCACGAAGCCGGCGGTCAGCAGGCCGATGCCCAACGGCGGGCCCTGAAACAACGGGCCGATCAGCGGCAGCGTGCCGAGATGATCGTTGAGCCATGGTGTGACGTGCTCGGTCATCACCGGCACCAGCACGAACAGGCCCCACATGCCGTAGATGATCGACGGGATGCCGGCCAGCAGTTCGATGGCGGTGCCGACCGGGCCACGCA
Organism: Xanthomonas cissicola; assembly: GCF_008801575.1. Classification (GTDB taxonomy): domain Bacteria; phylum Pseudomonadota; class Gammaproteobacteria; order Xanthomonadales; family Xanthomonadaceae; genus Xanthomonas; species Xanthomonas cissicola. The sequence continues at coordinate 25,648 of NZ_VZPL01000027.1, read as the reverse complement.
GCCAGCGCGGCGCCACCTCGGTCAGAAAGAACGCGATACCGAAACTCACCGGCACCGCAATCAGCATCGCGATGACCGCGGTGACCAGGGTGCCGTAGATCGGTGCCAGCGCACCGTATTTGTTTTCGACCGGATTCCAGTCGGCCGAATAGAAGAAACTCAGGCCCTGCATCTGCAAGGCATGGCGTCCGCCCCACAGCATCGACAGCGCCGCGCTGCCGAGCGCCAACAGGACGAAAACGACCGTAGCGGCCAGCGCAAGCTTGAACAGGCGATCGGCGCGTGCGTCGCGCAGGTCGCGGCCGCGTGGCGCGGTCATCGCTTCGGGAATGGCGGTGGCATTCATTCGATTGGACTCGTCACCCGCGCAACGGCGGGAGCGTGAGACAGCAGGAACGGCGAGGCACCTTCAGGTACCTCGCCGCAGCGCAGCCCGCCGCATGGGCGGGTGCAGGGCATTACTTGAACTCGCTGCCCCAGTAGGCTTCGATCTGCTTCACCAGCTCCGGCGGCAGCGGCACGTAGTGCAATTCGCTGGCCTGGGCCTGGCCGTTTTCCAGCGCCCACTTGAAGAAGTCCAGCGTCGCCTTGCTGCGCGCGGCGTCCTTGGACTGCTTGTGCATCAACATGAAGTTGGTCGCGGTGATCGGCCATGCCTTCTCGCCCGGCGCATTGGTGATCACCAGATTGAAGTCACGGGCGTTGGCCCAGTCGGCGCTGGCAGCGGCGGCGGCAAAGCTTTCCGCATTCGGCTCGATCCATTGGCCGGCCGCGTTCTGCAGCGAGGTGTACGGCATCTTGTTCTGCAGTGCGTAGGCAAGCTCGACATAGCCGATCGAGCCCTTGATCTGCTGCACGTACGACGCAACGCCCTCGTTGCCCTTGCCGCCCACGCCACCCGGCCACTGCACCGAGGTGCCTTCGCCGACCTTGCTCTTCCACTCCGGGCTGACCTTGGACAGGTAGTTGGAGAAGTTGAAGGTGGTGCCCGAACCATCCGAGCGATGCACCAGGTTGATCTTGGTGGCGGGCAGGGTCACGCCCGGGTTGGCCGCGACAATGGCCGCGTCGTTCCACATCGTGACCTTGCCCAGGAAGATGTCGCCCAGCAGGGCGCCGGTCAGGCGCAGCTTGCCCGGCGCGATGCCTTCCAGATTCACCACCGGCACCACGCCGCCGATGGCGGACGGGAACTGCCCCAGGCCAGCCTGTTGCAGTTCGGCGCTGTCCAGTGGCTTGTCGGTCGAACCGAAATCCACCGTGCCGGCCTTGATCTGCGCAATGCCGCCGCCGGAGCCGATCGACTGATAGTTGACCTTGTTGCCGGTGGCGGCGTTGTAGTCGGCCGACCACTTGGACACCAGCGGATAGATGAAGGAAGCACCGGCGCCGGAAATTTCAGCGCCCTTGCTGTCGCTGGCGGCGGCGCCTGCGGCTGGCGCGCCCTTTGCGGCGTCTGCGGACTGCGCGTCCTTGCCGGGCGAGCACGCCGCCAGGGCGAGGGCAATGGTGAGGGACAGGGCGGTCAGGCTGGCCGACTGCAATTTCATGGAAGCTCCGAGGCTGGATTGGCCGGTGTCTCCGGCAGACCACACTATGAAATGATGTTTTTGTTACACCCGCATGACAGCGCCTTCTGGCCAACGCATCACAAAAAAAGAAGCGGACCACGGAGGGCGTTGCACCCTCCGGGATCCGCGTCCCGGGGCCGACGCCGGGGAGAGAGACGGCATCGTTCCTTCACGCGTTTTCGTGCTTGCTGCCAGGCCCTAGTGCACGGCGCCCATTGCCAGTTCCAGGTGGGCGGGCGGCTCGCCGGCATGGACCAGACAACGGCCCATGCCGTTTTAGAGCATGGCTTGCCCCACCAGGCCGCTGCAGCAGAGGCCTGCGCCGTACTCTTAGTGCGGCAGATTCTTGGCCCAGTACGCCTCGATCTGGGTCACCAGCGTGTCCGGCAGCGGCACGTAGTCCAACTGTTTGGCCTGCGCATCGCCTTTGGTGTAGACCCAGCGGAAGAATTCCAGCGTGTTCTTCAGTCCAGCCGGATTCTTCGGCTTTTTCTGCACCAGGATGAAGTTGGTCGCCGTGATCGGCCAGGCGTTATCGCCGGCCGCGTTGGTCATCACCAGATAGAAGTCCTTGGCCGTGCCCCAGTCGGCGCTGTTGGCAGCGGCGGCGAAGGTTTCATCCGACGGCTGCACGAACTTGCCGGCCGCGTTCTTCATTGCGGTGTAGGCCATCTTGTTCTGCAGCGCGTACGACAGCTCGACATAGCCGATGCCGCCCTTGATCTGCTTCACGTAGGCAGCTACGCCCTCGTTGCCCTTGCCGCCGATGCCGGTCGGCCACTGCACCGCCGTGCCTTCGCCGACCTTGCCCTTCCAGTCCGGGTTGACCTTGGAGAGGTAGTTGGTGAAGTTGAAGCTGGTGCCCGAGCCGTCGGAGCGGTGCACGACGGTGATCTTGCCTTCCGGCAGTTTCACGCCCGGGTTGAGCGCGGCGATGGCCGGGTCGTTCCAGGTGCTGACCTTGCCCAGGAAGATGTCGCCCAGGGTCTTGCCGTCCAGCTTGAGCGTGCCGGCGGCAATGCCCGGCACGTTGACCACCGGTACCACGCCGCCGATCACCGAGGGAAACTGCGCCAGGCCGGCAGCGGCCAGTTCTTCCGGCTTGAGCGGGGCATCGGAAGAGCCGAAGTCCACGCTGGCCGCCTTGATCTGGGCAATGCCGCCGCCCGAACCGATCGATTGGTAGTTGACCTGCTTCTTGGTGGCCGCGTTGTAGTCGGCCGACCACTTGGACATCACCGGGTAGATGAACGACGCACCGGCACCGGTGACGTCGGCAGCCTGGGCGCACAGTACCAGCGAAGCGGCGAGCACGCCGACGGCCAGACGGGTCTTGAAGGAGTGGATCACGGAACAGCTCCTGTAGCGAAGGGATGAGGACGTCCCGCCGTGGTGCCATTGCAGGGCAACGGCATGACCATGCGGTGTCTGGGACATGACAGGCCGATGACGGCGTTGCGCCGTCGGATGTTCGGGCCGGCAGGAAGTGGCGGCTGCCACCGCGTGCCTCGACCGAGCGCACGCGGCAGCGACGCACTTACCAGTAGAACTGCGCGCGTGCTTCGATGATCGACGGATTGTCGTCGACCAGGCCGCGCGTGCTGCTGTTGTAGCGGGTGCTGTCGACCTTGGCGTAGTCGAGCGCGAACTTGAAATTGGAGCGCCAGTACCAGTTGGCGCCGACCGTCCAGATGTTCATCTTGCCGCCCAGCACGCCATCGACGAACGGCGTGTTGCCGTTGGCGACCAGGTGGCCGTCGTTGAGGTCGAGGGTGTCGTAGCGCACCGCCAGCTGCCACATGCCCGATGCCGGCTCGTTGGGTAGCGGGGTGGTCGGCACGCCAGCCTTGTAGCCCCAGGTTTCGCCGGTGAGGTTCCAGACGCCGCTCACGTACCAGCCGTCGCTCTTGTAGTCGTGCGCATTGGCACCGATGCGGTTGGCGTTTTCCTGGAAGTACTCGCTCTGCAGTTTGAACGGCCCGGTGATCCACATCGCCTCGGCACCGGCCACGCCGACGTTGTCCACATTGGTGATGGCGCCGCTGTCGATCAGGCGAACCGTGGTCAGGTCCGCGTCGGGGCGTGCGCGCAGGCGCAAGGTGTCGTCGTCGGTGTCGTAGGCCAGGTAGCTCAGGCCGAAGTGCAGCACATTGCCAGTCTCGTTGATCGGCGCCCAGGTGCCACGCGCGCCATAGCCGTTGCCGTGCGCCTGGTTACGGGTCAGCTCGCGGCCGAATGCACTGGCGGTCACGCTCCAATTGTTGTCGCCCATGCCATAGGCCACGCCCAACCGGCGCGAGATGCCATAGGTGTTCGTCACCGACGCCTTCGACACGAAGTCGTTGTTCTTGGTGCTGGACAGTTCTTCCAGGCTGTTGGGCTGCTTGAACTGGCCGATCTGCAGGTAGTTGTTCGCGTTGCCGCCAAACTTGTACTTGATGTTGTTATCCAGGAAGCGGCCGGTGCTGCGAATGGTGGTGCCACGGATGGTGACTTCCTTCAGCACGCTCGGGTCATAGCCGGCGACCCATTCGAAGTTGCCCGGGCCCTTGCCCTTGAGGACCAGCTCGGCGCGCCGGATGCTGAATTCGGAATTGTCGCCATTGGCACCGATCGGACCATTGAGGTCCTGCACATCGTTGTGGAACCAGTTGCCGTCGGCCTGGACCAGGCCTTCCAGCGAGATTTCCGAACCGCCGATTACATCGATGGCGATCTCGGCATGTGCTGCAGGAGCGGCCAGTGCCAGCAGCAGCGCGGAACCAAGCAGGGTGGGAGCGAGTTTCATAGATGCCTTGCGACCTGAGAAAGTGGGCGCAGGCTAGGGTGTGAAGGTTGCGTTAATGTGACAAAACAACAGAAACGTAATAAGTAATTTTTGCCAATAAAGACAAGAGTTTACGGGTGTTTAAACTATGTCATCGTGTGTCAAAAAGCTGAACGGCAATGGTTTATGACAGCGCCGCGCGCCGACCCAAATCCTTGAATTTGCAAGCTGCGCCGCTGACGGCCTGAACTGGAGCCACGCCAGCCTGAACACATGCGTCAGTTTGTGCGGCGCACCACTTGCATACGCGGCGTCAGAATTGTTAGCTTCGAGGCCATGTTTCCTCGATTCCTCCAATTGCTGTTGGTCTGCCTGCTCGCGCTCTCCGCGTGGTCGGCAGCCAACGCGCACGCGCGCATGCAGGATGCGTTCGTGGGCGACGGCTTGGCGGTCATGGTGGATGCTGGCGAAGAACGCGATGCAGTTGAAGATCCGCAGGACGACGGCGATACACAGAGCCAAGTCGACACACAGCCTGCAGACGATATCCCCTTGCTCTCCCAAGCATGGCCGATGCTGGCGCGGTATTCCCCCTCTTGGCATGCGCATCACGCGCCGGCAAATCAAAAACGCGACCTGATCCCACAGCTGCGTCCTCCAAACGCACTGCTTGGCTGATCCCCGCTGTCGCTGCACCCGGTGCGTTCGGCGCCGGATTCCTACCTGATTTGTTTGTCTTTGCAATTCGCGGCGTGCGCCGCGGACTGCTATTCGTTGCCTAGAGGAATCTCCCATGGAAAGTTTGCTAGAAGGTTTTCGTCATTTCCGTAAGGAAGTCTATCCGCGCCAGAGTGCGCGCTTTCAGGAGCTGGCGGGCGGCCAGAGCCCGCATACGCTGTTCATCACCTGCGCAGATTCGCGCGTCATGCCGGAGCTGATCTTCTCCGCACAGCCAGGCGAACTGTTCGTCTATCGCAATATCGGCAATGTGGTGCCGCCTTACTCTCAGCACGTCAGCGGCGTGGTGGCGGCGATCGAATACGCCATCGCTGTGCTGGGCGTGCGGCACATCGTGATCTGCGGGCATACCGACTGTGGCGCGATGAAGGCCGTGCTTAAGCCGGAGTCGCTGGAAGACGTGCCCTCCGTGGCAGCGTGGCTCAAGCACACCGATGCGGCGCGTCATGTCACCGCGCATCACGGGCACGATCCACAGAGCCCGGATGCGCTGAACTGCATGACCGAAGAGAACGTGGTCTCGCAGCTGGACCATCTGCGCACGCAGCCGGTGGTGGCAGCGCGCCTGGCGGCAGGCACCTTGCGCATCCACGGCTGGATCTACGACATCGCCCACGGGGAGATCCGCGCCTTCGATGCCGAGAAGGGTGGCTTCCGGCCACTGCTGGCCGAAAGCACCCCCGAAGCCACTCCACGCCCGCGACTGCAGCAAGTCGTGCGCGCTGAACTCGCCTGACGGAGCCTGCCATGAACACATCAGGTATCGGCGGATATTTCCGTCAGGGACTGTTTGGGCGTGATTTATTGGCGTCCGTAGTGGTCTTCCTTGTCGCGCTGCCGCTGTGCATGGGTATCGCGATCGCATCCGGCATGCCGCCCGCCGCAGGCCTGATCACCGGCATCGTTGGTGGTCTGGTCGTCGGCTTTCTGGCGGGTTCCCCGCTGCAAGTGAGCGGGCCGGCCGCCGGCCTGGCTGTGTTGGTGTTCGAACTGGTCCGGGAGCACGGCGCTGTTGCGCTCGGGCCGGTGATCTTGGTGGCCGGTGCGATTCAGCTGATTGCCGGTCTGTGCCGCGCAGGCGTCTGGTTCCGGATGACATCGCCGGCCGTGGTGGCCGGCATGTTGTCGGGCATCGGCATCTTGATCGTGGCCTCGCAGGCGCACGTGTTGATGGATGCCGCGCCCAAGGCACGCGGTCTGGAAAACTTCGCCGCATTGCCTGGCGTGTTGTGGCAGGCCATCAGCGAGGGGACCGGCCGTAATGCGCTGTTCGTGGGTCTGGCGACGATCGGCATCATCCTGGCTTGGGACAAGCTGCGCCCGCAGCGTCTGCGGTTTCTGCCGGGTGCATTGATCGCGGTGGTGGTTGTCACGGCGACCGTGCAATTGCAGGGCTTGAATGTCAACAAGGTCGACGTGCCGACCAATCTGTTCTCTGCGATCAGCATCCCCAGCATTTCCGACATCTTTGGCGTGTTCAACCACACCTTGCTGGTCTCGGCTGTGACCTTCGCCTTCATCGCCAGCGCCGAAACCCTGCTGTCGGCGGCAGCGGTGGACCGTATGCATCAGGGCGCACGGACGCAATACGACCGTGAGCTGGCGGCGCAGGGCGTGGGCAATATGCTCTGCGGCTTCCTGGGTGCTTTGCCGATGACCGGCGTGATCGTGCGCAGCGCGGCCAATGTGCAGGCCGGTGCGGCAACGCGTGCATCGACCATCCTGCACGGCAGCTGGCTGCTGGTGTTCGCCATGCTGTTGCCGTGGCTGTTGCGGATGACGCCGGTGGCGTGTCTGGCTGGCATCCTGGTCTATACCGGCGTGAAGATGATCAAGATCGGGCAGGTCAAGGAACTGGCGACCTACGGCCGCGGAACGGCTGCGATCTACCTGGCGACCACCTTCGCGATCGTGGCCACCGACCTGCTGACCGGCGTGCTGATCGGCTTCGGTCTGTCGCTGTTCCGTCTGGCACTGCATTCTTCGCGTTTGAAGGTGGAGGTGCGCGAGCACGCCGACAAGAAGGACGAAATGCATCTGACCCTGCAGGGTTCGGCCACCTTCCTGAAGGTGCCGGCGATGGCACGTACGCTGGAAAGCGTGCCGCCGAACACTGCGCTGCATCTAGATGTGGCCAAGCTGCACCACGTCGATCATGCCTGCATCGAGTTGTTGCGCGACTGGAGCCGGAATGCGGCCTCGCGCGGCTGCGAACTGGTGGTGGACTGGAAGGAACTGGATCGACGTGTCGAAGGTCAGCCCACGGTGGATGGCGTGCTGGTGGAACAGCGCGTCGAGCGGGCGAAAGCTGCGTAAAGTGTCGTAAACGCCCGGCGTTCGCGCCGGGTGACCCCATCGTGATCGGATGATGCATGGCGCCGAACGACGCATCATCCGGTCACGATTTTTTTTTGGCGCGAGTGGGGATTCGGGATTCGTAAAAGCTTGCGGCTTTGCGGTTGCTGCGCGTGTATCAGGGCGCGCGGTTGCGTCGTTGCTCCGGCTACATTGATGCATCAACTCCTGGTTTTTGTTTGCCGCTCAGGGGCCGGCGGCGTCTTGTCGCGGTAGCGGCATAGATCGTGGATCACGCAGCCCGGGCAATCCGGTTTGCGTGCCTTGCAGACGTAGCGTCCGTGCAGGATCAGCCAGTGATGCGCATCGTGCAGGAATTCGGACGGAATCACCTTGACCAACTTGTATTCGACCGCGCGTACGTCCTTGCCTGGCGCAAGACCGGTGCGGTTGGAGACGCGAAAGATATGCGTATCCACGGCCATGGCGGGCTCGCCGAAGGCGGTGTTGAGCACCACGTTTGCGGTCTTGCGGCCAACGCCGGGCAGCGCTTCCAGCGCGGCGCGATCATGCGGCACGTCGCCGCCATAGCGCTCCAGCAGGATGCGGCAGGTGGCGATGACGTTCTTGGCCTTGGCGTTGAACAAGCCGATGGTGGAGATATAGCGCTTCAGGCCTTCTTCGCCGAGATCGAGAATGTCGCGCGGGGTATTGGCCACCGGATATAGCTTACGGGTCGCCTTGTTGACGCCGACATCGGTGGCTTGCGCCGACAGCAGCACCGCGATCAATAACTCGAATGGGGTGGTGTACTCCAATTCGGTGGTGGGGTGCGGATTGAGTTCGCGCAGGCGCTCGAACATTTCCCGTATCTCGGGCTTGCGCATGCTGCCGCCACGACGCGCCGGCGCCGTTGCCTGAGGTATGTTCATGGCTGCGCTCCGCCAGCGGCTTTCGCCTTTGCGCGCGCCAGGATGGCAGCGGCCAGCGGCGGCAGTGCGGGCGTTGCCGGTTGGCTGGGTGCCGGGGCGGGCGCCCTGCGCGCGTCGCGTTCGGCAGCCCGGCGGTGCAGGCGCGCGGAGCGCGCGCGATAGCGTTCGCGCGCGGCCCAGGCGTCTCGTAGACGACGCTGCGCGCTTAGCAACGTGGCGCAGACCTGCGGGCAGTCGGCGTCCAGCGTACCGTGCTGCGGGTCGGGCAGATACGCCATCAAGCCGAGTGCCAGCGCACGATCCAGGTCGTCGGCCTGCACACAATCGAACAACAGCAGCGGCCATGGACGCGATTCCGGAATGAGGTCGAGCGTCATGGCGATATCAACGATTGCGGAACTGTGCAGGGCGTTTGTCGAGAAACGCGCGAGTGCCTTCGCGCATATCGTCAGTGGCGAATAACAACGCAAATTGCGCGGTTTCCAGCTGCAGACCTTCTTCGATGGCGCATTCGCCGCCGAACATCACCGCATCGAGAATGCCGCGCAGCGCCAGTGGCGCCGCGTTTGCCAGGCGTTGCGCAAGCGCCAGCGTCTCTTCGTGCAAGGCATCCGCTTCGACCACGCGATTGACCAGGCCCAGTTGCAGTGCGCGGGCTGCGTCGATCGGCAGGCCGAGCAGGCACAGTTCCAGCGCTGCGGCGCGACCGGTCAGACGCAGCAGGCGCTGCGTGCCGCCAAAGCCGGGGATCAGGCCGAGATTGATTTCCGGTTGCCCCAGGCGCGCTGTTGCTGCGGCGATGCGCAGGTGGCACGCCATCGCCAGCTCCAGGCCGCCGCCCAGCGCGAAGCCATTGATCATCGCGATCACCGGCTTGGGCATGCGTTCGATCCGGCGCATCAGCCGCTGGCCCACCAGCGAGAATGCGCGGCCCTGGATTGCCGACAGATCACTCATTTCCGCGATATCCGCACCCGCCACGAAGGCCTTGGGGCCGGCGCCGGTGAGAATCACGGCGCGTACATCGTCCGCAGCGGCTGCGTCTTGGAACGCCTGATCCAGCGCCTGCATGGTCGCCTGGCTCAAAGCGTTCAGTTTGTCCGGCCGATTGACGGTAATCGTCCGGATGCTGGCGTGATCGGCGATCAGAATGACGTGATTGGACATGTGAACCCTTGCGAACGTAAAAAAATAGTAAATACGGAACTTCCGAAAACCTTGCTGGTCCTAGCTTTCGCGATAAGTAGCGGTTCGGTATCGCGGCCGTTATCCTAGCGCGTCATCTCAGGCGGCAGACCCGTCCTGTGCCACCACCCTGGAGAATTGTTTGATGAAGTTGCGTTCTATCGCGGTCGCCGTGGCGGCCCTGGCCCTGACGGGCAATGCACTGGCCCAGGACACGACGTCCGAGAAGGGCAAGTTGAGCTATTACTTCGGCTACGACTACGGCAACAATCTTGCCGAGCTCACCGGCCGCGGCGAGCAGCTCGACATCAACTCGGTGGTAAAGGGTCTGCAGGACGCCTATGCCAAGAAGCAGCCGGCGATCACTGCCGACCAGCTGAAGCCGGCAGTTGAAGCGTTCCAGAAGCGCGAGCAGGGCCGTGCCCAGCAGGCCAAGGCCGAGTACGACAAGGCCGCTGCGGCCAACAAGACCAAGAGCGACGCGTTCCTGGCCAAGAACAAGAGCACCGCCGGCGTGCAGACGCTGCCGAGCGGCGTGCAGTACCGCGTGATCGAAGCCGGCAAGGGCGCCAAGCCGACCCAGGCCAGCACCGTGCAGCTGGAAGTGGCCGGTCCATTCCCGTTCGGCGACCGCGAGAAGGCACGTCCGGCGCAGCAGATCCCGGCCATCAAGGTCAGCGAGGTCGAAATGCAGGCCATGCGCGACACGCTGCTGCAAATGCCGGCCGGCTCGAAGTGGGAAGTGACCCTCCCGCCGGAAAAGGCCTACGGCGCCGATCCGCGTACCCCGTTCCCGCCGAACGTGGCTGTGCAGTTCGAGATCAAGCTGGTCAGCGTCAAGTAATTGCACGCGATGTTGCTGCGACAACGCCGGCCACCAGGCCGGCGTTGTCGTTTTTTGGTCTGGCGATTGTCTGAAGAGAGCGATGCAACAATGCAGCGGCCGCAGGACCAGCGATGAGCGGCAATGACGTCGCATCCGATGATGGTCCCGATTTCGCTGCCGGCCCTCTGCCAAGTCCGTGTATCGGTGTATGTTCGCTGGACGCGCAGTCGCACTGCGTCGGCTGTTTGCGCAGCCTGGATGAAATTGCACGCTGGATGAGCATGAGCGACGCCGAACGCCAGGACTATCTGCACACGGTGCTGCCCGCACGCGCGCTGACGGCACGCCTGCCCGAATACGCGCAGTTGAGGCGGGCGCTGTATCCGCTGGATACCGCGCCGGCCGGGCCGGGTTGGAACCATGCCGAGCTGATCGACCTGACCGACGGCGACGCGTCTGCCGAAGCGGCGGTGCTGTGCGGACTGGTGCCGCGGGAACAGGGAACGACGGTGTTGCTGACGCGGCGTACGGACAGCTTGCGCCATCACGCCGGGCAGGTCAGCTTCCCTGGCGGACGGATGGAGCCGTCCGATGCCGACGCCGCCGCTGCAGCGCTGCGCGAGAGTTGCGAAGAAATTGCGCTGGGGGCGCAGCAGGTGCATGCCATCGGATACCTGGATCCGTTTCTGACCGTCAGTGGATTTCGAGTGACGCCCGTGGTGGCGGTCATCGACCCGGGGTTCGTGGCGGTGCCGCAGCCGGATGAAGTGGCGGACGTCTTCGAAGTGCCGCTGGGCTATCTGATGGACCCGAACAATCTACGCAGTGTGGAACTGGAATTCCGCGGGCGCCCGCGGCGCGTGCTCGAATACGACTGGCCTGCCCACCGCATCTGGGGCGCTACCGCCGCCATTCTTCTCAATCTTCGTCGTCGCCTGGAGCAGGTTGCATGAGTGCCGATCCGAACTGGACCACGTTGGTCGATGCCGCCGTGCTGGCGGCCGCGTTGCAGCATCCGCAGCTGCGTCTGCTGGATGCGCGTGCCGCCCCACCGACCGCGCCAGACCCGCACGCAGCGCGCAAGGCGTACGCGCAGGGGCATCTGCCCGGCGCGCACTACGCCGATCTCGACCAAGACCTTGCAGATCTTTCGCGGCCGGCGCAGGGGCGGCACCCGTTGCCGCACAGCGCGGCATTCGCCAAACGTCTGGGCGAATGGGGCATCGATCCGCACACCCAGGTCGTTGTCTACGACGCGGCCGATGGCAGCATGGCGGCTGCGCGCGCGTGGTGGATGTTGCGACTGATGGGGCATGGCCGGGTGGCGGTGCTGGACGGCGGCTTGGCCGCTTGGCGTGCTGCCGGGTTTGCGGAAAGCACCGAGTCGCCTGCAGTGGGTGATGGCGCAGCGTATCCCGGCAGTTTCGATACCGCCGAGGTCGTGGATGCCGAGCAGATCGTGCAGCGACTGCAGCAGGCGCCGGGCTGGTTGCTGGACGCGCGGGCAGGCGAGCGTTTCCGTGGCGAAGTCGAGCCGATCGATCCGGTGGCCGGGCATGTGCCGGGTGCGGTGAATCGTCCGTTGGGGCTGAACCTGCGTGATGGTCGCTTCAAACCAGCTGCCGAACTGCGCGCCCAGTTGTCCGCGTTGCTGGGTGCGTACCGGCCCGAGCAGGCGGTGGTGATGTGCGGGTCGGGTGTCACGGCATGCCATCTGTTGCTGGCATTGGAAGTGGCCGGGTTATCAGGAGCGCGCGTCTACGCCGGTTCCTGGAGCGGTTGGCTGCAAGACGCCTCGCGGCCGGTCGCGACCGGCGCCTGATTGCAGGCACAATGGCGGCAGGAACGGTGACCTGTGGGGACGCGGGTTCGCTGCGCGGAGCGCAGTTTCTTGCAGTGCTGGGTGAGCCATGCGGTTGCAGTTACGGGTTGGCGCGCTGTGCGTCGCGGTGTGGACGTTGGCTGCCTGTTCGGCGGAGTCGTCCGCCGATGTCAGCGATAGGCCTGCTGCCGGTCATCGAAATGCGGCGCAGCACGATGTGTACCAGGTCGCGCTGGAACAAGCGCGTGCGGAGCGGCTGAGGCAGCTGCGTGCGCCCGACGGGTGGTTGAGCTATACCGGTTCGGGGCGCGTGCGCGCCGGCCAGTACCGTGTGGGCAGCGACCCGCATAGCGATATCGTCCTGCCTGCCGGCCCTGCGCAGCTGGGGCAACTGACGTTGGATGCTGCAGGGCAGGTGCGCTTTCGCGCAGATGCCGCCGCGTCGGTGGCGCTCGATGGGCAGCGCGTCGATGAGGTGCGCCTGGAACCGGAGCGGGCAGGGCAGCGCGGCGACCGGCTGGACGTGGGTGGCCGGCAGTTCTATCTGGTGCAGACCGGCGCCTTGTACGGCTGGCGCTTCCGCGACCCGGCAGCGCCGGCGCTGACGCAGTTCGACGGGCTGGACTATTTCCCGACCGATCCGCAGTGGCGCATCCAGGCGCAGTGGCAACCCTATCCAACGCCGCGCACGACGACCTTGCTGACGTCGATCGGCACGCCGCTCACCGTGCAGGTGCCGGGAGAAGCGGTGTTCTCGCGCGATGGCCGCCAATACCGCTTGCGGCCGCTGCTGCAGGAAGATGGCAAGGGCCTGTTCTTCCTGTTCGCCGACCGCACCAGCGGCAAGGAAAGTTATGGCGGCGCGCGTTATCTGTTTGCCGCGTTGCCCCGCGATGGTCAGGTGGTCCTCGATTTCAATCTGGCCGAAAATCCGCCATGCGCGCTGACGCCCCATGTGGTCTGCCCCATCGCGCCGCCTGAAAACCGGTTGGACGTGGCAGTCAATGCCGGCGAGAAGACCTACCGTGCGACCGAACGTTGAGCGTGCTGCAACGGGTTGACGGTGCGCGAAGGAAGATGTTTTTCGGGTCATCAAAGCATCCGAGAGCTATCACGTGCGTGTTCTGCAGGCGACGCTGTCTTTCGACGGCAAGATTGGCGCGCATGTTGAACCGCTTCTCGTCGATGTCGGCGCCGTCGGGCGCTACCGGGCATGACCGACGTAACGCAGCGAGTCGCCCACCGGCGGCGGCAGACGTGCATGAGCCGGAGTGTTGGCGGGTAGCCGCCGATTCCGCGCCCGTCACGCCGGTGCGGTGGTTGGGCAGCATCTTTTTGTGGCCGCTCCAGATGGACCGGCAAACACCTGTCGGATGCAGGCGTCGTCCGGTTTCTACAACTGCCTCCTAACGTGGCGTGTGCGACCAGCTCACCGCCGCTTCGATACGTGACCACGGAAACAACGGTCCGGGGTCGAGCTTGCGTTGAATCTTGCGCGACGGGTCGTCGCTGGCCGCTTCCTGGGTGGTATCCAGGGCCTGATGGCCGGCGATGCGCCGCACCGACGGCAACTGCTGCTGGAGCCATTGCAACAAGGTGATCAGCGCCGCGATCTGTGCTTCGGGATACGGTTCGGTCATCTCCTGATACCGCGAATCCAGCCAGTGTGGATAACGGCCGCGGTTGACCAGTTCGATGCCCAGCGTATGCGGGTTGTGCCCGCGCACATGATGCGCAACGCGCTCCAGGGCGACGTATTGCTGGATGCTGCCGCTGCGATCGAGGTAGTAATGCCCGCTGTTCCCGGTGCCGCTGTCATAAAGCACGCGTTCGCCGTATTCGCGCGCCATCGCCATGTCCGGCAATTCGGTGCAATGGATGACCACCATGTCGATCTGGGTGAGCGCGCGCCTGGCCAACCGCGATTCGTAGGATAACGGCGCGTAGGTGATTGGCGGCGACGGCAAGACGGCATCGGACATGGAGCGGATGCTAGCATTGTCCGATGGCTTTGAATCCCGACAGCCCCCTGGGCAAATTGATGGCGACGCTGCCGCAGACCGGTCAGGTCACCTGGATCGGCGTGCGTCCGGCGCGCGACGTGGCGATGCTGGAGGTGGACGCGGCGCAGGTCACCACCGGTATTGGCCTTGTGGGAGACCGCTACAAGGGCGGCAGCGGCAAGCGTGGCGTGACCCTGATCCAGGCCGAGCATCTGCCGGTGATCGCGGCGTTGTCAGGACACGCGACCATCGCGCCGACGACGCTACGGCGCAATCTGGTGGTGTCCGGCATTCCGTTGGTCGCGTTGAAAGGGCGGCGATTCCGGATCGGTGAAATTGAACTGGAAGGCACCGACCCGTGCGACCCGTGTTCGCGCATGGAAGATGCCCTGGGCGCAGGCGGCTACAACGCCATGCGCGGCCACGGTGGGCTGTGCGCACGCGTCCTGCGCGGCGGCGTGCTGCGCATCGGCGATACGGTGCAGGCGCTATGAGTCGCGGCCATTGCATCCTCTCGCACGGCTTCGAAAGCGGCCCGGACGCCTTGAAAGTCACCGCGCTGGCCAACGTGGCCGAGCAGTTGGGCTGGACCCACGAACGCCCGGATTACACCGACCTGGATGCACGCCGCGAGGTGAGTACGCTGGGCGACGTGCGAGGCCGGCTGCAGCGCCTGCTGGAAATCGCGCAGGCGGCGGCCGAGAAGGGGCCGGTGGTGCTGGTCGGCTCCAGCCTGGGCTCGTATATCGCCGGGATGGTGTCGTTGCAGGTGCCCACCCGCGGCCTGTTTCTGATGGTGCCGCCGACCAAGATGGGCCCGATGCCGGCGCTGGACGCCGCACCGGTGCCGATCTCGATCGTGCATGCCTGGCGCGACGAACTGATTCCGGCTGCCGACGTGATCGCCTGGGCGCAGGCCCGGCATGCGCGCCTGCTGCTGGTCGACGACGACCATCGCCTTGCCTTGCACGTCGACGCGTCGGCACGCGCATTCGCAGAGTTATTGCAGAGCCTGTGATGCGGACTGTTCCCAGCCACGGCTGCGTGTGGTGCCACCGATGAACGTGTTGATCCGCGAAGCCACCGAAGGCGACGTCGCCGCCATCGAACTGCTGACCATGGTGGCCTTCATGCGCGCCGAACGCAGCCGGCATGACGAGCACCAGGTGATTGCAGGATTGCGTCAGGACGGCGCACTGGCGTTGTCGTTGGTGGCCGGCCACGACGGCTATGTGGTCGGGCATCTGGCCGTCTCGCCGGTGGCGCTGTCCGACGATTCGCCCGGCTGGTTCGCGCTTGGCCCGCTGGCCGTGGGGCCCGGCCACCAACGGCAAGGTCTGGGCGCGCGGTTGGTGCAGGCAGCGCTCGCCACGTTGCGCGAGCGCGGCGCCGCAGGCTGCCTGGCGCTGGGCGAGCCGGCGTTTTTCCGGCGCCTGGGTTTCGCGGTCGAACCTGGCTTGGTGTTGCCCGAGGTGCCTGCATCGGAACTGCAAGCCCTGGCATTCGGCGACCGGCTGCTGCCGCTGGCCGATGTGTCTTACCACCCGGCGTTCGGGCTGGGTTGAGCGCGAGCTGCGTTCGCCCGGCCTGTTGCGCCGGTGTCGCAGCCGGTGCGGCGGGTTAGACTGGGCACACTTGACCTTTTTGGGATTGGTCCGATGCGCCATTGATGCCGCCGTCGAGATGACGGCCTTACCCGCTGCTGGTCCGGTTGGATCGGCGCGTGTGCTGGCATGCAATGGAGACCGGTATGCCCTGTCCGTCGCTGACGCTGGAACGCGTTGCGTATGTGCTGCCCGATGGCAGCCCACTGTTTTCCGATCTGAACATCCATATCGACCAACGCGCTACCGGCCTGGTCGGGCGCAATGGCGTGGGCAAGAGCGTACTTGCGCGCCTGCTGGCCGGTGAGCTGCTCCCCAGTGCCGGGCGGTGCGTGCGCAGTGGCAGCGTGCACTACCTGCCGCAACGGGTGAGCGTGGCGACGGGGCAGCGCATTGCCGACCTGGCTGGTGTCGCGCCGCTGCTGGATGCGTTGGACCGCATTGCCGCTGGCAGTGCTGCGCCGGCCGATTTCGAACGCGTTGGGGAGCGCTGGACGGCCCATGCGCAATTTGCTGCCGAACTGGAACGGCAAGGCCTGGGTGGACGCGATCCGCATGCACCGGCCGCGCAACTGAGCGGCGGCGAAGCGATGCGCGTGGCGCTTGCCGGTGCGTTTGTGAGCCAGCCGGATGTTCTGATTCTGGACGAGCCCAGCAATCACCTGGATGGTCCGCAACGCCAGCGGCTGATGGATCGATTGCTGGCCTGGAGCGGCGGCTTGCTGGTGATCAGCCACGACCGCGGCGTGCTCGAGGCGATGCAGCGCATCCTGGACTTGTCCGCGCACGGGCTGCGCAGCTACGGCGGAAATTACGGATTCTATGCGCAGCAGCGCGCCAGCGAGCAGCGGGCCGCCAGCGATCTGCTGGCCCAGCGCAAACATGCACGCGCACGCGGCGAGCAGGTGTTGCGCGAGCAGCTGCAGCGTCAACAGCACCGCCAGGCACGCGGCGCGCGTGCTGCGGGGCAGGCCAATCAGGCCGCGATCCTGCTTGGCGGGCAGAAGCAGCGCAGCCAAGTCAGCGCAGGCCGACTGCAACAGCAACGTCAGGCCGAGCAGGCGCGGCTGAGCGAAGCGGTGGTGCAGGCTGCAGCGCAGGTGGAAGTCGATCCGGCGATCGCTGCGTTGGCGCCGACCTTGCCTGCCAACACGCCGCGGCGGCTGGCGACGCGGCGGCAGGTGGAAGTGGCGGACGCGCGGCTGGGCGGGCGACGCGTGGACCTGCTGCTGCAGGGGCGGTCGCGGATTGGTCTGGTTGGTCCGAACGGCAGCGGCAAGTCCGCCTTGCTCCAATTGCTGGCTGGGCGCCTGCAGCCAAGCGCAGGGCATTGCCAGGTGCACGTGCCGGTGGCGTATCTGGATCAGGACCTGGGGCTGCTGGACCCGGCGCGCTCGGCCGCTGCGCAACTGCAGGAGGCAAACCCGGGTGCGCCAGCCCACGTGCAGCGGCTGCGCCTGGCGCTGCTGGGGCTGGACCAGACGCGTGCCGACCTGCCCTGCGGCCAGCTCAGCGGCGGCCAGCGGCTCAAGGCTGCGCTGGTCTGCGCGCTGTACCGGGCGCGGCCGGCGCACCTGCTGTTGCTGGACGAGCCCACCAACCACCTGGATCTGGCCTCGGTGGAAGCGATCGAGGCGCTGCTGCACGACCACCAGGGGGCGCTGATCGTCGCCTCGCATGATGCGGCCTTCTTGCAACGGTTGGGTCTGCAGCAGCGCCTGGACACCGCGCAGGCGCAGTGGCGGCTGGCGCCGTGGTGAACCGTGCAGTGTGCGACGCTGGCGCCGGGCTGGTAATGCCGGTCGCGATGGCCGACCATTTGCGGCCCGTCCACGGCGGCCGCGGCATTGCCCACCAGGGAGCCGGCCCGCCGTCCTGCTTTCACGCTCGCCGCCGCGGCCAGCGTCTTTATCGATACCTGCCTACGTGAAATTCTTCGCATCCTGCGCCAAGGGCCTGGAATACCTGCTTGCCGACGAGCTGCTTGCGTTCGGTGCCAGCAAGGCCACTGCCACTATTTCCGGCGTCAACGTCGAAGGCGAACTGCGCGATGCGCAGCGCGCCGTGCTGTGGTCGCGCCTGGCCAGCCGCGTGCTGTGGCCGCTGACCGAGTTCGATTGCCCGGACGAAGACGCGCTGTACGCCGGCGTGGCCGAACTGCCATGGGACGCGCATCTGTCGGTGGGGCATACGCTGTCGGTGGACGCGCATGTGTCCGGGACCGCCATCACCCACGCCCGCTACGCGGCGCAGCGCATCAAGGACGCGGTGGTCGACACCATGCGCCGGCAGGGGCTGGAGCGCCCGTCGGTGGACGTGGAAAACCCGGACCTGCGCCTGAACCTGTCGCTGCGCAAGGGCCGCGCCACCATTTCGGTGGACCTGGGCGGCGGCCCGCTGCATCGTCGCGGCTGGCGCATGGCGCAGAACGAGGCGCCGTTGAAGGAAAATCTGGCCGCAGCGGTACTGATGCGCGGCGGCTGGCCGCGCGCCTATGCCGATGGCGGCGGTCTACTCGACCCGATGTGCGGCAGCGGCACGCTGCTGATCGAAGGCGCGCTGATGGCCGCCGACGTCGCGCCCGGTCTGCAGCGCTACGGCAGCGATGTGCCCAGCCGCTGGCGCGGTTTCGACCGCGACCGCTGGCAGCAGCTGGTCGGTGAGGCGCGCGAACGCGATAGGGTCGGCCGCGCTGCGCTCAAGCAGGTGATCCATGGCAGCGATATGGACCCGCACGCCATCCGCGCT
Source organism: Xanthomonas cissicola (assembly GCF_008801575.1). Classification (GTDB taxonomy): domain Bacteria; phylum Pseudomonadota; class Gammaproteobacteria; order Xanthomonadales; family Xanthomonadaceae; genus Xanthomonas; species Xanthomonas cissicola. The sequence continues at coordinate 7,157 of NZ_VZPL01000027.1, read as the reverse complement.
GCGAAAGAGAATGCGCAAGTGGCCGGCGTGGCCGAGGCGATCTGGTTCGGCGTGCGCGAGGTCGGTGAATTGCAGACCCCGCCGCAGGCCACCGGCGTGGTGGTGTGCAACCCGCCCTACGACGAGCGCCTGGCCGCCGATGCGGCGCTGTATCGCCGCCTGGGCGACACCTTGCAGCGCGTCGCGCCGCAGTGGCGTGCCAGCCTGCTGTGCGGCAATGCCGAGCTGGCGTATGCCACCGGCCTGCGCGCGGGCAAGAAATACCAGCTGTTCAACGGCGCGATTGAATGCGCGTTGATCGTCTGCGACCCGATTGCAGTGCCGCGGCGTACCCCGCTGGCGGCACCAACCGCGCTCAGCGAGGGCGCGCAGATGGTGGCCAACCGGCTGCGCAAGAATCTGCAGAAATTCAAGAAGTGGCGCGCACGCGAAGGCATCGAATGTTTCCGCGCCTACGACGCCGACCTGCCGGAATATTCCGCCGCCATCGACGTGTACCAGCAGGCCGATGGCGACCGGCGCATCTTCCTGCATGTGCAGGAATACGCAGCGCCGGCGACGATTCCCGAGGCCGATGTGCGTCGTCGCCTCAACGAATTGCTGGCCGCCGCACGCGAGGTCTTCGAGGTACCGGCCGAGCGCGTGGCGCTCAAGTCGCGCGAACGCGGCAAGGGCGGCAGCAAGTACGGCCGCTTCGAGCAACGCAACGAAATCGTCCACGTGCGCGAACACGGCGCGTTGCTGCGCGTGAACCTGTTCGATTATCTGGATACCGGGCTGTTCCTGGACCATCGCCCGCTGCGCGGCACCATGGCGCAGCAGTGCAGGGGGCGCCGTTTCCTCAACCTGTTCTGCTACACCGGTGTGGCCAGCGTGGAAGCGGCGGTGGCCGGTGCGGCCTCCACCACCAGCGTGGATCTGTCTGCAACGTACCTGCAGTGGTGCGCCGATAATCTTGCGTTGAACGGGCTGGCCGGCAGCAAGCACAAACTGGTGCAGGCCGATGCGTTGGCCTGGCTGGAAGCCGAGCGTGCGCACTTCGATGTGATCTTCTGCGACCCACCGACCTTCTCCAATTCTGCGCGCGCGGAAGATTTCGATATCCAGCGCGAGCACGTGCGTCTGTTGCGCGCGGCCGTGGCACGGTTGGCGCCGGGGGGGGTGTTGTATTTCTCCAATAACTTCCGTCGCTTCAAGCTGGACGAGGAAGGGGTGGCGGAGTTCGCGCAGTGCGAAGAAATCAGCCCCCGCACCATCGACCCGGATTTCGAGCGGCATGCGCGCATCCATCGCGCCTGGCGGTTGACGGCCTGAGCTCGGGTCGGTTGCGTCCGTCGGCGGGCCGGCATGGCCCGCAGGCGCCAGCAGACGCAGTTGCCAGGATGCCATGCGTGCAGGCGCGGGAGCGGTGCTTGCGACGACGCAACTGCTGCCGTGCAGGTGGGTGAGGGTGGGACATGATCGCAACGGACCCACAACAAGCCCAGCACGGGGCTGCGGTATGCTGATTCGCATGCTCTGGAGTCAACGATGACCGCACCACCCCGCATCGCTTTTCTTGCCAGCCCCGCCGAGCCGGCGGTTGCTGCGCGCGCGCGCCTCACGCAGCGCTATGGCGACCATGCGCTGGACAGCGCCGACATCGTCTGTGCGCTGGGCGGCGATGGGTTCATGCTGCAAACGCTGCACCGGCATGGCGCCTCCGACAAGCCGGTGTTCGGCATGAAGCTGGGCTCGGTCGGCTTTTTGATGAACCAGTACCGCGACAACGAGGACGACCTGCTCGAGCGCCTGCAGCGCGCCGAGCCGGCGTATCTGCGGCCGCTGGAAATGCAGGTGCAGACCGAGTCCGGGGCCAGTGCCGGCTCGCTGGCCTACAACGAGGTCTCGCTGTTGCGGCAGACCCGGCAGGCCGCGCATCTCAGCATTGATCTCAACGGCCAGACCCGCATCGCCGAGCTGATCGGCGATGGCGTGATGGTGGCCACGCCGGCCGGCAGCACGGCGTACAACTATTCCGCGCACGGGCCGATCCTGCCGCTGGGCTCGCATACGTTGGCGCTGACGCCGATCGCACCGTATCGTCCGCGACGCTGGCGCGGCGCCATCCTCAAGGCAGATACCGAAGTGCGCTTTCGCGTGCTCGACCCGTACAAGCGCCCGGTCAGCGTCACCGCCGACTCGCACGAAATTCGCGACGTGGTCGAAGTGACCATCCGCGAATCCGCGCAGCGCCAGGTCACGTTGTTGTTCGATCCCGAACACAATCTCGAAGAGCGCATCTTCAGCGAGCAGTTTGCGGTGTGAAAGGCGGGGATCTGGGATTCGAGATTCGGGATTGGCAACGGCAGCAGCGTGCCACGTCGTCTTTAGAATCGCGCGCACGCGCTACGATGCTGCGCGGAGGGGCGATCAAATCCCGACCTCCAGTTCCTGCTTTAAACCAACCCCGAATCCCGAATCCCCGCCCCAATGACCGATAACTCCCCCAGGCTCCTGACCGTCGCGGTGACCTCGCGCGCCCTGTTCGATCTCGAAGAAGGCCATGCGCTGTTCGAGGCCGACGGAGTGGAGGCGTATTCGGCGTTCCAGCGCGAGCATGAGGACGACATCCTGCAACCTGGCGTTGCGTTCCCGGTGGTGCGCAAGCTGCTGGCGCTCAATCACGATGTGCCCGAGGACGCGCCGCGGGTGGAAGTCATCCTGCTGTCACGCAATTCCGCCGATACCGGTCTGCGCATCTTCAACTCGATCCAGCATTACAACCTGGGCATCGTGCGTGCCACCTTCACCTCGGGCGAGCCGACCTGGCCCTACGTCAAGCCATTCGGGACCGATCTGTTCCTGTCGGCCAATCCGGAATCGGTGCGCCGTGCGCTGAGCCATGGCATCGCGGCGGCGACCATCATGCCGCGCGCACTGGGCGAACGCGCCGAGGCCGCCGCGGCAATCGTGGACAACGACGAAAGCCGGCTGTCAACGCAGCTGCGGATCGCCTTCGATGGCGATGCGGTGATCTTCGGCGACGAGAGCGAACGTATCTCGCGCGAGCAGGGCGTGGAGGCCTTCGGTCGTCACGAGCGCGAACGCGCGCGCGAGCCGTTGTCGGTGGGGCCGTTCCGTAATTTCCTTTCGGCGCTGCATACCTTGCAGGCGGCCTTTCCGCCCGGCCAGGCCTCGCCGATCCGCACGGCGCTGGTCACCGCGCGCTCGGCCCCGGCGCATGAGCGGGTGATCCGCACGTTGCGCGAGTGGGGCGTGCGTCTGGACGAGGCGCTGTTCCTTGGCGGGCGTCACAAGGGCCCGTTCCTTCAGGCGTTTGGTGCGGATATCTTCTTCGACGACTCGCAGCACAACATCGACAGTGCCCGCCAGCATCAGCATGTGGCCGCCGGCCATGTGCCGCACGGCGTGGCCAACGAAGGGTAAGGCGAAGGCGGCTACGTCGCTCAACCGGCATCATGACGCCGGCGACATCTCCAACTGGAGGTCCACCACCTTCCAGCGCAACCCCTGTGGTTCCAGCACCACCTTCAGTGGTGGTTCGCCGGGGGCGCGTTCGACGTCGATCACGAAGCGGTCCAGTGCCTCGAAGCGGTGTTTGGCGTTTTTCAGCGGTCGTGCTGGCTCGGTGGGGCCGAAGGGATCGCCGCCCTGCAGTTCATTGCGGCCGCGCTTCCACAGCACATGCCCCTGCAACAGTGCACCGATGCCGATCGGCGTCACCAGCGTATCCACCGCTGCACCACCGAGTTGGTTCCCCAGGCCATACAGCAACGTGCCCCACGGACTGGCGGCGAGGTCTGGACCGGCTTGCCGCACCAGATAATCGTTGAGCTGGGCGCGCAGGCTGCTGCGCACACGCGGGAAGTCGACATAACGTCCCAGTGCAGCGGTGTCGCGTTGCTCGATGGCCTTGGACAGGCCATGCATGGTCATGTAAGGCCCGCCGAACCACCACGCAGTGACGGTCAGCAGGAAAGCGATGAGGACGCCGATGGCTTTTTTCATGCCGCCAGACTGCCGCAATCGCGGCCGCGACAGGTGAAGATCAGTGACTGGGGGAGCCGAGGCCATCGCCGACTGCAGCGCGTTGTAGTCCAGTAGCACCCCATCGAAGACGTCAGGATTGGCGATCATCCAGCGCAGGGTCGATGCCGAATGCGTATTGATGCCGGTGTGGCGGATCAGGCCGCGTTCGCGCAGGCGCTGCACAGCCAGCAGCAGGTCGTCGTTGATGTCGTGCTCGCTGGCGCCATGTGGCTGGTAGATGTCGAGATAGTCCAAGCCAAGATTGCGCAGCGATGCTTGGCAACTGGCCGTGATCGCTGCGACAGAGAAGTCACGCTGTTGCGCACCACTGGCACCGGCCTGGCCGGTCAACGTACCGCCCTTGCTGGACACGACAAGCGAATCCCGCGAACGCTGCGCCAGCAGGGGGCGCAGGATCCGTCGCAGGCGCGGTTGCGCACATGGAAGGCGGAGTAGTGGTGGCCGGTATCGAGCAGGTTCACGCCCTGCGCCAGCGCGTGCTCGACCACCCGTGCGGCGGCGCCTTCGTCGAAGCGCCGGTGGCCCCAAGAGCCGGAACATCCCTAACCGATCGGCGAGACCAATAGCCTGGTGCGGCCCAGCGTCCGGCGCTGCTGGCCTAGCGGTAGATCCTGTGTCATCAAAATTCCAGGTCCAAGGCCGCGCACAGGTAATCGACGAACGGCGCCAGGATCACCAGGTCCGCCTCGATGGTCTGGCGCAGTCGCGGCCCGGTCATGATGCTGTCGTCCAGGTGACGCAGATACGCCCAGTTGCGGTGCTTGAGATCGTCGATGAACTCAAAATCGTTGGGGAAGCCGCGCGGTGCCCGCACCAGTTTTTCGCTGTCGTCCAGGCTGAATTTGCGCAGCAATTTCGGGTTATGCGCAGCGGCCTTCCAGCTGCCGGGGTTGTCGAAAATGAACTGGCGCAGCTTGCGTTGCGTGTCCGGCTCCGGATGCCACAGGCCGGCGCCGACAAAACTTTCGCCGGGCTGCAGATGGAGATAGAACGATGGCGCCGGCATCTGGCGGCGGCGCTCATGGAACAGGCGCGCGCCTTGCCAGTTCTTGTACGGCGACTTGTCGTTGGAAAACCGCGCATCGCGATAGATGCGGAACAGCGAGCCGCCCTGGGTCTTGGGATCGGCGCGATAGTGCTCGCTGACCTGAGCCAGTGCAGGCTGCAGATCGGTGATCAGCTGCAGGAACGGCTGGCGCACATGCGCTTCATACTGATGCCGATGGTCGTTGAACCAGGTCTTGTCGTTGTGGCGGGCCAGGGCGCGCAGGAACTTGAAGCTGGCGTCGGAAAAGTAGGTGGTCATAGCGTGCGTTGGAGGTCCGAACCCCAGGCGGCGAGCTGGTCGAGTAGGGCTTGCTTGGTAGCATCGTCGGGGTGAGCACCCCGTAAATCAGCGATCTGCGCGTGGTATTGCTCCAGGGTGACTTCGCCCAGGTCGCGGTCTTGGAGCAGGCGCTGGCGGCGATACACGTTCCAGCGCTCCTGTTCCTCGAACGAGAGTGTCTGCGGCCAGTTGCGCGCGCGGTAGCGAAACAGCAGCTCGATCAGGCGCGGATCGCGAAAGCGCGCTTCCAGCGCGCCCAGTTCGTCCGGCGCGCTGGCGCGGACCTGCGCAAGCAGGCGTTTGTCGCCTTCGGCCAGAAAGCCATCGTAGAGCGAGGCGTCGGCATCGTTGACCACCGCGGCCGCGGCGCGTTCGCTGCCGTAGACCTGGCGCACCTTCTCGGCAAGTTCAGGGCCCAATGCGCGCAACCGTGCCGCCTTGGCCACTACCGCGTCGTGATCCACACCCAGGCGCTCGAAATCCGCAGCGCGCAGATGCTGCCAGGCTACCAGCGCGGGCGACTTGTTCAGATGCACTTCCTTTAGCGGGATACGCTGTTCGCCTTCCGGCAAATCCGCGGCGCGGATATACAGGCGGTCTGCAATATCGTCGGGGCTGAGCCGCAACAGCACCTCCGGGTCGCCCTCCAGATCGAATACGATCACGCGGCTGTCGATGCGCGGGTGGCGCGTCAGCGGCAGTACCGCCGCAGCGCAAAGGCGCGAGGCAGGGTAACGCTGCGAAACATGCAGCACCGGTTGCATCGCAATGACATCCAGCAAGGTGGCCGCAAAGCGCTTGTCGCGCAGGCGCAACGCGTAGTCCCACAACTTCGGCTGGTGCTGCTGAAATTTGCGCGCCATGCCGATGGTGGCGTACACGTCCGACAAGGCTTCGTGCGCATCGCCTTCGCGCACATCGTTGGCATCGGCCAGGTGCTCCAGCTTGAACGAGGTGGCGCCATCTTCGCGCTGTGGCCAGACGATGCCGTGCGGGCGCAGCGCGTGTACCAGTCGCAGCACATCCAGCAAATCCCAGCGGGAATTGCCGCCACGCCACTCGCGCTCGTACGGGTCGTAGAAATTGCGGAACAGGCCGCAGCGGATGAATTCGTCGTCGAAGCGGATCGAGTTGTAGCCCAGCGTGCAGGTCTGCGGTCGGCCCATCTGTTCGGCGATGCGTGCGAACGCCTCCGCCTCGGTGACGCCCTCGCGCAGCGCGTGCTGCGGGGTAATGCCGGTCACCATGGTGGCGTAGGGCGAGGGCAGCAGATCGTCGGCCGGCTGCACGAAAAAGCTGATGGGCTCTTCGATCACGCGCAGTTGCGCGTCGGTGCGCACTGCAGCGAACTGTGCAATGCGGGTGCGGCGTGGATCCTGGCCGAAGGTTTCCAGGTCGTAGAAGAGAAAGCTGTCAGGCATGCGGGTACGACATCCAGATGCGCGGCGCACGGCGTATGTGCTGCCGGTGTCGTCTAGTATCCCCCATCGCGGCAACGTCACGCGAAGAGCAGCTAACAAAACGACTGCGCAGCCGCCAGGCGGGTGCGGCCGGTGCTCGGAATCGGCATGTACCACTCGTACACTGCGGTTCTGAGCGCGCCGTCCGCGCCCACCTGACGGCTCTCGCTACGTTTTGTCAGCCGCTCTAAGAACCTGTTCACGATCTTCTGAGTAATAGCGCCAAGAAGGCCAAATGGATGAACTGCAGGCTGGTGTTGAGTTTGCGCTCGCAGTTCTTCCATAGCCTTCGGTTCTTCTCCAGCCAAGCAAAACTA
>NZ_VZPL01000026.1 GCF_008801575.1 Xanthomonas cissicola | reverse complement strand
CGGCCTGGCCAAAAACACCGCACACGTGCTGACCTTGTTTGCGCTCTCCAATCTGTGGATGAAGCGAAAGCAGTTGCTGCCGGCTATGGGGAGCGTGCGCCTGTAAACCAGGAAATTCCCACGGAAAGCGCCAGAAATGGCGAAATTCCAAAGATTCAAACGCCACTCTTCGGAACGACGCGACATCCCGCACTCTCAGGCCTCGTTATTCAGACCTTCCTTAACGCAGCGGCTTGGTCGCTTGCATGCATGGGTGCATGGCTATTTAGCGATAGGGGCAAACCCAATCAACTTGCTGCCCGCCTTCGACGGAACGTGTTGTTCGGAAATTAGACCACGTCGTCCAGATCGCACAAGGTCCATGCAACCACCGCTGCATCTGACCCGCCGGCCGCCGTTCCTGCTCTTGCCATGCATACCGACGCTCTCGACTGGTCCTTGTCCGCCCACCGTCGCGGGACCTTACGCGGCATGGATGCCGCGTAAGAGCCTACACGGACGTACTTGCGGCGTGTCCTGCGATGGTGGGCGGGCGGGCCGTGCAGCCAGGTCGCAGATCATCCGCTCTACAACTGACCCCTCCGCGATGACCAATCACTTCGGGACAACCAAGTGATCGAGTCGCCGCGCCGTTTGGATGCAGGCAAAGGCCTGGTTTGCCAAGTGCGCGGCGCCCTCACCGCTAGCGGGACACGCCGTAAGTCCGTCGGTGGAGGCTCGGTAGCGGCATGAATACCGCCAACGCTTGTCGTCTGGAACAAGGTCAGAACTTCCAGGACAGCGTCAGCTCCACATCGCGCGGGTCGCCGTAGATCAACTGGCTTTGATAGACGATGTTGGCGTAGTACTTGCGGTCGAACAGGTTGCGCACGTTGAGCTGCGCCGACCATGCCTGGTTGATGTCGTAGCGTGCCATGGCGTTGGCCAACACCACGCTGTCCTGAGTCAGCCGCTGCGTGCTGCCCAGTGGCCCGGACATCAATTCGTGGATGGCCGACTGCCAGCTCAGGCCACCGCCCACGCGCCATGGGCCGGTCTGCCAACTGGCGAACAGGGTAGCCTCGCGACGCGGGCTGGTCGGATTGACGTCGACGCCGCTGGCATCGTTGGCATCGAACTGGGCAAAGCCGAACGCGATCCGCCACTGCTCGGAAAGCTGCCCATCGAGCTGGAATTCCACCCCCTGGCTGACCGTGCCCTTCGCGGCCAGGAAGGCCTGATTGGTGGTGCCGGGCACGAGTTGTCCGGGGTCGTTGACCGCCAGGTTGTCCTGCTCGATACGGAACAACGCCAGCGCCGCGTTGAGCTGGCCGCCGAGGTATTCGCCCTTGGCACCGACCTCGTAGCTGTTGCCTTCCAGCGGTGCCAGATAGCGCCCGCTGCGGTCGCGATTGTTTTGCGGCTTGAAGATGCCGGTGTAGCTGGCGTAGAGCGAATGGTGATCGTCCACGTCCAGGATCAGGCCGGCGTACGGCGTGGTGCGACCACGGCGCTCGTAGGTGTTGGCCGGCACCAGCTGATCGGTGTTCTTCCAGTCGGTGACGCGTGCGCCGACGATGGCCGTGAGCGCGTCGGTCAGGCTGAAGCGGCCGGCAGCGTAGGCGGCCACCTGGCGCACGTCGCGTTCTTCGCCCTTCACCAGCGGCGTCCATTGCGGCTGCGCCATGCTGCCGGTCCAGGCGTAGACGCTTTCGGCCGTCAGCACCTGCGGCGGCTGCGGCCCGTTGGACCAGCTGCGCACGTTGCGGTTCATCCAGGTGGCACCGGCGACCAGTTCGTGATTGCGGCCCCACCAGGTCAACGGCAAGCTGAGGTAGGCATCCAGGCTGTTTTGCGCAGTGATTGCGGGATGGCGCCCGCCAAAAGTGTTGGAAAGGCCCAGGCCGGTCTCGCGGTCCGGGTAATCGAAGTAGCCGAACAGCACCGACTTCCAATCGGCTTCGAACCGCTGATGCGAATATTCCACGTGCAGCTGCGCACCGTTGTCGAAGCGATGGGTCAGGCCGGCAAACGCATTGGTGGTGTCGGCCACGCCGCGCGCCCAGCGCGGCGTGAACGAATCCGAGCGCGCAAAATCGGTGCGGCTGCCGTCGCTGAAATACGCCGGCACGCCGCCCCAGGTGGTGCCGCGGCCGTCGTTGCGCTGCTTGTTGACGCCGATGTAGCCGCGGGTGGCATCGCTGAAATCCGCATCGACGATGCCGTAGAACAGCGACGATTGCTTGCTGTAGTAATCGCGGAACGACTGTTTGTCCTCGTCACTGGCAACCACCCGTCCACGCACGTTGCCGGCGGCGTTCAAGGGCGATTGCAGGTCGACGGTGCCGCGATAGCGGTCCCAACGCCCTGCCGACAGATCGACCCGACCGGTGAACACATCGCTGTCGGCATGCTTGCGCACCAGGTCGATCGACGCGGCCGGACTGCCCGCGCCGGTGGTCAGGCCGTTGGCGCCGCGGATGATTTCCACCCGGTCGTAGATCGCCATGTTCTGCTGCACGTCGCCGGTGTAGTCGGTGGGAATGCCGTCGATGCGGTAGTAGTCCACTTCGAAGCCGCGCGCAGTGATGTAGGTGCGCTCGGTGTCCCAGGTCGGCGAGTTGAAGCCGGCCACGGTGTCGGTGACGTCCTGCAGCGATTGCAGGTTACGGTCGACGATCTGCTGGCGGGTCACCACCACCACCGACTGCGGCGTCTCGCGCAGCGACAGCTCCAGCTTGGTCGAACTGCGCGCCACATCGGCGGTGTAGGAGTCGCTGCCTTCGGTCGCGGCGCCGCGGTGTGCCTCGATCTGCAGGCGGTCCAGATCGACCGGGTCGCGCGTGCTCGATTGCGCCGCAGCCGCCAATGGCCATGCGCAGGCCAGCGCCAGCGCCAGCAGGGAGTACGCCAGCGGGAGCTGCGGCGAACGGAGATCCGCACGCGTCAGCGCGCGCGCAGGGACGATACGATGGGACATGGGGTCAGCCTCAAGAGCGAGTATGGCCGTCGATGACGGCTATTGAGGCTGGCGTCGGCAGCGCCATCGGAAGGCGCGCACCGTTTGCTGGCTGGGGGCGCATGTTCGATCCGCGTCGAATCGCTGTCAATCCATGCGCGGGTCGATGCCGGGGCTCAGGAGCGCCAGCTCCGGGCAATCCGGCGAACAAGAAATGTCGCCTCGCACCGAAGCATGCCTGCCGACAGTGAAGATGGATCCGGCAACACACGCTCCGCTTCCACGCCATCGGCCACGCCGTGCGCAGGACCTCAGAGCGGTCGCCGCCCCGCCAGGCCGCGCGCGCGCATCGCCTCCAGTACGCCGCGCAGGATGGTGAGGTTGTGGCCGTGCGTAGCGCCTTCATGCAGCAGCACGATGGCGCCGGGTTGCAGGTCGCGCACGATGCGGGCGATGGTGGTGTCCGGCTCGCAGCGCACGCCGTCGAAACCGCGCGCGCTCCAGGCCACCCGGGTCAGGCCGTGCGCGCGCAGCGGCGAGGCGACCAAGGGGTTGGTCATGCCGACCACCGAACGGTACAGCCGTGGCGCCTGGCCGGTGATGCACGCCAGCACGCGCTGCGCCTGGCCGATTTCCTGTGCCATCCGGCGCGGTCCCAGCGCCCAGAACCAGGCTTGCGGATGGGTGTGGCTGTGGTTGCCGATGCCATGCCCGCGCCGCACCATGTCGCGCACCAGCTCGGGCCGCTGCTCGGCACGCGCGCCGACCACGAAGAACGTTGCCTTGGCGTCGTAGGCATCCAGCAGGTCGAGGATGGCCGGGGTGTCGTCGGACGGGCCATCGTCGATGGTCAGCCACACCTGCGGCACGCGACCGGATAACCGCGCCAGCACCGGCGCGTACAGCCGCGCGCGCGGCAGGAACACCGGCACCACGAACAGCGCATGCGACAGCAGCAGCGCAGGCAGCCCCCACGCCCAGCCCAGATGCCACCACAGCAGTGCCACCGCTACCTGCGAGAGGGCCAAAAGGCCTACCCAGCGGTAGGGGCGCGAAGGGGTGCGATACAGCGTTTCCGGCGTGGTCATGCCCAATGATGCCATGCGGCGTAGAATGCCCGGTCTCCACGCTGCCACCGAAGTGCTGCCATGTCTCTCGATCCCGCCCTGCGTTCCCGTATCGATACGCTGCTGCAGTCCAGCCGCGTGGTGCTCTTCATGAAAGGCCAGCCCGGCATGCCGCAATGCGGTTTTTCGGCCAAGGCGGTCGGCGTGCTGGACGGCCTGGGCATCGACTATGCCCACGTCAACGTGCTGGCCGACCAGGAAATCCGCGAGGGCATCAAGGCCTACGGCGACTGGCCGACCATCCCGCAGCTGTACGTGGACGGCGAGCTGATCGGCGGCAGCGACATCATCGTGCAGATGGCCGATAGCGGCGAGCTGAGCAGCATGCTCGGCCTGCAGGCGCCCGACCGCAGCCCGCCCAAGATCACCATCACCCCCGCCGCGGTCGAGATGCTCAAAGGTGCGCTGGCCGATGCGCCGGATGCCTCGCTGACGCTGGCCATCGATGCCAATTTCCAGCCCAATTTCCAGCTGGCGCCGACCAACCCGAACGCCATTGCGGCTGAATCCAACGGACTGCGCGTGCAGTTCGACCTGGCCAGCGCGCGTCGTGCCGACGGCATCACCATCGACTGGGTGGACGACATCCGCGGCCGTGGCCTGGCCATCGACAACCCCAATGCGCCCAAGCCGGTGCAGGAGCTGTCGGTGCGCGACGCCGACGACCGTCTCAAGGCCGGCAGCCTGACCCTGGTGGACGTGCGCCCGGCCGACGAGCGCGCGCTGGCCACGGTGGCCGCACCGTTCCGCACGCTGGATGCGCACGAGCGCGCCGCCATCGAACAGTTGCCCAAGGACACCCCGCTGGCGTTCCTGTGCCACCGCGGCGGCCGCAGCCTGCAGGCCGCAGAACATTTCCGTGGCCTGGGCTTCACCAACGTCTACAACGTCACCGGCGGCATCGATGCGTGGTCGGACGAGGTGGACAACGGCGTGGCGAAATACTGAGCAAGACATCAGCGGTAGTCGCACGGTCGCGGCTGCCGCTCACCGGTCATGCTCCTCTGCAGACTGCCGCACTTGCGACAACCGCGTGAGCGCAGCTTGCTCAGAAGCAGGCTAGGCCGGCACACCGCATACCGAAACGGGCGCTCCCTGAGCGTCCGTTTTTTCATGGATCGACCTGCACAAGGACATCGCTGCAATGCATACCCGCCTGCTCTCTGTCGCCCTGGCCGCGCTGCTGCCGTTGGCCACCCACGCTGCCGAACCGTCGCGCGCGGTGCTATTGGTCCAGACCTACGACAACCAACCGACCGACGATCCGCTGGAATACATCCCGCTCTGGCTCGGCAAGGACGTCGCCAAGGAATCGACCCTGCCCAAGGCGCTGCTGGGCCAGCCTTTGCAGGTCTTCAACGCAGGCGTTTCCACGGGCAACGTGCGGCTTGCGGCACTGACGGTGGACGACAACAGCATGTGCGGCGGCACCGCGAAGCTGCGCATCAAGGGCAACCCCACGCTGTCCGATTCGCCGCTGCTGTCGACCGTGGATGTGAATCCCGGCAAGCGCTTTGCCGGCCGCGCCGCCACCACCAGCGAACAGGCCGAGCTGTTCGCCCAGGTGAACAACACCGCGCAGCTGCGCAAGCGCGTCAAGCCGGCAGCCCTGGCGCAGGCGCTGGCCGCGTTCAATACCGATCGCGCGCAGGATCTGGCGGCGCTGCAGATCGTCACCGATACGCAGCAACCGCAGCGACGCGTGGCGATCCTGACCTCCAACCATCCGATCGAGACCGGCAACCCGGACAACCCGACCGGCGTGCTCGTCGTCCTTGCGATCTTCGAGCATGACGGCAGCCGTTGGCAGTTCCGCAAGGGTCACGCTGCCAGCGGCTGCGACGATTGCGAAGACCTGCCGCTGCGCACGCATCTGCTGCAATTCGGCGATATCGACGGCAACAGCACGCTCGATTTCGTGCTGGCCGAAAGCGGCTACGAAAGTTACGGGTTTTATCTGCTGCTCGGCGAAGGCCCCAGCTGGCGTTCGGAAGCATTGCCGGGCGGCTGCTGATCGCCTTGACTGCTGGCGCACTGCCTGGTGCGGCATGGGCATGGCGAAATCTTCTGCGTTGCGATGCCCGCTTCTGCCCGGCGGTCACACTGTGGTTACCCACGCTGCGCAGCAGACTTCGAGCATCGGCATGCAGATGGCCGATGCCGGTCTTCAACCGGCAAATCTCCCGTCATCCAGAAACTGCTGCTCTTCTGCGGTGGTCTCACGTCCCAGCACCGCATTGCGGTGCGGGAAGCGGCCAAAGCGCTCAATGATGCGCTGATGCTCCAACGCCCAATGGGTGGTCTGCGCATCGCCCAGTGCAGTGATCAGCTGCACCGCGCGCGCCTGCTCATCGGCGTCTTCGGCATGCTCGAAGGGCAGATAGAAAAACAGGCGCAGTTGCGCCGACACCTGTTGATCGAAGCCGCTGGCGAGCGCCTGTTTGGCGTGCCGCAGTGCCAGGCCATCGGTGGCATAGGCATGCGCGCTGCCGCGGAACGCATTGCGTGGAAATTGATCCAGCAGGATCAGCAAGGCCAGTGCGTCTTCGGCGCGCGCCATCCACTGCGCGTACTCGCCCCGTGCGGCGGCGAAATGCTGCTCACTGAAGTGCTGCCGAAAATTGGCATCGAAGGCATCGTTGTGCGTGAACCAGCGGGCCGCACCGGCCAGCTCCCAGAAAGCCAACACCACATCGGCCTGCTTGTTGCGCTCTGTTTTGGCAATCATCGGCACACCCCCTGACGAATTCGGCATAGCATGCACGGGTGCATGTGATGAGCCCGCCGCTCTCGACCTCCAGCACTTGGCAAGCACGCCGCCGACGACTAGGTTGGCGGCTGACGTTTTCGTTTTACCGGGGAAATCCATGCGTTCCATCCTGTTCGCCGCGCTGGGCGCGGCGGTGCTGTGCGGGCCTGCGTCGGCGGCATCGCGCTTCGTGCAAGATCCCTACCCCAGCACCTATCGCGCGCTCGCGTCCGCTCCGGTGCTGATCCAGCACGCCACCGTGCTCACCGGCACCGGCGAGCGGCTGGACGATGCCGACGTGCTGCTGCGCGATGGCAAGGTGGCTGCGGTGGGCAAGGCGCTCAAGGCGCCCGCAGACGTGCGCCGTATCGACGGCACCGGCAAGTGGGTGACGCCCGGCATCATCGATGTGCACTCGCATCTGGGCGTGTATCCCAGCCCGGGCGTCAGCGCGCATAGCGACGGCAACGAGATGACCGCACCGGTGACGCCCAACGTGTGGGCCGAGCACTCGATCTGGCCGCAGGACCCCGGCTTCGGTACGGCGCTGGCCGGCGGCATCACCTCGCTGCAGGTGTTGCCGGGCTCGGCCAATCTGATCGGCGGGCGCGGCGTCACGCTCAAGAACGTCGCCTCCACCACCTACCAGGGCATGAAATTCCCCGGTGCACCATGGGGGCTGAAAATGGCCTGTGGCGAAAACCCCAAACGCGTGTACGGCCAGAAAGGTGGTCCCGGCACGCGCATGGGCAACGTGGCCGGCTATCGCGCTGCGTTCATCGACGCGGCCGAGTATCTGCAGAAGAACGCACCGAAAAAGAAAACCGCCAAGAAGCGCCATTGGTGGAGCCGCGGCGGCGACAACGACAGCAGCGGCGATGCCGGCGGCAAGCGCGATCTCAAGCTCGACACACTGGCCGGTGCCATCAACGGCGATATCCGCGTGCACATCCACTGCTACCGCGCCGATGAGATGGCGACCATGCTGGATCTGTCCAAGGAGTTCGGCTTCCACATTGCCGCCTTCCATCACGGCGTGGAGGCGTACAAGCTGGCCGACCGCCTGGCGCAGGACAACGTCTGCGGCGCGCTGTGGGCCGACTGGTGGGGCTTCAAGATGGAAGCCTTCGACGGCATCCAGGAAAACATCGCATTGGTCGATCGCCCGGCCAATAGCTGCGCCATCGTGCACTCGGATTCGGAAGAAGGCATCCAGCGGCTCAACCAGGAAGCCGCCAAGGTGATCGCCAACGCGCGCCGCAGTGGCATGGAGATCCCGCCGGAACGCGCCATCCGCTGGCTCACCAGCAATGCCGCCAAGGCGCTGGGGATCGGGCAGCAGACCGGCGCACTGGAGCCGGGCAAGATGGGCGATGTGGTGGTGTGGAACGGCAACCCTTTCAGTTCGTATGCGCTGGCCGAACAGGTGTATATCGACGGCGCGCAGGTCTACGACCGGCACAATCGCGCACTGCAGCCGGTGTCGGACTTCATGCTTGGCCAGGAGGTGGCACGATGAGCCGCGCAACCGTTGTGCGCCCGCGTCTACGCACGATCGCGGCGCTGGTGATGGCCACGCTGGCATTGCCGGCCTTCGGGCAGCAGGTGTTGATTCGCGGCGCCACCGTGCACACGGCCACCGCGCAAGGCACTCTGCAGAACACCGACGTGCTGGTGCAGGGCGGCGTGATTCGCGCCATCGGCCGCAACCTGGCAGTACCCACCGACGGCCACGTGGTCGAAGCAAAAGGCCGCCCACTGACGCCGGCCTTGTTCGGCGGCATCACCGAGATCGGTATCGAAGAAGTCTCTGGCGAAGAAAGCACCGTGGACAGCGGCGTCAAATTGGCCGATCAACCGATGCGCCCGGAATTCGACGTCGGCCTGGCCTACAACCCCGACTCGGTGCTGGTGCCGGTGGCCCGCGTGGAGGGCATCGGCTTCACCGCGTTGGGGGCGACCACCAGTGGCGCCTTCATCGCTGGCCAGGGCGGCATCGTGCGGTTGGATGGCAGTCCGGATCCGATAGGCCCGCATGCCTTGTTTGTTCGCATCGGTGCAGCGGCGTCCGATCTCACCGGCAGCTCGCGCGCGGCGCAATGGATGTTGCTGGATCAACTGGTCGCCGAAGCACGCGGACGTATCCCGGCCGATTCGCCGCACGCATTGCTGACCCCGGTTGGACGCGGGGTACTCGCAAACTATCTGGCCGGCCGGGGTCGCATCGTGGTGCAGGTGGAACGCGCAGCCGACATCCGCCAGCTATTGCGCTGGGCGCAGCGCGAAAAGGTGCGCATTGCCATTGCCGGCGGCGCCGAGGCCTGGAAGCTCGCGCCACAACTGGCGCAGGCCAAGGTCCCGGTGTTGGTCGACGCGCTGGCGGATCTGCCATCGACCTTCGACCAGATTGGCGCGACGCTGGAAAACGCCGCACGTCTGCGCGCTGCCGGTGTGGAGGTCAGCTTTACCCAGAACGGCGATGCCTCGCACAACGCGCGCAAACTGCGCCAGCTGGCCGGCAATGCGGTCGCCAATGGCTTGCCATGGGAATCCGGCCTGGCCGGTCTGACCCGCGTGCCGGCGGACATCTTCGGCGTGGGCGATCGCATCGGCAGCATTGCGGTCGGCAAGCAGGCCGATCTGGTGCTGTGGGAAGGCGACCCGCTGGATGTGGCGCATTATGCCGAGCAGGTCTGGCTGGGCGGCCGCGACATGCCGATGCGATCGCGCCAGAGCGAGCTGCGCGACCGCTACATGCAGCAGGCCGGCCCGCTGCCGCGCGCCTATCTGAAGTAGGCGTGCGGTGGTTGCTCAAGCGCCACCTGAGCATGGTCTTTCATCGTTGGTGTACCGGCGCAGCGGGGACCGGCGCACCGCTTGGCTGCTGTGCGCAGGCGATGTGCCGTCATGGCGTCCTGCCGCATCTTGCTGGCGGCCTTCGCTCTAGTGCTGTTTCCCACAAGGCCTATCGCATGCTCTCGGTTTCGCTCCTGACAGCGCTTTGCCGCCTTGGCGTCTTGCCCCGGCACATGCCACGCGCCCACCTCGCCGCTGCACGACCGTGAGCTCGCTCTTCCACGGTAGCGGCTTGCGTTCGATCGATCGTGCGGTGCTACGCCAGGCACCTGCCAATCTGCAGCGTGGCATGGAAGCGGTGGGCGGACGCCTGATTCTCACCGCAGATGCGCTGCTGTTTCAGCCGCATGCATTCAATGTGCAGTGCCAGTCGCTGAGCCTGCCGTTGCGGCAGATCGTGGCGATGCAGCCCTGCTGGACGCGCCTGTTCGGCCTGCTGCCGATCGCGCCGACATCGCTGGCAGTCCGGCTGGATGACGGAAACCAATACCGCTTCGTGATCGGCAAGCGCACGCATTGGATGGCGGACATCGCCTCGGCGCGAGATGCCTTGCGCTGAGCCGTGCAACGACGTCGATGCGTCGCAGAAGCAGTTGGCAAGGCGACTGCGTTCACTGCCAGGCCCCAAGCGGCCGCTGATCCGTGCGGCATGTCCCGCTCGTGCAGCGCGGTTGCCGTCTGCCCTCCACGCCAACCGACAACGGCTCTCGACGTTTGGTAGCCTCTTCATGGCGGCCGCCAGAACTGCTAATTGCAGTTGCCCACTGTGGCGACAGTCAGCGATGCCCGCAAGCAACCAACGACTCCACCCTTGATCGCTGGAATTTCGAGCAGTGCGCACAGTCTCCGTCTTCAGCACTCGCCTGGCATCGCGCGCACGCATCGCGACCATGCCTTGCTTCCGGACACTCACCCGCGTGCCTCGCAATCGTCCACATACCTTCGCCTGTGCGCTGCTGCTCTATGCCGGCGTCAGCGCACCTGCGCTGGCCGACTTCGGGATCAGCCGCAGCGGCGACCGCGTGATCGTCGACAGCGGCGCCGAGCTGGTGTTTGCGGTCGATGCCCGGAATTGCGACATCGTCTCGATGCGCTATCGCGACAACGAACTGCAGACCACCGAATCGAAGGGCTCGCACATCGCTTCGGGGCTGGGCAGTGCCAGTGTAGATGCACGCATCGTTGGCGAGACGATCGTGGTGTCGGCCAAGGCCGGCGACTTGGTCCAGTACTACATCGCGCGCAAGGGCCGCAACGCGATCTACATGGCCACCGATGCGCCAAGCTTGATGCCGGTGTGCGAATTGCGCTTCGTCGCCCGCTTGAACGTGTCCACGTTGCCGAATGCGCAGCAGGAGCCCGATTCCAATGTCGGCAAAGCGATCGAAAGCAACGATGTCTTTCTATTGCCGGATGGGCGCAGCAGTTCCAAGTTCTATTCCGCCAGTCGAATGATGACGACCAGGTTCATGGCGTCAGCGGCTCTGGCGTTGCCGTGTTCATGCTGATGGGCAACCGCGAGCGCAGCGCGGGCGGCCCGTTCTTCAAGGACATCGCGACACAGAAGACCAGCGTGACGCATGAGCTCTATCACTACATGTATTCCGATCACACCCAGACCGAAGCGTTTCGCGGCGGCCTGCACGGTGTGTACGGGCTGCTGTTCACCGATGGGAGCTCGCCGTCGAGTGCGCAACTGGACACCGCCTTCATTGATGCCACGCTGGGCCTGAGCGGTTATTTGCCGGCAAGCGGGCGCGGCGCAGTGAGCGGGCACGTCGGCGGCGTGTTGCCGGGCCAGCCGGCCGTCATCGGTCTGCGCAATGCGCAAGCGCAGTACTGGGCCACCGCCGACGGCAGTGGGGACTACCAGGTGACGGGTGTTCGCCCGGGCAGCTATCGCATGACGCTCTACCAGAACG
Organism: Xanthomonas cissicola; assembly: GCF_008801575.1. Lineage (GTDB taxonomy): Bacteria > Pseudomonadota > Gammaproteobacteria > Xanthomonadales > Xanthomonadaceae > Xanthomonas > Xanthomonas cissicola. The sequence goes on along the minus strand of NZ_VZPL01000026.1, from coordinate 56,546 downwards.
AACTGGACGTCGCACAACGCAACATCGAGGTTTCCGCCGGCGCCACTGCGCACGCCGCACTGCAGGCAGTCGTTTTGCCGGGCATGGTGAAGTGGCAGATCGGCATTCCCGATGGCACGCCGGCAGGGTTCAGATATGCGGACCTGTTACCGCGGGCGCACCCTTCCGATGCGCGCATGCACTGGTCTGCGGTGACCTACACCGTGGGATCGAGCAGCCTGAGCAGCTTTCCGGCGATGCAGTGGCGCGGCATCAACACCCTGAGCCGGATCGACTTCACCCTGCCCGCCAACGAGGTGCGCGGCTATCGCCTGCGTATCTTCGTGCCGTTGGCACAGGGCAGCGCACGTCCGCAGATCAGCGTGGATGCACGCTGGAACGGCCCGGTGCCTGCCGCGCCCACGTAACCAAAGACACGCGGCATCACGCGCGGCACTGCGCGTGGCAACAACACCCTGTACGAAGTGGACATCCCCGCCTCTGCCTTGCAGGCCGGCAACAACCGCATCGAGATCGGCATTGCCTCCGGCTCCCGGACAACGGTTACCTCAGCCCGGCAATCGTGTTCGACAGCATCCAGCTGGTGGCGTTATAGCAGCGTCCGAACACACGATCCGCGCAGCTGCCAGGCATGCGCGGCTGGTGCGTGGCGTCGGCATGCAGCGCTCAGCCGTTCCGATGTTCTTGACACCCGCACCGCCCGTTTAGCGGCACAGTGTTAGCCGCTCCAGATCTGCGCACCAGCACGTACGCGACCACATGCCGCGCAGATGCAGTCATCCATGCACATCGCTCACCGTGAGCTCATTCGAAATCCGATACCGAAGCGACATGCGCCACACACGCCACGTCGCTGTCATGTGCGCAACGAGCTGCGCCGATAGTCGCTAGCGAACAACGCACAGGCGGCGACTTGTCCAACTTTGACAAAAACCGTGTGCGTGCCGACCGGTACCGCCGACACGCACAACACCGCTGCGGCTGCGCTTACTTCGCATCCAAGGTCGCGCTGACCTTGGCCCATCCATTGCCGCGTACCACTTCAAAGCCCGCTTCGGCCGCATGCAGATACATGCTGTTGCTGTAGCGGCCATCCTTGGAGCGGTTGTTCTGCAGCCAGGTCAGAAACGGCTTGGCATCCACGTTGAGGCTGCCGCTGGTCTTCAGCGTCGGCTGGCCGGCGGTCCCGGTCGGGATGAAGGTGTAGACGTAATAGCCGGCGCCGGAATTGAAGCCTTCCCACAGGTCGAAGGTACGCCCGCCCGCGGTGATGACCTTGGTCGCGGTCACGGTGCCGACCGGCCAGGAATTGTGGTCGCCCCAGATCATCACTTCCAGCTGCGGATTGGCCCTTTGCGGTGTCCCAGCGAAAGAAGATGTCGTAGGCGAAATCACCGGCCAAATTGGTGCCGCCTGCGCTGTAATTGAATTTGAATGGCAGCGAGCTGATCGAGGAGATCTGCTTGGGAACAGCGTGTCGGTGGTCGGATTCCAGTCGTAATGCCAGCCGCGCACGATCGCGGGATAGCCGTAGAGGTTGTAGTCGGCGAAGTTGAAGGTGACCGTCAACTCCGGCGTACTGCCGGTGCCGAACGTGCCCTGGATGATGTTGTTGGGATCGTTGAAATTGTTCACCCACGCATAGTGGTTGCCAAAGATCTTGTACGGGCCGGCGAGCGCCACCGGGGTGAGCGCGACCAGACCGAAGGCGAGCGCCGCGGTCCACCAGCGCGCGGCGCGCCGCCGCGGGGTCGGCGCCTGGGCGCACGTCTGGACAAGGGAGCTGGATGGGCAGTTGTGCATAGTGACTCTCCGTATGATTCAACGCGGCGGCGCTGGTGCAGCGCTGTCGGGACCTGCCGTGCGGCAGTCGGGGTTGGACCCTAGCAGCGGCACCGCGCGGGGAGCTATAACGATTCCGGCGGCGCCACCCGGCCAAGCGCGAGCGGGTGCCACCTTGCACTTGGAGCGTGCGCTGGCTAGCACTTAGGTCACAGGACGAGGGCGCAGCGGCAGGTTTCGCGCGAATACGCCCGGGCGTGGGGGCGGCGAATGGTGCATAGCCACATAGCCATCGTCCGTCTCCCCACGTGCCAGGCGGCGTCGCTTGCTCGTGCAATGTCTTTCAACGCAGTGCGGCGTCGCTGCCAACGGTCTGGATCAGTCCGGCCGCCATCCGGGCGATCGGTGCCCGGAACAAGCTCCACCTCAGGCCTACGCGGCGGCGCCGTTTTGCGATAGCGTTCGCACGACAGACAACGCAACAGCCGGAGGGGGCGACGATGCGTATCGGAATCGTGGTGGACAGCGCGTGCGATCTGCCGCAGGACTTCATCCAACGTCACAACATCGTTGTATTGCCGATCAGCGTGCGCATCGGCGAGGCGGTGCTGGCCGATCACCGCGACGAGGAAGCCACGCTGAGCTTTCTGCAGGCGCACGTGGCCGAGCGCGGGCACGAAGCGGAAACCACGCCGTTTTCGGTCAACCAGATCCGCGATCTGTTCCTGCAACAACTGGTCATCGACTACGACCATGTGTTCTGCCTGACCATTTCCAAACTCCGCAGCCAGATCTTCGACAACGCGATGCAGGCCAGCTTCGCGATCCTCAACGACTACAAGCCGATTCGGCAGGCCGCAGGCCACACCTCGCCGTTCGCGCTACGGGTGATCGACACGCTCAACCTGTTCGCCGGCCAGGGCATCACCGCCGTGGAGGCGGCCCGCCTGCGCGACCAGGGCCAGAGCGTGGCGGTCATCCGTACCCGTCTGGAACAGCTGGCCGAGCACACCTATGGCTACATGATTCCACGCGATCTCTATTACCTGCGCGCACGTGCACGCACCAAGGGCGATCGCAGCGTCGGCCTGATCGGCGCCGCGCTCGGCAGCGCGCTGGACATCAAACCGGTGCTGCGCGCCTACCGCGGCGTCACCGAGCCGGTGGCCAAGCTGAAGGGTTTCGGACCTTCGGCCGAAAAGCTGTTCGGCTTTACCGTGCGCAAGATTCGCGACGGTCTGATGACGCCAACGGTGTGCGTGGGCTACGGCGGCGAGCTGGCCGAGCTGCATGCCCTGCCCGGCTACGCCGCACTGCAGGGCGCCTGCCAAACCCACGGCGTGGAACTCCTGGAAAGCGTGATGAGCCTGACCGGCATGGTCAACGTCGGCAAGGGCGCCTTGGCGGTCGGATTTGCCGCCGAGCCACACGCGTTTTCGGCCTGAGGCATGGCCGGGGGTGCGCTACCCTCGCCGCTCGCCAGACACGCCGTCAATCCACCGCGAGTCGCCGCTGCGTTCATGCCGCCAACGCTGACGCTAGCGACGAGGGCACCGCGCCAGGCAGCTTGCTGATGGCCGTCTTGAATGAGGCGAAATCCAGCCCAGATGGCTGCCGCCATGGACACAGCGAACGACCTGCTAGAGATCGTAGGACAGCACGTCTTCGAAACCGAACGTGTCGAAATTCTCGATGCGCGAGGGATACAGGCGACCGACCAGATGATCGTATTCGTGCTGCACCACGCGTGCGTGGAAGCCTTCGGCGTCGCGCTCGATCGGGCTGCCGTCGGGTGCGAAGCCGCGGTAGCGAATGAAGCGATAGCGCGGAATCACTGCGCGCAGGCCGGGAATCGACAGACAGCCTTCCCAGCCGTTTTCCATGTCTTCCGACAGCGGTTCGATCTGCGCATTGGCCAGGGCCGTGCGCGGCACTGCGGGCGCTTCCGGATAGCGCTCGCTGGCGTCGAAACCGAACACCATCAATTGCAGATCCACCGCGATCTGCGGTGCTGCCAGACCGACGCCACGCGCCGCGTCCATGGTTTCGAACATATCGGCAACCAGCGTGTGCAACTCGGCGCTTCCCAGGTTGGTGACCGGCGGTGCCACGCGTAGCAGGCGCTTGTCGCCCATGCGGATAATTTCGCGAATCATGCGGGTGCTCCTGACGATCGTGGCGTGGATTCTAGAGCGGCTGACGACCGGTAGCGAACAGGTGCAGGCGGTGCAACGGCACGCAGACGCTGCAGTGAACGGATGGTAGTTGCCGCGGGTTGTGCATGCCCGGCTCCGGGCGCCGCTCGCGCCAGCGCACGGTGCCGACAGTCGCCTTGTCTTGCCGCACTCAGCAGGTGTAGTGCATGCGCAAGCGGGCGTGTAACAGGCTTGTTCATCGCCCTGTGAATAAGCGTACTGCGCCTATCGTCAGCGCTGCGGCCAGCGTGAAGGTGCAACACCCGCTTCGCACCGGTTGAACCGGCTCGAACATGTCAGCGGCCAATGCGTTGACCGGCCTCGTCCAGCACGCGTTCGCCGTCTTCCTTGATGAAGCCGTGCGTGGCTGGCGGCAACAGGTCCAGTACCAATTCGGAGGGGCGGCACAGGCGCGTGCCGCGCGCGGTCTGGACGAATGGGCGGTTGATCAGGATCGGATGGGCGAGCATTGCGCTCAACAGTGTCGCATCGTCCAGGGTCGGATCGTCCAGTCCCAGTTCCAGATAGGGCGTGCCTTTCTGGCGGATGGCCTCGCGGACCGTGATGCCGGCAGCGGCGATGAGCGACTGCAGCGTCTGGCGGCTCGGCGGATGCTGCAGGTAGTCGACGATCTGCGGTTCGACGCCGGTGTGGCGGATCAGGGCAAGGGTGTTGCGTGAGGTCCCGCAACGGGGATTGTGGTAGATGACGGCGTGCATGGTGGCCTGGCGCTGGGTTGGCTGATGGAAGGCGGCGCCGGCAACGGATGTCCGAACGACGACCAGACCGGCCAGTGTACGAGTGGCGTCCGGGGATGCCGAGCGCCGGCCACGGCGTGCGCTGGCGCCTTGATGGCGGTGCCGGGAGAAATGAATTCCCAGACTGCAAACCCTGCCGATGACTTTTTCAGGTTGCCGCTTCGCATTCGACGGCGAATGTGTCAAAAGATTGACACAAATCACGGATTCATGATTCAGTCATGAGCAGACTGAAACGGAAGGATTCTCCCGAGCGCCGGTGTCAGCACGGCGTTTTTTCCCCTGTTGGACCCAAGGAAACCCCAACGATGATGAGCTTTCGCAAGCCCGGATGGATGCTGTCCGGTGTGTTGTGTGTCGCATGCCTGCCGGCGATCGCTGCAGCGCAGGAAGCAGCTACTGGCAGTTCCAAGGTCGGTATCGACCCCACCACCGGCAAATTGCGCCCGCTGACCGACGCCGAGAGCGCGGCGCTGGATCAGCAGGCGGCTGCAGCCGCCTCCGCAGCACGTAGCAGCGCCGCACGTAGCTCGGTTCCGCAGACCGAAGCGGCCGCACGCGCGACCGAGCGGCGCCTGCCCAATGGCACCGTGGCGCGCAAGTTGCCGGCCACCCAGATGAGTTCGTTGACGGCAACCCGTCAGGCCGATGGACGCATCGTCATCGAACACAGCGACGGGGCCGGCACCACCCAACCCACCCACGCCGAGCACGGAGCGCTGCCGCATGAATAAGCCCTTGTTGCTGTTGTCCCTGGCCGTGGCGGCCGCCCTGGCACCGCTGCATGCTCGGGCCGCCAATGTCACGCTGATCAATGGCGATGCCGGCACCGTGGTCGGTTTGAACGACCCGACCGCTGCCGCACCGCTGGGCGGCAACCCGGGCCGCACGATCGGCGAGCAACGCCGCATCGCATACCAGTACGCCATGGACCTGTGGGGCGCGGTGCTGCAGAGCAACGTCGAGATCAAGGTGTATGCCTCGTTCGCGCGGCTGACCTGTACCGCCACCGGCGGCACGCTGGGCCAGGCCGGCCCGAACTGGATCGTCAACAACTTCCCCGGTGCCAAGGCCAATACGCTGTATCCGTCCGCGCTGGGCGATGCGATCGCCGGGCAGGACCTGGTGCCGGATCCGTCCGATCCGGCCGACGTGTTTTCGCAGTTCAACGGCGACCTGGGCAAGGACGATTGCCTGGCCGGTTCCGGCTGGTATCTGGGTCTGGACGGCAAGACGCCCGAAGGCCAGATCAACTTCCTCAACGTGGTGATGCATGAGATCGGCCACGGCCTGGGCGCGGCCGGCTTCCTCAACAAGACCACCGGCGTGCTGGGTTCGGGCAGCGGCCTGACCGACGTCTACACCTCGCAGGCCTACGACAACGTCCAGAACAAGCGCTTCGACGACCCGACCATGACCAACGCCCTGCGCGCCGAAGCGATGCGCACGCCCGGCCGTACGGTATGGGCCGGGACGCGCGTGAATCGCGAGGCGGCGTTGATCCTGGATCCGCGTACGCTGCTGCGCGTCACCGCACCGGCCAGCGCTGCGGGCAAGTTCGAAGTGGGTTTTGCCAGCTTCGGTCCGCTGGCCACCGCGGCCAATTTCCCGGCGCGTTCGGTGGTGACGGTCAACGACGGCGTGGCGGCCGCATCGGCCAGCGATGGCTGCGAAACCCCGTTCGTCAATGCGGCCGATGTGGCCGGCAAGGTGGCGCTGATCGACCGCGGCACCTGCGCGTTCGCGATCAAGGTGAAGAACGCGCAGCTCAACGGCGCGGTGGGCGTCATCGTCGCCAACAACGCGGCCGGTGTGCAGACGATGGGCAACGCATCACCGCCGATCACCGACATTACCATCCCCGCCATCATGGTCTCGCAGGCCGATGGCGCGCGCCTGAAGGGCAGCACTGCGGTGGTCGCGGCGCTGTACGAAGATCCGCAGCTGCTGCAGGGCACCGACAGCGCAGGCCGCACGCGGCTGTACTCGCCCAGCGTGGTGGCCGGCGGTTCGACGTTCTCGCACTTCGATACCGATCTGCAGCCCAATGCCTTGATGGAACCGTTCGACACGCCGGAAGTGCAGGCGCACGTCAACATCGACCTGACCCCGGCGCTGTTTGCCGACATCGGTTGGACCTTGAACACCGGGCCGGCCAAGTTGGGCACCTGCAACACCTCGGTCCCGACGCTGGAGACCGGCGGCCTGATTCCGGGCGCGAACGTGTCTGCCGAAAGCAGCCTGTGCAAGACGCAGAACGTCGGCAACCGCCTGGGTTACCTGACCTGCATGGACGAACACGCGCGCGAGCTGCAGAGCCAGGGCGTGATCAGCCGCGTGCAACAGGCAGCGGTCTTCGTCTGCGCCACCAAGGTGCGCCCATAAGCACCGAACGCGTGATGTGAAGCGATGCGAACGGCGCCGGAAGGCGCCGTTCGTTTGTCTGCTGCCGCGTTGTTGCGTGCAGGCCACGCGGTCCATGCAGCGTGGCGACGATGCACACCACGGCGCAGGCGAGGATGCGGACCCCATGCACGCGCGGCATCACGCCGCCTGCGTGCATTGGCTACAAACCCTGCTGCGCGTCTTCGGAGCGAGGCGCCAGGCTTGCCGGCGCATCAATGCTCCGCCGCATATGGCGAGGTCAGCACCTGCGGCGCACGCCCCAGCGCAGCGCCCAGGCGATCCATCACGAAACGCAGGTAGAGGTTGCTGCTGAACTGGTTGTAGTCGCGTGCATTGTTGAAGGTCAGCCGCCCGCCCAGAAACAGCTGCGGCGCCACCTGCCATTCGGCCGCGCCACTGAGGTTGTAGGACACGCCGGTGCGGCTTTCGCTCGCATACACCGGGTCGGTGTAGCGATCGACCAGGCCAAGCAGCGCGGCCAGCGATGCGGCGTCGTAGGCCGCCTGTTGCAGGGTCGGGTCGGTGGGGAAATATGGCGAGGCCTCGGTGCTGAAGTGCTGCACACCGACGCTGGCGTCGACCTTCCAGTTCACCGTCTGCCCGGCCGTGCGCCCGCTCCAATGCACCGGGAACCCCAGGTCCACATAGTCCTGCGGGCTGAAGTAGCCACCGTGGCCGTAAGTGAAACCGCTGAGATTCTTGTCGTACTGCATGGTGGTCAGATTGACGCCGGCGGTGAGCGATTGATGCTCGGTCTCCAGCGCGTGCACGTAGAAGCCCAGGTCGACCTGGCGATGGTCGTTGTCGGCCACGTTGTTGCCCTGCAGGCGGTGCGCGGCAAGGTTGGCGTAGCCGCCGAGCAGGCCGTTGTCGGCAGTGGCCGACAGCGACAGCCCGGTGCTGGTCACACCGCCCCATTGGCGCCCGCTGCGTGCGTCCTGCGCACCGGCAAACGACAGCACGCTATCGGTCACCGCACGCCGCGAGGCCTCGGCCGACCAGCTGACGGTGTCGCCGAGCTCGCCGCGATAGCCCACGCCACCGATGAGGTTCTGCTCCTGGAACCCGATCGGGGTGCTGCCCAGTTCGGCACTGAAACCGCCATTGCGATACCGCACGCCGACGCCCACGCCGGTGTCGTCCTGGCTGAGCCGGCGGCTGCCGTTGCCGCTGGCGGCCATCGCATTGAGCGTGTCGGCCAGGCCGGTCGGCGTCTGCTGCGCGGCGGCCGTGCTGCCGGCCAGCGCGCGCAATGCGGCCGCATCGCCTGCACCCAGCTGTTCGCTGAGCGCGGCATTGCCCAGGATGTCGCGTGCCAGCTGCCCAATCGGCGTGTTGGAGGCGTTGATGCTGAGCAGGTAGGCCGGCAGCGGCTCGTTGGCCAATGCAGCCAGCGCAGCGGCAGTGCTGTTGTTGTTCTCCACCAGCAGTGCATTGAACAGGCCGGTATTCAAGGCGTAGCGGCGCAGGCGTTCGCGCGTGGCGGCGGTATCGCCTTCGGTGGCGAGCAACTGATACACCGGCGAATCGACCAGCGTGTCGATCGGGCCACGGTTGGCGGCCAGCGCATCGCCGATGGCGCTCTGCGGGCCGGTGCCGAAGCGGCTGGCGGTGGCGTAGTCGGTGCCGAGCGTGCCGGCATCCACCACGGTCGGTGTCAGCGTGACGCCGAGCTTGCCCTCGCCGACTGCGAATTCGGCCTGCACCGGCATTTCGATGTCGTCCAGACGGCCCAGGCCGTCTTCGCCGTCGCGCGCGCGATACAGCGCGCCGCCGGCAAGGCCGTCGCTGTTTTCCGCCTGCACGGCGCGCAATTCGTCGAGCACGCTATTGCCGCTGCTGCGCGCGGACAGTGCTTGCGCGGCGATGTTGCGCGGCTGCAGATCGCTGCCCGACACGGCCGGCAGCGCGCCATGCGTGGAAGCGCGCAAGCGGCTGCTGGGCGCAGGCAACGTGGAAGGCACGGTGCTGGCGCGCACCGGTTGCGGCAACGCGTCGCTGCTGAGATCGGCGGCGGCATTGACGGGTGCGGCAGTCGCGACACGTGCGGCGCCGGGCTGCATGGCGAGCGGCGCGATGTATGCGACAGGTGCGGTTGCGACGTCGTTGTAGGCGCTGCCGGCGTCCATGCGTTCGGACAGCATCGCCGGCGAACGCGGCATGGCGCCGGTCATGCCGGAGAATGGGTTGAGCGGCCGACCGGATGCGGCAACGGTAGCTAGGCCACGTGCAGAAGCCAGGCCATTGTCGAGCTGCCCGGCCTGACGCTGCTGCGCCGCCAGCGCTGCACGGAAATACTGCTCGGCCTTGCGGTTCTTGCCGGCACTGCGATAGACGCGACCGGCGGCCGCGAGCACGTCCGGCGACTCCGGTGCCTGCGCCAACGCGCGTTGCAGATAGCGCTCTGCATCGCGCAGGTCCGATTGCACGGCGGCGCTATTGGCGGCGGCGGTGAGCGTGTCCAGATCGCTGGGCTGACGTTGCAGGATCTGCTGGTAGATCGCCAGCGCCTGGCGGTGCTCGCCGGCGGCCGCGTACAACCGCGCGAGCGCGGCCTGCGCATCGCGGTTGTCCGGCTGCTGCGCCAGCACCGGCGACAACGCGTCGTAGGCGCCTTCCAGATTGCCAAGCTCGCGCAATGCATCCACCTGCCGCAGCGTGTAGGCGCTGCGCAGGCCTTGGTAGCGGCGCAGCTGCTCCGGGGTCATGGTGGTGGCCTGCAGCTGTCGCAACACCGCCGAAAGCTCGGCGTCCTGATGCGCGCGCAGCAGCACGCTGGCGTATTGCAGGCGGTCTTCGATGCGCGGGCTGGCGCCGGCGACCAGCCGCTGTGCCAGCACCAGCGCGCGCTGGGTGTTGCCGGCGTCGGCATGCGCGCCAGCCAGGGCGGCCAGCAGTTGCGGATCGTCGAGCTGATTGCCCAGCGCCGTTTCGGTACGCGCCAGCAACTGCTGCGCCTCGCCCACCCTGCCCTGCGCGACCAGCTGCCGCGCCTGACGCGCCTGCAATTCGATCCATGCGGTGGCGCGCAGCTGGGTCATCGCCGGCGTGCGTGCCGCGGCTGGAATGCGATCCAGACTGTCGTAGGCGCCCTGCCAGTCGCCGCTTTCCTGCGCCAGCAGCGCATTGGCGTGCAACGCCTCGGGTTGGTCGCCGTGGACCGCGAGCAGGCCGTCCATCACGCTGCGCGCCTGATCCGGGCGGCCAGCCTGCTGGTACAGGCGCGCCAGATCGAGACGGATCCAGGCATCACCCGGACGCTCGACCATGGCCGCTTCCAGCTCGGTCTGCGCGCTGACCGCATCGCCGGCGTCCAGAAACTGACGCGCACGGGCGCGCTGCACGTTGGAGCGCAGCAAGGCTTGGCCACCGGATTTGGCGCGCTCGGCCGCCGGCAGCCGGTCGAACAAGGCGCTGGCTTCCTGCAGGCGGCCCTGGCGGCTGTACAGCCCGACCAGGCCCTGCAACGCGCCGGCATTGTCGGCATCGCGCGCCAAGGCTTTGCGATAGCTGGCTTCGGCCGCGACCGGGTCGCCGGCAGCCTGCAGGTCACCCAGCGCCACGTGTCCGGCCGGCTCGTTGGGCAGCAGCTGCACCGCCTGCTCTATCAGCTGGCGCGCCTGCGCCAGATCGCCGCGCGCGCGCGCCGCTTCGGCCTGCTGCAGTTGCTGCCAGTAGCGGGCGCTCTCCAGTGCGTTTTTCCATTTGCCGTTGCCGGCCGCGGCCGGTCGCAGCAGTTCCTGCGCCTCGGCAAAACGCTGCTGACGCAAACGTACCGAGCCCAGGCCGCCGAGCGCTTCGGGGTCGCGCGCACGTGCACGCAAGACCTGGGTGAAGCGTTGTTCGGCTGCACTCAGATTGTTGGCGCTCAACGCGCGGAAGCCTTCGCCCAGCAACACGCCGTTGGGATCGGCCGGCGTGGTGGCCGTCGTGCGTTGCGCGCGCAGCTGGCCAAGTTTGGCGGTCACTTCGGCATCGTTCGGGGTACCGGCAAGAAACGCTTGGTACAGCGGCGCATCGGCCATGCCGGCGTTGAGCCACAGCAGCGCCTGGCGCCAGCTGCTGCGTGCCGGCCCACCCACGTCCGCGCGCTGGGCAAGCGTGCGCAATTGCGCGATGCCATCGCGGCGGGTAGGTTCGCGGTAACTGAGCACCTGCGCCAGCGCCAGCTGCACGGACGGATTGTCCGGGTCGCTGGATTGCAGGCGTCGCAGGCCATCGCGGGCGCGCTCCCAACCGGTGGGCGTGCCGGCCAGCGATTGGTAATACTCCAGCGCCAGGTTCGGCGGCGGCGGCTTGCCGGCGAAGGCGGCTTCGTAACTGCGCGCCGCTTCCACATAGCGCCCGGCAGAGGCAGCACGACGTGCATTGCGCAGATTGGAATCTTCGCCCGCACTGCTGCTACCGCGCGCGCCGATCGCCACGCGCAGGCGCTGCGCCTGCGGCGACTGCGGATGCGCGCCTTCCAGTTGCTGCAGGCGCTTGCGCGCCTCGGACTGGCGCCCCTGCGCCAGATCGATCTGCGCCAGGCCGAGCAATGCGTCGGGTTGGTCCGGGTCGATACCGAGCAGCTTCTTCCAGGTATCGGCGGCCAGATCGTCGCGACCCTGGTCGTGCCAGTAGTTGCCCTGTTCCACCAGCTGCCGGGTGGCGATGGTCTGCGCATGCGCTGCCGGTGCGGCGAGCAGGCACAGCTCCAGCATGCCGGCGAGGTAGAACGGCTTCAGGTCGTTGCGGCGCATGCAGGGGTTCTCCAGGCGGGCAACAGGCGCCCGTCTGCGGCGAAGCGGTAGCGGTTCTCAAGCCATCCCTGTCCGAACAGGGCCAGCGTGCGTTCGAAATACGGCAAGGCAGCGGCGGCCGGCTGCGTGGCGGCGGGCACCCGCTGCGCCTGCGCCTTGAGCAGCGTGGGCTTGCCCAGCGCGCTCAGGTACGGCAACAACGCCGCAGAAAATCCCACCGGCAGCGCGCCGGTGCCCACACCGCGCGCGGTGTCGATCTTTTCGGCCGGCGTCTGCTGCGCGGCGAGCAGGTCGGCCGGTCCGGACAGGTCCTGCAGCAACCGCGCGCGCAGCGGCTCGCCAGCGTCCAGCATGCCGGCCCACAGGTACACGCGGATGGCGTCGTAACTGCCCACATTGCCGCGCTTGGGATCGGCATTGAAGGTCTTGCCGTCCCACACCGTCCAATCCGGGGCAAACCCCACCGGCGCACTGTCGCGCAGCACGCGCGCGCTGTTGGCGGCGATGGCGGCCCATGGGCCCTTGGGGTCGGCGTTGGCGCAACGACGCAGCACCTGGATGGGTAGATAGCTGGGATTGAGCGTCCAGCGCCCGTTGTCGACGAAGCCGGTGCGGCCCGGCAGCAGCATCGGGCCCAGCCCGGGCAGCGTGGCCACTTCCTGCGTGCGGATCAGCTGCAGCATCTGCTGGCCGGCCTTGAGAAAGCCCGGGCGGCTCCACAACCTGCCGGCTTCCAGCAGCGCATAGGCAATCCACAACTCGCCATCGCTGGCGGTGTTGGCGTCCAGCACGCGCCAGGCGCCGCTGCCATCGCGGCCCCACAGCCATGCCGGCAGGTTGAGATCCGGGCGGCCGCCGCACAGGTTGTGGCGGGTCCAGCTCAGCACCTTGTCGAACAGCACCTGGTCGTTGTTGACCAGGGCGAAGAACAGCGCATACGACTGCCCTTCCGAGGTGGAGCGTTGATCGGGATTGAGAAAATCCACCACCCGCCCATCGGGCTGGATGTGCTTGTCGACGAAGGCGCTCCACAGCGGCCACGGCCCGCACTGGCTGGGCGCCGCCAGCGCTGCTGCCGGCAGCAGCGTGGCCACGCCCGCCAATGCGCCTGCATGCAGCAGGCGACGGCGCGTCATGCCACCGGTATGTGCGTGCGCGCTCATGCGCCGCCACCGTCGTTGAGCCGCTCGGCGGTGTGCCTGCGCAGCAGCACGCGTGCAGCCAAGGCCAGCAACAGCGCCAGCAGCACCACGGTGAAGGCCAGCCACACCGGGTGGTGCGAGAAATACCAGCGCAGCCAGGTCGGCAGCGGCAGGTGCCCCACGTAATAGGTCTGGTTGCCGACCAGGCTGGTGACGTTGTTCTGCTGCAGCAACACCACGCTGCCCTGGAAATCCTTGAGCAGGGTCGGATCGAACCAGGCATCGAACAGGCGGCTCATGTTGGCCGGGTCTTCGGTCTGGAAGGCGACCACGCTGCGGCCGGATTTCAGCGGCGATTCGAAGCCCATCAGCAGTACGTCGTCCGGCTGCGGCTCCAGGGCGATCTCGGCGGTGGTGGGCAGGTCGGTGCGGCGCGCATCGAAGGATAAAAATCGCGGCAGTCGTTCGAACAGCCAGTCGGTCAGCGCAAAGCGGGTCGCCTGTCCGTCCTGACCGATCGGCAGATGCGCGCGCCATTGCTTGAACAACGGTTGCGATTCGGCGCTACCGAGCAGCAACAGATCGCGGCCGGCATGCTGCTGCACCGCGCCGGCGCCAATGATCTGCGCATGCAGCGCCGGGTAACCGGTGGAAGCACCGAAATGCCCGAGCAGGGTCAGCACGTTGCTCAGGTCCTGATCGCCGGGATTGTCGGGCAGCACGATGGTGGATTCGGACAGGTCCGCCAGGCGCGTGAACGGATAGCCGGCATTGGCGAACGCCGCCAGGTTGGGCATCGCCATGTAGTGGTGGAAGCCGCTCAGGTCGATGGTGGAATCGGCATCGATGGCACCCGACACATCCGGGAAGGTGTTCTTGCACGCTTCGCCTTGCGGGCGATCGAAGAAGAAATGGAAGCGCAGCTGGCTGTTGGCCGAAAACGCGCCCACCGGCAGTGTCAGGTCCTGATGCACCGGCATGCTGCCGCGCGTCCCCAGGCTGTTCCACCAGCGCATCGGCGTGGATTGAGCGAACGGGCGACCGGTCAGCGGCAGCGTGGTCACGAACGATTCGTTGATGCTGACGTTGAGCGCGGATTTGTTTTCCTGCTCCGGCAGCGTGTAGCGGTAGTTCAACGCAACCGGGATGCCGTCGCGTTTCCACACGAACAGGTCCGGCGGCAGCTGCAGGCCTATCCGGATCAGGTCGGGATGATAGCCGGTGACGTTGAGCTGGCTGGGCTGGGTGACCAGATCGCCGAAGCGTACCGGACGCTCGCTCGACACCCAGTTGGGCGCGTCGTAAGGCCGCCGCGGCGCAGGCGCGCTGATGTCGCCGATGCGGGCCACTGCGCCGGTCAACGGCGCACGCAAGGCCAGCGCGGTGGCGGCACGCTGCAGGTCTCCGCTGTTGCGGCCGAGCACCAGCAGCAGCTTGCCGTTGCGATCGTTGGGGTTGGGCAGCACGGCCACGGTGGGGCCGCGGATGTCGGCCACGCCGCTGTCGGCGGTCGCAAATTGCGCTGGCAAGGTGCCGGGCGTCGCGAAGACGACCGCGTTCCCGGACGCCGGCAAGGCCTCGGTGGATGCCGGGAACACCGCGCCCCGGTAGCCGGCCAGGCTACCGAACCACGAGGCCACCGTGCCGGCCGCCTGCAACGTGGCGGTGTCCGGGCGCTGCGGGAAATAGAACGGCAATTCCAGCCGGCGCGTGTCGCGCACATCGAAGAACGGCACCGGCAGCAACGCCAGGTTGTTGGCCAAGGCCAGCGGCGTGGTGGTCAGCGACAGGCTGGTGGCCGCATCCACATTCGCCCACAGACTGCTGTGGTCGGGGTCTTCGCAATCGCGCGTGTAGTGGCCGATCAACTGCAGATTGAGCTGGTTGTAATCGGTGACCAGGCGCGGATCGATCGGCAGATCGGCCGAGAGCAACTTGCCGGCGTTGGCCTTGTCGGTGGGCAGCGTGGCCACGGTGACGCCGTTGATGGTGACCTTGAGATGCGACAGGTCGGGCAACAGCGAGGGCGAGTAGCTGTATTTGAGATTCAACGTGGCCGCGGTGACGATCTCGTCGCTGCGCACGCTGAAGGGCAGGCCGGCGCTGCCCTGCACCCCGCGCAAGGTGATTTCGTAGTCGATACCCAGTTCGCGCAGCGTTGCCGCACGCGTGCTGCCGCCTGGCAACGGCGCCGCTGCGAAGGCGACGGGCACCTGCGATGGCGTGGCTGCCTGCATCTGGCTGCCTGCCTGCGCAGATGGCGTTGCAGGCATGGGCTGTTGCGCATGCGCCAGGCCTGCCAGCAAGGTCAACGCACAGCTCAACACAGCCGGGAACATCCGCATCAGCTGCGTCCCGGTAAAGCAAACAGAAACACCACGCATCACACTCACGACTCCAGATCCACCGCGCGCCTCGGACGAAAGCCCTGCCGCGCGCTGTCCACGATATGCCCGCCCAGTCGCCCGAATCCGCGTGCACTGGCTTCCAACACCTGCCCCATCGAGCGCCAGAACGCATCGCGGTCGTGCTGGCCCCACTGCGACAGCCAGATGTCGGCGCGCGCGAAGGTCGACGCCACCAGCCAGCGCTCCTGTTCCATCGACATCTGCGTGAACTGGATGCTGACCTGTCCATCGCGATCCTGGCGCACCACCGCCGGCAAGGTCTGCTCCACGCCGCGATGGCTCAGGCCGATCTGCACCGGCAAGCCAGGCTCGATCGGCTGCGGCTGCGCGAGCATGATCGCCATGCCGCCCGTGGAAAAATTCACCGAGCGACTCGGCAGCACATCGCCATCGGGCAGATACAGGGTGACCGGCACATCCAGCGGCACACGGTGGGCGCTGCGCACCTGGCGCGTTTCGCTGGCGGTGGCAATCGTGGCGCCCAGCAGCACCATGTTGTAGAGCGTCCAGGCCAGGTTGAACCAGATGGTCTGCTGCTCGCCGCTGCCACCCACATAGATCAGCCGCAGCACACCGGCCACCACGCCCACCACGTTGAGCAACAACAGGAACAGATAGGGTTTGGCGATCTGCGCGTCGAAATAGCTGCGCGCCACCAGCCCCCCCTTGGGCGTGACGTTGAACTTGCCGAGTTTGGGATTGAGCAAGGCCACCAGCGTGGGACGGAAGATGTACCAGGCCAGCGTGGTTTCGTAGACCTCGTTCCACAGCAGATGGCGGAAGCGGCTCTGCACGCGCAGGTTGGTCAGGTTGGCCTGCAAAATATGCGGCAAGGCGTAGGCCAGGATCATCAACGCCGACGCCTGGATCACGTGCGCGCCGAAGAACAGATAGGCCAGCGGCGCAGTGAGATAGATGATGCGCGGCACGCCGTAGAAGAAGTGCAGCATCGCGTTGAGGTAGCACAGCCGCTGCGACAGTTTGAGCCCGCGACCCAGCAAGGGGTTGTCGATGCGTGCGATCTGCGCCATGCCGCGCGCCCAGCGGATGCGCTGCGCCACGTGGCCGGACAGGCTTTCGGTGGCCAGGCCCGCGGCCTGCGGCACGGCCAGGTAGGCGGTGCGGTAACCGCGGCGCTGCAGCTTGAGCGCGGTGTGCGCATCTTCGGTGACCGTTTCCACCGCCACGCCGCCCACTTCTTCCAGCGCGGTGCGCTTGATGACCGCACACGAACCACAGAAGAACGTGGCATTCCACTGGTCGTTGCCATCCTGCAGCAGGCCGTAGAACAACTCGCCTTCGTTGGGCACCTTGCCATGCGTGTCCAGGTTGCGTTCGAACGGGTCCGGCGAAAAGAAATAGTGCGGCATCTGCACCAGTGCCAGCTTGGTGTCGTGCAGGAACCAGCCCATCGCCACCTGCAGAAAACTGCGGGTGGGAATGTGGTCGCAATCGAAGATGGCCACATAATCGCCGCTGCACTTCTTCAACGCGGCATTGATGTTGCCGGCCTTGGCATGCGCGTTATTGGTGCGGGTGACGTAGTTGATGCCGACCTCGGCGCAGAACGCGCGAAACTCGTCGCGACGGCCGTCGTCCAGCAAATGGATGGTGATCTTGCCGGCCGGCCAATCGATCACGCTGGCCGCCAGCACGGTGGTGCGCACCACCGACAGCGGCTCGTTGTAGGTCGGGATGAACACGTCCACGCTGGGCCACAGGCGCTGGTCGGCCGGCAGCGGCACCGGCTTGCGGTTGAGCGGCCACAGCACCTGGAAATAGCCCAGCACCAGGATCACGAAGGCATACAGCTCGGCGCCAAGCAGGCCCAGGCCGAGGATGAAATCCACCGCGCTGCCCACGCCCATGGTCTGGGTCATGCGCCACCAGATGTAGCGGCACGACACCGCCAGCGACATCCCCATCATCATCAGGATGACCACCCGCCCGCCGCGGTTGCGCACCGCCAATGCCACCGCGAACAACACGCCGGAAAACACCAGCTGCTGCGTCACATCCATCGGCACGGCCACCACGAACACCAGCAGCAACGCACCCAGCAACCACAGCGCCCAGGTCGCCAGCGTGGGCAAAGGTGATGCGGAACGGCGGCTGGCAGCGGTCATCAATCGTCCTTCAGGCATGGCGGCGTGCGGCACAACAAGCGGCAAGCGCATGGGGCGCCTGCGGCGGGGAACAATGGGCAACAGGTCAACGCGAACGCAGGCGCTTGAGCGGGCTTTGCGCGCAGCTGCGCGCATCGGCCTGCAACAGGCGCTGGAACAAGCGCTCCAATGGCATCTGCGCGGGCCGATCGGCCGGCTGCACGCCGCGCGGCGCCGGTTCGTCGAGCTGACGCAACTTGCGCAGCGGGGCGAGCGCATCCGGCACCTGATCTGCTGCGGTCACGACGGGTTGCAAGGCATGCTCTGGCACCGGGACGGTGGCCGGCATGCCCAAGCTCGGCGTCGGCGCTGCCCCCCCCACCGGCGGCTGCACGGCATCGGGCGCAACGGTGATCGGTTCGACCGCTGCCGGCGCATGGGCCTGCGTCAGGCCGCAGGTGCGCGGCGACAGCTGGGTGTAGGCGAAATCGTGGTACCCCTGGCTCGCCGGCGTCCCCAGACGCGCGAACAGGCCCGACACATCGTCATGTTGGATTGCGTCCTTGCCCTTCTTCGCTGTCATCACACTCTCCTTGCCCGATCAGACATGCTCATGCCGTGCGCGCCAACACCAGGCGGCGCAGATCGACGGTGTCGCTCGGCACGCTCTGCACCGCCAGGCCTGCCAGCATCCCCAGTTGCTGAAACCACCCCTCGTACACCCCCTGCAGGAACCCATCGCTCCACGCGGCGCCATTCAGCGCGACGCTCAACGGCGCCCCCGCGTGCCGGATCTGCACATGGTCGGTGTACTCCTCCAACGCGCACTGGCCCCAATCGCAGCGGCCCCACACCGCATTGGCCGCGTGCTGCGCGTCATCCAGCGTGGCGCAAGGCGCCAGCCGCTGTTCGCGTGCGAAACGGCGGCCGATTCGCGCCATCAACAGGGCCAGATCGTCCTCGGACAATTCGGCGCCGAACTCCTCGGCCATCGCGCGCACAAACCCCAGCCATTGCCGGGAGCAACTGCGCGTGCGGTATAGCGGCAGCGGGTCGAGTGCGCTCATTCAACAGACTTCGCAAGGAAAAGGGCCGTCACATGCGACGCATGCACCCGATGTGATGCACGTGTGATGATGTTAACGGCCGCCACCCCCGAATCGAGAGATGCGTCTCACTTTTTCCGGCATTCCCCGACAGTGTGTAGGGAATTTACTGAGCGGGTGGTCACCCTGCAGTCACTCTTCTGCGGTGTCGCCCCGATCGATCATGTCTCTGCCATCGGCGGCAACCCGAACACGTCGCGCAGATAGCGCAGATACCCGATGTCCTCGCACATGCTCTTGCCGGGCGAGTCGCTGAGCTTGGCCACCGGCTGGCCATTGCAGCGGACCATCTTGATCACGATCTGCAGCGGCGTCGGCCCCAGATCGTTGGTGAGGCTGGTGCCCACCCCGAAGGCCAGCCGGCAGCGCGTGTGGAAGTGCTGGTACAGCCGCATCACCTTGTCGATATTGAGGCCGTCGCTGAATACCAGCACCTTGGTCCGGGGATCGACGCGGTGCGCTTCCAGATGCGCGATGACGCGCTCGCCCCATTCGAACGGGTCGCCCGAATCGTGGCGCATGCCATCGAACAACTTGCAGAAATACAGATCGAAATCGCGCAGGAACGCATCCAGCCCGACCACGTCCGACAACGCGATACCCAGATCGCCACGGTATTCGCGCGCCCACGATTCCAGCGCCGCCACCTGCGAATCGCGCAGCCGCGGCCCCAACGCCTGGAACGCCTGCAGATACTCGTGCGCCATGGTTCCCAGCGGGGTCAGCCCGTACTGCTTGGCGAAGTACACGTTGCTGGTGCCGACCAACTGCTCGCCCAGGCCATCGCGCAGCAGCGGCAGCAACTCGCCATGCCATTGCCGCGAGTAGCGCCGCCGGGTGCCGTAATCGGCGATTTTGCAGCCGGCCGGCATGCTGCGCAGGCTGGCTACCTTTTCGCGCAGGCGGCTGCGGCCCTCTTCGAAATCCGGCTCGGAGGTATTGCGGAACCAGACCTCGTTGATGATCGCCAGCAGCGGCACCTCGAACAGGATGGTGTGCAACCACGGCCCGCGGATGGTCAGCTCGATCTCGCCCGGATGGGTGGCCGATGCGGTCAGGCTCAGATACTTGCGATCCAGATGGAACAGCGCCAGGAAGTCGGCGAAGTCCGGCTTGATGAAGCGCAGGCTGCGCAGGTAATCCACTTCGTCCTCGCGCAGCCGCAACCGGCACAGCGCATCGATCTCGCGCGAGATCTCATCGATGAACTGCGCCAGGTCCACGCCGGGAGTGCGGCATTTGAAGCGGTAATCCACCTGCGCTGCCGGGTGCTGGTGCAGCACCGCCTGCATCATGGTGAATTTGTACAGATCGGTGTCGAGCAGCGAATGGATAATCATGCCGCCGGATTATGCCCTTAGCGGCGATGGCAGCGCGTGCACTGCGCACGCCCCGCGTGACGGCGCAGCGCACCTGTGTCGTCAGGCGCGGACCGGCGATTGCCAGGTTCGGCCAGCGAGTTTCAACCAGTCCTGCGCAGCGCAGCTGCTGGCAGAAGGCAGAAGGCAGAAGGCAGAAGGCAGAAGGCAGAAGGCAGGCAAAATAACGCCAGCGCGCGCAGCCGCGCCCGCCTGAGGCGCATCACAGGTGCATACCATGCCTGTGCAGCCGCGATTTAGCGCGACTGACCACCAAAGCGAGCCCCTATCACGTGGCGTAGCCGGCGCCTGAAGCCCAAGCATGCGAGCGGTATCTGGCGATCCCGCACACTGACCGCGCCCGCCTTGCGGCAAGCGCAGCCGTTTGGCGAGTCGCCCTCAGCGCGCCAGCACCTGCTGCGCCGGCTTGCCCTGCACGGTGAAGTCGCTGTCGCCCGGGCCGCCGGCCTTGGGGTCGGTATACCAGCACCACAGCGCGATGCCTTCCACACCATGCGCCTGCAGCACCTTGCGCCACTGCTGCAACACCTGCAGCTGCAAGCGGGTATCGACGGCGGCCGTGCGCTGCTCGGGGCTTTCCCACGGCGCTGCCAGACTACCGCGCGCCGAACGCAATCCCAGCTCGGCCACCCATATCGGCTTGCCCACCCGCTGACCCAACTGCTGCAGGCGTTGCGCCGCAGCGGTCATTTCAGCGCTGCGCGCATCGGCAGCTTCGGACAGGCGCGGATACAGGCTGGTGCCCACCGCATCGAACAACGACCAGTAACGGAAGCTCTCGGCATGCTCCATGCCGTCTGCCACATACAGCAGTTTTCCGTGATAGACCTTGCGCACCGCCGCGACCAACGCCGGCCATTGCGGCGCGTCCTGCAACTTGCGCAACTCGGTGCCGATCACCAGCGCTTCGGCGTGTTCGTCCTGGGCCAACCTGGCCAACGGCAGCAACGCATTCTGGTAGGCCGCAAACCAGGCCGCCGGGTCGGTGGGTGCGGCATCGCCGGCCCAGTGCCCCGGAATCCAGACATGCACCTTGAGCGTCGGCTGCAATCCAGCCTGCAGGCTTTGCCGCAATGCAGCGCGCATGGCGTCGACACTGCTGTCGCTGCCCAGCACCGGATCGTTGGACTGCGGGCTGGCCTGCCACACGAACGCCACCAGCAACGCCTTGCTTGCACCTGTCTTGGCCAATGCGTCCAACGACTGCGCTGCAGCCTGGCTTTCCCACGGGGCGTTGGCGGAGACCTTGACATTGGCGCCCATCCAGGTCGGCGCGGCCGCATTGCAGCCGTTTGCCAGCAGACACACGCCGATCAACATTGCGACGCTTAGAACGCGCTTGAACATGCAGCAGACACCTCGGCATTCGGCGGCGCCGCGTGCCGGGAGCACGCCGTCGCACGCAACGATGCATTGTTCTTGTCCTGCGGCGCCACCGTGGCCGCCGACGGGTTGGCCGGCTCGGCAGTGTGGTCAGTTGCCGTTGCAGCCGGGGCCACCGCAGCGCTCTCGGCCATCGCCGACTGCCCTACATCAACATCCTGCGTCGCGGGAGCGTCCGATGCACGCAGCGGCAACGATACCGGCGTCGTCATGACAACGGCCTCGCCCTGCATCAAGGCCTGTTCGTCGGGCGCTGCGGCACGCATCCAGCTGCCCCAACCCTGCGGCTGTGCCCAGATCGCACCCACCAGGCCCAGCACCAGCAATCCGGCCGCCTGGCCGCGTTGGTCGGCGTGCAGCGCACGCAGCAACAGCGCCGCCGGCACCCACAACAACAGCAGGGCATCGAAGCCAGCCCAGCCGAACGCGAACGACAACGCAGCCGCGCAGATCACGGTGCCGGCACTGGCCACCACGCCACGCGCCAACGCACCGCTGCGCGCACGCGCCACCAGCGCAAGCACCGGGAAGCACACCGCGGCCGCCACACCCCAGCGGACCGCCGGCAACCAGCCGTCGGCATGGCCGGCCAGTGGCAGCGGCAACGGATGCGACGCCTGGGCGATGCTGGACAGCGTCGACCACGGCGCATTGAACACGACCAGATTGACGTAGGCCCACATGCCGACCAGGAACGCGAACGGCAGATAGCACACTAGGTAGAACGAGCCCGGTGCCTTGCGCAGCATCTGCGGCGGCATGACCAGCAGCAGCCACGGCGCGACCATTGTCGACAGCGCCAGCGTCTGCAGATCCAGGCACAGCAAAATGCACAACCAACCGGCAATGCGCAGATAGGTGAAGGCTTCCACCGGCGCCTGCAAGCGGCGCAAGGTGCGGCACAAACCGTAGAAGGCCAGCAACCCCACTGCCTGGCTGCCGCCAGCGGCGATCGGCAGCAGGAACAGCGGGTTGCAGCCCACCAGCAGCGTCAGAGCGCTGGCCCAGCCGCGCCCGAACACGCCAGCCAGATCGCGCCACAGCAGCGACAGGAACAGCGCGTTGGCAGCCACCGCAACGCATGGCCAGACCTGGAACGGCAGATTCCAGCGGTGCAGGGTGAGATCGACCGCCCACGCCAACAAGCCGGTCGCCGGCACGCCGATGTCCGGCACAAGCGCGGGCACCGTGGCCACCGACTGCACCAGCAACGGCTGGCTCAGCAGCGACAGCGCCACCACGGCGATGAGGAACGCCGGCAGCCCGCTCTCGCGACGCTGCGCAACCGACTCACTCTTCGAGTGCGGCGCGGCGCTCGTTTTCCGAATGCTTGCTGATGCCATGCGTGGTCTTCTCCCAATAGAACGGATTGTGGATCAGCTGCCAGAGACCCTTGTAGGCGGCGATCGACTGCAACGCCCAGTAGAACGGCACCGTCAGTGCGTACGGCGCCAGCTTGAAGTAGTCGCGTTTGAACGCTGCAACCAGCGTGATGTAGATGAAGAACGCATTGGCCAGCAGCAGATTGACCAGCGAGACCGCCGCCAGCCACGGCGGGAAGAAGCGCTCGAACATCGAGGTGCCGGTCAGCGCCCACGCCGCGTACAACGCCCACAGCACCGGCACGCCCAATGCGGTGAAAAAACCGCCGCCGATGAAGAACTGGAACCCCCAAAATCCCTTGAAGCCGGTGCTGCGATACAGATGCACCGGGTCGCGCATGTGCACCAGCCAGGTCTGCATATAGCCCTTGAGCCAGCGCGACCGCTGCCGGATCCAGTTGGGAATGCTGACGTTGGCTTCTTCGAAGGTGGTGGAATTGACCACGTTGACGCGGTATCCGTTCTGGATCAGCCGCACGCCCAGATCGGCGTCTTCGGTGACGTTGTACGGATCCCACGCGCGCACCTGGCGCAATACGTCCAGACGGAAGTGATTGGAGGTGCCACCCAACGGAATCGGAATGCGCAGGTATTCCAGCGCCGGCAGGTAGAAGTCGAACCAGAGCGTGTACTCCAGCGTGAACATCCGCGTCAGCCAGTTTTCGTCGGCGTTGTAGTAGTTCAGCCGCGCCTGGATGCACACCACATCCTTTTCGGCCTTGCGGAATGCCGCCACCACGCGCTTGAGCTGGTCCGGCTCGGGCTTGTCTTCGGCGTCGTAGATGGTAAGCAGCTGCCCACGCGCAAAATGCAGTGCGTAGTTGCAGGCCTTGGGCTTGGTCTTGGGCTGCGACGGCGGCACCCGGATGATTTCGAAGAACGCTTCCAGGCCGAGTTTCTTGGCCGCTTCGATGGTGTCCAGGTCGTCCGCTTCCAGCACCAGCTTGACGTCCAGCTTGCTGATCGGGTAATCCAGCTTGCGCAGCGCGTTGGCCAGGATCGGCAGGACTTCCGGCTCCTTGTACATCGGCACCAGCACGGTATAGACCGGCAGGTCGTCGTCGCGCAGCGCGGCCACCTCGTCTTCGGTGACCTTGATGTCGATGCGATGGCGCGAGCCGAACCACACCAGCAGCAACTTCAACCCGAAGGTGGCCAGAAAGCCCAGCGCCACCAGCACGTTGACGGCAATCAGGGCCGGCACCGGGAACAGCACCAACGTCGCCAGCATCACCGCCGCCAACGCCCACAACGCGAACTTCTGCCCGCGCGTGATGACCTGGCGTGCCGAATACGTCGGCGCATGCGCCGCAAGCAGGTTCAGCGCGTTGTCGGTGAGCTGCTCGTCGGCATAGCGCTGCAGGCTCCAGATGATGTCGAACTTGGCGGTACCGACAAAGCGCACGTCTTCGCCGTAATGGGCACGTGCCCAGGCGAACAAGGCCGGATCCGGATCGGCTACCGCCAGCACCAGCACACCGTCCTCGCGCCGCCACGGCAACACCAGGCGCTGCGCGTAGCTATCCAGATCGCCGGGGGTGAGCAGCGCAGGATCCGGCGGCTGCTGCACCAGATCGATGAATTGCAGCCCGAAGTGCGCGGCAACGATGGCGTAGAACCGCTGCGCCGGCACGCCGCGCTGGGCCAGGATCACATCGCCAAGGCGCGAATTCCAGCGTTGCTGCAAGGCCAGCGCCGAGCGCAGCTGTTCATCGGTGATGACGCCTGCAGACACCAGCGCACGACCCAGCAGACCGCGTTCGCGGCCGATGTCCGGTGCTCGTCCCAGCGCGTCCGTTTCGCAGGTGACCGTCATGTGCGGCCCCTCAGAAACGCCACCAGGCGGCCACGAATGGCCCGCCCGCGGCACCGGTGTTGCGCCCCATCACCGGCTGCTGATACCCCACCTGCCATTGGCTGCCACCCGGCGCCGTGTACAGCGTGGACAACTGCAACTTGGTGAGATCGTAGTTGGTGCCGGTGGCGACGAAGCCCACGCCGCCACCGCTACCGGCAACATCGAAGTTGCCACGCCCGTTGCCCAACCCCTGGATCACATTGAGTTCGCCCAACAGCAGCCAACTCGGGGTCAGACTCAGACCTGTGGACGCGTCTACCCGCAGTTCGTCGGACGCCGCGCTTCCGCGCAGGCGGACCGCACCCCCCAGATCGACATAGCCGTTGCGGCCGCCCAGCGTGTAGCCACGGCCGCGGCTGTAGCGCAGCTCAAGGCCATAGTCGCCCAGGCCAAGCGCAGGGTCGGAATTGGCAGAAGGATTGTTCGGGTGGTAGGTCTTGCTGCGCCCATACGCGGGGATGCTCACCAGGGCCTGCACGGCACTGCGCCAGACATCGTTCTGCGCG
Source organism: Xanthomonas cissicola (assembly GCF_008801575.1). Classification (GTDB taxonomy): domain Bacteria; phylum Pseudomonadota; class Gammaproteobacteria; order Xanthomonadales; family Xanthomonadaceae; genus Xanthomonas; species Xanthomonas cissicola. Next base: position 31,394 of record NZ_VZPL01000026.1, on the reverse strand, counting down.
CTCGGCAACGCATAGCGCAAGCCGATTTCCTGATCGGCAAAACCGGTCGTCGTGGTTTGCTGACGGCCGTTGACGGCATCGTGGTTGCTGAAACCCACGTCGTTGAAATAGAAGTTGCCGATGAAGCTGAGCTTTTCGGTCAGACCATGCTCGACGTAGACGTTGAGCTGGTCCTGACGGCTGCGGCCATTGCCATCGAACTGCTGGCCGTCGCCGAAGGTCGTGCGGTGGTGGCTGTCGTCGAACCACCCGCGGCCATCGCTATGCAGCGCCTTGACGATCACCAGGGTATCGCCCTGCGGCTGGGTCCACGCACCGGCCAATGCGGTGCCCGGCAATGCGGCCAGCACACAGCTCAGTGCAAGCGCCGATGCCAGGACCGACAGCGCACGCGGTTGGGTTGGATTGGGATGACACGGCGAGGCAATCGAACTGGACTGCAGCGGGGTAGCGCACGACCGACGTACCCGCCTTTGCGGGTCGTTCTGTAAAGACATTGCACGATTCCTGGTGGGGGACCCGGAAGGGACAGGAAGCTAGGGTTGATCACACTTCGGGGCGAAACGTATCACAGTTGCGGCCGGCGCCCCATCACCGACTTATCACAAATTTAACGCAATCCAACTCATTTGTTTTGCAACAAACGCGGCACCTGGGCCACTGCGTGGATCCAGATCGCAAGCCACACGCCAAGTCGCGTCGGCAGCCCGCGTCGATCGGCCTCGAATTTACGAAAATAGCGCCACAATCCACGATGTTTGTGCCACTCCACAAAGAACGGCCGCGCGCGGCTGGAGACCCCGCGTACGTGGAGCACCTGCAGATCGTTGGCCACCGCCACCAGAGCACCTGCCTGGCGGGCGCGCCGGCACAGATCCAGGTCTTCAGCATGCAGCCGGTAATTGCCGTCCCAGCCGCCCAGCCGGTCGAACAGGCTGCGCTGCATCAGCATCAACGCCCCGGAAATGGCATCCACCGGCTGCAAGGCGCGCGACGGATCGGCCGGCACCGCCAGATTGGCGGCGGCGCGCGGCGCGCGCAGCATCGCGGCGAAGTCAGGGTCGCGGCGGCGCACGGCCGCATCCGGGCGCCCCTGCTCATCCACCTGCTCCACCCCCAGCAACACCGCCGGATGTCCCGCTGCCCGGTCGTACAGCTGTAGCAAGGTATCGCGCGCGACCATCAGGTCCGGGTTGATGAAGACCAGCCAGGGTGCTTGCGAATCGCGCGCGCCCTGGTTGCAGGCAGTCGCAAAACCAGGGTTGTCGGGATTGGCGATGAAATGCAGCCGCGCATCGGCCAGGGCATGACGCTGCACCACTTCCAGGGTGTCGTCGCTGGAAGCGTTGTCGACCACGCGGATCTCGCTGATGCCCTCGGCCGCGCGCAATCGCGACAGGCACGCATCGATGGTGCTGCTGCTTTCATAAGTGACGACGACGGCGGCGATCTGGACGGGAGTCATCCGGCCATTATCCGGTGCCGGAGCGGCGCAGCGCCATCTTGGGTTGGCCGATGCTCGCTGCGCGACAGGCGCTGCCGCGGCCGCATCGCGCCGACGTCCGGACGCGATTGGAACGGCGCCACGCTTCCGCTTGCACGCAGTGACCGGGCGCGAACGCGCCTTGCAGCATGGCGACCCACCGCCGCAAGGCGCATACTGCGCGCCCGGAGCCGCACGCGGTTTCCGTTGCCACACTTTTGTGCAACCGGCAAACCGACTGCGCAGCCAGGCAAGCGCGGGCAGCACGCGATGCATGTACCAGGGGTACATCTGCGTCAGAGCGCGTCGCCCGCTGCACCTGATCGCCAGCCGGGTTGCAGGTTGCTTTTGGTGCACTCCCACACCTGATTGTTGAGATGACGGTTAGCGACCTTGCGGTTTCGCGCTGCCTTTTCATTGCTTGCATCGCCGCGACCTGATGGCGGATGCGATGCGACAACGGCCCGGCAGCGCCGTTCTTGTTCTTGCCGGCGCGCGCGCCGCGTCCGCCGCCTTATTCCCGATAACCTGGCCTATACCACTCACCGGCGCAGTACGGTTGCCGCGCCCGTCGGGAGTCAGGCCATGAACGTGCCGCATCAGGTGCATGGCATGAGCCTGGAACTGGCATTGCCGGACTGGCCAGTACTGACCACCGATGAAATCCATCGCGTGCTGCAGCGGTTTGCGGCGGTGGGCCGCCTCACTGCGGTGCGCTGGCATAGCGCGCGCCCGTTCTCGGCAGCGGCCTGCGTGGACACTGCAAGCGGCCCGGTCATCGTCAAACGCCACCACTGCAGTGTGCGCAGCGTAGCCGCGCTGCGCGAGGAACACAGCTTCATGGCCCATCTGCGCTGGGCCGGTGCGCCGGTGGTGGAGGTGCTGCACGACGCCCGGGGCCGCACTGCGCTGGCGCACGCCGATTGGGTGTACGAAGTGCAGCGGGTGGGTGCGGGGCACGACCTCTACCGCGATGCATTGTCATGGACGCCGTTCTCCGATGTTGCGCATGCGCGGGCGGCCGGCGCTGCGTTGGCGCAACTGCATTGCGCGGCCCAGGGCTTCGATGCGCCGGCACGCTCCACCAGCGTGCTGGTCGCCAATCTGCGATTGTTTGCCCAGGCAGACCCCCTGCAGGCGTTGCACGATGCCTTGCCAACGCGGCCGCACCTTGCAGCAGCCCTGCAGGACCGCCCCTGGCCAGACGATCTGGCCACCCACCTGCTGTCCTGGCATGCGCAGGCGTGGCCGCTGCTGTCTGCGCCAGGCGCGCTACCGCCGCTGTGGACCCACGGCGATTGGCATGCGTCCAACCTGCTGTGGGACACCACCGACGGACCCACCCGCGTCAGCGCCATCTTCGATTTCGGATTGAGCGATTGCAGCAGCGCGCTATTCGATCTGGCCACCGCGATCGAACGCAACCTCATCCCCTGGTTGCGGCTGGACACCGGCGCACGCGCGCAGGCCGAGCTCGACCAGCTCGACGCGCTGCTGGAGGGCTACGCGCAGCATCGCCCACTGGACGCAAACCACTTGCACCGCCTGGCTGCGCTGCTGCCGATCGTGCATGCCGACTTCGCCTTGAGCGAAATGGAATATTTCGCCGGCATCACGCGTTCGCCCGCCAATGTCGATATCGCCTATCACCGCTATCTGCTCGGCCACGCGGACTGGTTCGCCAGCGCCGATGGCCAGCACCTGCTCGCGCATCTGCACGCACGTGCGCGCCGGCTGCCGTGAGCACCTTCCTTTCTCTGTCGAGTCCTGCCCAATGTCCGTTGCCTTCCCCCTGCTGTCCCGCTGCCCGCTCGCGCTTGCACTGGCATTGTGCTGCGCCCCCGCACTGGCGCAGCAACAACCCGGCGCCGATGCGGTCGAACTGGACACGGTCAACGTGCGTGGCGAGCGCGCGCAGACCAGCACGGCATTGAGCGGATTTGGCGCCACCCGGCTGCTGGACGCCCCCGCCTCGATCGCGGTCATCGATCGTGCGCAATTGCTCGATCGCCAGGCACGCGTACTCAGCGAGGTCTTGCGCGCCGATGCCTCTGCCGGCGATGCGTATGCGCCGATCGGCTATTACGAAAACTTCGTGGTGCGCGGCTATTCGCTCAATGCCGCCAACAGTTACCGCATCAACGGCATGAGCGCGGTGGGCGAACAATCGATCGCACTGGAAAACAAACAGCAGGTGCAACTGCTCAAGGGCCTGGCCGGGCTGCAATCGGGCGTCAACGAACCGGCCGGACTGATCGACTACCGCACCAAGCGACCCGAGCACGTGCGCAGCGTCACCCTGGGCACCGACGAACAGGGCTCGCGCTATGTCGCCGCCGATCTGGGCGACTGGTTCGGTGCCGAACGCACGCTGGGCTTACGCGTCAACGCCGCACGCGAAGACATCGACAGCTATGTCGATCATGCCGACGGCTACCGCAATTTCCTGTCGCTGGCCGGCGACTGGAAGATCACCCCGCAGGCGCTGCTGCAGCTGGACGTGGAGTATCAGCACCGGCAACAGCGCTCGGTGCCCGGCTATCAACTGCTGGGCGGCACGCAGGTACCGCGCGATATCGATGTGCACCGCCTGCTCGGCTACCAGCCGTGGGCGCAGCCGGTAGAAATGGATGCGCTCAACGCGCAGCTGCGTTACGCCTACCAGTTCAACGACGACTGGCGCGCCACCGCCGAAGCATCGCGCAGTCGCTCGAAGATCAACGATTTCTCTGCATTCGCCTGGGGCTGTTATGGCGCGGCAAGTTGCGCCGACATCGCCACGCCGAACTTCTTCAGCGCGCAGGGCGAATACGACATCTACGATTACCGCAGCCCCGACGACACCCGCATGCACGATCAGCTGCGTGCCACGCTCGAAGGCCATGTCGCGACCGGCGCGCTGGAGCAACACCTGAGCATCGGCGGCGAGTGGCTGCGCCGCACCATCGACCGTTTTGGTTCGGTCAACGAATTCGTCGGCAGCAGCAGCATCGATCGCGACCCGGAGGTCTTTGCGCAGACGGATGTTGCGCTGGACCCCAAGCAGCGCCGTCTGGACAGCCGCCAACGCGCGCTGGTCATGGCCGACCGGATCGGCCTGGGCGCGCAGTGGGAACTGTCGCTTGGCGCGCGCTACGTGCAGCTGGACGAACGCAGCTTCGATCGCGACGGCCTGCTGGAGCGACGCACGCGCAAAGACACGGTACTGCCGCAGGCGGCCCTGCTGTTCAAACCGCAGCAGAACATGTCGCTGTATGCCAGCTACGCCAAGAGCCTGGCGGCCGGCGGCACGGCGCCGTGGTTTGCCGACAACGCCGACCAGATCCTGCCGCCCACCAATGCGTACCAACTGGAAACCGGCGCAAAGATCGACCTGCAGGGCCTGCGTCTGGGCGCGGCACTGTTCGACATCCGCCAGGCCTATCAGTTCACCCAACCGCAGGCCGATGGCGGTCTGCTCTATGTGCAGCAGGGCCGCCTGCACAACCGCGGCCTGGAGCTATCTGCCGACGGTGCAGCGACCCGGCAGCTGCGTCTGTTCGCCAGCGTCGCGGCAATCCGCGCGCGTGCAGAGGACACCCACATTGCCGAGTACGAAGGCCATCAGGCGATCAACGTGCCCAAGCTGCGCGCCAGCGTGCAGGCCGATTACAGCGTGCCCGGTATCGATGGTCTGGCCCTGCTGGGCGGTGTGCAATACAGCGGGCGCAAGTTTGCCGACCGCCTCGGCAACGCCAGCGTGCCGGCCTACACCCTGGCCAACCTGGGTGCCCGCTACGCCACGGCGCTGGGCGGGCTGGCGACCACCTGGCGCGTGAACGTGGACAACGTGTTCGACAAGCGCTATTGGCGCGATTCCGGCGAATATCAGGGCGATGCGTATCTGTTCCCCGGTGCGCCGCGCACCGCACGGCTGACGGTGCAAGTGGATTTCTAACCTGCACTGTAGGCACACATTGCGCGCCCTGCCGTGCATGCACAGGAATGAGGGGGAATGCGCTGTCGGGCAGCGTCGAAAGCCGGTCACCAGCGCTGCCAGCTCGCCTGCGGATTGTGCTCGTGGACGACGAGGTGCCGTGTTCCAGGGCTGAACTGTATGCACCGTCGTCCCAACGCCTCCTACGCCGCAACACGTTGACTATCACGCACCAGGTACCGCATGTCGCTGCTCGAATCCATCGCTGTCGTGATCAACCTGCTGGGCGTGTGGCTCACCGCGCGGCGCATTCGCTGGTGCTGGCCGGTGGGCATCGTGGCGGTGGCGTTGTATGCGTGGCTGTTCTACCAGTGGAAGCTGTACTCGGACATGCTGCTGCAAGGGGTCTACGTGCTGACCCAGCTCTACGGATGGTGGCACTGGCAACCCGGCAACGCCGCAGACACGCGGATACGCCCGCTGCCGATGCCGTCCGCCGAACGCTGGCTTTCGCTGGGCATCGGCGCGGCGTTCGCTGCGGCGCTCGGCGCCTATATGCATTACCGCACCGATGCGGTGCTGCCGTGGCTGGACGCGGCGCTGGCCAGTTTCAGCCTGGTGGCCAGCGTGTGGGCAGCACGCAAGCGCATCGCCAACTGGGTATTGTGGATCGTGCTCGACTGCGTCTACGTCGGCGTCTTCATCAGCAAGGGGCTGTACCCTACTGCCATGCTCTACGCAGGCTTCGTGGCGCTTGCGGTGTACGGCTGGCATAGCTGGAAAACCCAACAGAACCAGAACCTGGCTGTCGCACGCTAAGCCGGTCGCGGTTTGCGCGCGCGTTCTTCTTTACCATCGCAACATGCACGTCTGCCACCTCATTGCCTTGCTCACGCCCTGCGTCTTCCGCCTGCGGTTCGCCGCATGAGCGTGTCGCGCCAACACACCATCACCGAAGCGATCTCCGCACAAATCTCAGCCGGCGAATGGGGACCGGATCAGCGCCTGCCGGTGGAACGCGCGTTGGCCGAGCGATTTTCCTGCACCCGCATCACGCTGCGCGAAGCGCTGCAGCAGCTTGAAGCCGAAGGCCGCATCTATCGCGAAAACCGCCGCGGCTGGTTCGTCAGCGCGCCGCGCGTGCGCTACGACCCCACCAGCATCGCCGGCTTCATGCAGTACGTGGCGGCGCAAGGACGCAAGCCGCGCACTGAATTATTGAGCGCCACCCGGCAGGTCGCGGGCGCGGCTTACGCCGCGGCGTTGCGACTGGACAGCCCGTACGACGAGGTGTTCGTCCTGCAACGTCGGCGCTGGATCGACCGCCGCGCAGTGCTGCTGGAAACCAATGTGGTGCTTGCGGACTGGGCGCCGGGCCTGCTCGAACACGATCTGGCAGGGTCGCTGTCCAGCGTGTTCAACCAGCGGCTGGGACTGTTCCTGAGCCGCGCGCAGCTGTCGATGCATCCGGCCGGATTGGACGCGACACAAGCGATGCTGCTGCAGTCCACGCCCGGCACGCCGTGTTTTCGGCTGCAGCGGATCAGCTTTGCCGAAGACGGACGCGCGGTGGAACTGGATATCGAATCCTGGCGCCACGACGCATTGGATGTGGTGGTGCGGACCGAGGCGCCGACGCGGTCTGCTTTTTAGGGCTGGGAATCGGGAATCGGGAATCGGGAATCGTTGAGGAGCGTGCCGCATTGCTGCGTTGGTGGTGGGCGCGGCTTTGCTGCCGCCCCGGCATCATCAACAGCGGATTCGAAACTGCTTGATGGGCCGGATGACGTTTTCGGCCAGAACGCATCGGTGACGTGCCGGCGGCATCGACGGGGCACGGCTGCTGATTGAGCGGTGGTTCCGCCTTTCGCTTGATGCAGGTGTCACGACATCGATCCGGTCACGCGACACCTGCGATCGCGAGAGCAGCGAGTGCGGCAGCGGAGTGGAACCTGCAGTTGCCATGTGCGCATGATCGGATGACGAACGTCGTCGTGCCTGCGTGATCCATGTAGATTGCGGACGATCACCGTGCCTGGCGGTGGGCAGGTCGTTCCGGCGGCGACGCTAGGCGTCGAACAACGCGCGTTGCAGGTCCGGTGGCGGGAGGTGGGCCAGGAGTTGCGTCAGCTGGTCGCGCTGCGCGCGCAACGGGTCGTGCATGAGGAAATTGGCCAGGCGCGCATGCCAGGCCGGCCAGCGGGTAGCCAGCGCGTCCATGTCGCCTTCGGCCGGGCGGCCCTCGTGCGGGGAGGCAACGAAGGCGGTGTCGCACAGCACGTTACGCCAGCCCAGCCCACCCATGCGCAGGCTCAGATCCACCAGCGCCGCGTACCAGGAGCCGTAACTGCTGGCGTCCAGGCCACCGGCCTTGCGCCGCGCCGTTCCGCGCAACAGCACCGCATGCCCGATCGCCGACGGCAGTTCCGGGTGCAGCGGCGGCATCGCGGCACAGGCAGCCGCAAGCCGCTCGGATGAATCCGGCATCGGGTTGAGTTCGCCCAGCCGCGGCCAGCTGCAGGCCTCGCCCACATTGCTCCATGGCGTGGCGGTGGCGATCGCGGCGTCGCGTGCAAAACACGCGGTCAGCTGCCGCAACCACCCCGGCAACGGGCAAGCATCCAACCCCAGCACCACCACGTCGGCATCGCCGCAGGCGCTGAGCATTTCGTCCAGATGCGCCACCTCGCCCAGCATGCGCTGGCGGCGGGTGTAATGCGCCTGCAATGGCGTGCGTGCCAGCCAATGGTCGATCACTGCGCGCCCACGCGGGCCGGCCGGCGCATCATCGGCCAGCCACACCCGCGTGCCGGCGGGCGTGGCCGATTCCAACGCTCCTAGGCCAGCGTCCAACCGGAACTCATCGAATCCAACCTCAACCAAAATGATGGGTAGATCCTGAACCATCAACAGCTCCAAACAAAGGCGCGCACCATTTCCGGTTTTTTTAAATAAATTCTCTAACTACCCAGGTATCTGCTTAGTGCATGTAATAGTTACTATTACAACATAGCCTCCTGCGGCACCGTTAGGCTGATACCACGTGATGTTTGTCATAGGACAAACCTTATCTGAAACTGCAGGATTAGTAGCACCAAGCCACCCGTCAAAGTACGCATATGTACGCGCGGTATTGAGCGCATTAACCCGAGCAGTTTCATAGACCGGATGGCTAGCTTGTGCACTATAAAGTAGGCTGAATGGCACAGCTTGCACATTTGCCGAGAAAAATAAGAGCGAGAAAAAAATCGTAAGCGGATAACAGATAATCCGATTTCTCTTAAGAATTTCCATACTGGTCAGCTCCTACTGTTTTAGCTAAGTGAAAAATATAAAAACGAAAATTGTCATTTTTTTATTGGCTTCATTGCATTGAACTTCTGACCATATTCATCCGTCAATTTTCTCGCCTCCTGAGGATTTCTCACAATAGATGGAGTAATCAGCACAATAACTTCCCTGCGATTCTTATTTTGTGTCTTACGTCCAAAAAGCGCACCAACAACCGGCAATTTGCTCAAGATTGGAAGCCCATCGCTACCATCGGAGGTCGAGTCATCGATCAAACCGGCCAGCATTATCGTGTCTCCATTCTGGACAGCAGCTTCGGTTTTTACCCTACGAGTATTGATATCAACATTACATGCAGCGCTATTGACAGTAGTCGTTGAAGCTGACGTGCAAGCTGCGGGGCGAGCACCAGGCGTACTAACCTCTTGGACAATATCAAGAAAAACCATCCCATCTTTAGTAACGCGCGGGCGAACCTTCAAAATAACGCCGGTATCGATGTATTGAACTGAAGAAAAACTACTATCGCTACCTAGCCCCGTATTTATCGACGTCGAATTAATAGGAATTCGAGAACCTACATTGAGTGTAGCCTCTGCATTATTCCGCACAAAAACTGAAGGAGTCTGGAGGAGACGTAAATTTGTGACACGGTCTAATGCACTAATTATTGCGGCAGCGTTTTTCCCCAGAAAAGTCCAGGCAACACCATTATTTGTAACACTACCGGATATGTCCCCCCATATACTTCTGCCCGCAGCTGATGGCAGACCAGCACCACCCGTACCATCTGCGTTTACTGGTGCGTTCACTGCATTCTCGAAATACCAGTTAACACCGTATTCCAGCTGGCCAGTCAAAGTCACTTCAGCGATCTGTGCCTCGATGTGCACCTGCATAGGCATCACATCGAGCCTTTCAATCACATCACGAATAGAGCCCCATGCTTGAGCACTTGCACGTACCAGCAGCGTATTAGTTTCAGCAACTGCCGAAACGCCGACTTTGCCGCCTTCAACTTCAAGAGTTACGCTACCGTTTTGGTTAGTGCTGGGCTGTAGCTGGAGCATGCCACTGCCATTTCCACTGCTTCCGCCGAAGCTCCCAACCGTATCCGACTGACTCGAACCATTACTCGTGCCACCGATCTCTCCACCAGTGGTGCCACTGCTACTTCCAAGACTTTCATCCCGATTGGTCGCGCCACTGTTATTTCCCAACATACTCACAACACCACCCGGCACCAAAGAAGGACCGCTACTACCGCCATTGCCACGGCCACCGAACACTTCCGAAAGCCGATCGGCCAGGTCCTTGGCCTTGATGTACTTCAGCTCGTAGGAGAACAGCCGCACGCCGCCACCGGCACTGTCGATACGGTCCAGCCATTGCTGGATCTGATCCAGATAACGCGGCTGCGGGGTGATCACCAGCACCGCGTTGGCGTTTTCCAGCGGCATGAAACGGAACATGCCGGCGCTGGGGGTCTTGCTCTGCTCGCCGAACACCTTTTCCAGATCCGCGCTGACCTTTTCGGCCTTGCCGGACTGGATCGGAAACACGCCCACCGACATGCCCGACAACCAGTCCACGTCGAAGATCTGCACGGTGCGCAGGTAGTTTTCCAGCTCCGCGCGAGTGCCGCCCAGGGTGATCACATTGCGCGCCGGGTCGGTGCCGACGATGGCGTTCGGGCGCGCGTACGGCTCCAGCACCTTTTTCATTTCGCTGGCGGAAATGAACTTCAGCGGCACCACGCGCACCTCGAAACCGCGTGCGGCAGAGGGCGATGCGGTGCTGGGCGCCACGGTGCCGGCCAACGCCTGGTCGGCCGGCACGATGTTGTAGCGGCCACCGCTGAATACCATGCGGGCGTTGTTCCAGCCCAGCACCATCTCCAGCAGGTTCAGCGCCTGCGCGGGCGACACCGGATTGGGCGTGGCCAAGGTCACGGTGCCCTGCACGCCGGGCGCGATGACGTAGTTCTGGCCGAGCATGTCGCCCAGGATCGCCTTGACCACCGCCTGCACCGATTCGCCTTCGAAATTGAAGGTGGCACTGCCGCTGCTGGCCATGCCCAGCGTGGGCGCCGGCGCGGACGCGGCGCCCTGGTTGATCATGGTGCCGCTGCCGCGCCGGATCACCGGACTGGGCTTGGCACTGGCGTTGGCGTTGCCATCGGCAGCCTGCTCGGCGGCGGTCTGGGTGGCGCCGGCAGCACCGACTTGCGGATCCAGGCGCGCGTTGCGGCGCACGTCCGGCGGCGGAGTGGTGGCGCAACCGGCCAGCAGGCCAATCAGCAGGGACACGGGAAACAGGCGCGGCGTCATGCGTTCACTCATTGGGTCTGACCGGGGGTAGAGCCGCTCTGGCGCTGCTGTTGCAGCTGGCGGCGTCGGGCTTCGATGCGTTCGCGGATGGCACGCATCTGATCGTCGGAGGGGCGTGGGGCTTCCTGCGCGCCATCGCTGCGCTGCGGCGGCACGGTTGGCGGTGTCTGCCCGCCTGGCTGCTGCTGTTGCACCGGCGCGACCGGTTGCGGTTGCGGCGGCTGCGGCGGGGCAAGTGCGGCAGCGTCGGGGGACGGTACCGGCGGGGTGGCAGTGGCGGCACCCCGTGCGGCGGCATTGGCGGAGGGCGGCTGCCCGCCCTGGCCGTTGAACACATGCAATTCCAGGGTTTGCGTGCCGCTGGGGCCTTCGATGGTTGCGCTACGCGGCTGCAGGGCGAGCAGGCGCCAGCCTTTCACCGCTTCGCCGCCCAGCTGCACGCGCACCGAATCCTGCGGGTCCAGGGTCAACGTCGCCATCTTGAAGTTGTCCGTCAGCAGCACGCCGGTCAGGCGTACTGTCGAAGCGGCGCTGCTGCCATCGTTGCCGGACAGGAAGAACGGATGCGGCAGGCGGTCTTCGGCAAACGCCGGGTGCGCGGCGATTTCCGAATATTTCTCGAATGGGCCCAGGCGCTCCGGCGCCGGTGCCGGCAACGTGGGCAGACGCTGCACCAGCGCCGGGTCGTCGGGCAGCAGCTCGACGCGCTTGCCCAGGCCGGCGACGGCCAGCACGCACACCAACAGCGCCCAACCGACCACGGTGGCCAGCAGCCAGGTGCGCAGGCCGATCATGTCAAGGCGCATTGCTGGCCTCCGCCGCGTTGGGGGCAGCAGGTGCGGCCTCGTTGTTCAGCGGTGCGGCGCTGGCGCCCGGGCGCAGATAGCCGGCCAGCTCGAAGGCGATATCCAGGCCGTTGCCGCTTTCGTTGGGCGAGAGCTGGTAGCGCTGCGCCATCACGTTGAGGTTGTCCACGAACAAGCGCGGCGTGCCGTTTTCCAGGCTGTACAGCACCGAGGCCAGTTCCGGCGTGCCGCAGCGCAGACGCACCTGCACCGCCACGCGGGTGAAGCGGTTCTTGCTCTCCGGCTGCAACGGCGAGCGATTGCTGATGGCGCAGCTGCGGTTGCCAGGACTGGCCTCCACCACCGCGCGTTCCAGCCGCTGCACCAGCCCGGCGGAGGCGAGTTCGGCCGAGGTTTCCGGCAGGAAGGCCGGGCGGCTTTCCAGCGTCTGCCGCGCCTGCTGCAGCCGCTTGCTGACTTCCGGCGCCTGCTGCAATTGCACGCGCACGCGCAGCTCGCGTTCGCGCAGCGCCTGCAGGTCGTCCTGCACCGCGATCATCGGTTGGGTGAACCATGGGTGCACCAGCACCAGGTAGGCCACGCCGATCACCAGCAACAGCAGGCCCAAAGCGATCCAGCGATCGCGCTTAACGCTGCGTGGCATCGGCCGCCTCCTTCGCATCGGGGCCGGCAAGCTCGGCGGTGATGGTGAAACGGTCGACATTCCGGCCGGCATCGCTCTGCAGCACGCCGGTCAACGACGGCGTACGCCACAACGGCGAGCCTTCCAGACGACGCACCAGCGAAGAGGCTTCGTTGCTCAATCCGATCAACTGCAGTTGCCCGCCTTCGACCGAAAATTTTTCTAGATACGTGCCACCGGGCAGGCGCCGGCTCAGTTCGTCCCAGATTTCGACCGAGGTCGGGCGGGTGGCGCGTTGCTGCTGGAAGAACCGCGCGCCTTCGACCAGGTCCATCAATTGCTGCCGTTCGGCAGCGACCTTGCGCGCGCGCGCGGCGTTGGCCTGCACCTTGGCGCGCAGATCGTCGGCGGCCTGACGGCGGTTGTCGAGCAGCAGCCAGCCGGCAACGGCCAGCAGCACCAGCGCAGAGGCGGCCAGCAACAGGTTCCAGCGCTGCATCGGGTCGCTGCGGCGCAGGCGTCGCGTCGGCGGCAGCAGGTTCACGCCCAACGGCAGGCCATTGGCGTCGGTCACATCGATGCCCGACAGCGCGCTGTTCCATGCGTCCGGCACACCGGCCGGGCCATCGATCATGCGTCGCGGCACCACCACCAGTTCGGCATCGAGCTGGCCGTCTTCGCGCACATCGAGCACGCGCGCATCGAAATACACCTGGTCGGCAGTGAACGGGGTTTGTCGATCGATCTCGAAACGCGCCACGTCCTGCAGGCGCGCCGCTGCCGCTGCGGGCAGGCGCAATGGCCGGCGCAAGGCGTGCGCGGCCGGCAACAGCCAATGCCGCGGCAGGCCTTCAAGCGCTGTCGGCAGCAAGCCATTGACTTCCTGCGGATGCACCGGCCACGGCAGGCTGGCGACGGTGTCGCAGCTGTGATCGCGCTGGCGCAGCAACTGCAGCGTGTCGCCATCCTGTTGCAACAGCAGGCGTGCCTGCGACAGGCCCAACTGCCATTGCCACCGCTGCGGCAGCCAGGCCAGCAGCGATTGTTGCCACCAACGCCAGAAGCCTCCGGCTCCCGGCATGGCGCGTACGCCGATACGCCCCAAGGTATCCCGCCATGCGGTCATTGCACTGCTGCTCCCTCTTCCCAACGCAACACGGTATAGGCCGACCCTGGTAATGCAGACGCGCTGGTCGACACCACCGCCCGCAACACGACCTCGCGTCCCTGACTCAGTCGCGCCCGGCTCTCGATACTATAAGTGCCCGAGCCACCGACCGTCGCCTCGCTGCCCGGCAAACCCAGCGGCGCGTCACGCTGGGCCAGCAGTTGCTGCGCGTCCAGCCCCATCGCGGTGAGCACCGGGGCGGGCGCAAACCGCGCTTCAGGCCGCGAACGACCGCTGTACAGCGTGACGTTGGGCAACAGCTTGCGATACAGCTCGCCATCGATGCCCAGCACCAGGCGCAGTTCCCCCAGGGTTTCGAATGGACTGTCTTTTGCGCCATACGGTAGCCCGGCATCGGCGTAGTCGCGATCTTCCGCGCCACCGCCGGGCTGGCTCAATGAATCGCCATCGCGCCAATCGGCGATGGCACCGGCGATGCGCCCGGCACTGGCCTGCTCGCCGCCCACCGCGCGCACCAGACCGGCCAGCAAGGTGGGCTCGGCCATGTTCAGATCCACCTTGCCGCTTTCATCGGTGATACGAATCTCCACGCTGGCATCGTCCATCTGCCAGCGATAGCGCCGGCCGTCCGGGCGCCAGCGTGCCTGGGTGTCGGCATCTTGCAAGCGAAACAACGCGTATTCCAGGCCAGAGCGCGCGTACTCCTGCGCCTGCGCACCGTTGCGCAGCATGCTGCCCTGCAGCGCTTCAACACGTGCGGTGAGCGCAAACGCACCGATCATCGCGGTGAGCAACGCAATCAACCACAACACCAGCACCAGCGCGGCACCGCGCGCGCGACTCATTGCCCTGCCCCCGGGTTGCTGGATTGCGGCAACGCCACCACCATCGGCGGCCATGCGGCGCCGTCACTGCGGATGTCGATGCGCACCATCAGCGGTAGACGGTCGTGCCATTCCCACTGCGGCAGCCACGCGCTCAGGCGCCCGCTTTGCGGATCCATGCCGCGATACCGAAAACTCACCTGCTGCACGCCTTGAGCGAGTGTCTCCGGCGGCAGCGGGCTGCTTTCTTCGATCGGCTTGCCGGACTGCAGCATGGTCAACGCAATCAGCAGGTTGCGCCGATCGCCATCGCCGGCCACCGACACGTCGTGCAGGTACGGCCCGCCGCGGCCCAGGTAATCGGGCACGTCTGCAGCAAAGCGCAGGCGTTGCGGCTCGCCGATGAACAGGATCGGCTGCTGACTTTGCGTATCGATGCCCATGGCGATCGGCAATGCTGCGGCCAGGCGCCGTCGCAGGAATTCTTCCACCGCACGCACGCGCTCGCTGCGCTGTGCGATCGCTTCGCCGCGCTGACTCACCGCACTGGCCGAGCGCAAGGTGGCAAACGCCAACGCCAACCCACCGACCAGCAACATCGTGGCGAGCAGCACTTCGATCAAGGTGAAGCCTGCGCTGCGCGAACGGCTCATGGCGCGCTGCCCTGCATGTTGGCCGCCACCAGCCGCAACGTGCGCCATTGCAGCATCTGATTGGGCTGCTCGCCCCAACGTACCACCAAGGTCAATTGCAGCAGACGGTGCGCGCCGGGCGACATCGGCGCCTGCGGGTTGCGCCGCGGTTCGTCGTAGGGGCGCACTTCCATCGACCAGCGAAAGTGGCCGTTTTCGAACGTGCCGTGTTGCTGCCCGGGCTCCAGCTGCTTGTCGATGCCCTGCACGGCCAGCAGCGATTGCGCGTGCAAGGTGGCGCGCGTGCTTTCATCGGCCGCGCGCACCTGGCGTGCAGCACCGGACAACGACCCGAGCAACAGGCTCAACGCCAACGCCAGCAATGCGAAGGCAACGATCACTTCGATCAGGGTGTAACCGCGCTGACGCTTCATGGCGCCGGCGTCCGCAATGGGCCCGAACGCACCTCGCCGGTGATCCAACCCACGTCCACGCGCCATCTGGCGTCCTTGACCTGCAGATCGATACGCCCGCCGGTAGAAGCGCCATCCGGAAAGAACTGGATCGCGCCCTGATCCTGCCGCGATTGCACCTGGCGCGCGCCGGTGAAGCGCACTTCCAGCGACGGCGGCAGATCGCCATGATGGCCGCCGGGTGCTTCCCAGCGCCGCTGCTGCGGGTCGATCAGAAACCGCTGCGGCGTGCCGGTGGCAATCGCCTGGGTGCGCGTGTAGCGCAGCTGCGAGGCGATCGCCTTGCCGGCAGTGCGCAGGCGCATGCCGTCGATGCCGCCGTTCAATGCGGCAGCGGCAAGTACGCCGGCCAGTGCGATCAACGCGATCACCAGCAGCATCTCCAGCAACGAGGTGCCACGCGCGCGTGCCCGACCAGGGCCGACCACTCCATGCCGATGACGCAACGGCTGACGCGCAACGCGCATGGCGAGCGCTTATTGGTACTTGATGTCCGCGTCGTAACTGCTGCCGCCGGGCTTGCCGTCCTTGCCCAGGCTGATCAGATCGAACGGCTGACCGTCGCCGGGCGCACGGTATTCGATGGCGTGGCCCCATGGGTCGTTGAGTTCGGCCGGCTTGGCGTACGGGCCCAGCCAACCGCTGCTGTCGCCGGGCTGGGTGACCAGGTCATCGAGTTTGCTCGGCAACTTGCCGGTGTCGAGCTGGAAATTCTCGATCTTGCCGGCCAGCGTCTGGATCTGCGACTTGGCCAGATTGGCCTTGCCGCGATCGGCACCGCCAAGCACGCGACTGCCGACCAGCGTGAGCACCGCACCGATCAGCACGATGACGATGATGATTTCCAGCAAGCTCATGCCGGCCTGGCCTGCGCGCGACGGACTGCGGGTGATGGAACGCTTGATCATGAACGATTTCCTTGCACGTCGATGAGGGATGCTGCCGCCAACAGATGACACGGCGGGCATTGCAATGGTTCCCGCTTGGGTGTCGTGCGGTCACCGGAACGTTGTGGTGAATACGCTACCCGGTCAAGCGCGCGGTTGGCCGTTGGACGCCGCACGCGCGCGGGATGTGCAGTGTACGAGCGCCCCACGCCGATTCGGACCACAGGCTGTTCCCGCCCGACGCCTGCACCGTTGCACTGACCTGCACTCTCAGCCGATTGCATTGGTAAGGTCATACAGCGGGACGAGGACCGAAATGATGACAAGCCCCACCACCGAGGCCAGCACCAGCGTGATGAACGGCACCAGCGCGGCCAGTGCGCGGTCGATGGCCTGCGCGGTTTCCAGCTCGAAGGTGTCGGCGGTCTTGAGCAGCATCGTGTCCAGTGCGCCGGACTCTTCGCCCACCTGGATCATCTGCAGCGCCAGCCGCGGAAAGCGCTTGCCGCGTGCCAGCGACATCGACAGGCCATGGCCGTTCTTGACGTCGTCGGCCGCATTGGCAACATCCTCCACCAAGGCCAGATTGGACATCACGTTGCGCGCGATGCCGATCGCCGCCAGCAGCGGCACGCCATTGCGCAGCAAGGTGCCCAAGGTGCGCGTCAGGCGTGCGGTTTCCAGCCGGGCGATCAGGCTGCCGACCACCTTCTGGCGCAGCAGCCATTGGTCCAGCGATGCACGGAATGCGGCATTGCGACGCTTGCGATCCAGCCATAGCCCCAGCACGCCCGGCACGACGATCAGCACGATCCACCAGTCGCGCACCAGCAGGCCCACGCTCAACACCGCCTGGGTAAACCACGGCAGCGCCACATCCAGGCTTTCGTACATCTGCGCAAATTGCGGCACCACATAACCGAGCAGGAACAGCAACGCACAGCCCACCACCGCCAGCAGGATCGCCGGGTAGATCAGCGCGTTGATCACCTTGCCCCTCAGCGCGCGGCTGCGCTCCAGATAATCGGCCAGCCGCTGCAGCGTGTCCTGCATGCTGCCGCCGGCTTCGCCCGCGCGCACCATGTTGATGTACAGCTTGGAAAACAGCCCATGCTGGCGCTCGAGTGCGGACGACAACGGCGCACCGCCGCGCACGGTATCGCGCACATCGCCGATCACCCTCCGGCTTTTTTCGTCTTCGGGCAGATCCATCAGAATCGACAGCGCACGGTCCAGCGGTTGCCCCGCGCCGATCAACGTCGCCAGTTGCTGGGTGAATTGCACCAGCGCCGCATTGTCGAACGGCTTCTTGCGCAGCAGCATGCGCAGCGACGGCGAATCGTTTTCGCCGGTGGCCAGGCGCGTTTCCACCGGCAGATGGCCCTGTTCCTGCAGACGCAACGCCACCTCGGCATCGCTGGCCGCTTCCATCTGGCCGTCGAGCATTTCGCCGTGGGCGTCGAGCGCTTTGTAGCGGTAGAGGGGCATCAGGCTGGGAGCCCGGGATTGGGGAATCGGGAATCGGGAATCGGGAAAAGCACATCGCTGCGTATTGGCGACATCGCGCACCCATCGCTGTCCACACACAGCAGAGCCAGCGGGTGGCTGTGCTGGCGGTTCGTTGGTCCGGTGCCTGCTAGGCGTGTTTCTGCCGCCTTACCGATCACGCATCCTCCGTGACGCGCAGGACTTCTTCGATGGTGGTTTCGCCACGCAGGGCCTTGGACAGCCCGTCCTCGTACATGGTGCGCATGCCGGCCTGGCGGGCCAGTTGTTCGATTTCGCCCATGCCGGCACGGCGCATCACCGCACGGCGCAGTTCGTCGTTCATCACCAGGAATTCGACGATGGTGGTGCGTCCAAGATACCCGGTAGGTGCGGTGGCCGAGGGACGCGGGCGATGCAGAAAGATGTCGCCCTCCGGTTGCAGGCGGCGCAGATCGAACTTGGCGATTTCTTCCGGCGAAGCCGCATAGCGCTCGGCATTGGCCAGGTCGAGTTTGCGCACCAGACGCTGCGCCAGGATGCCGTTGATGGTGGAGGTGAGCAGATAATCCTCCACGCCCATGTCGAGCAGACGGGTGATGCCGCCGGCCGCGTTATTGGTGTGCAGCGTGGACAGCACCAGGTGGCCGGTGAGCGCGGACTGGATCGCGATGCGTGCGGTTTCCAGATCGCGCATTTCGCCGATCATGATGATGTCCGGATCCTGACGCACGATGCTGCGCAATGCGTTGGCGAAGTCCAGCCCGATCTGCGGCTTGGCCTGGATCTGGTTGATGCCTTCGATCTGGTATTCCACCGGGTCTTCGACGGTGATGATTTTCACATCCGAGGTATTGAGCTGGCTCAACGCGGTGTACAGCGTGGTGGTCTTGCCCGAACCGGTGGGCCCGGTCACCAGCATGATGCCGTGCGGTTGCTCCAGCACCTTGCGGAACTGCGGCAAGAAGTCTTCGGTGAAGCCGAGCTTGTAGAAGTCGAACACCACCGTCTCGCGATCAAGCAGGCGCATGACCACGCTTTCGCCATGCGCAGTGGGCACGGTGCTGACGCGCAGATCCAGCTCCTTGCCCTGCACGCGCAGCATGATGCGGCCGTCCTGCGGCAGGCGGCGCTCGGCGATGTTGAGCTTGGCCATGATCTTGATGCGGCTGATGACCGCAGCAGTGAGCTTGGCCGGCGGGCTTTCGCCTTCCACCAGCACGCCGTCCACGCGGTAACGCACCTTGAGGCGGCTTTCGAACGGTTCGATATGGATGTCGGAGGCGCGCAGTTCCACCGCGTGCTGGATCACCAGGTTCACCAGCCGGATCACCGGCGCTTCGGAGGCCAGATCGCGCAGCGCTTCGATGTCGTCGCTGCTGTTGGCATCGCCATCGGCGGTTTCGACGATGGCGCCCATCGCACTGCGGCCCTGGCCGTACCAGCGCTCGATCAGGTCATCGATTTCCGAACGCAGGCCCACCTGCAACAGCAACATGCAGCCGGTGGCAAGACGCACTGCATCGATGGCGTAATCGTCGTAAGGATCGGCGATCCACAGCTCCAGCCGGCCATCGCGCTCGCCGACCGGACACAGATGAAATTGTTTGAGAAAACGCAGCGACAACCCCTGCACTTCGGGCAGCATTTCCGGCGGCGTATCGCCGAGCTGGCGTGCGTCCACCAACGGCAAGCCAAGGACGTCGGCGCAGGTTTCTGCATGATCGCGTTCGGACACCAGACCCAAACGGCCGAGCAAGGCGAGCAACCCCATGCCGGATTCGGCCTGTAATTGGCGCGCGCGCAGCAGATCGGTGTCTTTCAGACGACGGCGTTCAAGCAGCGCATCGACGATGCGCGTCTCCGCACTTCGATGCTCGATTGGATCGACGGCAACCGCGTTCACACTCGTCTCCACTGGTCCGGCGCCGACTGTAGCAGTTTGCCGCGACGATCAACCGCACGCATCTGAATCGCCCTGAAAAACAATGCCCCCGGCGATTGGCCGGGGGCATCGGTCACACTATTTCGCTACTCACTGTCGTGCAACGAGCGTCAGCTTCGCGTAGCTCGCCGCGCCGACCAACTTGATGTAGTAGGTGCCGGCCTTGGGGGCAGTGAAACGCACGGTTTCGCTGTTGCCCGGACGGGTCGACTTGGCGTCGTAGCTGCTTGCGCTGGGCTCGGCCTCAAAGCTGACGTACATCGACACATCGCCGGTGCCGCCGTAGGTCATGAAGCTGAGCACGGCGCCGGCCTTGGCCTCGAAGCTGTATAGCGTGGAGCCGCCGGCGGCACCGCTCAAGCCAGCAACAGGTGCCTTGTTGGTGAGCTCGATGGCGCTCGGCGCGCAGCTCTCGGTGGCCGGGTCGCACGGCTCCTCAAGCACGGCTTCCAGCGCGGCCTTGGCGTCGACGATGCCGCTGCCGATCGGGGTGCTGGCCGGCGGGGTCGCCGGGAAGCGGCGGCTGGTCTGCTTGAGCAGGGCTTCGACCGCGGCCGGGGTCAGCGGGCCATCGCCCAGCCCGATGGCTGCGCTCTGCACCAGCGCCACGACGCCAGCCACGTGCGGCGAGGCCATCGAGGTGCCGCCTAGCCCCATATAGGTATAGCTACCCGAGGTCGGCGTGGTCGCACCGGTATAGCCGGCCTGCCAGATGTAACCGCCCGGGTTGCCGTCCACGCTACCGCCGCCGCCCGGTCCAGAGAGGTCGACCTTGCTGCCGTAGTTGGAGTAGTAGGCGATGCCGCCGGTGATGCGCGTGGCGCCAACGGTGATGGTGTTGTTGCAGCTGGCCGGCGAATGGTTGGCTGCATCTTCGCTGCTGTTGCCGGCTGCAACCACCACGGTGGTGCCGCGCGACACCGCGCTGTTGATCGCCAGCTGGGTGGCCGAATCGCAGGGTTCGCCGCCACCGAGGCTCATGTTGATCACTTCGGCCGGATTGCTGTTGGCCGGCACGCCGTCGACGCTGCCGCCGGAGGCCCACACGATCGCATCGGCGATATCGGAGGTGTAGCCGCCGCAACGACCGAGCACGCGCACCGGCAGGATGGTCGCCTTCGGCGCGACGCCTGCCATGCCCACGCCGTTATTGGTCGCCTCGGCCACGGTGCCCGAGACATGGGTGCCGTGCCAGGAACTTTCCTGCGCCTGTGAGCCCGCGTAGCAGACGTTGTCGGCCTCTTCCCAGTCGCCATAATCGAGTGCGCCCGGCACGCGCGCATCGGTGGGACGACGCGAGACTTCGGCGTCGGTGATGAAGTCGTAGCCCTGCAGGATGTTGCCGGCGAAATCCGGATGGCCCGGCAGGATGCCGGTATCCAGTACCGCGACCACCACGCCTGCGCCCTGCGACAGATCCCATGCAGCCGGTGCATTGATGCCGCCATTGGGGTTGCTCAGGTGCCACTGGTACTGGGCGTACAGCGGGTCGTTGGGAACCAGCTGCGGGCTCACGTCGGTGGCAGGAACGCTCTTGCTGATGTCGATCGGGCGCAGCATGCGGTCGATCTGCACGTCGGCCACGGATGGGTCGTTCTTGAGCTCGACCACCACCTTGTCCACCTGCGCGGCGGTCAGCGTGCTCGACAGCTTGATCAGGTCCGAGCCGATGCCCAGCTTGCGCACATACGTGGCCTTGGCGGCGGCAGCGCTGCTGCGCGCGCCAGTACCGACGCCAACGCGGCCCACCGCGGCCTGCACGGCGCTCAGCTTGCTGCTGCGATCGGTCGCAGCGGCGGTGCTGTCCTTGTAGCGCACGATCAACCGGCTACCGAACGCTGCGCCGGCCGGGGCTGCCTGGGTCGGTTCCTTGACCAGCAGTTTGGGGGCGGCAGCCAACGTGCCAGACGCACCGAGGGCCATCATCAGGATGGCGCCGGTCAGCGGGTTGAGACGGAAATTCTTGTCGATCACGGTGAAGTCCTCTTCGTATTTTTCGTGAATCAGGCTTGGCGCAGCCGGCGCAATCGCTGCGTAGCCGCGGTGCGGTGCGCTGCGTCCTTGCCGGCTACCCCTGGTACGGCCATCACTCCATGCGAATCCGTTGGCCGGCCAAGCCACGGTCCTTGCCCGCCCCCTCGGGCCTTGCAGATCGCGACGGCGCACCTGGCGCCGCCGCGCTTGATGCGATAACGCCTTACCAGCCGAAACCGGCACCCACGCCGATCGAGCTGTCGTCGCCGCTGAGCGCGCCGCCCACGGTGACGGTGGCGCGCGGGCTGATCGCACGCTGGTAGCCCACCGACAACGCCGACTCGCCGTTCTGGAAACCGACACCGGCACCGATGCGGTTCTGCGAAGCGATACCGGCCACGCTGGCGGACATGTTCAACATCGCCGAGCTCATCGCGCCCTGACGGTCCAGGCGACGGTTCTGCCGGCGCAGGCGGTCTTCGATATCGCCCTGGTAGCTTTCGAAGCTGTCGGCCATCGCGTTGTAGCGGCTGTCGGTGTAGCTGTTGGCGGCGGCAACGCCGCTGTCCAACTGGCCCTTGTTGACCGCATCGGTGGCACGCGTACCGGCAGCCACGTTGGCCACCTGACGCTCACCGCCCACGCTGCCCACCGACACCGTGTTGGCACGATCGGCAACCGCGCCCTGACCCAGTGCCACCGCGCCTTGTGCCGTGGCACGTGCGCCCTGGCCGATCGCGGTGCCGGACGCGGCCGTCACCTGCGCGCCCTCACCCATCGCCACGGCATTGGTCGCCACCGCCGCGATCTGCGTGTTGGCGCCCACCGCCGTACTGCCATCGGCATTGACGCGCGCATTGCTGCCGATGGCGGTGTCGTTGGGGCCATGCGCATACGCGCTGCCGCCAATCGCCGTGCCGGTGATGTGGTTGGCCACTGCTGCCGTACCGACTGCCGTGGACGTGGCCGCCGGCGTGATGCTGCCGTCCATTGCGGCGGTGGGCGTGCCCTGCACAGAGGCCGTTACATCGCTCGCAGTGCTTGCGACATTGCTGGACACATCGCTGACCGCAGTTGCCGCCACTGCCGGCACCGTTGCGGTGCGCAGCGATGCGGTGCGTGCGGCGGTGCCGGCGGCAGTGCCGCCACTGCGTGCATCCAGCTCGCTGACCTTGCTGTCCAACGCCGTCAGTGCCGCACCGACGTTGTTGTAGCTGGCGCCCTGGATCACATAGGTCGGCGCCACGAACACGCCTTGCGCACCGATCGCCGCACCGCCGCCAAGGAAGCTGGCCGCATTGCTCAGCGACTGGAACAACTGGCCGCCATTGATCGCATCCGTGCTGGCACTGGCAATCGTGCCAGCGCCTACGTTGACGATACGGCGCGTGGCCGGGCCGCCGCGACCGTTGCCGCTGCCCACCGACACCGTATTGGCATCGTAGGTGCGCGAGCCCGAGCCCAGGGCCACCGAATCGGCACCGCTGGCACCGGCATTCGCACCCAATGCCACGGCATTGCTGCCGCTTTCGCGCACGAACGCGTTGTAGCCCAGCGCAACGCCGTTTTCGCCGATGGAATTGGTCTGCCGGCCCATCGCGGTGCTGTTCACGCCGCTGGCGCTGCTGTCCACACCCATCGCGCTGGCGCCGGTGGCCGAGGCACGGCTGCCGGAGGCAACCGCCACGCTGCGTGCACCGCTGGCGGTGGCGCCGGCACCTGCCGCCGTGGCGCGATCGCCGGTGGCCGAGGCCACGCCGTCGCCGGTGGTTTTCAGCATGCCGCTGGTGGTCTGCACATCGGCCGCCAGGGCATCGAGTTGCCCCTTGTTGACCGCGTCGGTGGCCGCCTGGCCGTCGCTGACGTTGACGATGCGGCGCGTGGCCGGACCGCCGCGGCCATTGCCGCTACCGATCGACACCGTGTCGGCTTCGTAGGTGCGCGAGCCAGACCCCAATGCCACCGAATCGGCACCGGTCGCACCAGCATTGGCACCCAGTGCCACGCCGTTGACCGCACTCTGGCGCACGAACGAGTTGTAGCCCACCGACACCGCATTTTCGCCGATGGCATTCACCTGACGACCGACGCCGGTGCTGTTGATGCCGGTGGCCGAGGCATCCACACCGACCACACTGGCACCGACTGCATCAGCGCGGCTGCCGCCACCCAACGCCAGGGTGTTGTCGGCAAGCGCCGCTGCGCTCTGGCCCAAGGCGCTGGCATTGACGCCGTCGGCATAGGAATTCCAGCCAATGGCGGTGGTGTAGTCCGCCGTGGCCCAGGCACCGGCACCGAATGCCGCTGCGCCCGTGCCGGAGGCCCGTGCCGGGATGAACCCGAAGAACGTGCTGCCGCCGACGGCCACGCTCTCATCGCCAGTGGCTTCGCTGAATTCGCCAACGGCGACCGCGCTGGCACCGGAGGCCAACGCAACGGCACCGACGGCAGTGCTGTAATCGCTCGACGCGACCGCGCCATAGCCCAGTGCAGACGACAGGCGGCCGGTCGATTCGCTGTAGCCACCGAAGGCAGCGCTACCGACATTGGACGCGGTACTGCGGAAACCCGCAGCGATGGCCTGATTGTCGGACGCCACCGCTTCGCTGCCCAGTGCAGTGGTGTAGGTCGAAATCGCCTGCGCGCCGGCACCATTCGCCGTGGCGCCGATCTCGCTGGCCAACGCGTTACTGCCGACCGCACTGCTGTTTTCGCCCACCGCCTGGGCATTGTTACCCAGCGCTGCCGCGCCGGTGCCGCCAGCCAATGCGCCCACGCCTACGGCTGTGGCGTTGTCCACCACTGCCTGCGCGCCCGCACCCAATGCGGTGGTGCCGGTACCGGTGGCATTGGCACCCTCGCCTGCCGCCAGCGCGTTTTCGCCCTCGACGTAGGCACCTGCATCGCTATCGGCGCTGCCGCTGGCCTGGAAGTATTTGCTCGTGGCTGCACCGGCTTCGGCAACGGCGTTGAGCTGATCCAGGTTCACCGCATCGGTGCCCTGCGTGCCGGCCGCCACGTTGGTGATCTGACGCTCGTTGCCGGCACTGCCCACCGACACCGCGAAGTCGCGATCGGCCACCGAGTTGGCGCCCAAGGCCACGCTGCTTTCGCCGGTGGACTCGGCGAAATTGCCCAGCGCCGTGCTGTTGAGACCCGGTGCCCATGCCGCGCCGCCCACTGCGGTGGAGTAATCGCCGGAGGCTTCGGTCGGCAACAGGCCGAGCAAGGCACCACCAACCGACACGCTGTTGTAGCCGCTGGCCACACTGCCCTGGCCCGCGGCGATGCTGTAGGCACCCGTGGCGGCGGCATCACCACCCACGGCCACCGTGTTCGAACCGCTGGCGGTGCTGAAGTTACCCAGCGCGGTGCTGTTGAAACCGCTGGCGCTGGAATATCCACCTAACGCGGTGGAGTAGTTGGACGTCGCCTCGGCACCGAAGCCGAACGCCGCGGCGCTGGTGCCGTTGGCAACGCTCTCCGCGCCGACGGCGGTGGCCGATTCGCCGCTGGCGCTGGCGAAATAGCCCATGGCAGTGGATTCGCTGCCCTGCGCTTGGCTCAGCGCACCGACCGCCAGCGAGCCATCGCCATACGCACCGGCGGCGGCACCAAGCGCGGTGCTCTGCGCACCGGCCGCTTCGCTTTCGCCACCCACGGCCACGGCATAGTCGCCGCTGGCCTGGCTGAAGGCGCCATTGGACACGCTGCCAAAGCCGCTGGCCGCTGCGTTGTAACCGGCCGCATTGGCGTATTGCGCGGTGGCGCTGGCGCCGCTGCCGATCGCCACCGCACCGATGGCGGTGGCCTGGCTACTGGACCCGAACGCGCCGCTGTAATCGCCATCGGCCGTGGCATTGGAGCCAGCGGCGGTCGCGTCTTCGCCCTGCGCATCGGCTGTGCCGGTGCCGGTGCCGGCGAACAGGCGCGCGGTGTTTTCAGCGGCGCCAGCCACGGCGTTGAGCTGGTCCAGGTTCACCGCATCGGTGCCCTCCGTGCCCGCAGCAACATTGGCAATCTGCCGCTCGGTGCCGGCTGCACCCACCGACACCGTGTTGGCGCGATCGGCGATCGAACCTGCACCCAGCGCGACACTGTTGTCGGCAGATGCCACCGCACCGCCGCCCAGGCTGACGCTCTGCGTACCGAATGCGCTGGCTTCCCAACCCAGTGCGATGCTTTCATCGCCGGTCGCCCTGGATTGGCCGCCGAGCGAAATGGCACGCGGACCAAATGCATTTGCGTAGGTGCCCACCGCAATTGAGCCGGTATCGGCCGCAGCCGCATTCGCGCCCACTGCCGTGCTGTCGTCACCGTAGGCAAGACTTTCGGTACCGATGGCGGTGCCACCGTCACCCCACGCCACACTGGCAAAACCCAGCGCGGTCGATGCAGTTCCATTGCCGATGCTTTCGTAGCCGATCGCCGTTGCACCACGCCCATTGGCGATGCTGGTGCCGCCCACGGCGGTGCTGAAATATCCCGATGCGTTGCTGTCGCCGCCGAGTGCGGTGGCGTAGTCATCGCCGGCACTGCTGTTGAAACCGACCGCAGTGGCATTGGCAATGCTGGCGTTGGCATTGCTGCCGACGGCCGTGGTGCCTAGCGCAGAGGCCTGACTGCTTGCACCGAGCGCAATGCTGTCATCGCCCGACGCGTTGCTGGCGCCGCCCAGCGCAACGGTGCGCTCGCCGAAGGCACTGCTGTTTGCGCCGATCGCGGTGGATGCAGTGCCACCGGCCGCGGCATTGGCGCCGAAGGCCGCGCTATCGGCACCGAAGGCCACGCTTGCACCACCCACGGCGGTGCTGGTGTCGCCGAATGCCACGCTACCCGCACCCACTGCCGTGGAGTCTGCGCCATTGGCGATGCTCTCGTAGCCCAGCGCCGTCGCGCCGCTGGCGGTGGCCTGGCTTGCGCCGCCGACCGCGGTGCTGCCATCGCCAGAGGCGCTGCTGTTGCCGCCAAGCGCCGTGGTGTTTTCCGCGACCGCGGTGCTGTTGAAGCCGACTGCCGTGGCGTTGTCGGTGGTGGCATTGGCGCCACTGCCAACGGCAGTTGCACCCTGCGCAGATGCCGCGCTGCTGGAACCCAGCGCGGTGCTGTAGTCGCTGTAGGCCGATGCATTGGAACCGGCCGCCACGCTGTCGACGCCTTGGGCAAGCGCAGCGCCCTCGCCGGTGGCGACGAACGAGCGCGCGGTGGTGGAGGCAACCTCGGACACTGCGGTGAGCTGGTCGAGATTCACCGCATCGCTGCCTTCGGTACCGGCGGCGACGTTGGTGACCTGACGCTCATCGCCGGCTGCGCCCACCGACACGGTGTTGGCGCGCGTGGCGACCGAGTTGGCACCCAACGCAACCGAATTGGCGCCGCGGGCAGTGCTGTAATACCCCAGCGCCGTGCTCAGTTCGCCGCTGGCCCAGGATTCCGGGCCCACGGCCGTTGCGCCTTCGCCGGGCGCATAGGCGAAGCAACCCACCGCGGTGGCTTCGGTGCCGGAGGCTTCGCTCAGCGTGCCGACCGCAGTGGTGTACGTGCCCGACGCAATCGCGCCGGCGCCAAGTGCAGTGGAGGCTTCGCCACTGGCCTGGGTCTGCACGAAGAAGCCCAGACCGGGGATGAGGTCCACCGGGCCGCCGACTGCAGTGCTGCTGGTGCCGCTGGCGCTGGTCTGGGTGCCAACCGCAGTGGCGTAATCGCCCCCCGCATTGGCGACCGCACCGAACGCAGATGCCTGCGCGCCTGCGGCGTATGCACCCACGCCGAACGACGAGGCCGCAAAGCCATCGGCATTGGCGCTGGCGCCGACTGCGGTTCCGCCGACGCCGGCACTGGTGGCGCCGGTGGTGACCGGCACGCCGCCGTTGGTGACCAACGGCTCGCCGTCTTCGTCCACTGCAGCGCCGCCCACGGCCACGCTCGCCGGACCATTGGCCTGTGCGTTGTGGCCGAATGCTGCGCTGTTCTGGCCCGAGGCCAGCGCATTGGCGCCGACCGCGGTGGCATTGGCGGACATCGCATTGGCGCCGGTTCCCAGCGCGGTGGTCGCCGTGCCCACGGCATTGGCGGCATCGCCGGCGGCCAGCGCGCTGTCGCCTTCGACATAGGCGCCGACGCTGTCTTCGCCTGGGGTCGCCTTGAAGAATGTGGCCGTGTCTTCGGCCACATCGGCCACGTCGCGCAACTGCGCCACGTTGACCGCATCGGTGGCATTGACGCCGGCAGTGACGTTGGTGATGCGGCGCGTGGCCGGGCCACCGCGGCCATTGCCGCTGCCCACCGACACCACGTCGTCTTCGTGGGTGCGCGAGCCTGCGCCCAGCGCCACCGAATTTGCGCCGGTCACCCCCGCATTGGCGCCGAGCGCCACGCCGTTTTCGCCGCTTTGGCGCACGAAACTGTTGTAGCCGATGGCCACGGCGTTTACGCCGATCGCATTGGTCTGGCGACCGATCGCGCTGCTGTTGACGCCACTGGCGCTGCTGTCGGCGCCGGTGGCCACGGCACCGGTGGCGCTGGCGTGGCTATTGGCGCCGATGGCGGTGGCCCTGCTGGCCGGCGCCGCTGCGCCGCGGCCCACTTCGACCGATTGCGCATTGGCAGGAAGCGGCGTTGCCAATCCGGCGCCACCTAGCGCCAGGGCGATGGCGGCCGCGAGTGCCAGGCTCTGACGGCGATCGATGAACGCGGCTGAGGCAACCGCTCCGGGGCTGTCGCCGCTGGCCAATTCCGAGGCTACGGCCCACACACCAAGCGATTTGTTCCAGACCTTGCGATAAATCCGATTCATCGACGCACGACTCCTGAGTTGTTGGACTGGTTTTTTGGCGAACGCCCAGCGGCGGAAGGCGTTCCAGCCTGCAATTCACCGCAGTTGTTCGCGCTATGGGCCTTGCGGCGGGCGGCTTGCGCCTGCTTCCTAAATAGTCAAAAAGTGAACGCTACCCAACCATAGAACTGAGCGGAGTGTTAACAGTCGTCATTTCAGTCGTCAAGTTTTTGACAGAAAGCGAAGAGAACTGCGCGATTGATCACACTTATGCTTGCTTTTATTAGATTTTTGATAAATCTTTGGAAAACAGCGACCTAGATCATGTCCTTCGAGACATTTCAGAGCTGAATAGGCGGAACTGGAAAGGACAAAAAAGCCCGCTGGCAGGACGCCAGCGGGCTTGGTTGCGCAAAATGCAGGAGGTGGCGGGTCAGATCTGCGGCCAACTTGCCCCGCAGCCCGCATGCGCCGTCCATCGGCGCGCGGAGCAGCCGTGTTTCAGGCGTTCACCGCCAAGGAAATGACAATCCTGCCGAACCGACGACTGCGTGTCGGATCATTGGCGCGCCAGCAGGTTCACCGCGTCGAAACCGCTGCCGTCCAGCTTGAGGATGTAGGTGCCCGCACGCGGCGCGGTGAAGCGCACCGTCTGGCTGGTGCCGCGACGCGTGGACGCGCCGTCGTTGTCGGTGGCAGTGGGCTCGCGTCCGAATGCCACGTACAACTCCGCCTGGCCGCTGCCGCCGAAGCTGATGAAACTCAGCACCGCACCCGCCTGCGCTTGGAACGTGAACACGCCCGCATCGCCCGACAGATTGGAGATGCCGCTCTGGACCACGCCATTACGCAGTGGCTGCGCATCCACCTGGCACCCCACATCGCCCCGATCGCAGCGACGTAACGCGCGGGCAACCGCGGCTCCGGCATCCACGATGCCGGCGCCGGCCGGCGTTGCCACCGGAATCGACACCGGGAATGCGCGCGCAGTGCGCTTGAGCAAATTTTCCATTGCGGCCGGCGACAACGGCGGTTTGCCGTCGGCGATCAATGCGCTCTGCACCAATGCGGCGGTGCCGGCCACATGCGGCGATGCCATCGAGGTGCCTGCGAAGTCGCTGCCGCCATAGGTGAACTGCCCGGAGGTCGGCGTGGTTTTGCCGGTGTAGAGGGTTTGCCAAACGAAGCTGCGAATCGGGCCGTCGTTGGTGGCGAAGAACATCGAACTGCCACCCGGGCCGGCCAGATCGATCTGACGGCCGAAATTGCTGTAATCGGCAAGCGCACCGGTGGCGCGCGTGGCGGCAACGGCAATCACATTGGCGCAGTTGGCGGGAGCAGTCGTCGATACATCGGCAGTTGAATTACCCGCCACCACCACCACGGTGGTGCCGCGCGCCACTGCACCATTGATCGCGGCCTGCATCGCCGAACCGCATGCGCCGCCACCGCCCAGGCTCAGGTTGATCACTTCGGCCGGATCGCGGTTGTCCGGTACGCCATCGACGTGACCGCCGGACGCCCAGACGATGGCATCGGAGATGTCGGAGAGTTGCCCGCCGCAGTGCCCGAGCACGCGCACCGGCAGCACTTTCGCCCTGTAGGCGACGCCTGCCCCGCCAATGCCGTTGTTGGTGGCTTCGGCAACCGTGCCGGCCACGTGCGTGCCGTGCCAGCTGCTGTCGCTGGCCACCGAGACAGCCCGCAGTCGCCGTCTTCGGCAATCCAATCGCCGAGGTCCAGTGCGCCGGGCACACGCTCGGCCGTGGCGCGACGCGAGAAGAACGGATCGGTGATGAAGTCGTAGCCGGTGAGCAGATTGCCGGCCAGATCCGGGTGATCGGGCAGGATGCCGGTATCCAGTACCGCCACTACGACGCCTTCGCCCTGCGTTGTTTTCCAGGCTTGCGCGACGTCGATGCCACCCACCGGGTCGATGAGATGCCATTGATTGGTTTGCAGCAGCGGATCGTTCGGCAATGCGCCGCTGGTTTGCAGCGGATACATGCGCAGATCCACCTGCGCCGATTCGACGTCCGGGTCTGCGCTCAATTCCTGCACAAGACGGTCGGCATCGGCGCAACTGAGCTGGGCCGGCAATTTGATCAATTCGCCTCCCGCGGCAAGCGTGCGCAGATAGGTTGGCGCTGCGGTGGCACCGGTGCGTGCGGCAGGCGCAAGACGGACGGATGCGCGCGAAGCGGCCGCACCGACTGTCGCCGAGGCAGTGCGGCCGATATCGCGCGCGGTGCCGACCTGCCCGCTGCGGTAGCGGACGATGATTCTGTCGACCGGCGCATTGGCCATGGCCTGTTGGCGTTGGGCACTGGCCGCTGCCGCTGCCGCATCGGCGTTGGCGTCGGCGTTGGCGTTGGCGGCGAACGCTGTACTGCACGACGCAGCCAGGACACAGCAGGCAAGCACAAGGACCTGCGTAGAAGAGCTCTGGATCACGATGGGATTCCTTCGAGGTGAGTGCGAAAGGGCATGACGAAGAAAGCGCGCCGCCCGGCAATGGGCGGCGGGAATGCATGCAACCGCGTGGTCGTGCTGCGGCTACCAGCCGAAACCGGCGCCCAACCCAACCGACCGGTCGTCGCCGCTGAGTGCGCCGCCCACGGTGACGGTGGCGCGCGGGCTGATCGCACGCTGATAGCCCACCGACAACGCCGACTCGCCGTTCTGGAAACCGACGCCGGCACCGATGCGGTTCTGCGAAGCGATACCGGCCACGCTGGCGGACATGTTCAACATCGCCGAGCTCATCGCGCCCTGACGGTCCAGGCGACGGTTCTGCCGGCGCAGGCGGTCTTCGATATCGC
>NZ_VZPL01000025.1 GCF_008801575.1 Xanthomonas cissicola | reverse complement strand
TCGCGCCGGGTCTGCTTGCGCTTGCCCAGGCCCTCAGCGTCACCGAACGTCAGCTGCATAGATGATCCTCTACATGATGAGGCGGGTAGTGTCGCGTATCTGTGGTGCGTTGTTCAGAGCTTCCTTAAGTCACCTCGCATAGATCATCTCGGTTTTGCGGTTGCATCAGCGCACGACCAACTTTGGAGGCGTGATGTCCTTACCGGTTCCGGGACCCTTGGCGGCATGGATGCCGCCAAGGAGCCTCCATCGATGGATTCACGGCGTGTCCCGGAAGTGGTGAGGGCATCGCGCCCTCGACCCACCGAGCTTTTGATTCAAGCTGCTGATCGCGCCTAAACGACGCCATCGCTCTAAGTCTTGATTGTTTGCTGCGTTGTGTATTGGGGCTTGTAAGGTGCGATAGATCAGCGGTAGAGCGGTATATCTGCTGCTTGGCTGCAGGGCCCTTGTCCGCCCACCGTCGCGGGACACGCCGCAAGTACGTCCCTGTAGGCGCTTACGCGGCATCCATGCCGCGTAAGGTCCCGCGACGGTAGGCGGGCAAGGACCAGTCCAGATGGTCGGTGTACATGGTTTTCAACAAGGCAACCAGCGGACTCTCTGGGGCGTGGGGCACCACCCCTTGAAAACGTGGCCCGGGATCATCCGCATGGCGTCAACAGCGGCTGTCAAAACGGCTGCGCGGCCGGTGCCCGGTGCGGCTTCGCTACGCGTACACCCCGGTTTCTGCGTGCCGTCCACATCCGTCCGGCGACCGCGCGTTACGTCTCATCAGCCGTTCTAAAGCGAGCCAGGCATGTTGTGCACGGCCTCAGCGCGGCTCGGCCACGATCAACCAGTTGTTGAATGGCGTGTTGCCGTACAACGGCGCAAATGTCGCGCGCAGACCAGCAGCGTCCAGCTGCGCTTGCAGGCTGTCGCGGGTGGGATAGCTGCGCGGCATGCGCTGCATCCAGCCGCTCAGATGCGCCAGCACGTCGGTCACGCGGCTGGTGCGGCCACGGCTGCTGGCATCGCCCAATGCGCTGCGGATCACCAGCTTCGCGCCCGGCGTCAGCATCTGCGCCACGCTGCGCAGCAGGCTGGCCTGCATGTCGGCCTGCAGATACTGCAGCACGTCCAGAATGGTCACGCTGCCGCGGTGCTGCGGCCAGGCCACGCTCAGATCGACCACGGCAAACTGCGTATTGCCCAATGCCGAGCGCTGCGCGATGTGTTGCGCGCGGCGAATCTTGGACGCATCCACATCCACCCCGTGATACGCCAGTGCCTGGCCATCGGCACGCAATGCATGCGCGAGCAGGCCCAGCCCGCAGCCCAGATCCAGCACGGGCGCGGTGGTGCTGCGCAACTCGGCCAGCACGCCCGGATACAGCGGATCGGTGCGCAGCCTGGCCTGGGTGTAGTAATAGTCGTAGCGATTGCCCAACGGATGCGGCGGCAAAAACGCGCGCGCGATCGCCAGCGCCTGCGCGCGGCTCATGGGTTGGGTGGCGGTGCTGTGCAATGTCGTTCCTTGGCAATGAGGCTTGGTGCGCGGCGAGCTTGGGGCCTGCTAACGCGATGGGGGCCGCCCACGCGTGGCATGCTCCATCCCGATCGCGTTGGCAGCCGCTATCGCATCGCGCGCTGCTGGCAGTGCCAATGCGGTCCAGCGCGCATACATGGCGCCGGAGGGATGCAGGCCATCGTCGACCAGCATGTCGGCAGCGTCGCCGCCATCGCGGCTGGTGGCGGTGATGTCGACAAAGCGCACCGAGCGCGCGGCGCAGCGTTCGGCGGCCACGTTGTTGAAGGCATCGATCTGTGCGCCGATCAGTGCCGCATCGCCGCCTTGCGCATGCGCAAACGGAGTCAGCCCCCAATCGGGAATCGACAGCACGAACACGCGTGCCGCAAGCCCGCCGGCGAACCCGATCGCGCGCTGCAACAACGCATCGAACTGGCTGCGGTACGCGTCCAGCGAGCGCCCGCGGTACTGGTTGTTGACGCCGATCAGCAAGCTCACCAGTTCGAACGGCGCCTGCGGTGCAGCCGCGTCGATCCCGGCCTGCAACTCGTCGGTGGTCCAGCCGGTGGTGGCGATGATCTGCGGCGGCGCCACGTTCCAACCGTATGCCCGTAAACCATCGACCAGTTGCGATGGCCAACGCTGGGCAGGCGCAACGCCTTCGCCGATGGTGTACGAATCGCCGAGCGCCAGATAGCGCAGCGGCGCGCCAGGCGCCGCCATCAGGCCACGCTGCGTGGCTTGAGTGGAACCACCTTGGTGACCGCTTCGGCGCGGCGTGCCAGTGCACGGTCAATGCGCGCGAACACATCGCGCATCACACCGGCTTCCGGCATCAATGTCACGCGGAAATGATGGCGATACGGCACGTTGAAGCTGGAGCCGGGAACCACCAGCACGCCTTCCTCGTTCATCAGATCGAGTGCGAATTCATGATCGTCGAAGTTGCGCGCCGCCGCGCCCACCACCGCCGGGAACGCGTACAGCGCACCGGCCGGTGCCACCAGCGACAGATGCTCGCTGGACGCGCAGGCCTCGATCACCGCGCGGCGGGTTTCGTACAGCCGTCCGCCGGGTGCGCACAATGCCGAGATGGTGTCCGGCCCGTTCACGGCCGCATCGATGGCGTACTGGCCTGGCACATTGGCGCACAGGCGCAAGGCGCCGAGCAGGTCCATCGCATTGCGCAAGTCGTTGATACGCGCTTGGTCGCCTGACAGCAGTGCCCAGCCCACGCGCCAACCGCAGGCGCGATGCACCTTGCTCAGGCCGCTGAAAGTGATGCACGGGTGCGCGCCGGCCAGCGGCGCGACCGGCACGAAGGCCGCGTCGTCGTACAGCACCTGGTCGTAGATCTCATCGACCATCAAGAGCAGATTGTGCTTGGTGGCGATCGCCACGATGCGCTCCAGCAGTTCGCGCGAATAACTGGCGCCGCTGGGATTGTTCGGATTGATCAGCACGATGGCGCGGGTGCGCGAGGACACAAGCGTCTCGATCTCCACTGGGTCCGGCTGGAAGCCGTTCTCCGGTGCGCAGCGGTAATACACGGGACGACCATCGTTGAGGATGGTCGCGGCCGACCACAGCGGATAGTCGGGCGAGGGCACCAGCACTTCGTCGCCGGGATTGAGCAGCGCACGCAGCGACAGATCGATCAGTTCGCTGACGCCGTTGCCGACGAAGATGCGGTCCGGATGCGCATCCGGATGTTGGCGCCGCGCATATGCGGTGGCGATCGCCTCGCGCGCTTCCGGCAGGCCTTGCTGATGGGTGTACGGATCGGTGCGGCCCATGTCGTCGGCGATGGCGCGCTGCAGATGCTCCGGCGCACGGAAGCCGAACGCACCCGGGTTACCGATATTGAGCTTGATCAGCTTGCGGCCCTGCGCCTCCAGCTCCCGCGCTCGCCGTGCCAATTCGCCCCGGATTTCGTAGCGGACTTCGGACAGACGCTCACGGATCGCGAGCGGCTTTTGCGGGGCAATGGACATGCGACGGGCCGGTTGTAGGCGTGAGACTTGGCATGGTATCGGAAATATGACAAGCGGACATGCTTGCATCGGCAACGATGTCAAGGGGGCGTCACGCTCCGGTCAGCACACGCTTGCACAAGCCGCTGTGGCCAGCCAGCTAGAATCGCCCCATGAGCGACACATCCCCCGATTACCCCACCCTCCAATCCATCGGCTGGCCCTGGCTGGGGCCGCCTGAAGAAGCGGCCTGGCAGGCGGTCTTCGCTGCGCATCCGCAGGCGCTGCCGGCGCGGGTGGTGGAGCAGCATCGCACCGGTTATGTGGTGGCCGATACGCCGGAGGCCAGCGTCAAGGCCGAGTCGTTGCCGGAGTGGCAGCGGCCGCGCTTTCCCAGCCATGAGCGGGCGGCGGTGGGCGATTGGGTGTTGATGGAGGGCAAGCGCATCGTGGCGCTGCTGCCGCGGCGCACCTCGATCAAGCGCGGAGCGGCCGGCGAGCATTACCACCAGCAGGTGATCGCGGCCAATATCGATACGGTGTTCATCGTGTGTGGGCTGGATGCGGACTTCAACCCGCGTCGCATCGAGCGCTATCTGTTGCTGGTGGGCGGTGGCGGTGCGCAACCGGTGGTGGTGCTGACCAAGGCCGATCAGACCGAATACGCCGAAGACGCGTTGGCGGTGCTGGAAGAGCTGGAGGCGCAGAACATTCCGTTGCGCGCGGTCAATGCCAAGGATCCGGATAGCGTGGCCGCGTTGCGGCCGTGGCTGGGCGATGGCCGCACCGCGGTGCTGGTGGGCTCGTCCGGTGCGGGCAAATCGACCCTGACCAATACGCTGCTCGGCACGCAGAAGATGAAGACCAATGCCGTGCGCGAAAACGATTCGCGCGGCCGGCATACCACCACGCACCGTGCGTTGATTCCGTTGCCGTCCGGGGCGTGTCTGATCGACACGCCCGGCATGCGCGAGCTCAAGCCGACCGGCGAAGAGGATCTGGCCGAAGGTGGTTTTTCGGACGTGGAGGCGCTGGCGGCGCAGTGCCGCTTCAACGATTGCGCGCACATCGCCGAGCCGGGCTGTGCGGTGCGTGCGGCGATCGACGCCGGCGAGCTGGACCCGGAGCGCGTTGCCAACTACATGAAGCTGCGCATGGAAGTGGCCAGCGCGGCCGAAAAGCTGGCCACCCGTGTTGCGCAGAACAATCGCGGCAAGGGCTCGGGCAAGCGGCCGGCCAGCGTCGATCGTCCCGGACGGCGCTGATGCCATCGCGCAAGCGGCCGCCGGACATCGTCCATCACGCGGCATTGGATGCGCGCCTGGTCAAGGCCGTGCGCGGTGTGCGTCTGCTGGCCTTGGCCAGCTGGCCGCGCTCGCTGCAGGAGCCGTTTCTGCAGAGCGTGGCGCGCGGGCAGCCGGAATTGCCGCAGGTCGAGTATCCAACGCTGGATTTCGGCGATACACGGCGCGAACTGGCCGCCATCGCCAAGGACGCCGACCCGCATCATCCGCTGGGCGAATACCTCATCGATTCGGCGCATAGCTGGAGTCTTGCCGCAGGGTTGCTGGAGTCGTTGGGCACCGCGGCGGTGAGCGATTACTCGGCGCAATTGTTCGGCGTGCCGGAGGACCCGATGCCGGGCAACGGGCCGAGCACCCGCGAAGCGGCGCAGCATTTCATCCAGATCGCGCAGGAACTGGATCGCGAGCTGATGGCGCCGGAAGAGCAAGTACCGGTCTCGGCGACGGCGTTGCGCATGCAGTTGCAGAACGATCTGGATGGGTTTTTCGAGGGGCGCATCATCACCGTCACGCTCGATCCGGATCTGCTCGCCAAGGCGGCTGCCGGCGCGCATCGCATTCGCTTGCGTACCGGTGCCACGTTCAGCGATTACGACCGCGCGCAGCTGTTCCATCACGAGGCGCTGGTGCATTCGCTGACGGCGCTCAACGGGCGCGCGCAGGTGCATTTGCCCAGCCTGGGCATTTCTTCCCCGCGCACGACTGCAACGCAGGAAGGCTTGGCCACGTTTGCCGAGCAGATCACCGGCAGCATCGATATCGAACGCATGAAGCGCATCAGTCTGCGCATCGAAGCGATTGCGATGGCGCGCTCGGGTGCGGATTTCATCGAGGTATTTCGCTATTTCACCGCAGGCGGCCAGAGCGCTGCAGAAAGTTTTTCGTCGGCCCAGCGCGTGTTCCGTGGCGTGCCCACCAGTGGCGGTGGGGCATTCACCAAGGACACCGTGTATCTGCGTGGGTTGGTCGCGGTGCACACTTTCTTCCGCCATTCGTTGCAGCGCGACCAGCTGCAGCTGTGCCGTTGCCTGTTCGCCGGCAAGATGGCGTTGGGCGATGTAGCGCGCTTTGCGCCGTTGTTCGAAAGCGGCGTACTGGTCGCCCCACGTTGGCTGCCGCCGTGGGTGAGCCGTGTCAGCGGGCTGGCTGGCATGTTGGCGTTCTCGTTGTTCGCCAACCGCATCCGCATGGATCAGCTGCAGCCGCCGGCAATGAATGTGTGAGGCAAGGCGTTCGCTGAAGTTGCGGCGCATCGCGGCGCTCGACAGTTGCTAACACAGCTGGCGAGAAATTGTTGGGTGGGCGTGGATGGCGCGCAGGAGCCCGGTGTCGATCAAGTGCACATGCGGCGTTCCGAGCCCCGCCCCGCGCTCCTGTCGGCCGCATTGGTCTGTTGGACGCAATCGCTACATCTATGAACATGCAGCGGGTACCACGCGCTCTACACGAGGCTGCAACGGGCTGAACTGCACACTGGCCGCCTTGCCCAGTTGGGCCATGACATGAGGCGATGCGATGAAAGTTTTGATGGTGCTGACGTCCCACGACCAGCTCGGCGACACCGGCAAGAAAACCGGGTTTTGGCTGGAAGAATTCGCCGCGCCGTATTACGTGTTCAAGGATGCAGGCGCGGACATCACCCTGGTTTCGCCCAAGGGTGGCCAGCCGCCGCTGGATCCCAAGAGCGACGAGCCCGACGCACAAACCGACGCCACCAAGCGCTTCAAGCAGGATCCCGAGGCGTAACAAGCCCTGGCAAGCACGCACCGTCTGGCCGACGTCAAGGCCGAGGACTTCGATGTGCTGTTCTACCCGGGCGGCCACGGTCCGCTCTGGGATCTGGCCGAAGACGCCGATTCGATCGCGCTGATCGAAGCGTTTGCCGAGGCCGACAAGCCGCACGGTCTTGTGTGCCACGCACCAGGCGCGCTGCGTCGGGTCAAGGGCAGCGACGGCACGCCGCTGATCAATGGCCGCCGCGTCACCGGCTTCACCAATAGCGAAGAAGAGGGCGTGGGCCTGACCAAGATCGTGCCGTTCCTGGTCGAAGACGTGCTGACCGAACTCGGCGGCAAATACGAGAAGGGCGCCGATTGGAGCGTTTACGTGGTCACCGACGGCACCCTGGTCACCGGTCAGAACCCGGCGTCTTCGGAGAAAACCGCAGAAACGCTGCTGGCGCTGGCAAAGCGCTGATCTTTGCAATCGACGGGTCTTGAAAAAGCCCCGTTCCCTTCGGGACTCAAGGCATGGCCCGCGCGCTCCTGGTGCGCGGGCCATGCTGTGCTTGCACTAGCTAAGTGGGTACGCGGAGCGGGGCGCAGACGAAGGTGCGGCTCACTAAACGCGCGGCACATCACTACTCACGCTCATTCAGGCGCATGCTCAGTCCCACGCTGCAGCCAACGCACGCCGTAAGGCGGAAGCACGATCGATCCATCGCCCCTTGCGGCGGCTCCACCAATCGCGTCATCGATGGCAAGCAGCGTCCATCCATCGACGCCGATCGCTGCAAGCTCCACGTCGAGCGGCTGGTCGCTGAAGTTATGCAAGGCGATGAAACTGTCGCCACGCGTCAGCGCGAACACGCGAGGATCATTCAGCGCAATGCTTGCCAGTGCTTGATCTGCTGCCAACGCGCCTAACGCGGCACGTTGCCGGATCAATCCACGCAAGCGTCGGTACACCGTGCCACTCAGGCTCTTGGCATCGTGACGCTGCGCGGCAAGCTGCCAATCCATCGCCGGCCGATGCAGCCAACGGCCTTCATGCTGGCGGTGCGGGTCATCGCGATAGCCGGGGTCATTGACCATCGCCAATTCGTCGCCCATGTAGATCAGCGGAACGCCCGGCATGGCAAGCGCAATGGCATACAGCAACACCAGCCGGTCCACTGCAACCGCCAACGCCGCCGCATCGCCTGCCTCCTGCGCGGCCTGGATGCCCGCAAGTGCAGCAGCCATGCCGTTGGTGCCATGCACGCCGTCGCCGCTGCTCTGGAAACTCTCGCCGCGTGCGTAACTGCCCGGTACCGCGTTGGCATAGAAGCGCGCCACATCGCGGAGCGAAAACGGCGGTTGCGCGGCATTGCCGCAGGCTTCGTGCTGCAGCACATTCCAGCCGATATCGTCATGGCAACGCACATAGCTCAACCATGCACAGTGGCGCGGCAATGGTGGGCTGTGCGCGATCACGTTGTGCAGGATGTCGCCGCGTTGCAACGCCAGTGCCGACCAGCCGGCTGCCATCAGCGTGCTGTGGTAGGCCAGATGACATTCGTGGCCCTCATCCACGCCGCTGCCGAAGTACGGCGGCAGTTGCGTCATCGGCACGATGGCTTCGGCCTTCATCACCACCGCCGGCGCCACGATATCGGTGACCGCGCGCAGCGCCACCAGCAGGGTGTGCGCCTCGGGTTGATTCATGCAATCGGTGCCGATGCGTTTCCACAGATAGGCCGTGGAATCCAGGCGGAATGCTTCCACGCCCAGGTTGGCCAGCCGCAGCATCGCCAGGGCCATGTCGCCGAACACGGCCGGGTTGCTCCAGTTCAAATCCCATTGATACGGATAGAACGTGGTCCACATCCACTGCGCGGTGTCGTCCACCCAGGTGAAGTTGCCGGGCGCTGTATGCGGAAACACCTGCCCCAGCGTGGCTTCGTACCGGTCGGGCAGGGTGCGGTCGGCAAAGTGATGGTAGTAGTCGAGATAACGTGCATCGCCGGCGCGGGCCGCCTGTGCCCAGGCGTGATCGTCGGCGGTGTGATTGAGCACGAAGTCAGCGCACAGGCTGATGCCGGCTTTGCGCAGGCGGCTGGTAAGCGCGACCAAGTCGTCATTGCTGCCCAGGCTGGGTTCCACCTGGCCGTAATCGCTGACCGCAAAGCCGCCGTCGTTGTCGCCGGCGCGTGCGCGCAGGAATGGCAGCAGGTGCAGGTAGCGCACGCCCAGTTCCTGCAGATACGGCACGCGCTCGGCCACGCCTTGCAGCGTGCCGGCAAAGCGGTCTGCGTAGGCGCTGTAGCCGAGCATGTGCTGTTGGCCGAACCAGCCGGCGTGCCGCGTGCTGTCTAGCGTTTGCAAGACTTGCGGACGTTGCCGGGCAATGTCGCCCACCTCGCCCAGCCATTGCGCCAACCACGACGCATAGTCGGCACGCTGGCCGTAGAGCGCATGCAAGGCATCCAGCAAACGCGACGCGTGCTGGTCGTAGCGCGACAACAGCACCTCGGCGTGTTGCGGGTCCAGCGGCGCGGCAAAAGCCGCGCGCAGTGCGGGGGAATCGATCGGGCAGGTGCTCATTGGAAGCCGCCGGGCAGGACCCGGCGCGGGGTCCTTAAAAGTCGTAACGCAGGCTGATGCTGGTGGTACGGCCGGCAATCGAACGCGCGCGAATGATGCCATTGGCCGGGATGGTCGCCTCTTCGGCTTCGGTCAGGCCGAAGGTGTTGAACAGGTTGTTGACGTTGAGCGCCACGGTGAGCGCATCGGTGACGCGGTAGTCGCCGAACAGGTTCACCTGCGTGTAGCCGGGCATCTTCAACTGATTGGCGTCCTGCGTATAGGCGTCGGTAGTGCCGATCAGGTTCACGCCGAACTGGTAGTTGTCGCCGCGGTAGCTGGGCGTGAGCTGCCACACCACATCGGCCTGGCGGCGCGGCACGTTGCCGGCATTTTCCGGGGTGATCTGATCGCGCGAGATTTCTGCATCGGTCCAGGTCAGGCCGCCGTTGAGGGTAAACCCTTCATAGCGGTAGCTGGCTTCCAGTTCCACGCCGTGCGCTTCATAGCTGCGATTGAAGAAGCGCTGGCTGGTGATTTCGAAGTTCTGCTCCTGGGTACGCGCAGAGAACGCGGTGGCGAACAGGCTCAGCCCGTCGCGGCGCCACTTCAGGCCGGCTTCGGCCTGGCGCACCACATTGACGCCTTCCTCGGAAGACACCGAGCCGTCGTCGCGCACGACGCCGAACAACAACCGGTCTGCGTTGGCGCGTGCGCCGCGGCTGATGCGCGCAAACGCGCCCAGGTCGTCGGTGATCAGATAGTTGCCGCCCAGCGAGTACGACAGGTAATTCCAATCGTAGTCCACCGGCCGCGAATTGGCGGTGTCCACCGTGGCCACGCGCTGTTCCACCGGTTGGATCACGCCATCGCCGTTGACGTCCAGGTTCTGTGCGATGGCGGTGCCGTTGTAGCTGCCGCGCGCATCGCCCATGTCGTAGCGCAGGCTGCCATCGATGCTGAACTTGCCGCTGTCGAAGGTCAGCGCAACGTAGGGCGCGTTGACGTCGTAACGCACATCGTAGCTGCGGGTGACGCAGCAGTCGCCCCAGAACGGCGTGCCGTATGCGTACAGGCCGTTCTGCGAGTGTGAGACGCCGGCCGCGTCCACCACGTTGAGCAAGCGCGAATTGCGGCCCAGGCTCTGCACGTAGGAATTCCAGGTCCAGTCCATGTCGATGGTCTGGCGCGAGCTGTAATAGCCCATGCGCAGGTTCAGCGTACGCCCGTCGCCGCCGAACTCGCGCGAGACGCTGAGGTCGTTGGTGACGTTGCCCAGGTCGTTGATGGCCACGTTGAACAGGTGGGTGCGGATTGCGTTACCGGTATAGGCCTGGCCGGCGTCGGGGCCGCTGGCCTGCACCAGCTGCGCACCGGCACCGCCGATGGACGCGGCCAGCGACGCGGCGTCGGTGACTTCGACCGGGAACGGGCTGACGAAGCGGCCGCTGTTGTCGGCGACGCGGAACTTCTCGCTCAGGTTCCAGCCATTGCCCAGGTCGAACCAGGCCTCGGCACCGATGGTGCGCGAGATGGGGTGCATGCCGTCGCCCAGATCGGTGCGGCGCGGCTGGTTGTTGCCGTCCAGGCCCACGTCGGTGCGGAAGTTGCGGCTGTACAAGGTGTCGTTGCCGGGATCGAAACCGGGAAAGCCGCCCAGGTCTGGCGAGCCATCGCGGCCGCGCACCGAGGTGGGCACCGGCAGGTAGCCGGCGGCGCGGTCGTTGAGGTATTTGCCATACACGCGCACATAGCCATTGTCGAACAGGCGGGTGAGGTTGGCCTTGAGTTGGCCACCCTTGTCGGTGGTGTAACCGGCATCGCGCACCCCATCGCCCTGTCGGAAGAAACCGCCGATGTTGAACTGCCACTGCTCGGCGAACGGTGCGCCGTAATTGAAATCGATGCGGGTGTTGTCGTAGTCCAGGCCGCGGCTGCCGCCGACGCTGCCGCCGGCGGTGTCGCCGGTCTTGCTGATGAAGTTGATGATGCCGCCGGGCGCGTTGCTGGTGAAGGTCGACGCCGAACCGCCGCGGATGGCTTCGATGCGGTCCAGGGTGAAATCCGAACGCAGGAAGATGTCCGAGTTGCCGAAGGCGATATCGCCGAACTCCATCACTGGCAGGCCGTCTTCCTGCAGCTGCAGGAATTTCGCGCCGCCGGAGGCCACCGGCAACCCACGCACGGCGATGTTGGCATTGCCTTCGCCGCCGCTGGATTCGGAGCGGATGCCGGGGATATTGCGGAAGATTTCTGCGGTGCTGCGCGGCGCCGATTGTTCGATGGCCTCGGCACCGACGGTGCTGACCGAGACGCTGGATTTGAGTTTGGTGGTGGCGGTGGACGTACCGGTGACGAACACCGAATCCAGATTGACCGCGGCGCTGTCGGCAGCCGGCGGCGTGGCCGGCGCAGCAGCGGCGGTGTCCTGGGCCAGCGCAGCGGGCGCGCACAGGCAGGACACGACCGCGCAGGCCAGGGCGTGCAGGCGCATGGTGTGCAAGGTGGACATTGCGATTCTCTCTCTCACAGATGGTGGTGTGCCGACGCCTGCATCGTCCCCTCCCAGGGAGCGGCCATGTGGCCTGCAGTGCGAGCGCAGTAATACGCCGCAATACAATCGATTGCAATCTTGCGGCGCAACATAAATTCCAAGTTAAATCTGCCTTATTCCGGGCAGGAAAACGTGCTGCGACGCAGCGTTACAATCGATTGCAAAGGCGGCAAGGTACAGTGCGCTGCGGCCGCTGGGAGCCGCACCGATGCCCAGGGCTTTGCATGTCGTCGACCGTTCCTCCGCTCTCCTTCGCGCGCATCCTGGCGCTCAACGCCGGTTTTTTTGGCGTGCAATACAGCTTCGGGCTGCAGCAGAGCAACATGAGTCCGATCTACAACTATCTGGGCGCCGACCACGCCAACCTGCCGTACCTGTGGCTGGCCGGGCCGATCACCGGCCTGGTGCTGCAGCCGTTCGTAGGGGCCTGGAGCGACCGCTCGGTGACGCGGTGGGGCCGGCGCATGCCGTACATGGTGCTGGGGGCGTTGGTGTGCAGCCTGTGCTTGCTGGCGATGCCATTCAGTACCGCGCTGTGGATGGCGGTGTGCCTGCTGTGGGTGCTGGATGCGGCCAACAACGTGGCAATGGAGCCTTACCGTGCGCTGGTGAGCGACGTACTGACGCCGCCCCAGCGACCGCTGGGGTATC
The DNA here is from genome assembly GCF_008801575.1 of Xanthomonas cissicola. Taxonomy (GTDB): domain Bacteria; phylum Pseudomonadota; class Gammaproteobacteria; order Xanthomonadales; family Xanthomonadaceae; genus Xanthomonas; species Xanthomonas cissicola. The sequence goes on along the minus strand of NZ_VZPL01000025.1, from coordinate 55,878 downwards.
TCACCCAGAGCGCATTTACCGGCCTTGCGCAGACGCTGGCCTATCTCACGCCGCCGTTGCTGGTGGGGATGGGCATGAACCAGGACGCTGCCAACGCACACCACATCCCTTACGTCACCATCGCTGCGTTCGTGATCGGCGCGGGCTTTTCAGCGGGCTCGATCCTGCTCACGGCACGCAGCGTGCGCGAACCGGCGATCGCGCCGGCAGAGATCGCACGCATCCGCCAGAGCGGCGCCGGGCTGGGGGCGACCGTGCGCGAAATCGGCAGCGCGCTGCGCGAGATGCCGCCCACCATGCGCCAGTTGGCGCCGGTCATGCTGTTTCAGTGGTACGCGATCTTTTGCTACTGGCAATACATCGTGCTGTCGCTGTCGACCACGTTGTTCGGCACCACCGACCCCACCTCGCATGGTTTCCGCGAGGCCGGCCTGGTCAATGGGCAGATTGGCGGGTTTTACAATTTCGTCGCGTTTCTGGCGGCGTTCGCGATGGTGCCGGTGGTGCGTCGCTTCGGTCCCAAGTACACGCATGCGGCCTGCCTGGTCGCCGCCGGTATCGGCATGTGGCTACTGCCTGGCATCGAAAATCGCTGGCTGATGTTGCTGCCGATGATCGGCATTGGCCTGGCTTGGGCCAGCATGATGGGCAACCCGTATCTGATGCTGGCCGACAGCATCCCGCCCGAGCGCACCGGTGTGTACATGGGCTTGTTCAACCTGTTCATCGTGCTGCCGATGCTGATCCAGATCGTCACCTTGCCGCTGTATTACGAGCATGTGCTGCACGGCGACCCGCGCAACGTGGTCCGCCTGGCCGGCGCGCTGATGCTGGCAGCGGCAGCGGCGATGCTGTGCGTGCGCTTGCGTAAGCCGAAGGCGGTGGCGGCGTAGTCACCCCGCCTGCGTTGCTGCATAACGGCCGCCGTTCGATGCCCTAGCGACCACGCGCAGTTGCGCTCGGCTCGCGGTCAAGCACGCTCTTGCGATTCCCGATTCCCGATTCCCGATTCCCGGCCTCACGCCGACTCGCGCACCACCAGCTTCACCGGCATTTCAACCGATTGCACTTGCTCGCCTGCAATCAACGCCAGCAGCCGATCGACCAACAGCCGCGCTGCCAAGCCCAGATCCTGCTGCACGGTGGTCAACGGCGGTTGGCTATAGGCAGCTAGCGGGATATCGTCGAAGCCCACCAGCGAGATGTCTTGCGGCACGCGGTGGCCGGCCTCGACCAGGGCGCGGATTGCGCCCACGGCGATCACATCGGAAGCGGCGAACAAGCCATCGGGTGGGTCGGTTTTCTTGAGCATCGCGCGGGTGAGGCGGTAAGCATCTTCGCTGACGAAATGGCTGCGCGCGTGCAGCCGCGTATCGAATTCCAGCCCGTGCCGTTCCAGCGTGTGGCGATAGCCGGCAAATCGCGGCGCCACCTCTGGTAATTGGTCATCGCCCAAGAAGGCGATGCGTTGGCGGCCGCTGGCGATGAGATGTTCGGTGGCGAGTACGCCGCCCTGGAAATTGTCGCTGCCCACGCTGATGTACGACTGCCCATCGATGCGGCTGCCCCAGACCGCCATCGGCAGGCCGTCGCGTGCGGCTGCATCCAGCGCGGCGTGTTCGGAACTTTGCCCCAGCACGATGACGCCGTCGGAGCGGCTGCCGCGCGCAAGTTGTTCCACCCAGCCATCCTGATGCCGGTCCAGTTTGGAGAGCAGCATGCTGTAACCGCGTCCGGTGAGCTCTTCGGCCAGCAGCGCCAGCATGGTCATCAGGAACGGGTCCGAGAGCGGCTGATCCAGCGCATGCATCATCGGCACTGCCACGCTCACGGTGTTGGAGCGTTTGGCGCGCAGGCTGCGTGCCACCGGGTCGACCTGGTAGCCGGCATCGGCCGCAATCTGCTTGATGTAGGCGCGGGTGCGTTCGGCCACGACCGGGCTGCCGGCCAGGGCACGCGACACAGTGGATTCGGACACGCCCGCCATGCGCGCGATGTCGGCCATCTGCGGACGGGCAGTGGGCGTTGTGCGGTCTGAAGGTTTGGCCATGGCAGCGCGCTGCGGAAAAGCCAGAGTGTAATCAGTTCGCACTAGAGGCGGGTCGTCCGCACGGTGGCGGCTGCTTGTGCACGCGGGCGGGGCGCACACGCACACGGATCTGCTGGCCTGGTGGGCGCTCCCGCAGATCGGGCGGCGGACGTGCGGGGCAGGTGGGCAGCGGGACATGCAGAGGTGCGCGGCGAGAGCGTGTTGTGCGTACAGCGCAACGGCCGTCGGTTGTGCGCTCGCTTAGCCCATGTAGAGCCCGCCATTCACCGCGTAATCGGCACCGGTGACATAGGCGGCCTCATCGGAGGCGAGCCAGGCGCACAGTCCGGCAACTTCGGCCGGTTTGCCGAGCCGGCGCACCGGCACCGAGGTGGCCAGGCGATCGAGCACATCCGGTGAAAAGCTGCTGATCGAGGCGCTGGCGATATAGCCGGGCGAGATGGTGTTGACGGTGATCCCGCGCGAGGCGACCTCTTGCGCCAACGCGCGACTGAAGCCATGCATTGCCGCCTTGGCAGTGGCGAAATTGATCTGCCCGATCTGGCCCTTGTGTGCGCTGACCGAGCCGATGTTGACGATGCGCCCCCAGCCGCGCGAGGTCATGCCGTCGACCACCTGCTTGGTGATGTTGAACAGCGAATGCAGGTTGCTGGCGATCACCGCATTCCAGTCGTCGCGCGTCATCTGCCGGAACAAGGTGTCGCGGCTGCCGCCGGCATTGTTGACCAGCACATCGATCTCGCCGACTTCGGCCTTGACCTTGGCGAACGCAGCCACGGTGGACTCCCAATCGGCGGCATTGCCTTCGGATGCCACGAAATCGAAGCCCAACTCGCGCTGCTCGCGCAACCACGACGCCTTGCGTGGCGAATTAGGCCCGCAACCGGCAACCACGGTATGCCCGCTGCGTGCCAGCTTCTGGCAGATCGCGGTACCGACACTACCCATGCCACTGGTGACGTATGCGATGCGGAGAGTCATTGGTGTTTAACTCCTTCGGAGTTGGGAATGGGGAATCGGGACTGGGGAATCGGTAGAGACAAGAGCCGCTTTTCGGTATCTGTTTTCGTATTTGGAAGTCAGGAATCGAAACGACTGCATAGCGCCGCCCTACCGATTCCCCACTCCCGATTCCCCATTCCCGGCGGCAGTCAACGCGCGAGTGGAAAGAGACCAAACAACAACCCGCCGCCCAGCATCAACAGCGAAATCAACACCGCCCACTTGAGCGTGAAGCGTTGATGGTCGGCGAAGTCGACCTTGGCCAACCCGACCAAAAGATAGGTCGATGGCACCAGGGGGCTGAGCAGGTGCACCGGCTGGCCGGCGAGCGAAGCGCGGGCCATTTCCACCGGGGTGATGCCGTAATGGCCTGCGGCTTCCGACAGGATCGGCAGCACGCCGAAATAGAACGCGTCGTTGGACATGAAGAACGTAAACGGCATGCTGACGATGGCGGTGATCACCGCCAGGTACGGACCCCAGCTATCGGGAATGACGGCCAGAAAACTGCGCGACATCGCTTCGACCATGCCGGTGTTGGACAGGATGCCGGTGAAGATGCCGGCAGCGAAAATCAGCGACACCACCGACAGCACGTTGCCGGCGTGGTTGACCAGGCGGCGGCGCTGTTCGGCCAGATTGGGGTAGTTGATCATCAGCGCCAGCGCGAAGCCGATCATGAACAGCACCGGCATCGGCAGCACGCCCTTCACCAGCGCGCCCATCAAGACCAACGTCAACAGCAGATTCACCCACAGCAGCTTGGGCCGCTTCATGTCCTCGGTGTCTTCCACGCGCGGCAGGGCGTCGTTGTCTTCGGGGATGCTGGTGTCCAGCCAGTTGCCGTCCGCCGGCAGGCGCACCACGCCCAGGCGGCGGCGTTCGCGCATGCCCAGATACCACGCCAGCGCAAGGATGCCGGCGATCGCCAGCAGCATGGCCGGCACCAGCGGCACGAACACATCGCCCGGTTCCACATGCAGCGCGGTGGCCGCACGCGCGGTGGGGCCGCCCCACGGAGTCAGGTTCATCACGCCGCTGGCAAGGATGGTGACGCAGGTGAGGTTGAGCGCGTTCATGCCCAGGCGCTGGTACAGCGGCAACATGGCCGAGACGGTGATCATGTAGGTGGTGGAACCGTCGCCGTCGAGCGAGATCAGCATCGCCAGGATCGCCGTGCCCATCACGATCTTCAGCGGGTCGCCCTTGACCAGGCGCAGGATGCGGCCGACCAGAGGGTCGAACAGCCCGGCATCGATCATCACCCCGAAATACAGGATGGCGAACATCAGCATCACGCCGGTGGGCGCGATCTTCTTGATGCCTTCGAGCATCATCTCGTTGATGCCGGTGCCGAAGCCGCCCAGCAACGCGAACACGATCGGTACCGTGATCAGAGCCACCAACGGCGATAGCCGCTTGCTCATGATCAGGTACATGAAGGTGATCACCATTCCGAAACCGAGCGCGGTCAGCATGCGGGCGAATCCTTTGAGGCGTACAGCAGGGGGAGAGTGGAGCTCAGCGTTGCGCAAGGTGCGCAGCGCCGACGATGCAGGTGCGCGGTTGCGGCTGGACGCACGCGGGGTGGCGCAAGCGCGGCGTTGCACGCGGGCGTACCGACGTAGCGGCGGGTTGCGCAGATATGCGCGAATAGCGTGCGCACGTCGGTCTTTCCGATTGCCGACACGATGCAGTTGCGCATCAGAAGTCGTACTGAAAGCGGCCGGTCACCGCCAGCGTGTGGTCGACCACTGCGTTGGCGATGCGGTTGCGGTTGCGGCTATCGATCACGTTGAGCATCACGCGCAGGTTCGGCTTGAAATACCAGTTGCCGCCCAGCGTCCACGACTGCGTGCTGGCATTGATGAAGTCAGGTTGCCCGTCCAGATGCTGGTCGCCACGCATGTAGTCGTAGCGCAATGCCAGCTCGAACGCACCGGAGGGGCGGTTGGGCGTGGCGATGCGGCTGAAGCGGCCGGTCTTGCGGTCGTACCCGCGCGATTCGCCGGTGACGAACCAGCTGATCAGCCCATAGCTGGCCAACACCTCGGCGTGCTGCGCGCCATCGTCGAGCAGGCCGCCGCTGAATTCGCTCTGCCACGACCACGGCCCGAGCACTTCGGCATATTCCAGCGACCATTTATCGAAATCGGTATCGCGCCCATCGGCAAAGCGCGCCAGGGTGATGCGGCTATTGTTGGCCAGATCGTTTTCCGGACGTGGGCGGATCAGCAGCGACGAAGCGCCACCACTGCCCGGATGCGAATAGCGCTCGTGCGCCAGCGAGATACCCAGGTGGCGCAGGCGTGCCTCGCCCATCTCCGGCGCGTAGGTCAGGCGCGTGCCGAGCGCACCGCCCTTGGTCGAAGAATTATCGATGCTTTCCAGGCTGTAGGCAGACGTGGACCAAGTCGCATCCGGGCGATTGGTCTGCCAGGAAATGGCCTTGCGGTAGATCGGTGCCAGCGTGGTCGAGGCATAGCCGCGTTCCAGGAACGGGCCGTAGTTGGAGCCGGTGCGATCGTCGAGCGAGAAGTACTGCTTGAACTGGCCGACGGTCAACGTACCGGCCGAAAACTTCTTGGCGATATAGACATCGCGCGCCAGGATGCCGTGGCTGCCTGCCTCGTATTGCAGGCCGGCGAAATCCGCCTCGGCCTTGTAATTGAACCCGTAGAACTTGCCGGACACATCCAGCCACACGCGGCGGAACTGGGTGTCGTTGTGCTCGCGTGCACCACGGTCGTCGTTGTCGAACACGGTGAAGTCCCAATGCACGCGTCCGCCCAGTTCGGCAGTGACCGGGCCGGCCTCGTCGGCTGCATGTGCCGCCGGTGCCAGGCAGATCGCCGCGCAGGCGCCGAAGGCACGCAAACGCAAAGTGTCGTTGCTCACAGACCCTCCCAGGTACATGTGTGAATCACGTTTGACGATGCACCGCACAACCGCCGCGGCGCGTTGGCAGCAGCCTAGTCCGGCGAAGCTGTCATGGACCTGTCAGTGCGTGGGAATGGGGAATCGCAACAGCGGGATCGCGACAGCGGGTGCCGAGGTGTAGAAGCTTTTGTTCTCTGGGCCTGTTACCTTCCGGCCGCGGCCCAGCGTCGTTGCGATTCCCCATTCCCTATTCACGATTCCCCACCCGATGCGCCTTCTGCTAGTCGAAGACAATGCCGACCTCGCCGATGCCATCGTGCGGCGCATGCGCCGTAGCGGGCATGCGGTGGATTGGCAGGCCGATGGGTTGGCGGCGGCGAGTGTGTTGCGGTATCAGAGCTTCGATCTGGTGGTGCTGGATATCGGTTTGCCCAAACTCGATGGACTGCGGGTGCTGGCCGGCATGCGCGAGCGGGGCGATGCCACGCCGGTGCTGATGCTGACCGCGCGCGATGGCATCGAAGACCGCGTGCAGGCGTTGGATGTCGGTGCGGACGATTACCTGGGCAAGCCGTTCGACTTCCGGGAGTTCGAAGCGCGTTGCCGCGTATTGCTGCGGCGTAATCGGGGCCAGGCCAGCGAGGTGGTGCAGATCGGTGGATTCGTCTTCGACAATGCCGCGCACACGCTGCTGCTGGATGGCGTGCCGATCGAGTTGCCCAATCGCGAATATCGCCTGTTCGAAATCCTGATCGGACGGCTCGGGCAGGTGGTTGGCAAGGACGAGATCGGCAACGGGTTGTTCGGCTTCGACGACGACGCCGGGCCCAACGCGATCGAGCTGTATGTCGGCCGGCTGCGGCGCAAACTGGCCGCCGCGCCGTTGCGTATCGTCACCGTGCGCGGTGCCGGTTACAAACTCGAGGAAGCCGACCCGCATGCGCCGATGGAGCCGGGCGTCGATGGCTGAGCCGCTGACGGTGGCACCGTCGATCCGGCGCACCTTGCTGCTGTATCTGGGCAGCCTGTCGCTGCTGGGTGCGGTGGTGCTGTTCTTTGCTGCACGCGATTACGGTCAGCGTGCGGCCAATCGGTCCTACGATCACCTGCTGGTGTCCTCGGCCCTGTCGATCATCGACAGCGTGGCGTTGGTCGGCGGCGACTGGCAGGTGGATCTGCCGTACGCCTCGCTGGATCTGCTCGGCATGGCGCCGGAGGACCGCGTGTTCTATCGCGTGTTCGATGCGCAGGGCCGCACCATCACTGGCGAAGACACGCTGCCGCTGCCGCCGCGTGCGCCGCGCGACGAGCGGCCGCTGTTGTTCGATGCGCAGTACAGCGGCGAGCCGGTGCGCTTTGCGGTGGTGATGCATCGGGTGGCGTCGGCGTCTGGGCAGGGCGAGGTGCGCGTACAGGTGGGCCAGACCCGGCGCGCACGCGATGCGGTGGCGCGCGATGTGGTGCTCAACGCCTTGGTCGCGATCGGCGTGCTGTCGCTGCTGGCGCTGGGCCTGGTGTGGCTGGGCGTCTATCGCGCGTTGCGGCCGCTGCAGCGCATCGAGGGCGATCTGTCGCGGCGCGAGCCCTCCGACCTCAAGCCGCTGAACGTGCCGGCGCCGCAGGAAATGCAGTTGATGGTGACCGCGCTCAACCGGTTCATGGCGCGGCTTTCGTCCAGCAACGAAACCTTGCGCGCCTTCATGGCCGAGGCCGCGCACCAGATGCGCACGCCGCTGGCGGCCTTGCGCGCGCAGGCGCAGCTGGCGATGGACGACGACGACCCGCGCGAGATGCAACGCAGCCTGGTGGCGATCGAGCGCAACGCCAGCCACATGAGCCGGTTGCTCAATCAGTTGCTCAGCGATGCCAGCGTGATCCATCGTGCCAACCTGCAGCGCTTTGCCACCGTGGATCTGGCCGAGGTGTTGCATCAGGCCTTGCACGAAGCGCTGCCGCGCAGCCCAGGCGCACCGCGCGTGCAGCTGGCGATCGACCCGCAATCGGCGCTGCTGCGTGGCGATGCCTTGCTGCTACGCGAGGCGCTGAAAAACCTGATCGACAACGCATGCAAATACGGTGCCGGTGCCTCGCTGCAGGTGGCGCTCACCAGCGACGGCAACCATCACGTACTGACCATTGCCGATCATGGCCCCGGCATTCCGGCAGCCGAAGCCGAGCGTGTGTTCGAGCGTTTCGTACGTGGGGCGGATGCGCCGGTCGGCGGCGCCGGTCTGGGGTTGGCCATCGTCAAGCGCGTGGTGGAAGCGCATGGCGGGCGCATCGATCTGGCCAACCGCATCGGTGGCGGCTTGATCGCCTCGATGCATTTTCCGGGAGGAGGGGCGTGATGCGGCCGATGTGGATGCTGGTGTTGCTGCTGGTCCATGGCATCGCCTGCGCGGCGCCAGGCGATGTGCGTCGCTTTCCCGTACAGGGCCCGGTGCGTGTGCAGCTGCGCGTGCAGGGCTCCACCGACCTAGAAGTGTTCGGTGCAGTCATCCGGGACTACCAACGGTTGCATCCGGGCACCGAGGTGATCTACGAAGACGTGATCGCCTGGGACATCTATGACCGTTATCTGCACCCATGCCATGGCGCACCTGCTGCAGACATGCTGATCAGCGCCAGCATGGATCTGCAGACCAAACTGGTGAACGACGGCCACGCGTTGACGCATCGCTCCGCACAGACCGAAGCCTTGCCGGCATGGGCGCAATGGCGCCATGAAGTGTTCGGCATCAGTTACGAGCCGGTGGCCATCGTCTACAACACGCGCAAGCTGGATGCCGCCCGCGTGCCGCGCACGCGCCGGCAATTGCTGGCGTTGTTGCGCATGCCCGATGCACCGCTGCGCGGCAAGGTCGGCACCTACGATGTCGAACGCAGCGGCGTGGGGTATCTGTTCGCTACCCAGGACGGCCAGGTGGGCAGTATCGCCGGTGCGCTGCTCGCTGCGCTGGGGGCCAACCGGGTGGTGTTGGAAGAGCGCACCGGCAGCTTGCTCGACCGCGTCAGCCGTGGCGAGCTGTTGTTGGCCTACAACGTGCTTGGCTCCTACGCACAGGCCCGCATCGATGCGGGGGCGCCGCTGGGCATCGTGCAGCCGCAGGACTACACGCTGGTGGCGTTGCGCACGGCAGTGATCCCCAAGACGGCGCCGCATGCGCCGGAGGCGCGCCGGTTTCTCGACTATCTGCTCTCGCCGCGCGGTCAGCAGGTGCTGTCGCGCGAGGCGCGGCTGATGCCGATCCTGCCGGCCGCCGGCGGTCGCGGCGGTTCGGCGCAGCCACCATTCCGCCCGATCCCGCTCGGCCCCGGCCTGCTGGTATACCTGGACAAGCTCAAACGCCGCCAGTTTCTGGATGCCTGGCGGGCGAGCACGCAGCCGCCGCGCTAGAGCGTGTTATGCACGTTGAGATGAGATGCGTTGGCCGTCAGCGGTGCGGCGCGGGTGCTGCGTGGCGCCGGCGTGGCTGGCGCCAAGGCAAGCCGCGCGGCGCCCGCGCCGTGCCGCTGACGGCCAACCCTCCGGGAAGCGCCCTGTGGCGCGCCGAGACCGCGTTGCGCACCTTGCCCAGGCGGCCAGCCTGGGCCGCGGCGCACGCCTTGTCTGGGCGCGCCACAGGACCCTTCGCACTCACCTCAAAGCACATGACACGCTCTAGGGCAAAGGCATCGGCGGCGGCCCTGTGCCAGACTTGGCGCCATGGCCGATCTCACTATTCTCGTCGCCGACGACCACCCGCTGTTCCGCGCCGCCGTCATCCACGTGCTCCAGCAGACCCTGCCGCAGGCCAACGTGGTGGAAGCCTCCAGCGCCGCCACCTTGAGTGCCATGCTGCGTTCGCATCCGCAGGCCGAGCTGGTGCTGCTGGATCTGGCCATGCCCGGTGCACGCGGTTTTTCGGCGCTATTGCATGTGCGTGGCGAGCACCCGGACATTCCGGTGGTGGTGATCTCCTCCAACGATCATCCGCGTGTGATCCGGCGTGCACAGCAGTTCGGCGCGGCCGGGTTCATTCCCAAATCCACGCCGGCCGAATCGATCGGCACCGCGGTGGCCAGCGTGCTGGAAGGCGGCACCTGGTTCCCGCCGATGACGGCCGAGCGCTCGGAGGCCGACGCACAACTGGCCTCCAAACTCGCCCAGCTCACGCCGCAACAGTTCCGTGTGCTGCTGAGCCTGGCCGATGGCCTGCTCAACAAGCAGATCGCGCACGAACTGGGCCTGGCCGAGAACACCGTCAAGGTGCACGTCACCGCGATCCTGAAAAAACTCGACTGCTACAGCCGCACCCAGGCCGCGGTGTTGGTCAAGGCGCTGGAGCCGGAAGGCGAGGGCTGATCCCGCGTGCGGCATGGGTTGCTGCGTATTGCGGTCTGCAGCACGCGCAACGCGTCGCGGAGCCAGCCAGTGCGGCCGCGCGAGGCCCGGCGATCAAGCATGGCGAGCAGTCCTTTTTTCAGTCGCTCTAGGCTGGCGGCTGCCGATGGAACACCATGCCGCCATAATGCAGCTCATCGTCGTTGACGAAACGCCCATCGGCAGTGAAGCCGGTGTCGTCCCAGTAGTCGATGTGATTGCCGGTGATTTCGTAGCGGCCCTGGTAGGCGCTCTGGCGTGTGTCGCGAGCCTCGTCGTAGCGGCCGTTCGGCAGGAGTTGCTGCCGGATCCGTCCGTCGCCGGTGACCCACATGCCGAGATAGGGGTGTGCTTGCATCGGATGTCCTGGTTGTTGGGTCGCGGTAGCGGTGGGCGCGGTGGGCGGTTGCGCAGCTGCCGCGAACGGGCAGGCGAGCGCCGAGCCGGCGCCCAGCGCCACCGCAATGGCGGCCTTCATCGGTCTGTCGCTCATGGGCTGGCCCTGCGTTGCAGTTGGCGATGGCCGCGCTGCAGCACCGCGTCGTAGGCGGGCAGGTCGAGAAAGGCGTTGACCTCGACCGCTTTGCCATCGGCCATCCGCATGATCCATGCGTAGCGATTGCGATAGCTTCCGCCATCACGCAGCGTGGCCACGCCTTCCCAATGCACGATGACGTGCTCGCCATCGGCCCAGATGCGTTGCTGCGCCGGCCGCAGCGGCGAGGCCAGACGCTCGCTCAGCGGGCGCACCGCGGCCTCGACCAACACCTCGCGACCACGCAAGATGCCGGCGCTCGGGCCGGAGCCTTCGATGGTCCACACCACCTCGGGCGACAGCAGCGTCTCGAAGATGCCGCTACCCCCGTTTTGCCACTGCGCAAAGGCCGCTTCGACGATACGCTTGTTGCAGGCGGGCACCGGTTGCTCTGCACAGGTGTCTGTGGATGCAGCGTCCTTGGATGTGGCGCCGGCGTTGCCTGCGAACGCTGCGGCGACGAGCAGCGCTGCCGCCGCGAGGGTGGAGGGTCGGGTCATGGCTGCTCCGTGGTGATCAGGTGCGCAGCTGCACGTGATGGCTGCCGTAGATCAACTGCTGCGCCATCGGCCTGCCGATGAAGCGTTCGGGGAAGATCGGCGGCACTGCGCTGACCGCGTCCAGGCGCGCGAGTTGCTCGTCGGCAAGCACGATCTCCAGCGCGCCGAAGTTGTCTTCGGCCTGCTGCAAGTTACGTGCGCCCATCACCGGCGACACGACGGCCGGGTTGCGCAAGGTCCAGGCCAGCGCCACCTGCGAGCGCGATGCGCCCAGTTCATCGGCGACCGCACCGACCACATCCGCAATCTCCAGCGAGCGCGCATTGAGATGCCCTGTCGAGGCGATCACCCCCTTACGGCTGCTCGAGACTTCTGCAGCATTGTCGTCGGTCAGATCGGCGCGGCTGTATTTGCCGGTGAGGATGCCACCGCCCAGCGGCGACCACGGCAACACGCCCAGGCCGAGTTCGCGCGCCATTGGCAGCAGCTCATGTTCGACGCTGCGTTCGACCAGGCTGTACTCGATCTGCAACGCCACCAACGGCGACCAGCCGCGCAGGTCGGCCAGGGTCTGCAGTTGCGCCACGCGCCAGGCCGGCGTATTGCAGATGCCCAGATAGAGCACCTTGCCCGATTGCACCAGATGCTCCAGCCCGCGCATCACTTCGTCCGGCGCGGTGGTGAAATCCCAGGCGTGCAGGTACAGCAGGTCGATCCGGTCGGTGGCAAGTTGGCGCAGGCTGGTTTCGACCGAGCGAATCAGGTTCAGGCGATGATTGCCGTCGGAATTGATGTTGTCCGCATCGCGTGCCATGGTGAATTTGGTGGCCAGCACGAAGCGTTCGCGTCGGTCCTTGATCAACTCGCCGAGGATGCGTTCGGAGCCGCCGTTGGTGTAGTTCACCGCGGTGTCGATGAAGTTGCCGCCGCGGTCGGCATAGGCGTCCAAAATGCGCTTGGCTTCGCCTGCATCTGCGCCCCAGCCCCAGGCTTCGCCGAAGGTCATGGTGCCCAGCGACAATGGCGAGACGCGCAGGCCGGAGCGGCCGAGCAGGCGGTAGTGGTCCAGTGAGCGTGGCTGATGCATGCGTGATGTCTCCCGGGAGTGACGTGGTGCGTGTTGCCAGCCACTGTGCCGCGGCGCGGGGGTCGAGCGTGAGCCTGGTTATCCGGCATCCTTGCCTGATCGTCCGAATGGCCGATGCAGCGCCATCGCACAGGCAGTGTCTGGTGAGGCGTGGTGTGGCGTCGCGTCGAATTCGATGCCAGTGCTGGCTTTTGCCAATTCCAACGCAGGCAATGCGTCCGAATGCAGCGACTTTTCGGCGTCAGACGCAGCACCGCAGGCAAGCGTCTATGCTATGGCGACCGCCATCGCACACTGAAGCTGCGGCACCGTGACCATCAAATTCGACCTCAACGATCTGCAGGCATTCCGTGCCGTCGCCGAGAACGGCAGCTTTCGCCGCGCTGCCGAACGCATCCGCATCACGCAGCCGGCGCTCAGCCGCAGGATCGACAAGCTCGAGTCGGCGTTGAACGTCAAGCTGTTCGAGCGCACCACGCGCAAGGTTGCGCTCACCACCGTCGGCCAGGCGTTCATGCCGCAGGTCGAGCGCATGCTCGACGATCTGGATATGGCGCTGATGAACATCGGCGATGCAGGGTCCAGCAGGATGGGCACGGTGACCGTGGCCTGCGTGCCGTCTGCGGCGTACTACTTCATGCCGCAGGCGATCCACGGGCTGCATCAGCTGTTTCCGAAGATCCGCATCCGGCTGTTCGACGGCAGCGCCAGTCATGTCAGTGCGGCAGTGGCCTCCGGCGAAGCGGATTTCGGGGTCAGCTTCAGCGGCAACCTGGCGCCGGAGGTGGAGTTCGAGCCGTTGTTGCAGGAGCGCTATGTGATTGCCTGCCGCCAGGACCATCCGCTGTCCGGGCGCGCACAGGTCAGCTGGCAGGAGGCCTACGGTTACGACTACATCACGTTGGACAAGACATCGGGCAACCGGCTGGTGCTGGATCGGGCGCTGGCTGCATTCACGCCGGACAAGCCCAGCATCTGCGAAACCCGCCATGTCACCACGTTGCTGGGGTTGGTGGAGGCCGGCGTCGGTATTGCCGCCGTGCCTTCCATTGCCATGCCCTCCGGCCCGCATCCGGTGCTGGCGGCGGTGCCGCTGGTCGAACCGGAGGTATCGCGCAACGTGGGACTTCTCAAACGTCGCGGACGCACGCTGACACCGACTGCGCTGGAACTGGCGGAACTGGTGCGACGGATGCCCGCACGTTCAAGGTGACACCGGATCCAGGCCGGTCACGCGTGCAACCGCCTGCGCCTCGCCCGACTGCAGGTACGTAAGCAGGCGCCTGGCCGCTTCGGGGTGCTGCGCGTTGACCGGAACACCGGCGGCGTAGCGCGTGATCGACTGCAACGGTTCGGGGATCTTGCCGACAAACGCCACGCCTGCCACCGGAAGCAGCTCGGCCACCTGCTGAAAGCCGAGCTGATAGCTGCCATCGGCCACCACCGTGCCCACCGGGAGACGCGGAATCTTCTTGCTCTTTGCCATCATCGGGCCCTGGATCTGCAACTGCTTGAACAGCGTGGTCTCGATATAGACGCCGCTGGCGCTGTCCGAATAGGCCACCGAATCGGCGTGCAGCAGCGTCTGTTTGAAGTGCTCGACGCTGTCGATCTTGGGTTTGGGTGCACCGCTGCGCACCACCATGCCGATCCTGGAATCGGCCAGCTCCACCCGCGATGCCGGGTCGACCACGCCGGCGTCGACCAGCTTCTGCAGCGCGCTACCGACCATGATCACCACATCGGCATGCTCGCCGCGTGCGAGCCGGTTGGGAATGGCTTGTGGCGTTTCGCCCATGGAAGGGCCAAGCAGGGTGGTGACCTTCACCCCGCTCTGCTTGGTGTATCGCGGGGCCAGGCGATCGAAGGCGGCCGTGAAACCGCCGGAGGTCATCACGGTCAATTCCTGCGCGCCTGCCGCTGTCGACAGCAGAGCCGTTGCAACGATCGCACCCAGCCACTTTTTCCACATGGTCCGCATCATTTCGTCGCTCCTGCCGCGGTATCCAGGCCGGTCGCCGTCGCGGGATTGCTCTGGCGGCGATACAGAAACAGCGTGGCCCCCAGCGCGCACACCGACGCGAAGACCAGCCAGTAGCCAGGCGCGGCCTTGTCGCCGGTGACATGGATCAGCCAGGTGGACATCACCGGCGTAAAGCCGCCAAACACCGCGGTCGCCAGGCTGTAGGCAAGCGAGAATCCGGCGACCCGCACATGTGCCGGCATGAGTTCGGTGAGCGCCGGAATCATGGCGCCGTTGTAGAGGCCGTAGATGAAGGACAGCCACAGCAGCGCCTGCAACATATGCGTAAAGCTCGGTGCGGCCGCGAGAAACGCAAGCACCGGATAGGCCGTTACCATGCATACCACCGCCATGCTCACCAGCAGCGGCTTGCGGCCGAAGCGGTCGCTGAGCGCGCCACCGATCGGCAGCCAGATGAAATTGGAGACGCCTACCAACAGCGTGACGATCAACGCATCGCCGGTGCTGAGTTTGAGTACGCTCTTGCCGAAGGTGGGGGCGTAGACGGTGATCAGATAGAACGCGGTCGTCGTCAGCGCGACCATCAAGCCGCCGGCGATCACGATGCCGGCATTGTTCGCAAGCCCGCGCATCACTTGCTTCATCGTGACCGGCTGCCGGCGCTGGGCAAATTCTGCAGTCTCTTCCAGGCTTCGCCGCAGCAAGAAGATGAAAGGAATGATGACGCAGCCGATGCCGAACGGAATTCGCCAGCCCCACTGCGCCAGGTCCTGCGGCGCCATCAGCTGGTTGAGCGCATACCCGATTGCGGCCGCAGCGACGATGGCAAGCTGCTGGCTGGCCGATTGCCAACTGGCGTAGAAGCCGCGCCGACCGGGTGTGGCCATCTCGGCCAGATACACCGACACGCCGCCCATTTCGGCGCCGGCCGAAAAGCCCTGCAGCAGGCGGCCAAGCAGCACCAGGGCCGGTGCCCACAAGCCGATGCTGGCGTAGCCTGGCACCAGCACGATCAGCACCGTACCGCTGGCCATGATCGCCAAGGTGACGATCAAGCCCTTGCGGCGCCCGACATCGTCGATGTAGGCACCCAGGATCACCGCACCCAGCGGCCGCATCAGAAAGCCCGCGCCAAACACGGCGAAGGTCATCATCAGGGACGCGAATTCGTTGCTCGCAGGGAAGAAGGTCGCGGCGATCTGCGTTGCGTAAAAGCCGAACAGGAAGAAGTCGAACTGCTCGAGGAAGTTGCCCGAGGTCACCCTCAGCACCATCCCGAGTTTCGACTGGCGCGTTGCCTCACTGCTGGAACTCTGCATAAATCGCCCTCCACGATAGGTATGCATGGACGTATGACATCTGAGGCACTCGATTCTGGTCGAGATGGTCGACGTTGATAATTGCTGCTTTCTCATCGATTGATGCGCGTTGAACATCGGTCCGCGCGGCTGCAGTGCGCGACGCGCAGTGACCTCGCCACGACGCGCACGCCGCATTCGCCAACGGCGGCTGGCATGGCCGCCTGGCGTGAGTCGATCCGTCTATGCCGTCGCCGCAGTGCTCTAGTGGCCTGCCGATGCGCCGATCGGATCGGTGCGTGCGCTGCCGGTGAGCACGCGAGAGGACGCTGGCAGCGCGCTACCCGCGCCGCATCAACATCTGCGTCACTAGCGCGCGCAGGGCAGGCGGGCGGACCGGCTTGGACAAAAATCCCCAGCCCAGATCCAGCGCATGCTCGCGCAGGACAGGGTCGGGTTCTGCGGTGACCAGGATCACCCGTGGCTCGCGTTGCCAACGTTCCACCAACTGCGACAGCAGCATGGGGCCACGGTACGCGCCCATGCGCACATCCAGCAGCAGCAATTCTGGCACCTCCTCGGCATTGGCAGCGCTCAATGCCTCATCCGGGCCGCCGGCGAAATCCACGCGGCATTCCCAGCGCTCCAGCAGCGTGCGGGTGGCCTCGCACACCAATGGCTCATCGTCCACGCACCACACCCGGCAGCCATGCAGGATGGGGTCGTTGCCGTGTTCGGCAGTGTTGGCCGGCGCTGGCGGTCGCCGCGCGATGGCGGTGCGATCGCCCAGCGGGACAGTCACCGAAAACACGCTGCCGGCGCCCAGGCTGGAACGCAGCCCGATGCGATGGCCGAGCAGACGGCCGATGCGCTCGACGATGGCCAGGCCCAGGCCTGCGCCGCGATCGTTGGCCACACCGTCGTCCAGGCGGCGGAATTCTTCGAAGATTTCGTGTTGCAGGGCTTCGGGAATGCCGGGGCCCTGGTCGTGCACTTCGATACGCAGCCAGCCGCCGCGGCGACGGCAGCCGATCAGCACGCGTCCGCGCGGCGTGTAGCGGATGGCGTTGGAGAGAAAGTTCTGCAGGATGCGGCGCAGCAGGTTTTCATCGCTCAACACCACCGCCGAGGTCGGCACCGATTCCAGCACCAGCCCGCGGTCTTCGGCCAGGATGCCGAAGTCGCGCGCCAGGGTGTCCAGCAAGGGCGCAAGCGCAAAGTCGCGCACCTGGGTCTTCAGGCTGCCGGCTTCCAGGCGCGATATGTCGAGCAGGCTGTTGAGGATGGCGTCCTGCGCAGCCAGCGCACCGTCGATGTTGTCGACCACGCGCGCGCTGCCAGCCTCGCGTACTTGCCCACGCAACACCGAGACGAACATGCGTGCGGCGTTGAGCGGCTGCAGCAGGTCGTGCACCGCCGAGGCGACGAAGCGGGTCTTGTAGCGGTTGGCGCTTTCGGCTTCGCGCTTGGCCGCTGCCAGGTCGCGGGTGCGCTCGGCCACGCGGTGTTCCAGCGCGTCGGCCAGCGAGCGCAGTTCGCGTGCGGCGTTCTTGTAGCTGGTGATGTCGGCGTAACTGGTGACAAAGCCGCCATCGGGTAGCGGGTTGCCGCGGATTTCCAGCACGGTGCCGTCTTCTTTTTCGCTCTCGCGCATATGCGGCTTGCCGCTGCGCAAGTGGTTCAGGCGCCGCTCGATCGCCGCCTCGATCGGCCCTGGCCCCAGCAGGCCGCGGCGTGCATTGAACCGAAACAGGTCTTCGATCGGGCGGCCGATCTTGAGCAGTTCCGGCGGAAACCGGAACAGCTCCACATAGCGCGAATTCCACGCCACCAGATTGAGCGCCTCGTCGATCACCACCACGCCTTGCGGCAGATGTTCCAGGCTGCGGCTCAGGCCGGCATTGGCCTGCTGCGCGGCGGTGACCACGCCGTCCTGTGCGGTGCGCAGTTCTTCGGCGTGTTGCTGCAGCAAGGTTTCCAGTTCGTGCCGGCTGCGCTGGCGCAACGCCGACAGCCGCCGCCGTTGCTGTACGAACAACCACAGCAGGGCCAAGGCCAGCCACGCGCCGGCGGCGGCAATCGCCGCGGCGCGGCCGGCAGCGGCACTGGCGCGGGTGTCATGCAGCAGATGCAGGCGCCAGCCGCTTTCGGGCACTTCCAGGGTCTGCCACAGCACCTGCGCGCCGAGCGGCGGGTCGCGCACGTCGGCCAGCACGCCGCCGTACCCGGTCTGCTCGATCAGCCGGCGCCGCAGCGGCAGCAATTCCTGGTCGGCGTACTGGCGGGTGCTCTGCAGTTCGCGGCGGTCGCGGTCGCTGAGCGGGGCCAGCACGCGGTAGCGCCATTCCGGCTGGCTGGCCAGAAACACCACCTCGTGCGCGTCCGACGCCAGCACGATATCCGGGGTCTGCAGCCACTCACGCTCCAGTGCAGCCAGGGCGATCTTGATCACCACCACGCCCTGCACCTGGCCGGCGCCATCGACAATGGCCTGCGACAGGAAATAGCCCGGCTCGCTGGTGGTCATGCCGATGCCGTAGAAGCTGCCGCTGCCGGTGGCCAGCGCCTGCTGGTAATACGGACGGAAGGCGTAATCCACGCCCACGTTGCTACGTGGCGCCCGCCAGTTGCTGGCGGCCAGTGCCACGCCGTCGCGGCTGATCAACGTCAGCGTGGACGACTGGGTGACATTGTTGGCGCGTTCGAGCTTGCGGTTGAGCGCATCCACCTGGGCCGGCGACAGCGGGCCGGACACGGCCGCGCGCAGTTCCGGGTCCAGCGCCAGAATCTGCGGCAAGGTGCGATAGCGGTCCACGCGCTGCTGCAGCGCCTGCGCGTAGAGCCGCAGCTGGCGGCGCACGGTGGCGCTTTCATCGTGCAGGGCGCTCTGTTCGACGAAGTGCCCGGCCGCGACCATGGCCACCACCATCCCGCCCAGCACGATGAACAAGGTGAGCAGCAGGCGGCGGCGTTGCGATGCATACATGGCGCAAGTATGGCGGTCTGTCGCCGGATCGCGCAGCCATCAGCCTGCAATGGCTGACAAAACCGGTTGCGCTCATCGCCAGATGGGCGCGGCCGGCAGACGGTGCCATCGCGTGTGCCACGCGCAGCGACGGTTCCGGGCGCTCCGCCCGCATTTGCCCGGCGACCGTTCGCGGCATGTGTCAGCCGCTCTCATCGCACGCTGTGCAAGCGCCGAATACGACAACGGCCGCACCCGTGGTGGATGCGGCCGTGTCGAATGCCTGTTGCGACGCGATGCCGGCGGCGCGTCGGCGAACCGGCGCGTGGCCATGACGCGCGGCAGCGCGCCGGAGCGAATCGCCGGCGCGCTGCCCTTGCTCAGCGCGGCTTAGAACTGCACCTGCGCACGCAGTTCCATCACGTGCGGGGTTTCATGCACGCCATTGCGCGAGGAATCCACCCAGCTGTAGTTGGCCTGGAACTTGAAGTGGCTGGTGAGGTACCAGTTGGCGCCGATGGTGGTGTCGTGCTGGCGGCCGCCATGCACATTGTTGTCTTCCAGGTTCAGGCGGCTGTAGCGGGCGGTCAGCTCGACCGCGCCGTAGTCGTGCGACGGCTTGATGTTGCCCGGCACGCCGCCGGCATAGCTGCGCGATTCGCCTGTCAGCGTCCAGGTGCCGTAGACGTACTGGCCCTGGGCGATGAAGTGCGGCTGGTTCGCGTTGCGTGCCACTTCGGCGCGCAGGGCTTCGCTCTGCAGCGAGAACGGGCCATGGATCCAGACCGCTTCCAGGCCGGTGCGGATCACATGGTCCACATCGAGGATGGTGCCGGTGTCGATCAGGCGCACATCGGTCAGGCCGGCTTCCGGGCGCGCACGCAGGCGCACACGCGGGCTGAACGACACGCCGCGGCCGTCGCTGTAACCGCGCGGGTTTTCGATCGAGCCGGCGATGCCCAGGTGCAGCACGTCGCCTTCGGCCTTCAACGGGGTCCATGCCGCGTGCACGGCCTGGGTGGTGCCCGGGTTGTCACCCTGCAGATCCTTGCCGCCGTAAGCGCCGGCCTGCAGCAGGTACTGCTGACGTTCCAGCGTCCATTCCGCGCCGGTACGGCGCCCCTGGAACACCGCCTGGATCGGCAGGCCCAGTTCCATGAAGCTGCCCGCACGCGAGCTCTGCACCGCTTCCAGGCCCACCGGCACCTTCATGTAGCCCAGGCGCACGCGGCCGTAATCCTGGCCGAACAGGGCCTTGGTCTCGAACCGGTAGAACACGTCCAGCCACAGCTTGGACTCGAAGTCGTAGTACACCATGGCGTCGTAGACGCCCTTCTTCTTGATGGTGGCGCCGAATTCCTTGCGGCGGAAATCGTTGCGGTCTTCCAGGCGGTCGTCGCCGGAGAAGTTGTTGTCGTCGTAGGCGTAGTTGCCGGTCAGGCCCAGCTCGGTGCCGTCACCGAAGGTGTACTTGGTCGGCCAGTTTTCGATCGAGGTGGCTGCATTGGCAGCGGCGGGGACGATGGCAGCAGCCAACGCCAGGACAAGCAGATTGAGGCGCATAGGTATGGTCTTCGGCAATGAGAAGGGGCCGGGCGTCCTGCCATGGCGGTCGCAATGAATGTCTTCAGCAAGCGCGCAGGATCCGGACGACGGCAGCACAGAAACCGTGTCTGCGTTAAACGGAATTAACGGCCGGCGGCGGCGCGGCTGAAGTGTAAGCCCACGTTCAGCCGCTGGACATGGGGTAGTACCAATGGGCTATCGGCCGGGGCTGTGACGTGCGGCCAGAATGCGTGCAACGGGTGCCTGCTCGGCACCCTCTCTCGTCTCTCGGAGTGGTGTCATGCACATCAGCAAGCCTGCCGGCCCCCTGCCGGCGTCCGTCCCCTTCTATCGCCAACTGTATTTTCAGGTGGTGGTGGCGATCGTCCTCGGTGCCCTGCTGGGCCATTTCGAGCCCGCCTTCGCCGAAAGCCTCAAGCCGCTGGGCGACGCCTTCATCAAGCTGGTGAAGATGATCATCGCCCCGGTGATCTTCCTGACCATCGTCACCGGCATCGCCGGCATGACCCATCTCAAGACGGTGGGCCGGGTGTTCGGCAAGGCGATGGCCTACTTCCTGTTCTTTTCCACGTTGGCCCTGGTGGTCGGTCTGGTCGTTGCCCACGTGGTGCAGCCCGGCGCCGGCATGAACATCAATCCGGCCGATCTGGACCAGAGTGCGGTCAAGAGCTATGTCGAGAAGTCGCATGACCTGACCCTGGTCGGCTTCCTGATGGACATCATCCCCAACTCGCTGATCGGCGCATTCACCGGCGATCAGGTCGTCAACGGCAAGCTGACCGGGCCGAACATCCTGCAGGTGCTGTTCGTGGCGGTGCTGTTCGGGGTGTCGCTGGCGTTGGTGGGCGAGCGCGGCAAGCCGGTGCTGAACCTGCTGGAAGCGCTGATCGCGCCGGTGTTCAAGCTGGTGCACATCCTGATGCGTGCCGCCCCGATCGGTGCCTTCGGCGCCATCGCCTTCACCATCGGCAAGTACGGCGTGGAGTCGCTGGTCAACCTGGCCTGGCTGGTGGGCTCGTTTTATCTGACATCCCTGTTGTTCGTGCTGGTGATTCTGGGGCTGGTGAGCCGGCTATGCGGGTTTTCGGTACTCAAGCTGATCCGCTACCTGAAGGCCGAGCTGCTGCTGGTGCTGGGCACGTCCTCGTCGGAGTCGGCGTTGCCGTCGCTGATGGAGAAGATGGAAAAAGCCGGTTGCGAGAAGTCGGTGGTGGGCCTGGTGGTGCCGACCGGGTACTCGTTCAATCTGGACGGCACCAACATCTACATGACCCTGGCGGCGCTGTTCATCGCCCAGGCCACCAATACCGAACTGACCCTGGGCCACCAGATCGCACTGCTGGCCGTGGCGATGCTCAGCTCCAAGGGCGCGGCCGGCGTCACCGGTGCCGGCTTCATCACCCTGGCCGCCACGCTGGCGGTGGTACCCGAAGTGCCGGTGGCCGGCATGGCGCTGATTCTGGGCGTGGACCGTTTCATGAGCGAATGCCGCTCGCTGACCAACTTCATCGGCAACGCGGTGGCCACCGTGGTGGTCTCGCGCTGGGAAAACGCCCTGGACCGCGACCGGCTCAAGCTGGTGCTGGACGGCGGCGAACCACCGCTGCTGGCCCCGGTCGGCCAACCCGGCGTGGCACCTGCCAGCCTGCGTTGATGCTTCCTACGGCCCTGTCTTCTGTCGGTGTTAACGACGGGATGCAGGGCCGTTCTTGTTTGGCCGCCACGCCGGCTGCGCCGCCCGCCACGCCGCATCCGTGATTTCCCTGCCGCGCTGACAGCTGCGCGACAGGCCCTTGTTCAGGCAGGAGGGTAGAATTCAGCCTCCTGCGCCTTCGAGAACCACACCACCGATGTCCACCGACGACTTCAAACAGGCCGCCCTCGACTACCACCGCCAGCAGCCGGCCGGCAAGATCAAGGTCACCGCGACCAAGCCGATGCTGACCCAGCGCGATCTGTCGCTGGCGTATTCGCCGGGCGTGGCGTTCGCCTGCGAGGCCATCGTCGAAGATGCCACCCAGGCCAGCGAGCTCACCGCGCGCGGCAATCTGGTGGCGGTCATCACCAATGGCACGGCGGTGCTGGGCCTGGGCAACATCGGCCCGCTGGCCTCCAAGCCGGTGATGGAAGGCAAGGGCGTGTTGTTCCAGAAGTTCGCCGGCATCGACGTGTTCGATATCGAAATCAACGAGAACGACCCGGACAAGCTGGTGGACATCATCGCCAGCCTGGAGCCCACCTTCGGCGGCATCAACCTGGAAGACATCAAGGCGCCGGAATGCTTCATCGTCGAGCGCAAGCTGCGCGAGCGCATGAACATCCCGGTTTTCCATGACGACCAGCACGGCACCGCGATCATCGTCGGCGCCGCCGTGCTCAACGCGCTGGTGGTGACCGGCAAGAAGATCGAAGAGGTCAAGCTGGCCACCACCGGCATGGGCGCGGCCGGTATTTCCTGCGTCAACATGCTGGTGTCGCTGGGCCTGAAGCCGGAGAACATCCTGGCGCTGGACCGCGATGGCGTGATCCACACCGGCCGCACCGATCTGGATCCGGACAAGCAGCGCTACGCCCGCGATACCGACAAGCGCACCCTGGCCGAAATCGTCGAAGGCGCGGATATTTTCCTCGGCCTGTCGGCCGCCGGCATCCTCAAGCCGGAGATGGTCGCCAGCATGGCGCGCCAGCCGGTGATCTTCGCGCTGGCCAACCCCAATCCGGAAATCACCCCGGAAGTGGCCAAGGCCGTGCGCCCGGATTGCATCATCGGCACCGGTCGGTCGGACTATCCGAACCAGATCAACAACGTGCTGTGCTTTCCTTACCTGTTCCGCGGCGCGTTGGACGTGGGCGCCACTGGCATCAACGAAGAAATGAAGATCGCCTGCGTCAAGGCGATCGCGGCAATGGCGCGGCGCGAGGCCTCCGACCTGGGTGCGGCCTATGGCGGCGAGACCCCGAGCTTCGGCCCCGAATATCTGATTCCGCGTCCGCTGGACCCGCGCCTGCTGGTGGAGCTGTCGTCTGCGGTTGCGCAGGCGGCCATGGATTCGGGCGTGGCCACGCGCCCGATCACCGACATGGAGGCCTACCGCGACAAGCTCGGCCAGTTCGTCTACCGCACCAGCCTGATGATGAAGCCGGTCTACGACCGCGCGCGTGCCGACAAGCAGCGCGTGGTGTATGCCGAGGGCGAAGAAGAAGTGGTGCTACGCGCGGTGCAGAACGTGGTCGACGAAGGCCTGGCCTTCCCGATCCTGATCGGCCGCCCGGACGTGATCGAAGCGCGTATCGAACGCATGGGCCTGCGCCTGACCGCCGGCGTGGATTTCGAAATCACCAACATCCTCGACGACCCTCGCTTCAACGATTACTGGCAGTACTACCACGCACTCACCGAGCGTCGTGGCGTGACCGTCACCGCGGCCAAGGAGCTGATGCGCTCGCGCCCGACCTTGATCGCGGCGGTGATGGTGGCGCGCGGCGAAGCCGACGCGATGCTGTCCGGCGTGGTCGGCCGCTTCCACAAGAAGCTCGGTTATGCGCGCAGCGTGATCCCGCTGGAACCGCGCGTGAGCTCCACCTCGGCGATGACCGGTGTGATCAACCAGCTTGGCGTGTTCTTCTTCCTGGATACCCATGTGCAGGAAGACCCCACCGTCGAGCAGGTGGTGGAAGCGACGTTGCAGGCGGCGTATCGCCTCAAGCTGTTCGGCATCGAGCCGAATATCGCCTTGTTGTCGCATTCCAACTTCGGCAGCCACGACTCGCGTGACGCGCTGAAGATGCGCCAGGTGCGCGGAGCGCTGCTCAAGCGCAAGCCCGAGCTCAACATCGACGGCGAAATGCAGGGCGACACCGCCTGGGACGAAGCGCTACGCAAGCAGATCATGCCCAACAGCACCTTGAAGGGCCGTGCCAACCTGTTCGTGTTGCCGAACCTGGAAGCGGCCAACA
Source organism: Xanthomonas cissicola (assembly GCF_008801575.1). GTDB lineage: Bacteria > Pseudomonadota > Gammaproteobacteria > Xanthomonadales > Xanthomonadaceae > Xanthomonas > Xanthomonas cissicola. The sequence continues at coordinate 31,691 of NZ_VZPL01000025.1, read as the reverse complement.
TCGCCTATAACCTGGTGCGCGTGTTCACCGACGGCGTGGCGATCGGCCCGATCCTGATGGGTATCTCCAAGCCGGTGCATATCCTCACCACCAGCGCCACCTCGCGCCGGGTGATGAACATGACCGCCATCGCCGCGGTGGACGCACAGATCCGCAGACAGCGCGATGCGGAAAAAGCGGCTGCCGACAAGGGCAACGACTGAGGTCGCTGGTTGCCGGAAGCAGCCGATGACTGACGCGCCTCCAAGCCGTTAGTCGCGATCGCAGCACTGAGCGCCGTACGACGGCGCTTGAAGGCCCCTCTCCCCTGGGGCAAGAAGGTACGGCTTGCGCGCCAATGGCGCGCGTGCATTGGGGCGCCCGCGCCTAGCGCGGGCCGGGGCGTGGAGCGGGAGTTGGGGTGAGGGTAAGGCCTGCCCTCGGCACCAAATCGACCTCGAACGCCGAAACCCCAATCCAGGCGCGAGTAAAAAACGCGTGCCGCTTCTAATTTCACCAACACCACTCGCGCCGACGACGTCCAACTTCATTGCGTCTGCGCTCAATCCCCCAGCAACTCGATTTCCGCCAGTTCGGCGCGGGCAGGCATCTTCAGCCGCAGCCGATATTCCGCATATGCACCGGGCGTCGTCATCCGAAACGGACGTGTCTGCAGCGGCCAGGCAAACCGCTCGTCGCTGCGTTGATCGACGATCTTCCATGCACCGCCTGTCTTGCGCCCTTCCAGCGTCCACGCACTGGCGCCGATTGCCGCATTGCCGCTGGTCAAGGTGTACAGCATCGGCGTGCCGCGCTGCAGTCCACTTAAGGTGATGGTGGGCGCACGCGACACCGCTACCACCGTGCCCGCATCGTCGTCGTGCAATGCGGTCGCCTCGCCACCGTCGGCCAACGCAACGTGCGCATCGGTGCCCAGCAGATCGACCAACGGGGCAGGGCGCTTGCCTGGCGCGGTCAACGACGGCGGCGCATCGTCCGATGCGCTCCCCCAGCGCGAGGGCGTGGGCCCCATCTCGAAGTCCAGCGTCGCACCCTTGGCGATCGCCGCATGCGGCAACCACGTCTTGCGCCACGGCTTGCCGTTGAGCCTGAGCGATTGCACATACACATTTTCCGGCGAATTCTGCGGCGCATTGACCATCAGCGTCCCGCCGCCCGGCAAGCGCACGCGCGCCTGCTTGAACAGCGGCGAGCCGATCACATACTCCGGCGCTCCCATCCGCAACGGATACAACCCCAGCGCGGCGAACAGATACCACGCCGACATCTCGCCATTGTCTTCGTCGCCAGCGTAACCCTGGCCGATCTCGCTACCCAGGTACAGGCGCGCCAGGATCTCGCGGGTAATGCGCTGTGTTTTCCACGGCTGTCCGGCATACAGATACATCCATGGGATGTGGTGCGCGGTCTGGTTGCTGTGCGCGTACATGCCCATGCGCACATCGCGCGCTTCGGTCATCTCGTGAATGGTGTTGCCATACGAGCCTGCAAACTGCGTTTGGGCAGTCTCGGGCGTGGAGAAAAACATGTCCAGCTTGGCGGCCAATGCCGCGCGGCCACCGTAGAGCGCAGCCAGGCCTTCGCCATCGTGCGGCGCGGTGAATGCAAACGTCCAGCCGCTGGATTCGGTGTAATCGTTGCCCCACACGCGTGGGTCGTACTGCGCCGCATCCACGCGCCACGTGCCGTCGGGTTTGCGCCCCTGGAAGAAGCTGACCGCCGGATCGAACAATGCCGCATACCCGGCTGCGCGGCGACGAAAATACAGCGCCTCGGTCGCATAGCGCTCACGCGCTTGCGCGGTGCTGGCCTGGCGGGACAATGCATCGGCCATGTTGGCGATGCCGAAGTCGTTGAGGGCGCCCTCCATCGACCACGACATGCTTTCGTGCGTGTCGGTATCGGTGTAGCCGCGGAAGGTCGAACGCGCCATGCCCTTGCGACCGACATGCCGGTCCGGCGCAACGACCGTGGCGTTTTTCAGTGCAGCGGCGTAGGCCTCGGCCGGGTCGAAGCCTTGCACGCCTTTTCGCCATGCATCAGCAAACGCCACATCCGAGCTGGTGCCCACCATCAGGTCTGCATAGCCGGGCGACGACCAGCGCGCGATCCAGCCGCCGGCCCGCGATTGCTCGACAAACCCCTGCACCAGGACGCCGGCATCATCGGGCGCAAAGAGCGCATACGCAGGCCACGCCGTGCGAAACGTATCCCATAGCCCGTTGTTGACGTACACCCGGCCGTCGCGGATCGGTGCGAAGCTGCGCACCGCGCTGCCGTCGATATTGTCGTCCGACCAGCTGTTCTGGCTGGCGTAGCGCCAATCCGGCGCAGTCGCAGTGCCCACGTTTTCATGCGCCGAGTTCGGATACAGGTACAACCGGTACAGGCTGGAATACAGCGTGGTTGTCTGGTCGGCAGTGGCATCGGGCACGTCGAAGCGCCCCAGCAATGCATCCCAGGCATCCTGCGCGCGCGCGGCGACCTGCTCGAAGCTTGCGTCTGCGGCAATCTCCAGTTCCGCATTGTGCTTGGCCTGCTCCACCGAAATCAGCGAAGTGGCAATGCGCATCTGCACCTGTCGCGCGCTGCCGGCATCGAACTTGATCCAGCCGGTCGGGCGGCCAGTGTCGAGCAGGCCGCTGCTGTGCCAGGGCCTATCGAAGCTGGCATAGACGTACATGCGGGTTGCGCCCGTCGACAGACCGCTGCGCACATCGGTGTAACCGGAGAGTGTCTGGGTCGCCGCATCCAGCTTCAGCCCGCCGCGCGCATCCACGTTGTCGAACAGCAGATTGGCATCGCCCCGCGCCGGGAAGCGAAAACGAAACAGCGCCGCGTGGTCGGTCGGCGCGATCTCGGCATGGATGCCGTTGTCCAGTTGCACGGCGTAGCGATAGGGGCGGGCCTGTTCGTCGTCATGCGAAAACCCCAGTGCACGCTTGCTGCGATCGGCGTCCGGCACGCCGGCAGTGAGCGAGGGCATCACCTGAAACGTCTGCCGGTCGCCCATCCACGGGCTCGGTTGATGGCTGAGCGACAGCGCCTGCAGACGCGGACGATTGTCTGCACCGTTGTGTTCGTTCCAGCGATATAGCCAGGTCAGCGTTCCCGCATCGGTGACCGGCGTCCAGAAGTTGAAACCGTGCGGCACGGCCGTCGCAGGAAAATTATTGCCGCGCGAAAACGTGCCATTGGATTGCGTGCCGCGCGTGGTCAGCACCCGATCCGAGGGCCGCCCTGGCGTTGCCAGCGGCACCTCGGCAATGGCGATATCGTCGATCCACCCGGCAGCGCGCGCGCCCGCGGGCGGCGCCAGGTCCAGCTCGATCCCACGCACCCGCCGCCCACGCAGCCCGGGCACATCTCCCAACCGCACCTGCTTGCGCGCCCACTGCTGCGGGTACAGCGTCTTCGACTCGCCTTGCGCCTGCGCACCCAATGCCACGCCGTGTTGATCGCGCGCTGCGCTGGCAGAAACGCGTGTGCCGTCGTCCAGCACCAGGTCCAACGAGACATACGTGGATGCCACATGGTCGTTGCCGACACTTTCCGGCAAGACCATCCATGACAACGTGGTTTGCGTCTGGATCAGCAGATCGGTGGTGAACAACGCACGCCGCCCACCTGCGCCGTTGCTCGCGTAATGCAACGCATGCGCTCCGCTGTAGCCGGCGTCTGGCTTGGCGGCGTACGGCGCTGCCGGGCCGGCGCCGATGGCAACCTGCACGGGAGTGTCGGTCGCCGGCATCGCTAAGGGCGCGCCGTCCTCGAACGCGCTTGCGAAGTGCGTGGCGCCCATCGCCGGCAGCGCGGCGAGACAGAGCAGGGCAATGGCGATGGCGCGCGGCAGACCACGCGGATGCAGCAGGACAACAGGCAAGGTCACGGGGCAGTGTCTCCTTGGGGCATGTAGCGGCACGTACGTTGGGCCGATGTTGCGCCCGTTACGGTTCACGTCGCCGGTTGGCTAAACGCTGACTCCCGATGATAGGCGGCATGCGCGGTGCGGTGTCGTTGCGCCGCAGCGCTGCCCATTGGCATGCGCTGCATATCGCGGCGTCCGCAGCGGCCTCGGCGATTGCATTGGCAACTCCTGCAATTGACTCCGCGCGGACCTGCACCGCCCGGTCGATGGGCCGATCACCACGCAGGCTGCTAGAATCCGCGCTCTGCCTTTGCCTTCCGATCGCACCGCCATGAGCCAGACCGCCACCGCGCCCGCCAATGCCGAAAAGCGTTACACCGTGCACCGCGGCGACCTGCCGCTGAGCTGCCCGACCCCTGCGATGGCGCTGTGGAACTCGCATCCGCGCGTGTACCTGCCGATCGAAGACGAGCCCAACGGCGAAGCCAAGTGCCCGTATTGCGGCGCGCTGTTCGTTCTCGCCGACTGATACTGGCCGGATGCACCGCCTGACCGTGGTGCAGCTGCTGCCGGCACTGCAGTCCGGCGGCGTCGAGCGCTCCACCCTGGAAATCGCTGCCGCGCTGGTGCGCGCCGGTCATCGCGCCGTCGTCGTGTCGGCGGGCGGTCGCCTGGTCCAGCCGTTGCTGGACGCTGGCGGCGAGCATCTCACGCTGGAGATCGGCCGCAAATCGCTGCTGACGCTGCGGCATGTGGCCAGCCTGCGTCGCCTGTTCGCCGAACTCGGGGCCGACATCGTCCACGCGCGTTCGCGGCTGCCGGCCTGGCTGGGCTGGTACGCGCTGCGTGGGATGCCCGAGGCGGCGCGGCCGCGCCTGGTGACCACCGTGCACGGGCTTAATTCGCCCAGCCGCTACAGCGCGGTGATGACCTACGGCGAGCGCGTGATCTGCGTGTCCAAGACGGTGCGCGAGTACGTGTGCACGCACTACCCACAGACCGATCCGGCGCGCCTGCGCACCATCCCGCGTGGGGTGGATATCGCACAGTTCCCGCGCCGGCTGCAGCCGGACCGCCGCGCACGTGTATGGGCACAGACGCTGCTGCCCGGTCTGCCGGCCGATGCGCCGCTGCTATTGCTGCCGGGCCGCGGCACGCGCCTGAAGGGGCATGCCGACGGTCTGCAGCTGCTCGCCGACATCCGTGCAGCCGGCGTGCCGGCCTTCCTGTGGTTGCCAGGCGCACGCGAGCCCGGGCGCGAGGCGTATGTGCGGGAGCTGGAGACAGAAGCTGCCAGGCTGGGCGTTGCCGAGGCCGTCGCCCTGACCGAGCCCACCGCCCGCATCGCCGAGGCCTATGCGGCCAGCGATCTGGTGCTGCAGCTTTCGCGCAAGCCGGAAGCCTTCGGCCGCACCGTGGTGGAGGCGCTGTCGGTCGGCCGTCCGGTACTGGGCTGGGCGCATGGCGGCGTGGGCGAACTGCTGGCCGAGTTGCAACCCGGGGGTGCGGTTGCCGCCTTCGATGCCCAGGCCTTATGCACGCAGGCGCTGCAGTTGCTGCAGCGCGCCCCGGCAGCGCCGGCCGTGATCCCCTACACATTGCAGGCCATGCAAACGGCCACTCTGAAGGTCTATGACGAACTCCGCCGCTGAGGCCCTCCCGCGGGCGCCCGTGTTGACGCCCGATGCCGGCCGCTGGGCGCCGCTGTGGGTGATCGTGTTCGTGGCGCTGTGGCCTACGCCCGGCCTGGCCGAAACGGTGTTGTCGCTGGGTGCGTTGTTCGCGGCATACCGCCTGTTGCACGCGCGTTTTCGCGGCGGCACGCGCCTGCTCAGCGGCGCGGCCTGGGCGCTGACCAGCGTGTTGTTCCTGGCGTACTGGTTGCCGCAGATGCTGTCGGCGTTCGACGCGGTGGATGCCGGCCGCGCGCTGCGCAAGTCGGCCACCGATCTGCGCTACCTGCCGTTCATGTGGTTATGCGCCATCGCCGCGGCCAATGCGCAGCGTCGGCGTCGCACCTTTACCGGGCTGGCGGTCATCGGTGGAGTGTGGACGCTGGACGCGCTGCTGCAGGCCGCCTTCGGCACCAGCCCGTTGTTCTTTGGCATCGATCAGATCAAGCAGCTAATCAGCGGCCATGGCCTGTGCACGGCCCAGGAGCTGGCGTTGGTGGACCGGTTGAGCGGCGTGTTGGGCCCCTGCAATCTGAAGTTCGGGCAGACCCTGGCCAGCCTGTCGCCGTTCCTGTTGCTGGCGTTGGGGCGGCGTCATGTCTTGGCCTGGCTTGTCGGTGCGGCGGCGGTCGGCATCGTGTTGGTGTTGGCTGGTTCGCGCGCGTCGTGGATCACCTATGGCGTGATCATGCTGCTGTCGGGTTGGCAGCTGCTGGGCGGGCGTCGTTTGCTGGCTGTGGCGGTGGCCGGCGCACTGTTGGCCGTGGCGGTGGTGGCGGTGGCGCCACAAGCGCGCGAGCGCATCCAGCGCACCACGCTGGCGTTCGGCAATGGCGAACAGGGCGTGGACCAGGCCTTGTCCGGGCGCGCCCAGATCTGGGGCGCGGCGCTGTGCATGATCCGCAAGCATCCGCTCGACGGAGTGGGTGCGCGCGGGTTCCGGCAGGCCTATCCGGCCTGCAATCCGGCACCTGGCCAAGCGCCGGCATGGGGCGACGGGCCGGCCTTTCATGCGCATCAGATCGTGCTCGAAATCCTGGCCGAAACCGGCGTGATCGGCTTGCTGCTGTGGCTGACCGGCGCGGCGCAGGCGTGGCGCGCGTGGCGCTACTCAAGCGTGGTGGCGCGCGAGCAGGCGCGGCCGGCAATGATCGCGCTGGTGGCCACGGTCTTTCCGTTCAACACCCATCTGGCGTTCTATTCCAGCTTCTGGGGCGGGCTGAGCCTGATGCTGGCCGGGCTGTATGCCGGCGCCTTGCTCAACGACGATGCGGACCGCGCGCCGCAGTAACGCGGTGCGTACGGGTGATCGGCACCGCGTTACTGCGGCGCTTGCAGCGGCAATGCCCACACCTGCTTTGCAGGCGTGCCGGGCCGGCGTCAGCGATAGAACGCGCTACGTCCACCCGGCTGGCGCTTGAAGCGCCGATGGATCCACAGGTACTGGTCCGGCGCTTCGCGCACCATGTCTTCGATCGCGGCATTGACCTGCGTGGTATCGGCGATGACGTCATCGGACGGAATGTCGGCCAACGGTGGTGCGATCTTGAGGATGTAACGGCCACCTTCGCGACGATGGAAGTAGGGCACTACCGCGCAGCCGGTCAACCGCGCCAGCTGATGGGTGGCGGTGATGGTGGAGGCCGGATGTCCGAAGAACGGCACGAACACGGTGTCCTTGCCGCGCATGTCCTGGTCGGGCGCATACCACAGAAAACCGCCGCGCTTGAGATGCTTGATGGTGGCGCGCAGGTCTTCGTTGGCGAACATGTGCGTGGCATAGCGCAAGCGCCCACGCTTGACCGCCCACTCGAACACCGGGTTGCGATGCCGGCGGTACATGCCGGCCAGCGGCACGTGGTCGCAAAGCAGGCGCCCGCACATTTCCAGCGTCATGAAGTGGCCGGACACCAGCAACACGCCGCGCTTTTGCTGTTGCAGTTGCCGCAGATGCTCCAGGCCCTCGATCTGCACGCCAGGTCGAATGGCATCGATGCTGCCCCACCAGGCGCGCGCGAACTCGAACAGGCCCACGCCGAGCGCGTCGAAACTGTCGCGCAACAGCCGCGCTCGCCAAGCATCGTCCTGCTCGGGGAAACACAGTTTGAGGTTGACCTCGGCCGCGCGCCGACGTGTGCCCGCCAGGCGCATCGCAATCCAGCCCACGCCGCGGCCTATTGCACGTTGCAGCGTCCAGGGCAGGCGCCCCGCCACCACCATCACCGCCAGGCCCAGATACATCGGCCAATGCTTGGGGTTGCGCAGGGAAGGGCGGACGGCGACGTTGGCGGACTCGGACATGCGCCAATTCTAGAGCGTGTTATGCACTTTGAGATGAGATGCGTTGGCCGCCAGTGGCGCGGCGCCCGCTCCGCGCCGCTGACGGCCAACCCTCCGGAAGCGCCCTGTGGCGCACCGATACTGCGTTGCGCGCCTTGCCCAGGCGGCCAGCCTGGGCAAGGCGCACGCCTCGTCTCGACGCGCCACAGGGCGCTTCGTACTCACCTCAACGTACATAACACGCTCTCAGGGATTGCAGCCAGCGGGCAGCGTGCACATGCGCACGCACGGACGCTCCCGTATCCTGCACCGATGCGGAAAGATCCGATCGAATGGCTGTTGCGCGGGCTGTACTCGGCGCTGCTCTACTTGTTGTTGCCGGTCACGGTGTACCACCTGGTATGGCGTGGCTTTCGCGTGCGCGAATACTTCAATCGCTGGAACGAGCGCTATGCGTCCTACACGCATGCCTGCGGGCGGCCACGGGTATGGGTGCACGCGGTGTCGGTGGGCGAGGTCAACGCGGCCGCGCCGCTGGTCAACGCGCTACGTGCGCAGCGCCCGGATATCCGTTGGGTCATCACCACCATCACCCCTACCGGCTCCGAGCGCGTGCGCGCGCTGTGGGGCGATGCGGTGGACCATGTGTACCTGCCCTACGACGTACCCGGCAGCGTGGGGCGGTTTCTCGAACACTTCCGCCCGCGCCTTGCGTTGATCCTGGAAACCGAGCTGTGGCCGAACATGTTGTTCGGCTGCCGCGATCGCCAGATTCCGGTGTACATCCTCAATGCGCGGTTGTCGGCGCGTTCGTTGCGCGGCTATCGGTTGCTGGCACCGTTGATCAGTCGTGCGCTGCGCACCGTCACCTGCGTGGCGGCGCAGTCGCAGGACGATGCCGAGCGGTTCGTCACCCTGGGCGCGCGCCCGGATCAGGTGATCGCGTTGGGCAATCTCAAGTTCGATATCGCCGCGCCGGCGCAATTGCAGGCGTTGGTCGCGCAGTTCCGCATGCACGTGCCGGCCACGCGCCCGGTGTGGATCGCCGCCAGCACGCACGAAGGCGAAGAGGCGGCCGTCGCCGATATCCACGCACGTGTGCTGCTGCAATTTCCGGACTTGCTGCTGTTGTGGGCGCCGCGCCATCCCGAGCGCTTTCCCAAGGTCGAGACATTGGCACGCGAGCGCGGTTGGCGCGTTGCCACGCGCAAGACCCAGCAATGGCCGCAGGCAGGCGACAAGGTATTCGTCATCGACACCCTGGGCGAGCTGATGAGCTTCTATGCGTGCGCGCAGGTAGCTTTCGTCGGTGGCAGCTTGCAGCCAATTGGCGGACACAACCTGCTCGAGCCGGCCGCCGTCGGCACGCCGGCAATCACTGGCCCGCATCTGCATAACTTCTCGGAGATTTCGCGGCGCATGCGCCAAGCCGATGCCGTTGCCATCTGCGAGGATGCCGAGTGCGTCTACCAGGCGTTGGCGCGCCTGCTCGCCGACCCCGCACAACGCGAGGCGATGGCCGCTGCGGGCCTGGCGCTGGTCGCCAATGGCAAGGGCGCCGTGACCCGCACATTGGTGCGGATCGCTCCCGATCTGCCGCCGCTGGCGAACGAGGGCGTTGCGGCGTGAGGTTTGTCGCTCGGTGCGTGGCTGCGTGCATGGACGTGCCGCATTCCACCGAGGCCTGCGGCCGGATTGCCGCCTTCGTTGCGTTCAGTGGTGAGAGCGTGCGCCAGGGGGTGAGACGCGCGTGGTTGGATCGCTCGGGTCGGATGCTGCACGCCGGAGTTGCCGGTTCACCGCACCTGCAACAGACCTCACAACAGGTGCGCATGCAGTTGCATCGCGCACAAAAAAAGCGGGCCTGGGCCCGCTTTCTCGTGCATCCCGTGCTCGTGCATCCCGTGGGTCTTACTGCAACGAACCACTGCCCTGCAGCTTGGATTCGGCGTCCTGCGATAGCAGGCGATTCACATCCTGCAGGTCGGTGATGTCGAGCTTGCCGATGGCCTGGCCCAGCAGCAGGCGGTTCTGCAGGAAGTTGTAACGCGACTGTGCGTAGTTCAGCTGCGCCTGGAACAGCGTGCGCTGGTTCTGCACCACGTCCAGCACGGTGCGCGTGCCGACTTCCAGGCCCACCTGCGAGGCGTCGTAGGCGGCTTGCGCCGACACCACGGCCAGACGGCGGGCTTCCACTTCGCTGATGCCGGCAACGACGGTCTGGTAGGCGTTGCGGGTGTTGCGATCCAGCGCGCGCTTCTGCTGCTCGTAGGTGTCCTGTTGGATGTCGCGTTGCGACAATGCCTGGCGCACGGCCGACTGGGTCGCACCGCCGGCAAAGATCGGAATCGTCAGCGTGATGCCGACCGAATCGGTATCGATATTGCGGCCTGCGGTGGTGAAGTTGCCCGCCGCCTCGTCGACCGTTCCCTGGCCACCCCAGCTATTGCTGCGGCCGACATTGGCACCCAGGCTCAGCGTGGGCAGATGGCCGGCACGCGCAGCACTGACCTGCGCCTCGGCAGCGCTGACCTGCAACTGCTGCGCCTTCAGCGCGGGATTGTCGGCGATCGCGGTGGCAACCAGCTGATCCACGTTGCTGTAGGCGGCCGGTACTTCGGGGCGGAACTCATCCGGCAATGCGCGCAAGCCGACCACGGGCTGGCCGGTCAGCTCGGTCAGCGCCTGGTAGTAGTCCTTGAGCGTATTGCGCGCGGTGATGGTGTCTGCACGCGCCTGGTCGTACTGGGCGCGGGCTTCGTGCACGTCGGTGATCGGCGCAAGACCCACTTCCAGACGCTTGTCGGCGTAGTCGAACTGCTTCTTTGCGGCCGCTTCGTTGGTCTCGGCTGCCGCCAGCGACTCGATCCCCACCAGTACCTGGAAATACGCCGCCGAGGTGCGGGTGATCAGGTCGTTGTTGGCCGATGCCAGGGTGAAATCCGCAGCCTTGGCCACTTCGCGCTGCGCACGCAGGTTGGAAAACTGCGCCCAGTTGAAGATGGTCTGGCTGCCTTGAATCGCGTACTGGCGCTGCTTGGTCGTGGAGCGGCCATCGACGCCCTCCAGCTCGCGATGCGACTGGGTGTAGCCGGCGCTACCGTCCAGCTGCGGCAACAACGCCGCACGCGCCTGCACCTGACCTTCCCGATTGACCAGACGCGTGGACTCTGCCACGGCCAGCTGCGGATCGCCGTTGCGGGCCATTTCGTAGACCTGCAGCAGGTCGGTGGCGTGCGCAGCCATGGGGGACAGGGCGGCGGCCAGGGCCAGAACGAGGGATCGGCGGATCATCAGGGAAGCTTCCTTGGGAATCAGAATTGGAATCGGGGCGTCGGTGCGGCGCCCTGGAGATAGGCGAGGTCGGTTTCGAACAACGATTCGATGCGCGGGGCGTTGACGTCGCCACGGAGCAGGACCGCTTCCATCACCGGATCGTGACCGCGCACGACGAACAGCCGGCCGTTCGGGCGCAACCACTGCAGCCACTGGACGGGCAGCGTGTCGACCGCACCGGTCACGCAGATGGCGTCGAAGCGACGCTCGCTCTGCCAGCCGAAGACGTCGGCGGTTTCGATGCGGACGTTGCTGCCCAGGCCGGTGCGGTCCAGATTGGCGCGTGCGGCCGCGGCCAGCGCCGGGTCGATCTCCAGGCTGAGGACTTCGCGTGCCAGTGCGGCCAGGCAGGCGGTGGCAAAGCCGCTGCCGGTGCCGACTTCCAGGACGTCCTCGCCTGGTTGCAGATCCAGTGCCTGCAACATGCGGCCTTCGACCACCGGCTTCATCATCTTGTGGCCGGCCGACAGCGGAATTTCCACGTCGACATAGGCTAGCGTCCTGTACGCCTCCGGCACGAAGGCTTCGCGCGGCATGCGCGCCAGCACGTCGAGTACGCGCAGGTCCAGCACGTCCCACGGCCGGATCTGCTGCTCGACCATCTTTTCGCGGGCCTGGGTGAAATCGATCGTCATGGTGCGGGTATCCAACGCGGTGGGGCGAACATTTTACCGGTGCGCGAGGCACCTGGCGCATCTAGCATCGCCGCGCGCTGGCATCCGGCGCAGTGCCGGAAGTCATCGCCACCAAAGGCCGGGGGCGCTCAGCGCGGCGCATAGGCCCTCAAAAAGAAGTCCACGCTGGTGTCGATGTGCTCATTGACCTGGGCGCGGGTGGGCTGGCCGTGCAGGCCGCACATCATCAAGGCGTAGAGCTCGCCCTTGAGCAGGCAGAAGAATTGCGAGGCGGCGCGTGCGACGTCCGGGATCTCCAGCTGGCCGTCGGCCACCCGTGCAGACAGGAAATCCGCCAGCGCCCGCTGCGTGCGCTTGGGGCCTGCATCCCAGAACATCTCGCGGATATGCACGTCGCCGGTCCCCGGCGCCATCATCATGCGGTGGGTGGAGATGGCCGATTCGGTGCTGACCATGGCGAAGAACGCATGGGCGATCTCGGTGAGCTGGTCGCGCAATGCGCCCTTGGGCGCGTGATCGAACAGGTCGTCCGGCATCATGTGCTGGCACTGTGCGCGGATCGCCTCGGAAAACAGGCTCTCCTTGTCGCCGAAGTGGCTGTACACGGTCAGTTTAGAGACGCCGGCCTGTGCGGCGATCCCATCCATGCTGACCCCTGCATAGCCCTGCTCCATGAACATGGTGCGGGCGGCACCGAGGATGGCGGCACGCTTTCCAAGATCCTTGGGACGACCAGGGCCGTTGCTCTTGGTCTTGGAATTGAGAGGGGACGAGCTGGACATGCCGTCAATACTAGACCATCGGGTTCTATATTTATACTCGGCGCCGAACCGGTACGTTAACGGTTCCGTCTGCCCGGTTCCCGGTGTCGTGCCGCTCCCGGCAGCTGTCAGGGATCCACCGAAGGCAGCGCAAAAACCCCGGTGATAAATTTGCCGTAGGCCTGCCGGTGCATACGGCAGGTATCTCCAGCAGGCACGGACGAGGGGACCGGGAGCGTGGGAAGGGGCGGTACGCAGGCGCACACAAGCTGCGTTCGCAGCACGTGCGTGCGGCGGATCGGGCAGGCGTGGCTGTGGCTGCTGTGGTGCTGCGCAGTGCTCAACGCCTGGCCGGCCGGCGCTCAGGTGCTCAAACACACCGCGTACCACACCGTCACGCGCTGGAACATGGACGACGGCCTGCCGCACAACCTGGTGCACGCGGTGGCCCAGGGCGAAGACGGGCTGATCTGGCTGGGTACCTGGGAAGGCGTGGCGCGCTTCAATGGGCGCGACTTCACCGTATACGACCGCCAGAACACTCCCGGCGTCGAGCTGGGCGGGGTATTCGTGGTGGTTCGCGACAGCACGGGCGGCATGCTGTTCGGTACTGCGTTCGACGGTGTCTACCACTATCAGGATGGTCACTGGCAGCAGCTCGGCGATGCGTCGGCGCGGCATCTTGCGGTCAGTGCCCTGCTGCGGCGTGCCGATGGCGCGCTGTGGGTGGGCACGCCGCAGACGCTGTACCGCATCGAGGGCGACGGGCGGGTGGTCGACGTCGGCCGCCAGACCGGCTTGCCGCGTGCGCGCGTCACGGCCCTGTCTGCAGACGAAAGCGGCGACCTGTGGGGTGGCACCGAGGTCGGCCTGTATCGCCTGCCGCGCGATGGCGGCCAGGCTGCGGCCTGGGGCAGGGTGCACGGGATGCGCGATGCGCCGGTGCGGCGGTTGGCCAGCGACCGGCAGGGGGGCCTGTTGGTCGCTGGCAACGACGGCGTGTGGTGGTGGAGCCGCGGCGGTGGCCTGCAGCGTTTCCGCCAGGGCCAACGCGTCGATTCGGTGTTGCTGGACCGCCGTGGGCACCTGTGGATGAGCCTGTCTTCGGGAATGCTGGTGGTGCACAGCGGCCAGAACGACCCGGACGAGCAGATCGCCATCTCCGGCGTCGCCAGCCCGGCGCTGCTGGAAGACGCCGAAGGCCTGATCTGGGTCGGCAGCACCCACGGGCTGTTCCGTATTGCCGAGGGCGCCGCGCATGGTGTCACCCACGACGAAGGCCTGAGTTCGGACTACGTGCGCTGCGTGCTGCAGACCGGCCAGGGCACGGTATGGGTGGGTAACGCCGTCGGCCTGGATCGTTGGCGCGACGGCACCATCAGCCGCGTGTCGCTGTCGCCCAGCGAAGGTGGGCGCGTGCTGGAGCAATCGGTGCTGGCGCTGGCCGATGCTGGCGATGGCGGCGTCTGGGCCGGTACCTATAGCGAGGGCGTGGTGCGTCTGGACGCGCAAGGCCACGTGCTGGTGCGCATCGGCGCGGCCGATGGCCTGCCCTCCATGTCGGTGCGTGCGGTGTTGTCGGACGGCGACGATCTGTGGATCGGCACCACCGCCGGGTTGGTGCGCTGGCGCAATGGCAAGGCGCGTCGCTACACCGCAGCCGATGGCGTACCCGATGGCTCGGTGCAGGTGTTGTACCGCGATGCGCAGGGCATCGTCTGGATCGGCACCGATCGCGGTGTGACCGCGCTGTCGCCGGACGGCAGCACCCGCGCCTGGCTGGGCGAGCAGGATTTCCCGGGGCAGAACGCCTTCGATTTCCTGCGCGATGCCGCTGGCGATGTGTGGATCGCCAGCGATCGCGGCCTGCTGCGGTTGCGCGGCGACAGCTTCCGCGTCTACGACCACCGGGTGGGGCTACCGCGCGACAAGGTGTTTCGGGTGATCGACGACGGCCGTGGCTATTTCTGGTTGTCCAGCAACCACGGGGTGTTCCGCATCGCACGCGATAACTTCGACCAGCTCGATGCGGGCACGCGCGAGCAATTGAGCGTGGAAGTGGTCGACCGCAGCGACGGCATGCCCAGTAACCAGGGCAACGGCAGCAGCGCGCCGGCCGGCTGGCTGACCCGGTCCGGGCAGTTGCTGTTCCCCACCGCTGCGGGCCTGGGCGTGATCGACCCGGCCCGCGTGGGCACCTTGCAAGGCCATCGGGTGCCGATCGTCTTCGAGCGTCTGCTGGTCGATGGCATGGTGCAGCCGCTCAGTGGCCCGCACCGGCTCGGTGCCGAGACGCGGCGTATCGCGATCGCGTACGCCGGGCTGAATTTCCGCGGCCCGGACAAGGTGCGGTATCGCTATCGGCTGGAAGGCTTCGACCCGGACTGGGTGGATGCCGACAATGCCAGCGAAGCGGTCTACACCAATTTGCCGCCGGGCCGTTTCCGCTTCCGCGTGCAAGCGATGTCGCTACCGGTGGACTGGCGGCAAAACGACCTGCTGGGCGAAGCCAGCCTGGTCATCGAACTGGCGCCGCCGTGGTGGCGCCGGGGCGAAGTGATCGGCCTGGGCATCCTCGCCCTGGCCAGCGTGATCTACGGGTTCTACCTATGGCGTACCGCCAGCTATCGCCTGCGTCAGCGCCAGCTCAATACCGTCATCGACCGGCGCACGCGCGAACTGAGCGACAAGAACCTGGCGCTGCAGCAGGCCAGCCAGGAGCGCGAAGCGTTGATGCGCCAGCTCGAATACCGCGCCAGCCACGATGTGCTGACCGCGCTGCCGAACCGGCGCGAAGCCGAGCGCGTGTTGCAGCAATGGTTCGACGAGGCGCACGCCGGTGGCGCGGCGTTGGCGCTGGCGTTGATGGATATCGATCACTTCAAGCGCATCAACGACGACTACGGCCATGAGGTCGGCGATGCGGTGCTGTCTGCCATCGGCGAGGTGTTGAGCGAGCAGGATCAGGCGCACTGCTTCGCCGCGCGTCACGGCGGCGAAGAGTTCCTGCTGGCGGCCACCGGGCTGGATGCGGTACAGGCGCGCGCGCTGTTCGAGCGCATGCGACAGCGACTGGCCGACATCGAAGTCGATGCGCAAGGCATGACGGTGCGTTGTACCGCCAGCATGGGCATGGCGATGAGCGAGGAGGCGCCCAGCCGGCGCGAATTGCTGGCGTTGGCCGACCGTCGTCTGTACGAAGCCAAGCGGCAGGGGCGGGATCGCTTGATCGGGCCGGAAGACGTTGTTTAGGCCCGTGAACTGCTGGATGCTGGATCGATGCAGCACACGTGTTGTTACGGCGCACGGGGGGTGTGTGGCGAAGAACAATCGCGGCATTGCCGGCCGGGCCGCGGCATCGCCGAGTCAGCAAGCCGCGTATGCATGACGCATCGCACTTCCCATGCGGTCGTGCCGAGATCGACCGGCTGACGTCATCTTTCGCCGACGCGTGCGGCACGCTGCAGACATATCGCCCGCAGCCTACGCCTGCGCCAGATCCGCCTGCCCGTGCAACAACGCCACAAATGCCTGCGCAGCACGCGACAAGGTGCGCCCGCCATGGGTGACGCAACCCAGCTCGCGGGATAACGCGACATCGGCCAGCGGCAGCGCCACGATCTGATGGTCGATCATGCGCTCGGGCAGCACGCTCCACGCCAGGCCCACCGACACCAGCATCTTGATCGTTTCCAGGTAATTGGTGGTCATGCGCAGACTCGGCACCAGACCGCGCTCGGCGAACAGATTGGCAACGATGCGATGGGTGAAGGTGCCCGGATCGGGCAATACCGCCGGGTGCGTCACCACATCGTCCAGCGACACCGCAGGCAGTGCTGCCAACGGGTGGTCGGGTGCAACCACGAACTGCAAGCGGTCATGCCAGATCGGCTGCGCGCGCAGCGGAGCGCGCGTGTCCGGTGCCAGGGTTGTCACTGCCAGTTCCACCTCCCCGCGCAGCACAGCGGCGTACGCCAACTCCGAATCCAGGAACTGGATGTCCAACGCCGCCTGCGGATGTCGCGTGGCAAAACCGCGCAACAAGGCCGGCAGGCGGTGCAGACCCACATGGTGGCTGGTGGCCAGACTCAAGCGGCCGCCAACGGCTGCGCCCAAATGCTCCAGCACGCGGCGGGTGTCCTGCAGCTCGGCCAGGATGCGTTGCGCGCGCGGCAGCAACGCCTGTCCGGCTTCGGTCAGCACCACCTGCCGGCCCAGGCGATCGAACAGCCGCGCCGACAATTGCGCTTCCAGGAGGGCGATGCGTTTGCTCACCGCTGGCTGGGTCAGGTGCAAGGCCTCGCCGGCTGCCGAAAAGCTGCCGCTCTCGGCGATCGCCACGAAGGCATTGAGGCTCGCCAGGTCCATTGCTATTCCTAAAATTCATTTCTTGAATAAACAATATGAATTTGCGTAATCCAAGGCAAGCTCCTAGCATCGATCTCAGCCAGGTGGGCGCACCCACCATCCGCCACTCGGATTGCCGCGATGACTGCCAAGACCCTGTACGACAAGCTGTGGGAACTGCACGAGGTCACACGCCGTGACGATGGCTCGTCGCTGATCTACATCGACCGCCACATCCTGCACGAAGTGACCTCGCCGCAGGCCTTCGAAGGCCTGCGCCTGGCCGGGCGCAAGCCGTGGCGCATCGACGCCAATATCGCCACGCCCGATCACAACGTGCCGACCACGCGCGCCGAACGCCAGGGCGGGCTGGAGTCGATTTCCGACGAGGTCTCGCGCCTGCAGGTGCAGACGCTGGACGAAAACTGCGACGACTTCGGCATCCTCGAGTTCAAGATGAACGATGCGCGGCAGGGCATCGTGCATGTGGTCGGCCCGGAGCAGGGCGCCACCTTGCCGGGCATGACCGTGGTCTGCGGCGATTCGCATACCTCCACGCATGGCGCGTTCGGCGCGCTGGCGCACGGCATCGGCACCTCCGAGGTCGAGCACGTGCTGGCCACCCAATGCCTGATCGCCAAGAAAATGAAGAACATGCAGGTGCGTGTGGAAGGCACGCTGCCGTTCGGGGTGACCGCCAAGGACATCGTGCTGGCGGTGATCGGCAAGATCGGCACCGCCGGCGGCAACGGACATGCGCTGGAATTTGCCGGCAGCGCCATTCGGACTCTGTCGATGGAAGGCCGCATGACCATCTGCAACATGGCCATCGAAGCCGGTGCCCGCGTGGGCATGGTGGCGGTGGACGAGAAGACCATTGCCTACGTCAAAGGGCGCCCGTTCGCCCCCAAGGGCGCCCACTGGGATGCGGCGGTGGCGCTCTGGAGCACGCTGGTCTCCGACCCGGACGCGCACTTCGACACCGTGGTGGAGTTGCGTGCCGAAGACATCAAGCCGCAGGTCAGCTGGGGCACTTCGCCGGAAATGGTGCTGGCCATCGATCAGCACGTGCCCGATCCGGCCATCGAGCAGGACCCGACCAAGCGCGATTCGATCGAGCGCGCGCTGAAATACATGGGGCTGAAGGCCAACCAGCCGATCACCGCCATCCGCCTGGATCGCGTGTTCATCGGCTCGTGCACCAATTCGCGCATCGAAGACCTGCGTGCCGCTGCCGCAGTGGCCAAGGGCCGCAAGGTCGCCTCCACCATCAAGCAGGCCTTGGTGGTGCCGGGCTCTGGGCTGGTGAAGGCGCAGGCCGAAGCCGAAGGCCTGGACAAGGTGTTTCTGGATGCCGGCTTCGAATGGCGCGAGCCAGGCTGCTCGATGTGTCTGGCCATGAACCCGGACAAGCTGGGCAGCGGCGAACATTGCGCTTCGACCTCCAACCGCAACTTCGAAGGCCGCCAAGGCGCCGGCGGCCGCACGCATCTGGTCAGCCCGGCGATGGCGGCGGCTGCGGCGGTGAGCGGTCATTTTGTCGATGTACGTGAACTGCAGGGAATCGAGAGTCGGGAATAGAGAATGGCAACGTCCGTCCCTTCTCCGCCCTGCCAATTCCCCATTCTCCACTTCCAATTCCCGGCATTCCAATGACTCCTTTCACCCAACACACCGGACTGGTCGCGCCGCTGGATCGCGCCAATGTCGATACCGACCAGATCATTCCCAAGCAGTTCCTCAAGTCGATCAAGCGCACCGGTTTCGGTCCGAACCTGTTCGACGAGTGGCGCTATCTGGATATCGGCGAGCCTGGTCGCGACAACAGCACGCGCCCGCTCAATCCGGAATTCGTGCTCAATTTCCCGCGCTATCAGGGCGCCAGCGTCTTGCTGGCCCGGGAAAACTTCGGCTGTGGTTCCTCGCGCGAGCATGCGCCGTGGGCGCTGGACGAATACGGCTTTCGCACCGTGATCGCGCCGAGCTTTGCCGACATTTTCTACAACAACAGTTTCAAGAACGGCCTGCTGCCGATCGTGCTGGACGAAGCGCAGGTCGATGCATTGTTCGAACAATGCCTGACGACCGAGGGCTACCGGCTCACCGTAGATCTGGCCGCGCAACGCGTACGCCGCCCCGATGGCGTGGAGTACGGCTTCGACATCGATGCCTTCCGCAAACACTGCCTGCTCAATGGCCTGGACGATATCGGCCTCACCTTGCAGGACGCCGATGCCATCGGGCGCTTCGAGCAAGGCCATCGCGCGCGCCAACCGTGGTTGTTTGGCGCGTTGCAGTAATGTCGAGCCGCAGATGCGCGCGCTCACCGCGCTGCGTGCGGACTGCATTGGATTGATGTCAATGACGCTGCGGCGTCACTTCACGAGGGTGGCATGAGCAAGCAGATTCTGATTCTTCCCGGCGACGGGATCGGGCCGGAGATCATGGCCGAAGCGGTCAAGGTGTTGAAGCGCATTGACGCGCAACACGGTCTGGGTTTTCAGCTGGTGTATGACGAGCTGGGCGGCGCTGCGTACGACAAATACGGCAGCCCATTGGCCGATGAAACACTGGAGCGCGCGCGTGGCGCCGATGCGGTGCTGCTGGGTGCGGTGGGTGGCCCGCAGTGGGACACCATCGACCCGGCGCTGCGGCCGGAGCGTGGGTTGCTCAAGATCCGCTCGCAGCTGGGCTTGTTCGCCAACCTGCGGCCGGCATTGCTGTATCCGCAGCTGGCCGATGCGTCCACGCTCAGGCCGGAGGTCGTGGCCGGGCTGGATCTGCTGATCCTGCGCGAACTCACTGGCGGCATCTATTTCGGCCAGCCGCGTGGTAACCGCACCTTGGACAACGGCGAACGCCAGGCGTACGACACCTTGCCATATAGCGAGAGCGAGATTCGTCGCATCGCCAAGGCCGGCTTCGACATGGCACGCCTGCGCGGCAAGAAGCTGTGTTCGGTCGACAAGGCCAACGTGCTGGCATCGAGCCAGCTATGGCGTGCAGTAGTCGAAGAAGTGGCCAAGGACTACCCGGATATCGCGCTGTCGCATATGTACGTGGACAACGCAGCGATGCAGTTGGTGCGTGCTCCCAAGCAGTTCGACGTGATCGTGACCGACAACATGTTCGGCGACATCCTGTCCGACCAGGCATCCATGCTCACCGGTTCCATCGGCATGCTGCCTTCGGCCTCGCTGGATGCCAACAGCAAGGGTATGTACGAACCCTGCCATGGCTCGGCACCGGATATCGCCGGCAAGGGCATCGCCAATCCATTGGCCACGATCCTGTCGGTGGCGATGATGTTGCGCTACACCTTCGCGCAGGCCACTGCAGCAGATGCCATCGAACATGCGGTTGGCAAGGTGCTCGATCAAGGCCTGCGCACTGCCGACATCTGGTCGGAAGGCACTACCAAGGTCGGTACCGTGGCGATGGGCGATGCGGTGGTGGCCGCGCTGTAAAAGCGCTCGCAGTCCCGAAGCGTTGTAGTGCGCAGGAACGGTCGCTAGCGCGATAGCGCATCCGTGTCCTCAGCTGCCGACAGCAGCCGGTGGTACTTGCTCGCGGACCGGTGTGGCACCTTGAGCGGCATGGATGCCGCGCCAGAGCCTACATGGACGTACTCGCGGCGTGTCCCAGGCCGGTATGCGTGCAAGTGCCTGCAGTAGGCCGGAGCTTTGCCACGTCGGCAAGCGCGTAAGCATCTAACCGACACACTTGTAAAAAAGTTCGCACGCAAAAACCGGAACGGCCAGCAGATCACGCTGCTGGCCGTGAGGCTTGCATCATCTGCCCAATGAGCAGCGTTACGCCACCGCAGCCGTCTTGCCGGCGACCACGCCACGCTCGCGCTGACGCAACAAGCGGTTGGCCACATCCAGCCACGCAAGCGCGCTGGCTTCGATGATGTCCTTGCTGGTGCCGGTGCCTTCGTATTCCACGCCGTCGTGGCGCACGCTCAGGCTGGCTTCGCCGCGCGCGTCCGCACCGATGCCCACGCTGTGCACCTGGTAGCTGTCCAGCTCCAGCTTCACGCCGGTGGCCGAGGCCAGTGCGCCGAAGAGCGCATCCACCGGCCCGTTGCCCTGCGCGGTTTCGGCCACGCGATTGCCTTCCGGGTCGGACAACTCCACCAACGCGTTGGCGCGGCTGCCCACGTCGCTGATGGTCATCGACGCCAGGCGATAGCCTTCCTGCACCGTGGCGTCCTGCATCAATGCCTGCAGATCGGCATCGGTCACCACGCGCTGCTTCTCGCACAGCGCCTTGAACTGTTCGAACACCAGCTTGACCTCTTCCTCCTCCAGCAGATAACCCAGCGCGCGCAGCCGCTGCTCGACCGCGGCGCGGCCGCTGTGGCGGCCCAGTACCATTTGCGAGTATTCCCAGCCCACATCTTCCGGGCGCATGATTTCGTAGGTGCCGCGATGGCGCAGCATGCCGTGCTGATGAATGCCCGATTCGTGCGCGAAGGCGTTGCCGCCCACGACTGCCTTGTTGCGCTGCACCGGCATGCCGACCAGGCGTTGCAACAATTGCGAGGTGGACACGATACGCGGCGTATTGATCGCCGAATCGATGTTGTAGAAGGCACCGCGCACCTTCAGCGCCATGGTGATTTCTTCCAGCGCGCAATTGCCCGCACGCTCACCGATGCCATTGATGGTGCATTCCACCTGGCGCGCACCGCCTTCGATGGCTGCCAGCGAGTTGGCCACCGCCAGGCCCAGATCGTTGTGGCAGTGCGCGCTGAAGATGACCTTGTCGGCACCTTCCACGCTGGCGATCAGGCGCGAGAACATGCCACGGATTTCTTCCGGCGTGGTGAAGCCGACCGTGTCGGGCAAATTGATCGTGGTGGCGCCTGCGGCGATCGCCACGCGGGTGACCTCGGCCAGGAAGTCTTCTTCGGTGCGGGTTGCATCCTCGGCAGAAAATTCCACATCGTCGACATAGCCGCGCGCCAGCGTCACGTGCCGGTGCACCGATTCCAGCACCTGCTCACGGCTCATGCGCAGCTTGTGCTCGCGGTGCAGCGGGCTGGTGGACAGGAACACATGCAGGCGCGGGTTTGCGGCTGTCTCCAGCGCCTTGGCCGAGGTTTCGATATCGGCCTGCAGGCAGCGCGACAACACCGCCAGGGTGGGGCGGCGCAGTTCGCGGCCCATCATCGCCACCGCTTCGCGGTCCGAATGCGAGCTGGCAGGAAAACCGGTTTCGATGATGTCCACGCCGAGTTCGTCCAGCGCGCGCGCCATGACCAGCTTCTGCTGGGGCGTCATGCTGCAGCCGGGGGATTGCTCGCCGTCGCGCAGGGTGGTGTCGAAAATTCGGATACGCGGGGTCTGGTTGGATACGGTCGTGTTCACCAGGAAGACTCCTCTACGGCGATGGCGGTGACAGGCGTTGAAGCGACTGCGGATGGGCGGGAAAGAACGTGTGTGGCGGGTGGCGGATTGGCGCTGCGTTCGTTGCGGAGTCGCTCGGTATTGCGGCGGCGCGGCTTGCGTGGCGGACGCGGCCGCACCTCGGACAAGAGTGTGGCCAGCACGGTTGCGTCGATATTACCGCCAGAGACCACCGCACATTTGCGTTTGCCGGAAACGCGGCGACCGGCGGCCAGCGCGAGGGCGCCAGCGCCCTCGGCAATGACGTGTTCTTCCAGTGCCAGGCGCACCAATGTTTCGCGCAATTCGGCCTCGCGCACGATCACGACATCATCGAGCAAGCTCGAGCACAGGCGGCGCGTGAGCAGGCCTGGAATCTTGACCTTCACGCCATCGGCCAGCGTTGGGACCGGAGCGATTTCGCGCAGATCGCCGCGGACGGCGCGCGCCATCGAATCCACGCCTTCCACCTGCGCCCCGACCACGCGCACGCCTTGCGACTTCAATGCCAGCGCCACGCCGGAGGCCAGGCCACCGCCGCCGATCGGCACGATCACCACGTCCGGCGCATGCGCCGCCAGCTCGATGCCCACCGTGCCCTGGCCGGCGATCACGTCCGGGTCGTCGAAGGCGGACAGGAAGCGATAGCCGTTCTGGTCGGCCAGCTCGCGCGCAAACGCGAACGCTTCGTCGTAGCTGTTGCCATGTTGGCGCACCGTGGCACCCCAATGCGCGACACCGGCAATCTTGGTCTGCGGCGCGCCATAGGGCATTACCGTGATGGCCTGCACACCCAGCCGGTACGCCGACCACGCCACACCTTGCGCGTGGTTGCCGGCCGAGGCGCAGATCACCGGGCGCTCATCGCCGCGTTCCAGCCCGGCCAGCAACGCATTCAATGCGCCGCGCACCTTGTAGGAGCCGGTGCGCTGCAAATTCTCCAGCTTCAACCACACACCGAAGCGTTCGGCGTAGTGCAGCGGCGTGGGCGACAGGTACTTGCGCAGGCGCGCCTGTGCGGCCAGCACGTCGGCCACGCTCACGGCCACGTCGCCTACCTCTGGCTCCTGTGCGGAAGGGCGGCCGGAATCAGGCATTGCGGCACGCGCGCGGGCGATCCGGAAGAAGACACCTCCGGACAGCAGTCTGATGGTCGCGCGAGGTCTGCATGCTCATGCCGCAGCCTCGACCGATTCCAGTGCGGTGATCACCACCGATTCGCAGTCGTAGACCTTTTCCAGCTGCAGACGCAGCGTTTCCGGCGGACGGTTGCTGTCCACATCCAGCAGCAGATGCCAGCGTCCGGCATCGTCTGGCGCTGCTGCGCCCTGGATCGCGCATGGGCGGAAGCCGCGGCGTTCGGTCATGCCGATCACCCGCACCAATGCGCCTTCTGCCGGCTTCAGCACCAGATCAAGCCGGTAACGCATGCGATGTCTCCTTGGCCGCATGTGCGGGATTGCTGTCCAGCATGGTGCTGTTGGCGTTGTTGGGCGGCACCAGCGGCCACACATTGGCACGCGCGTCGATCGCGACATGCAGCAGGCCGGGACCGGGCTGCGCCAGCAAGTCGGCCAGTGCCGCGTCCACATCGCCGCGGGCGATGATGCGCTTGGCCGGAATGCCGAACACGTGCGCCAACGCCGCAAAATCCGGGTTGTCGGACAGGTCGATTTCGCTGTAACGCTCGGCGAAGAACAGTTCCTGCCACTGCCGCACCATGCCCAGCGAGCTGTTGTCCAGCAGCACGATCTTCACCGGCAGCTTGCAGCGTGCAATCGTCACCAGCTCCTGCACGTTCATCATGAAACTGCCGTCGCCGGAGACCAGCACCACGGTGCGGTCAGGGCAGGCGAACTGTGCGCCCATCGCGGCCGGCAGGCCGAAGCCCATGGTGCCCAGCGCGCCGCTGGTGAGGTGATTGCGCGGGTCGTTGAAGCGGCAATGCTGCGCCACCCACATCTGATGCTGACCCACATCGCAGGCGATGATGGTGTCGGCCGGAGCCACTTCGCTCAGGCGCTTCAATAGCGCCGGTGCGTAGATGTCGGTGCCGGGCGCGTCGTAACGCGCGCCGAACTTTTCGCGGTTGGCGAAACAGCGCGTGCGCCAGGCCTGGCAGTTGCCGCGCGCCGCACTCAAGGCTTTCAGACTCACTGCCACGTCGCCGGGCACCGCGATATCGGCGGTGCGCAGCTTGGAGATCTCATATGCGTCGGCATCCAGATGGATGACGCGTGCGAACGGTGCGAACTCGCTCAGTTTGCCGGTGGCACGGTCGTCGAAACGCGCACCGACCACCACCAGCAGATCGCATTCCTGGATGGCCATATTGGCCGCACGGGTGCCGTGCATGCCCAACATGCCCAGATAGTCCGGATGCGCATGCGGTAATGCCCCCAGGCCGCGCAAGGTCAGCGCGGTCGGGATGCCGGTGGCCTCGACGAAATGCCGGAAGGCTTCCACCGCGCCGGCCAGCGCGATCCCGCCCCCGCCGTACACCACCGGGCGTTCGGCGCTGGCGATTGCTGCCAACGCGTCGGCCAGTTTCGCGTCCGCCGGCGCCGGCGGCGGCGACACCGCTGCCGGAACATGCAGGGGCAGATGCGAGGCGTCGGCCACCTGCACGTCCTTGGGCAGGTCGATCAGCACCGGCCCAGGACGTCCTTCGCGCGCAATGCGAAACGCCTCGCGCACCATCTCCGGAAGCTCCTCCACACGCCGCACCAGGAAGCTGTGCTTGACGATCGGCATGGTCATGCCGAACACGTCCAGCTCCTGGAATGCGTCGGTGCCCAGCAGCGGCGTGGCGACCTGGCCGGTCAGGCAGATCATCGGCACCGAGTCCAGCATCGCATCGGCGATGCCGGTGACCAGGTTGGATGCGCCCGGGCCGGAGGTGGCCACGCACACGCCGACCCGGCCGCTGGCACGGGCATAGCCGTTGGCAGCCAGTGCAGCGCCCTGTTCGTGACGAACCAGGATGTGCTTGAGCCTGGAATCCACCAGGGCGTCGTAGAACGGCATGATGGTGCCGCCCGGATAGCCGAACAGCGTTTCCACGCCTTCGGCTTCCAGGGCCTGCGTCAGCCAGCGCGCGCCATTGCGGGGCGTGCTGTGTGCGGAGGTGTTCATGCGTTGCGGACCTTCGGTTTAAGCGGTGGGGGAGGCGGCGTTATGCCGCCTGTTGATTCGCAGGTGCGGCAGCGGCTTGCTGTTGCCCGTTGAGCCACACCATCTTGGCGCGCAGCTTCTTGCCCACTTCCTCGATCGGGTGCTCCAGATCGGCCTGCTTGAACTTGTTGTAGTTCGGCAGGCCGGCGTCGTACTCGGCCACCCAGTTCTTGGTGAAGGTGCCGTTCTGGATGTCGGTCAGCACATCCTTCATGCGCGCCTTGGTGCCGGCATCGATCACGCGCGGGCCGCTGACATAATCGCCGTATTGCGCGGTTTCGGAAACGAATTCCAGCATACGGGTGATGCCGCCTTCGTAGAACAGGTCCACGATCAACTTCAATTCGTGCAGCACTTCGTAGTATGCGATTTCCGGCTGATAGCCGGCCTCGACCAGCACTTCGAAACCGGCCTGCACCAGCGAGGAGGCGCCGCCGCATAGCACGGCCTGCTCGCCGAACAGATCGGTTTCGGTTTCTTCCTTGAACGTGGTCTTGATGATGTTGGCGCGCGCGCCGCCCAGGCCGCCGGCATAGGTCAACGCGAACTGCTCGGCCTTGCCGCTGGTGTCCTGGTAGACCGCATAGATGCACGGCACGCCGCGGCCGATTTCATATTCGCGACGTACCAATGCGCCCGGGCCCTTGGGCGCGACCAGTACCACGTCCAGATCGGCGCGCGGGGTGATCATGTCGAAATGCACGTTCAGGCCATGCGCGAACAGCAGGCAGGCGCCCTGCTTCATGTTCGGGGCGATGACCTCTTCGTAGAGCTTCTTCTGCACCATGTCCGGGGTCAGGATGGCGACCAGGTCAGCACTCTTGACCGCCTCGGACGGCGCCACGACGGTGAAGCCATCGGCCTGCGCCTTGGCCTCGGTCGGGCCACCGGGACGCAGGCCGACGGTGACGTCGAAGCCGGAATCGCGCAGGTTCAGCGCATGTGCGCGGCCCTGGCTGCCGTAGCCGATGATCGCGATTTTCGGTTGGGTGTCGTTGCTCATGGAATGTCCTTGCGGGTTGGCAGTGGAGATGGGCAGTGGATAAATGGATCAGCCGGCAGTGCGTGCACTGGCCGGCTGAGCAAAGCGGGGACGAGCGATGGCACTGCGCAGGCAACCACAGGCGCCCATGCGCGGCTGGGCGCATGGCGATGTTGCGGATGTGGCAGCGATGTCGTTCATGTCATTCGAAACTTTTGGTGATCCCTGAAACGCGAAACCCCGCGCCGTTGCCGGTGCGGGGTCTGATCGAAGCCTTGTGTGTCTGTTGCCTACACGAAGTCTCGTCCCGCACCGGTTGGCGAGGTAATAAGTACGAGCACGAGAAGCGACGCAGCCAACGCGCCGGAGGGCGCGGACATGGGGGCGTTCGAGGTCGTGGAGTGGTGCGGCATGGGCCTGAGATAACCACCGCGGCAACCAGGGTGTCAACCCTTGCGCATGAAACATCCGCATCGATGTGCCGAGTCGCCTGCAAAGCCCCATGGCAGCTGCATGGTTACTGATGAAACATGATCGATACAGCACAAGAAGCGCTGACGAAGATCACCATCTGCGCGGTATTGAGCGCGCTGGCAAGTGTCGATTGGACGGCAGGGCACAGCCCGCTGGTATGGTTGGCACCTCATTCTCAGTGTCTTAGGGGCCATCTCTTAGGGGCCATCGGTGATGCGTCGCGTACCTGTGTTGTTGGTGTCTGCTCTGGCGCTGCTCGCGCCGCCTCTCGGCGCTGCCGACCGCGTCACCGGGCAGCCGTTTGCCACCCGCTCGGAAGTCATTGCGCCGCATGCCATGGCCGCGACTTCGCAACCGCTGGCCACCCAGATCGCGCTGGATGTGATGAAGGACGGTGGCTCGGCGGTGGATGCAGCGATCGCGGCCAATGCGGCGCTGGGCCTGATGGAGCCGACCGGCAATGGCGTGGGAGGGGACCTGTTTGCGATCGTCTGGGACCCTAAGACCCACAAGCTCTACGGCTACAACGGCTCCGGCCGCTCGCCCAAATCGCTGACCCTGGCCGAGTTCCAGCGCCGTGGCTTGAAGGACATTCCGCCGACCGGCCCGTTGCCGGTGTCGGTGCCGGGTGCAGTGGACGGCTGGTTCGCGCTGCACGCGCGCTTCGGGCGCAAGCCGATGGCACAGAACCTGGCGCCAGCGATCCGCTACGCGCGCGAAGGCCATCCGGTCGCCGAGACCATCGCCTATTACTGGGACCGTTCGGTGCCGCGCCTGTCGCAATACCCCGGTTTCAAGGAGCAATTCACCATCGACGGCCACGCCCCGCGCAAGGGCGAGCTGTGGAAGAACCCGAACCTGGCCAACACGCTGCAGCAGATTGCCGACGGCGGTCGCGATGCGTTCTACAAGGGCGACATCGCCCGTACCATCGGTGCCTACTTCAAGGCCAATGGCGGGTATCTGAGTTACGACGACATGGCCAGCCACCAGGGTGAGTGGGTCGAGCCGGTCAGCACCAACTATCGCGGCTACGACGTATGGGAGCTGCCGCCCAACAGCCAGGGCATCGCCGCGTTGCAGATGCTCAACATCCTCGAAGGCTACGACTTCTCCAAGATTCCGTTCGGCTCGGCTGAGCACGTGCACTTGTTCACCGAGGCCAAGAAGCTGGCGTTCGCCGACCGCGCGCGCTTCTACGCCGACCCGGCGTTTCAGCCGGCACCGCTGGCCAAGTTGATCTCCAAGGACTACGCCAACCGGCGGCGCGCGCTGATTTCGATGGACAAGGCACTCAAGGAAGTACAGCCGGGGACACCCAAGCAGCTGGAAGAAGGCGACACCATCTACATGACCGTGGCCGATGCCGACGGCATGATGGTCTCGCTGATCCAGTCCAACTATCGCGGCATGGGCAGTGGCATGGCGCCGCCGGGGCTGGGTTTCATCCTGCAGGACCGCGGCGAGATGTTCGTGCTGAAGAAGGATCATCCCAACGGCTATGCGCCGGGCAAGCGGCCGTTTCAGACCATCATCCCGGCCTTCGTCACCAAGGACGGCAAGCCCTGGCTTAGCTTCGGCGTGATGGGCGGGGCGATGCAGCCGCAGGGGCATGTGCAGATCGTGATGAACCTGGTGGACTTCCACATGAACCTGCAGGAAGCCGGCGACGCGCCGCGCATCCAGCATGAAGGGTCCACCGAACCGACCGGGCAGGCCACCGCGATGAGCGATGGCGGCGAGGTGAATCTGGAAACCGGCTTCTCCTACGACACCATCCGCGCGCTGATGCGCAAAGGCCATCGGGTGATCTTTGCCGACGGCCCGTACGGTGGGTATCAGGCCATCGCCCGCGACCCGGTCAGCGGCGTTTACTACGGTGCTTCGGAAAGCCGCAAGGACGGCCAGGCGGCCGGATACTGAGCGCGCCGGCGCGCCGGCCCGCGCCTCAATTCCCCGCGCAGCGCGCCGATAATCACCGGATGGAGCAGGAGCCCCTCATGAATTCGATGCAACAGCCCGATCCGCCGTCGCAGGCCCAGATGGCCGTGCTCCCGGATGCGCCGGTCGCCTTGCTGCGGTTGTCTGCGGAGGCGTGTGTGGTGGCCTGCAACCGCGTCGGCCTGGATGTGCTGGGCAAAACGGCGGTCGAGCTGCAGGGGGCGCCGGCCTCAGTGGTGTGGGGGTTGAGCGCCGCCGACCTGGTTGGCGAAGACGGCGTCTGGGCTGCCCCGGGCGACGACCCGGCGCAGCGCGTGCGCTATGTACGCGATCGCGAACATGGCGGCTGGATGCTGTCGCTGCCGCATGTGGAAACCGCGATCCTGCTGCGCGAGGCCACGCGTCTGGCCGACGGCAGCCGGCCGGTGCCGATCTCGCCCTTGCTGCAGCCGCTGGTTGCGCGCCTGCAAGCCGAGCACGAAGACCGCACGGTGCTCGAGCGCACTGCCCAGGCGTTGGCCGGTTGCGAACTCGAACTCCTGTTGCCGCCGGGACTGGCAGAAACCGAGATGGGCCGGCGGCTGCAAGCCGGGTTCGGCAATCTGGCCGAGGCCATCCGCCAGGCAGTGGCCTTGTCGGTGCAGATCGCCGCCGGAGTGCCACCGCTGGTGGCCGAAAACGATGAAATGGTGCGCCAGTCGCAAGCCCAGAACGAGGCGCTGGACGGCGCGCGCGCCGCGGTGGAGCGGCTGTCGTCGAGCCTGCAGGACGTCAATGCCGAACTGGCGCAGGTCATCGCGTTGGCCGCCAGCGCCGATGACAGCGCGCGGCAAGGTGTCGCTGCGGCACATGCGCTGGGCCAGGCCATGCATGAAGTGGAACGTCGCGCGGCACGCGCGGGCGAAGTCATCGAAGTCATCGACTCGGTGGCGTTCCAGACCAATATCCTGTCGATCAACGCCAGCATCGAAGCCGCGCATGCCGGCGATGCCGGACGCGGGTTTGCGGTGGTGGCTACCGAGATCCGGCGGCTGGCCGAGCGCGCCGCCGCTGCCGCACGCGACGTGCGCGCGATCCTGGCCGAAACCAGCGCTGCAGTGGGGGAGGGCGCAGCCTCTGCACGTGGCACCGAAGCGGTACTCGATGGCATCACTCGCGTGCTCGGGCAGGCCAGCAGCGCGATGACCACGGTGGCCGGGCGCATCCACGCGCAGGACGGCGAAATTCGCGGGATCGAGCGTGCGGTAGATGGCGTGGTGGCGTTGGGCCGCAGCAATCTGCAGCACGCCGCGCACGTGGCCGAACGCAGCGAAGCGCTGGAGCGCGGCACCGAAACCCTGCGCGATTGCGTGGGCTTGTTCCGGTTGCCGCCGGACCCACTGCAAGTGCCCAGGCACGCGCTGGTCAAGCAGCTGGCCGTTGCCACGTCCGGCAAGATCGGCAGTGCCCTGGCGCAGGCCATCGCGCGCGGGCAGATCGGGCAAGCCGCATTGTTTGCGCGCACCTATACGCCGATCGCCGGCGTGGAGCCGCCCAAGTTCAGTACCGACTTCGATGCGCTCTGCGACCAGCTGCTGCCCGCTTTGCAAGAGCCGCTGCTGGAGGCGCACCCGTGGATCGTCTTCGCGATCTGCGCCAATCCCGACGGTTATGTGCCCACGCACAATCTGCGCTTCACCCAGCCGTTGACCGGCGATGCCAAGCGCGATCTGGTCGGCAACCGCACCAAGCGCAAGTTCACCGACCGTGTTGGGCGCAGCGTGGGCGCGCATACCGACCCTTACCGCCTGCAGGTCTATCGTCGCGATACCGGTCAGATCATGTTCGACCTGTCCACGCCGATCTTCGTCGGCGGCAAGCACTGGGGCGGCTTGCGGGTGGGTTATACGCTGGAGTGATGGTTACCCGGCCGGGGGCCTGGCTGCTGTGCGTCAACCCGGACAAAAAAAGCCGCCGAAGATCGGCGGCAGGGAGAGAGAGCAGGTTTCTTGTTGTAGTGACTGCAGGCTAGCGGTGCGATGTGCCGTGGAAATGTCTGTGCATGTCGCCTTCGCCCTGCCGTGTGCCAGTCGCCCGATTGCGTGTTAGCCGTGCCACACAGACAACGGCCTCCCGAAGGAGGCCGTTGTGACAACACGTGTATTAGGGCCTGTTAACACTAATGGCCCGAGCGATTAAACTATTGGGCATGGAGATCACGCCAGCACAATTTTCTCTGATCGAACACTGCCTGCCGGCGCAGCGCGGCAATGTCAGCATGACCAACCTGCAAGTGGTCAACGCCATCCTTTACGTTGCCGAGCATGGCTGCAAATGGCGCGGCCTACCCAAGCGCTTTGGCAACTGGCATACGGTCTACACACGCATGAACCGTTGGGCCAAGGCGGGTGTGTTGGACCGGATGTTCGCCCAATTGCAGAAGTCCCAGATCGTGCGCATCAAGATCGAAGCAGTCTCGCTGGACTCCACCAGCGTCAAGGTCCATCCCGATGGCACGGGTGCATTAAAAAAAACGGCCCGCAGGCCGTCGGCAAGTCTCGCGGTGGATGGAACACCAAGATTCATATGGTTGCCGCAGATGCTCGAACAGCCATCACCTTTGGATTGACGCCTGGCAACGTGCATGACGCACCTGCAGGCCGCGCGTTGCTTGAACACCTGGGGCCAGTGGAGCGGCCGATTCATTTGTTGATGGACCGTGGCGGTCTCAAGATTCAAGTGCAACAGATGATTTGAAGGCGGCGATTTCCGCTTCCATTGCTTCGCTAGGCGTTTTCCAGCCCAGTGTCTGGCGAGGACGGGTGTTCATCAGTAACGCGATGTGATT
>NZ_VZPL01000024.1 GCF_008801575.1 Xanthomonas cissicola | reverse complement strand
CACCGAAATCGAACGCTGGCGACGCGAATACAACGAGGACCGACCCAAGAAGGCGATCGGCGGCATGACCCCGGCTGCTTATGCCCAACATCTGGCAAACACCGATATCATTACCCCCGGACTCTAAACCAAACCACTACTCAGGGTGGGGGGACGTCGTCCGAGCCCTCCCCTCCCAGGGTGGCGCAATGTCGCGCCTGCTGAATTTGCCTTGGTCGTCCATTGCCATGGAGACAGCTGCATCAACTGAGCGCCCAGGTGCCGCAGTGCTGCCAGCAATCAGGCCGCCTTGTCGCTTTGGAATTGCTCTTCTTCAGTGGAGCCACGCAACGCGGTCGTGGACGATTGCCCCTGCTGGATCGCCTGGGTCACTGCATCGAAATAGCCGGTGCCCACCTCGCGCTGATGCTTGACTGCGGTAAATCCCATCTCCGCCGCCTCGAACTCGGCCTGCTGCAATTCGACGAATGCGCTCATCTGCCGGCGCGCATAGCCGTGCGCCAGATGGAACATGCTGTGATTCAACGCATGGAAACCGGCCAGGGTGATGAACTGGAACTTGTAGCCATAGCTCGCCAGTTCGGTCTGGAATTTGGCAATGGTGGCGTCGTCCAGATTCTTCTTCCAGTTGAAACTCGGCGAGCAGTTGTAGGCCAGCAATTTGCCGGGGAACCTGGCATGGATGGCCTGTGCGAAGGCGCGCGCAAATTCCAGGTCCGGCTTGCCCGTTTCGCACCAGATCAGATCGGCGTACGGGGCATAGGCCAGGCCGCGGCTGATTGCCTGGTCCAGGCCATGGCGGGTCTTGAAGAAGCCTTCGACCGTACGCTCGCCGGTGGTGAACGGTTGATCGTTGGCATCCACATCGCTGGTGATCAGGTCGGCGGCTTCGGCGTCTGTGCGCGCGATCAGCACCGTCGGCACGCCCAGCACATCGGCGGCCAGGCGCGCGGCATTCAATTTTTTTATCGCCTCACGCGTGGGCACCAGCAGCTTGCCTCCCATATGGCCGCATTTCTTGACCGAGGCCAGCTGGTCTTCGAAGTGCACACCGGCCGCACCGGCTTCGATCATCGCCTTCATCAGTTCGAAGGCGTTGAGCACGCCGCCGAAACCGGCTTCGGCGTCGGCCACGATCGGCTGCAGGAAGTCGATGGCATCGTAGCCTTCGGCATGATGGAGCTGGTCGGCGCGCAGCAAGGTATTGTTGATGCGCTTGACCACCGCCGGCACCGAATCGGCCGGGTATAGCGATTGATCCGGATACATCTGCCCGGCCAGATTGGCATCGGCGGCAACCTGCCAACCGCTCAGGTAAATCGCCTTCAGGCCGGCCTTGATCTGTTGCATGGCCTGGTTGCCGGTCAGCGCGCCCAGCGCATTGACGAACGGCGTGGCATGCAGGGAATCCCACAGTTTTTCTGCACCCAGGCGTGCCAGCGAATGCTCGACATGCACGGTGCCACGCAGGCGCGCCACATCGGCAGCGCTGTAATTGCGGGCGATGCCGGCCCAGCGCGGATTGTTGGACCAGTCCTGCTGCAGTTGTTCGGCGCTTTGCAGTGTAGTGCTCATCTTGCGTTCTCCTGAGAAGTACGACGGATGGAACGATGAAGGAATGGCGGGCATGCCAAGGCAGGCGGCATGGCGAGGCCGTCGTTGCGCGTGCGTGCGCAACGGGCGTTGACTGCGTTGAACTGGAAGCTGCGCGACGCCGGTGGCGAGGCGTCGCCGCATTGGCGATCAGTCGATCAGGCGGTACGCCGGTACAGTGAGGAAGTCCGCCAGTTCGTCGGCGCCGCTCAGCTCTTCGAGCAAGGCGATCGCTTCATCGATCCGTGCAGCGCCGGGCAGCGCGGTGGCGGTTCCCAACCGTGCGGGCAGTGCGCGCAGGGTCGCCTGCAGCAGGTGTTGATCGATGGCGGTGCCATCATCCAGGTGCTGACCGTGGTGCAACCATTGCCACAGCTGCGCGCGGCTGATTTCGGCCGTGGCGGCGTCTTCCATCAGGTGGTGGATCGGCACGCAGCCATTGCCGTCCAGCCAGGCCGCCAGATAGCGCACGCATACTTCGACATTGCCTTCGAACCCGGCACGGGTGACATTGCCCGGCGAGGGCGCGATCAGCAGGTCGCGCGTCACCTGCACGTCGTTGCGCAACACATGCTGCTGATGCGCGGTGGGCATGTGTTCGTCGAACAGTTTCATCGCCACCGGAATCAGCGCCGGATGCGCCACCCAGGTGCCATCGTGGCCGGCGGTCACTTCGCGCAGCTTGTCGGCGCGCACGCGGGCCATGGCCTGTTCGTTGGCGGCATCATCGTGGTTGATCGGAATCTGCGCGGCCATGCCGCCCATCGCATGCGCGCCGCGGCGGTGGCAGGTCTTGATCAACAGCTCCGAATACGCCTTCAAGAATGGCTGGGTCATGGTGACCTGGCCGCGTTCGGGCAGCACGCGGTCGCGGTGCGCACGAAAGGTTTTCAGGTAGGAAAAAATGTAGTCCCAACGCCCGCAATTGAGCCCAACGATGCGCTCGCGCAGCGCGTAGAGAATTTCGTCCATCTCAAACACCGCCGGCAGCGTTTCGATCAGCACGGTGACCTTGATCTGCCCATGCGGCAGGCCCAGCATCGCTTCGATATGCGCCAGCGCGGTGTCCCACAGTGCGGCTTCTTCCATGCTCTGCAGCTTGGGCAGATACAGGTACGGGCCGCGGTCCTTGGCCAGCAACGTGCGGCCATTGTGGAAGGCAAATAACGCCGCATCGAACAGGCCGCCGGCCAGCGGCTGGCCGTCGATCAGCACGTGCTTTTCGTCCAGGTGCCAACCACGCGGGCGCACGATCAGCACCGCACGTTCGGCCTCCGGGCGCAGGGCGTAATGCTTGCCGTTGGGCGCATCGAAGCTGAGATCGCCGCGCACCGCCGCAGCCAGGGTGCGCTGGCCGGCCAGCAGGTTGCGCCAGGTCGGCGCGGTGGAATCTTCGAAGTCGGCCATGAACACCTTGGCGCCGGAGTTCAGCGCGTTGATGACCATCTTCGGGTCGGTTGGGCCGGTGATTTCGACGCGACGGTCCTGCAGCGCCACCGGCAGAGGGGCCACGCGCCAGTCGCCGGTACGGATGGCCCGGGTGTCGGTACGGAAGTCTGGCAGCTGACCGGCGTCGAAGGCGGCCTGGCGCTGGCGCCGCTGGGCCAGACGCTGTTGGCGGCCGGGCTCGATCGCCCGGTGCAACGAGACCAGCAGGGCCAGCGCAGCGGCCGGCAGCAGTTCTGCCTGGCCAGCGATCTGGGTGGTCAGCGCAATGCCGGGCGTGGCGTGGTCGATGGGACGGGGAGCAAACGCGGTGGCAGCCATGTGGAGGTCCTTGTGCATCCGGACCTGCACCGTGCGCCCGATGCAACTATTTGACAAAGCAGTTTTATCAATGCTGTAAATAAGGCTGACTTATACTAAACAAGCGCAGCGCAGCACTATGGCGCCAACCCCTCGATTTTCCTACAAATCCGATCGGCTCAAGCCGTTGCGCGCGTTCTGCCAGACGGTGCGTCTGGGCTCTGTCTCACGTGCGGCTGAGGCGCTCTATGTCAGCCAGCCGGCGGTGACCTTGCAGCTGCAAGCGCTGGAGCGTGATCTGGGCGTGCCGTTATTCGAGCGCTCCGGGCGACGCATGGCGCCCAGCCGCGAGGGCCAGTTGCTGTACGACATGGCGCAGCCGCTGGTGGAAAGCCTGGATGGGCTGGAAGCGAGCTTTCGCGAGAAGGTGCGCGGGCTCGATGCCGGCGAACTCAATATCGCCGCCAACAGCTCTACCATCCTGTACCTGCTGCCGCGCATCGTGGCCAACTTCCGCGCGCGCCATCCGGACGTGCGGCTGACCCTGCATAACGCCATCAGCGCCGATGGCACCGACCTGCTGCGCGAAGATGCGGTGGATCTGGCGGCCGGCTCGATGCTGGACGTGCCGGCCGACCTCAACTACGCGCCGGTCTACCGTTTCGAACAATTGCTGATCACCC
This sequence comes from Xanthomonas cissicola, assembly GCF_008801575.1. Taxonomy (GTDB): domain Bacteria; phylum Pseudomonadota; class Gammaproteobacteria; order Xanthomonadales; family Xanthomonadaceae; genus Xanthomonas; species Xanthomonas cissicola. The sequence goes on along the minus strand of NZ_VZPL01000024.1, from coordinate 66,508 downwards.
CGCCCGACCATCCGTTGGCTGGCAAGGCCGAGGTCTCGCTGCAGGATCTGTCGCCGTATCCATTGATCCTGCCGCCGCGCCGGCAGGTGACCTACCGCCTGGTCGATCTGATCTTCCAGCAGGCGCGCGTGCCCTACACCGTGGCGCTGGAGGTGGGCGGCTGGGAGGTGATCAAGCAATACGTGGCGATGGGCATGGGTATTTCCATCGTTACCGCCATCTGCCTCACCGAGGCCGACCGCGACAAGCTGGCCACGCGCTCGCTGAAGGACTTTTTCCCGACCCGCAGTTACGGCGTGGTGGTGCGCAAGGGCAAGTATCTGTCGCCGCAAGCACGCGCGTTTATCGAGCTGATCCAGCCGGATCTGTTCACCCCGCGTGGCTATGACGAGAGCGGCGATTCGGAGCGTTGAGCCGTTCGATATGGCCCAGCGTTATCGCCTGGCGATGCGAGCACGCGTCACGCCATCCAGCACGCGCATGCGCCGGAAGACGCTCGATGAAGCGCGCTAAGCGCGTGTGCCATCGAGCAATGCGAGCGAACGCGACAAGATGCCGGTGCGTGCATCGGGCCATCAGCATCTCACTTCAAGCGCATTGCCTGCGCGTGTCGATCACCAACGTGATCGCAGCGCGTCGTCACGCATAAACTAGCAGCCAGCGCATGCGGCGCATCGCTGTGCCGTCGGTCTGGGGGAACTGGCCGATGACCTGCAGGACGCGAGGGCCGAGCCGACTCAACCACTGGAATGCTGAGGCGATGAATCAAACCACGTTGTTGCTGGTGCAGTTGGCGGTGATCCTGGGCGCTGCGCGCCTGTGCGGTGCGTTGTTGCAACGCATTGGACAGCCGCCGGTCATCGGCGAAATGGCGGCCGGGCTGTTGCTCGGTCCGATCGCATTCGGTGCCTGGCTGCCCGACCTGCACACGGCGTTGTTCGCCGCCAAAACCCTGCCGCCGCTGTCCGGCCTGGCCACGATGGGCGTGGTGCTTTTCATGTTCGTGGTCGGCGTGGAATTGCGTGCGCCGGAAGGCACCAAGGCGCAAGTGCGTGCCTCGGTCCTGGTGGGCGTGGCCGGCATCGTGTTGCCGCTGCTGCTCGGTCTGGCTGCCGCGCCGTGGCTGTTCCCGCGCTTCGCACCGCAAGGCGTCAGCTTCTGGCCGTTCGCGCTGTTCATTGCCGCGGCGATGTCGGTGACGGCATTTCCGGTGCTGGCACGCATCCTCAAGGACCGCAACATGACGCGGACGCCGGCCGGCCGCCTGGCGCTGGGCGCGGCCGTGATCGACGATGCCACGGTATGGATCTTCCTGGCGATCGTGCTGACCCTGACCGGCAACAACGCGCATGGCGGTGTGGCGTTCACGGCCATCGGTGCGTTGGTCCTGATCGCCGGCGTGTTCGGTGTGCTCAAGCCTGCCTATGCGCGCCTGCTGCGCTCCCGCGCGCATGACGGCCGGTATGCACCGAGCGCGCTGATATGGGTATTGATCGGGCTGCTGGCATGCGCCGCGCTGGCGGAGTGGATCGGGCTGCATGCGATCTTTGGCGCCTTCCTGTTCGGCATCTGCCTGCCGCGCGATGACCGCCTGCTGGAGCATCTGGCCGGGCGCATCGAGCCGCTGGCCATCACCTTGCTGATGCCGGTGCTGTTCGCCGTTGCCGGTCAAGCCACCAGCCCTGGCGCGTTCGCCGGCACCGGCCTGAGCGGACTTGTGCTGGTGATCGGCGTGGCGGTGAGCGGCAAGTTGCTCGGCTGCACGCTGGGTGCGCGCCTGAGCGGCCATCGATGGCGCGACAGTCTCACCGTGGGCTCGCTGATGAACGCACGCGGGCTGATGGAGTTGGTGGTGATCAAGATCGGACTGGATAGCGGCGTGATCGGGCCGGATCTGTTTACGCTGTTGTTCGGCATGACGCTGGTGACCACGGTGATGGCGTCGCCGATGGTGGCCAGGTTCCAGGGCAGACGGCACGCAGCGGCCGATGCGCTGGCCGCAAGCAACTCGCCTCACTGATGAGGGCGCGATGGTACTGCGGTGCCGCGTCAGGCCGGATACCGTGCATGCAACTGCGCTGCGGCCGAGCGCATGGCGTTGAATCACCGCGCGCTCGAGGTTGCGGCACAGCACACGCCCGCATCCGCTTCCCCGCAGGGTTCCGTCATGTCCAACCTAGCTGAGTCGTGTTATGCCCAAAGCGCGGCGCCGCCTGCGTTACGCGCGCGGCTACAGTGCAGTTGGCAATTTCGCCAGGGCAGTCGCGCGACGCAACCGGTGCTGGTGTTGCCCGATGGCAGCGTCGATCTGATCTGGGATGGCAGCGAAGTATTCGTCGCCGGGCCGGACCGCATGGCCAATCCCGCATCGGTGGCAGCAGGCACGACGTTGACCGGTGTCCGTCTGGCGGCGGGCGTGGCGGCCGGTCTGCTGCAGCTGCCGTTACACGCCATTGCCGACCAACGCGTCGCGCTGGAATCGTTCTGGGGCGTGCAGGGCCGCACGTGGCAGCATCGCCTGGAAGACGGCGCTGATCCGTTACAGACCTTGCAGGCACTCTGCCAACAGCACGCCGCAGCGCGCGATCCGCAGATGGCTTGGCTGTTCGAACAACTGGCCGTCGGCACGCCGACACGGCTAAGCGCATTGACCGATGCGTTGGGGATCAGCGAGCGTTCGCTGCGCCGCCGCTGCCAGGACGCATTCGGCTATGGCAGCAAGACGCTGCAGCGCGTCCTGCGCCTGCAGCGCTTCCTGCGGATCGTGCGAGGGCACCGCAACTTGACCGAGGCCGCGCTGCACGCCGGCTACGGCGATGCGCCGCACCTGGTGCGCGATGCACGTCAGCTCACCGGGCTGAGCCCGCGCGCACTGGTGCAGCAGCACGCACGCTGAGTTGGCCGTTTTCGCCAAGCCACCGGCGTGCGCAATCCGCATGCTGTGCACTTACTCAGGAGCACGCCATGACCGACGCCACGCAGCACCGCATCGATTATCTGGAATTTGCCGTCGACTCGATCGCCGTCGCCAAAGCCTTTTATGGGCAGGCCTTCGGCTGGACATTTCAGGACTACGGCCCCGACTACTGCGAATTCCGCGACGGCCGCCTGAGCGGCTGCGAATTCCGCGACGGCCGCCTGAGCGGCGGTTTCTTCCACGGCACGCCGCAACCGGGCGGCGCGCTGGTGGTGCTCGCCTCCGATGATCTGGCACGCAGCCAGACGCGCATCGAAGCGGCAGGTGGGCAGATCACCCAACCGGTGTTCGCGTTTCCGGGCGGGCGACGTTTTCACTTTGCCGACCCGCATGGCTATCCCTTGGCGGTGTGGTCGAAGGACTAAGAGCAGCCACCAAACGCCTGCGCGCACCGCCAGGCGTGCGCGGCCGGTGCCCGGAATCGGCGTGTACCACTCGTCCATTGCGCCTCTGAGTGCGCCGGCCGTGCCCACCCGACGACTGCTCGCTACGTTCGTTTGCCGCCCTAAGCGCGCAAGCGAGCGTGCCGACGCGCGCTCACTTGCGCGCGTACAACCCCAGGAACATCGCCACCGCCGATTCGGCCACCTGCGTCTGTTGCTGCGGCGACAGCGGCGGCTGGCCCAGGGTGATCTGCGGCCAGAACGCAAAGCCCTTCACCAGCGCCTGCAACTGCTGCGCGGCGAAGTCCGGCTCCACGCCTGCCAGCCGGCCGTCGGCCAGTGCGGCACGCAGCCAGGTGGTGGTGCCCTCTTCCTTGCTGCCCAGCTGCGACAGCAACTCGCGCGCCCGCGCCGGCGAGTGGATGCCTTCGGCGATGGCCACGCGCGACAGATCGATGAACGCCGGGTCGTCCAACAGCCGCAGCTTCTGTTGCAGCAAGGCGATCAACTGCAGGTGCAGCGGTTGATCGGGCCGATACGCCAGATTCACCGCCTCGGCGCTGCGTTGCCACAGCCCGCGCAAAATCTCGCCGAACAAGGCGTCCTTGCTGGGGAAGTGGTTATAGACCGTGCGTTTGGAAACGCCAGCGGTGGCGGCTACACGGTCCATGCTGGTCGCTTCGAAGCCGTGCTGCCGGAACTCGGCAATGGCGGCCTCGACGATGGCGTTGCGTTTGCGGTCGGTCAGGCGCTGGGGCGTGGCCGGAAGGGAGGGTGCGGTCGACATCTGGCGATTTTACACCTGGTAGTTTACTTTCACGAAAATAAAACTACACTGTGCAGTGTAATATCTCCTGGCGCTGGTGTGATCCGCCGTTGTCATCCCGCCGCAGTTGGTGTGTAGGAAGCTGCCTGTACGTCCCGTCCGTGCCGATCCTTACGCCAGGTGCACCGAGTGCTTGCTGCATCGCTGTTGCCTGATCGCTCGTACTTCTTCTGCTCTCCCACGTCTTGCTCGGACTTCCCATGGCTCCCCCACGTCCTTCCCCCTACGCCGATTCGCCACAGTTTCGCGCTGGCCGCTTCCGTAATGCGATGCCGTTGCCGACCACCGTCATGACCCTGCGCGAGCAGCTCGGCCTGATGTGGGCCATGGTGTTCGGCAAGCCCCGCACCACGGTGCCCGCCGCGCCCTTGCCGGTGCAGCCGCTGACACGCGCGCACCTGCTGGCCGCGCCGGATCGCAGCCTGTACCGGCTGGGCCATTCCACGCTGCTGATGAAGCTGGCGGGCGGGCTGTGGCTGACCGACCCGGTGTTTTCCAAACGCGCCTCGCCGGTGCCGTTCGCCGGGCCCAAGCGCTTCCACGCCCCGCCGATTGCACTGGATGCGCTGCCGCCGTTGGCCGGGGTGATCCTGTCGCATGACCACTACGACCATCTCGACCGCGCCACCATCCGCGCGCTGGCCGACCGTGTCGGCGTGTTTGTCGCCCCGTTGGGCGTGGGCGACCTGCTGGTGCGCTGGGGCGTGGACCCGGCCAAGGTACGGCAATTGGATTGGTGGGAGTCGATCTGCGTCGCCGGCCTGCAGCTCACCGCCACCCCGTCGCAACATTTTTCTGGCCGCGGGCTGTTCGACAACGGGCGCACGCTGTGGTGTTCCTGGGTGATCCAGGCAGGCGACCTGCGCCTGTTCTTCAGCGGCGACGGCGGCTATGGCCCGCACTTCAAGACCATCGGCGAGCGGCTCGGGCCGTTCGATGTGGCATTGATCGAAAACGGCGCCTACGACCACATGTGGCCGCACGTGCACATGCAGCCGGAGCAGAGCCTGCAGGCATTCATCGACGTCGGCGGCCGTAGCCTGCTCCCGATCCACAACGGCACCTTCGATCTGGCCATGCACGCGTGGCAGGAGCCGCTGGACCGGATCGTGGCGCTGGCCGACTGCGCTGGCGTCGCACTGATCACCCCGTGCATGGGCGAGCGCGTGGACTTGAATACCCCCGGCAACCGCGTGCGTTGGTGGCCGCAGGACGCTGCGGCGAGCGCGTCGGATGGGTTGGTGGCAACGCCGTAAGCGGCGGGCTGCGGGGCTGGCGTGGGCTGCGGGGTGGCTACGCCATGGTGCTTGCCGGCGTCCTGGTGACTGCGTGCACAGCGTGACGCAAACATCGGCAACGTCAGGCTCTTCGACATCGCTAGTGCCACTGCCTCGCGTCTCGATCTGCGCGTCTCGCACTGCAGCGGCAGGCATGCGGATACGACTGGCAAGATGTGGCATGTACCCGCGCACGGTGCGTTGAAAAACTGAATGCTGATCCTGAAAGTGGAAACACCGTCACATAGCGCGTCACATGCGCACGAACAAAGACGGGATGGCCATGGCCATCCCGTCTTTGTTTGCCAATCGCACTGGCGAGGCATGCATGCCTACGCACGCACATCGCTCACTCGGTCAACCCGCGGTTTTCCAGCAGCGCCTTGACGCTGGGGTCCTTGCCGCGGAAATCGCGGTACAACGTGGCCAGATCGACAGTATTGCCGCGCGAGAGGATCTTGGCGCGGAAGGTATCGCCGTTCTTGCGGGTCAGGCCACCGTTTTCCTTGAACCATTCGAACGCATCGTCGTCGAGCACTTCCGACCAGAAGTACGCGTAGTACCCGGCCGAATACCCGCCGCCCCAGATGTGATCGAAATAACTGCTGCGGTAGCGCGGCGGCACTTCGGCCAGATCCACCTTGAAGCGCTTCAAGGCATCGGCTTCGAACTTGCTCACGTCCTGCTGCGGCGCATCGGCCGGCTGGGTATGCCAGGCCAGATCCAGCAGCGCCGCCGACAGGTATTCGGTGGTGGCGTAGCCGCTGTTGAAGGTCTTGGCCTTCTTGATCTTTTCCACCAGCTCGGCCGGCATCGCTGCGCCGGTCTGGTAGTGCTTGGCGTAGTTGGCGACGACCTTCGGATCGGACGCCCAGTGCTCGTTGAACTGCGAGGGGAATTCCACGAAGTCGCGCGAGGTGCTGGTGCCGGCAATCGAGGGGTACTTCACCTTGGAGAACATGCCATGCAGCGCATGGCCGAACTCATGGAACAAGGTGGTGACGTCGTCGAAGCTGAGCAGCGCCGGCTGGCCGGCGGCCGGCTTGGTGAAGTTGCACACGTTGTAGACCACCGGCTTGGCACCGGTCAGGCCGTCTTGCTCGACGAACACGTCCATCCACGCGCCACCGGACTTGCTGTCGCGCTTGAAGTAGTCGGTGTAGAACAACGCCATCGAGGTGCCGTCGGCATCGAACACCTCATACACCTTCATATCCGCGTGATAGGTCGGGATGTCGGTGCGCTGCTTGAACGTGATGCCGTACAGCTGCGTGGCGGCGTAGAACACGCCGTTGTTGAGCACGTTGTCCAGTTCGAAGTACGGCTTGATCTGGGATTCGTCCAGGTCGTACTTGGCCTTGCGCACCTGCTCGGCGTAGACGTCCCAATCGGAGGCGGCGAGTTTGAAGCCGCCTTTCTGCGCGTCGATGACCTTCTGCATCTCGGCCGCTTCGCGGCGTGCCTTGGCAGTGGCAGCCGGCACGGTGTCGGTCAGCAGCTTGAGCGCGGCATCCGGCGTCTTGGCCATCTGGTCGCCCAGGCTGTAGGCGGCGTAGTTGTCGAAGCCGAGCAACTTGGCCTTCTGCGCGCGCAGCTGCGCCAGCCGCTGGATGGTCTGGCGGGTGTCGTTGGCATCGCCCTTTTCCGCGCGCGTCTCAGAGGCCTTCAATACCTCGGCACGCAGCTCGCGATTTTTCAGCGACGCCAGCACCGGCTGCTGGGTGGTGTTCTGCAGAGTGAGCAGATACTTGCCATCGAGCTTGCGGGCCTTGGCGGCATCGGCCGCGGCGGCGATATCGCCTTCGCTCAGGCCATCGAGCTTGGCCTTGTCGTCCACCACCACCGCGCCGGCAGCCGAGGCGGCGACCAGGCGGGTATGGAACTGCGTGGAGAGGGTGGTTTCTTCCACGTTGAGCTTGCGCAGGCTGTCCTTGTCGGCATCGGACAACTGCGCGCCGGCGCGTACCAGCTCTTCGTAGTCGCGCTCGACCAGACGCTTCTGCTCCGGATCCAGATTCAGCGTGTCGCGCTGGTCGTAGATGGTTTTGACGCGGGCGAAGAGTTTGGGGTCGAGATTGATCTCGTCCTGATGCGCGGCCAGCTTGGGCGCGATCTCTTCCTGGATTTTCTGGCGTGCGTCGCTGGTATCGGCCTGCACCAGCCCGAAGAAGATGCGCGACACGCGCGTGAGCGTTTCGCCGCCGCGCTCCATCGCTTCGATGGTGTTGTCGAAGGTCGGCGCTTCTGGGTTATCGGCGATCTTGCGGATGTCGGCCAGATGCTGGCGCATGCCTTCTTCGAACGCCGGCAGATAATCGGCGTCCTGGATCTTGTCGAACGGCGGCGCCTGGAACGGCAGCGTGCTGGCGGTCAGCAAGGGGTTGGATGCAGCATCCGCGGCCGGAGCCGGGGCGGTTTTCTCGGGCACGGTGGTGGACTCCTGGCCAGACGACTCTTTTCCAGAACAAGCAGCCAGTGCCAGGGTGATGGCAGCGGCCAGAACGACGGTACGCGACATGGCGTGTGATTCCTGAGTGGGTAGTGCAGCCGGGCACGCTAGCGGGTTTCGCGACCGCTGGCATGTGCCGTTGGATTGGGTGGAAGGCCGCGGTTGGGGATGGCGGCGTTACAACGTCTCGTCCTTGAAAATCGCCACATGCGCGGTGCCGTCGGCGCCGATCCAGCCGCGGTACATGCCCTCGGTATTGAATGGAAACGCCAGGTTGCCCTGTGCATCCAGCGCGATGGCGCCGCCGTCCCCGCCGGCCTTCGGGATCTGCTGGTCGATCACGGTCTCGGCGGCCTGCTGCAGCGATTGCCCGGCGTATTTCATGCGCGCACAGATGTCGTAGGCAGCCACGGCGCGGATGTAGAACTCGCCCCAGCCGGTGCCGGACACCGCGCATTGGCTGTTGGCATAGGTGCCGGCCCCGATGATCGGTGCATCGCCGACCCGGCCATAGCGCTTGTTGGTCATGCCGCCGGTGGAGGTACCGGCAGCCAGATGGCCGTCGCGGTCCAGCGCCAGCGCGCCGACGGTGCCGAAATGCTTGGCGGTCTCCAGATCCAGCTCGGCCTGCGCCTGGCGGTCGCCGGCCTCGGCCTTGAGCGCTTTCTGCAGTTGCTGCCAGCGCTTGTCGGTGCGGAAATAGGCCGGGTCCACCAGGGTGATGCCCTGCTCGCGCGCGAACGCTTCAGCGCCGTCGCCGACCAGCATCACGTGCTTGGAGCGGTCCATCACGCTGCGTGCCAGCAGGATCGGGTTCTTGACCGTGTGCACGCCGGCAATCGCACCGGCCTTGCCGCTGGCGCCATCCATGATGGCCGCGTCCAGTTCGTTCCTGCCGTCATGGGTAAACACCGCACCGCGGCCAGCGTTGAACTGCGGCGCATCCTCCAGCACGGTGATGGTAGCGGCCACTGCATCCACTGCACTGCCGCCACGTTGCAGCACCGCGTGCCCGGCACGCAGTGCGCGTTGCATCGCCTCGCGCGCCTGCGCCTGCTCGTCCTTGGAAAGGCTGGATTTCTCCACGCCCGCGCCACCATGGATGACCAGCATCGGCGTGGCTGCAAGCGCCGGGCCGGCGATGAGCAGCAGAAAGAGCGACAGGCATAACGCGCGTGCGGACTTAGCGATCATGAAGTTCCTCGATGGAGTGAATGTTTCACGTCAGGCGGACCGGATTCACCAAGCAACGCCGGCCATCCTTCAACCGCGCGCCACGCCACTCACAACGTATCGCGATGCTTGCCGCGCCATGGCCGGTACCAGATGCGAATGGCGGCGATATCGGCGGCCATGTCGTTACCGGTCCAGAACGGCTCGCCGATGCCCACGGTCTTGCTGGGGTAGTCGAAATACACCGGCAGGATCGGCACCTTGGAATCGGAGGCGATCTTCCAGAAGCCGGCCTTCCAGTTCTCCACGCGCTTGCGTGTGCCTTCGGGCGTGATCACGTACCACATCTGCTCGGAGTTGCGGATCAATCGCACCGCCTGGCCGATGGTGCCCTGCGGCGAGCTGCGGTCCAGCGGGATGGCGCCGAGCCTGCGCAACAGCGGACCCAGCGGCCACCAGAACAACTGCGATTTGCCGAGCACGCGCACGTCGAAGCCGAGCGCGAACTTGGCCGCAAATCCCACAAACCCATCCCAGTTGGACGAATGCGGGGCCACGATCATGACCAGCTTGGGCTCGTCGGGCAGCCGCCCAAGCAGGCGCCAGCCGGTCACGCGCAAGGCGGTACGACCCAGCCAGCGGATGAAGCGGCCATGGGCGCGCGGCATCCGGGGCGGAGATGGCTGCAGCAGGATGTTGGCCTGTGTTACCGGTGGCAACGACGGGTCGGCTTGACTCACGCTTACTCCCAGTGGGACGCCGAGCGTCCACGCTTGATTTGGCTGCGTTCCCGCTTGGCATCCAGCCGCCGCAGCTTGGCACCATGACTCGGTTTGGTGGCGACCCGGCGCTTGGGCACCGACAGGCACGCACTGATGATTTCGACCAGTCGCTCGCGCGCATCGTCGCGGTTGCGGTCCTGGGTGCGGAAGCGTTGCGCGTCGATCACCAGCACACCGTCGGCCGTCATGCGGCGGTCGCGCCGCGACAGCAACCGGGCCCGCAAGGGCTCAGGCAGCGAGGGCGACCCCGCCACGTCGAAACGCAGCTCCACCGCAGTGGACACCTTGTTGACGTTCTGCCCGCCCGCGCCGCTGGCACGCACGAAGCGCTCGACGAGTTCGCTGGGCGGAATCGTCAGGCTGAGGGTGATCTGGATCGGGTCGCTGTCCATGTGCGCCGATTGTATCGGCAGCGGCGTGGACGCGCGCGCGAACGCCAGCTCCCGTATGCTGCGGCCGGTCCCCCGTTTGCAGGATGCTCCGATGACACCTACTTCTTCGCTCACTGCCGCGCGCAGCCTTGCCCGCCGGCTGCTGCTGTCGGCCCTGCTGGCCGTGGCCGCCCCGGCCGCGTGGGCGCAAGCGCCCAGCGATGCCGACATCAACCGCCTGCTGGCCGCCTCGCGCGCGCAGACCATGCTGGACACGATGCTGCCGCAGATCGAAGCATTGCAGCAGCAGCAATTCGCCCAGCTCACCGCACAGCGCCAGCTCGACGCCGACCAACAGGCGCAGCTGCAACGCATCCAGGAACGCACCCGCCAGACCGTGCGCAAGGCGCTGTCGTGGTCGGAACTGCGGCCGATGTATGTGGATATCTACAAGCGCTCGTTCTCGCGCGAGGACGTGCTGGCCATGGCCGAGTTCTACGAGAGCTCGGCCGGCCAGAGCCTGCTCGACAAGACCCCCGCCCTGACCCAGAACCTGATGGGCGCCATCCAGCAAAGGATGCTGCCGCTGTTTGCCGACCTGCAGAAGGATCTGGAGAAGATCGTCAACGAACCTGCGCCGGCCAAGAAGCCCTGAGGGGCGGGATTGGAGAATCGAGATTGGGGAGTGGGAACCGCGTGATCGCTGCGATGGGTGTGGGTGCGAGTGTGGGTGTGGGATTGCGTTGTTGGTGATGGCGGTGCTTTACCTTTCGGTGACGGAAGAACACGGTGCCTCCTTACTCCCCGCGGGAGAGCGCCTGTTGCAAGCAGGCCCCCATCCGCCCTTCGGGCACCTTCCCCCGCAAGCGGGGGAAGGAAGCAGCACGGCAGGCGAGCATTGGGCGCCGCGCTCGAGCCCCTCTCCCGCCCCGCGCGCTTGAGCCCCTCTCCCGCCGGCGGGAGAGGGGTTGGGGTGAGGGGACGTTTGCGCAGATGTCTAGCAGACTGAGTGAACGTCTCGATCTGCGAACCAGGCACGCCACATCACGCCGTCTGCATGACTCCCAACCCCGCCATCTCCCACCCAAACAACGCGCAGGCCCTGTAAAATTCGACATCCAGCGGCGCGGTGACGCCGATGCGCCTGCCATCGGCCGGATGCGGAAATTCCAGGCGTTCGGCGTGCAGCAACATGCGGTGGATGCCGAGCATGCGGAACTGCGGTTGTGGCGGCCGTCGCCGTGGCTGGTGTCGCCGATCATGTGATGCGACAGATGCTTCATATGCCGGCGAATCTGCCGGAAGCGGCCGGTTTGCGGCTGACAGCGCAGCAGTGCGTAGCGCGAGGTGGTGAACCCGGTGGAAGGAATCTCCAGCTCGCCGGTGGCCAGACGCTGGAAATGCGTCACTGCCGGCTTCTTGACCGGCTTGCCCGGACCGCCGTCCAGGTCATGGTCGACGATGAAGCGCTCCTCGGCCGGCCAGCCGCGACAGACGGTTAGATACTGTTTCTCCACCTCGCCGGCCATCAAAGCCTTGCCCAGCGCACTGGCGCTGTCGCGATCGAAGGCCAACAGCAGGCAGCCGCTGGTGGCGCGGTCGAGCCGGTGCACCAGAAAGATCGGCTTGCCCAGCTGCTCGCGCAGGCGGTCGGCCAGGAAGTCGTCCTCTCCACGCGCCAGCTTGCTGTCATGGACCATCAGGCCGGCGGGTTTGTCGACGACGGCCAGGACATCGTCCTGGTAGAGAATCTGCAGATGTTTGGGGGATATGCTCACCTGCGGATTATCCGCATCGCCGACACCGCATGCCACTGCATCGCCGCGCTGCCGCAGCGAACAAACGACTGTGTCGTCGCCAGGCCACGCGCACGGCAACGGCTGCGACCCGCACCGCTCGTACGGTGCGGTTGCTGCGCGCTACCACGCAGCTGATGCCTGCCCAATGCGCGGGTGGCTGCTTCGCATCTCACGCGACCGAACCACGCCGTCAGAGCGGGCGATGCGCGTAGCGTGGCGTGTTGCATCATTCAAAGCCAACAGATGGACCACCACCCGCGCGCTCAGTAGGGCGTGCCGTCCTTGTGCCGGTACGCGCGCTGCCCATCCGCCATGGGGACCAGCATCAGGTCATCGTCCGGATAGGTCACGCAATCGCCGGGGCTGCGGCCACCCACTTCCAGGTACGTCACCACCGCCTGGCTGCGATTGATCAGGCAATGCGCATCGCCATCACCGGCGCGGAAGCCAACGCACATGCCCGGCTGCAGCAACTGCTCGCCGGCGTTGGTGATCAGGCTGGGCGCGCCGCTGACGATGTAGACGAATTCGTCCTGCTGCGAATGCCCGTGCCGCAGCGCCGAGCGCGCACCCGGCGCCAGCGTGGTCAGGTTGACGCCGAAGTTGCGCAGCCCGAACACCTCGCCCAGTGCGCGCTTCTGGCGGCCGCCCATCTGCGCGGCGAACACCGGCGGATAGCTGGAATGTTGCGTGCGCGGTGGCGCATCCAGCGCGGCAATCCCGGCAACCGGTGTGCTTGCGTCCAAGGCATCGGTTGCGTCGGACATGGTCGTCTCCTATCGCCGCAACCAGGCGACCAGCAGCGCGGCCGAACCGGCGCCGCCGCTGATCCAGCTCCACACCGGCACCGTGCCCAGATACCAGCCATCCGGATGTAGGCCGTACAGCACGGCCGCGACAACCAGTAACCCACTGCCGGTGATGGCGGTCACCACGCGGGTTTGCAGCTTGCGCAGGCTCAGGTCCAGGGCAAGCAGTTCGGATGAGCGGATGGCGATCTGATGGCGGCCTTCCACCTGCTGCTTCAGCCAGCTGTGCACCAGCCGCGGCATGTCCGGCGCATGGGTCATGATCTCCGGCAGACGCTTGCTCAGTTCGCGCAGCACGCGGCGCGGACTGTAACGCTCGCGCAGGATGCGTTCGAGCACCGGTCGCGCCACCGCCCAGATATCCAGCCTGGGGTCCAGTTGCCGGCCCACGCCTTCGATATTGAGCAGCGTTTTCTGCAGCAGGATCAGCTGCGGCTGCAACGTCAACTCGTACCGCTGCGCCACGCGGAACAATTTGATCAGCACCTGCGCCAGCGAAATCTCCGACAGCGGGCGGGTGAAATACGGCTCGCACACCAAGCGCGCTGCCGCTTCCAGTTCGTCGATGCGCACGTTGCTGGGCATCCAGCCAGCCTCCACGTGCAACTCGGCCATGCGGCGGTAATCCTTGTGGAAGATCGCCATGAAGTTCTCCGCCAGGTAGTACTGATCTTCCTGCGAGAGCTGGCCCATGATGCCGAAATCCAGCGCGATGAAGCGCGGATTGAGGCGGCGTTCCGGATCCGAATCGACCCAGATGTTGCCGGCGTGCGCATCGGCGTGGAAGAAGTTGTCGCGAAATACCTGGGTGTAGAACACGCGCACGCCTTTGGCCGCGAGCGCCTTGCGATCGATGCCGGCCGCGTCGAGCTTGGCGATGTCGTCGGACGGAATGCCGTACACGCGCTCCAGCGTGAGCGCGCGCTCGGCAGTGTGCGACCAGATCACTTCCGGCACATACAGATCGTCCGAGCCTTCCCAGAACCGGCGCAACACGCTGGCGTTGGCGCCTTCGCGCTGCAGATCCAGTTCGGCGGCCAGCGTGCCTTCGATCTCGGCCACCACTTCGCGCGGACGGATCTTGTCGGCACGCGGGTGGGTGCGCTCGACCAAGGTGGCCAGCGAGTGCAGCAACGCGATATCGGCATCGATCTGGCGCTCGATCTCCGGGCGCAGCACCTTGACCACCACTTCGCGGCGCACGCCGTTGGCATCGGGCGGCAACGTGGCTGCATGCACCTGCGCAATGGACGCCGAGGCCAGCGGCACGGTATCGAAGCTGGCAAACGCCACGCTCACCGGCAGGCCGAGTGCGGCTTCGACGATCAGGCGCGCGGCCTGGCCATCGAACGGCTTGACCCGGTCCTGCAGCAAGGTGAGTTCTTCGGCCACGTCGGCCGGAATCAGATCGCGCCGGGTGGACAGAATCTGCCCGAACTTGACGAAGATCGGTCCCAGCTCCTGCAGCGCCAGGCGCAGCCGCGCACCGCGCGATTGCGCGGCGATTTCGGCGCTGGCACGCGGCACGAAGGGTTTGGCCAAACGCAGCCAGCGCTCGGCCGGGGTGCCTTCCAGCAAGGCGTCCAGGCGATAGCGCAGGATCACCCGGCCAATGCGGCTGGCCCGCAGGATCGCCTTCATGCCGCGCCTCCGCTCGCACGCAGGCGGCTCACGCGCGCGGCCAGCCGTTCGACGTCATCGCGCAGCTCGTCCACGTCGTCGTGGAACGCCTCGAGCTCGGCGCGCGGCACCACATCGCGCGATTCTTCGGTGACGAATTCGGCCGCGCTCTGCGCCAGATCCACCGCACTGCGCCGTGCCTGCTGCAGCGCTGCACGCACCGCGCCGGCGATCTGCACGCCCAGGATGTCGCCGAACACCGCAACGAACGGCAACTGCCAATCCGGGTCGAAGCGGCCGGCCAGTTGCTGCAGCTGGCGCGCCAGTTCGGCATCGCCGGAAACCTTGAGCCGACCGGCCGGCGCGCCGGTGCGACGTGCATTGGCCAGAAACGGCAGTTGCCCGAGCAAGCCGGCCAGGCTGCTGCGCACCGCCAGGTCGGGTTCCTGTGCCTGATCGACCGGGCCGACCAGCAACCGGCGCTCGTGCACGCGAATCTGCAGGGCCAGCGCAGGCGCCTCCAGGGTCAACGCGATGCGCTGGCCTTCCAGCGGCAGCAGGGCCTCGCGGGTATCCGGGTCCAGCGCCAGCGCACGGTTGAGCGCTGCCTGCAGGGCCTGGCCGGCGAGCGGCTTGAGGGAATTGAAGAGTGATCCGGGCATGCCCGCATTCTACCGCCCCTGCATGTCGCAGCTGCTTGACGGCGGTGTGGCACGTGCGCCGGCTGCCGGTGTGGCGGTCGTGCGGTCGTTGCTAGGCACGGCGACGCATGGTCAGGCGCATCGGGCATGCCGGCGTTGTTCGCCAGCACTGTCTGCGGCAAGACGTCCTTCAGCGCATACGCCACAGGCATCCTGTCCACTTCAAATGGCAGGAGCAGGCAATGCGCACGATTCGGGTCGGCCTCATCTTCGGAGGCAAATCGGCCGAGCACGAAGTCTCGTTGCAATCGGCGCGCAATATCCTGGATGCGCTGGACCCGCGACGCTTCGAGCCGGTGCTGATCGGTATCGATTGCTCGCGCTGGACCAGGACGCGCCTCATGCCACTGCGAATTTCGGGGGGGCGGATGGCCGATCGCTTTGCACGCGTTTGTATGTCGATCGCATCGTGATGGCGCGCATGCACGTCGGCGCGATCTGCTACGCAGCTGCATGACGAACTCATCCGTCAGCCACATGCAGTAAGACAGCGGCGGCTGGTGTGCGAGGTCAATCTGATGCTGGCCGCCTCGATGGCGCTGCATCGGCCGCTGGAGTTTGCGCGATCGGCGATGCCGTGCTGGCCAATGGCAAGCATGTGCAGTGTCTGGAAAACAGCTGTCATCAGCCAAAACCCGGTCATATTCCGCCATAACGCACAGGGCCCGCGTCCTTGCGGACGCGGGCCCTGTGAGCGCCAACCGGCAGCGCCGCTGCCGTGACGTATCGCAGCGAAGCGTTATACCTTGCCGCGACGGAACATCGAGATCACTGCCAGGATCAGGAACACCACGAACAGGATCCAGGCGATGTTGGTCGCCGCACCGGCGATACCGCTAAAGCCCAGCACAGCAGCGATGATGGCGATGACGAAGAAGATGATGGCGTAATGCAGCATGGCAAGGTATCCAGAAGTTGTCGTGCCGAATCGGCGCAGACGTATCTTGTGGATATGCCGGTCTTTATCGGGTGATGGCGATGTCGTTGGAAGATGAGGATCGCAGCCGTTGCAGGCCTTCTTCGATGCTGATGCGCGGTACATAGCCGAAGTCGCGACGTGCCGGCTCCATGCTGTACCAATGCGGCGTACACAGCTGTTCCACCAGAAAACGCGTCAACGGCACTTCGCCTGGCAGACGCAACAGTGGCCATAGCGTTTCGCACACCGCACCGATGCGGTAGGCGGTGTTGAACGACAGCGAGCGCGTGACTGCCGGCGCATCCACCGCAGCCAGCAATCGATTGAGCAACTCGCGCATCGGCAGCGGTTCGCCGTTGGAAATGAAGTACGCCTTGCCCGCGCAGGCAGCGCCCACGGCAAGGTGTTCGAACGCATCGAAATGCGCCTGCGCGGCGTTGTCGATGTACGTGCTGTCGACCAGATTGCCGCCATCGCCGACCATGCGCAGCCGCCCGGCACGCGCACGCGCTGCCAGGCGCGGCAACAAATGATTGTCGCCCGGCCCCCAGATCAGGCGCGGTCGCAGTGCCACTGTCGCCAACTGGGCATCGTTGGCGGCCAGCACTGCACGTTCGGCAATGGCCTTGGTCGCCGCGTAGGCGGCGCGCAGATCGTCGCCATACGGCACTTCATCGGCACCGAGTCCTTCCACCGGGTTGGTGGCGCGATGGGTGACGCTGGGCGTGGAGGTATAGATCAGCCGCGGCACGCCATTGGCGCGACAGGCCTCGATCACGTTCTGCGTGCCCACCACATTGGCCTGGTGATAGCTGTCGTAACTGCCCCATGCGCCGGCCTTGGCGGCGTTGTGGAACACCGCATCGATACCGGCGAAGGCATGCCGCACCGCCTGCGGGTCGGCCAGGTCGCCGCGGATCTGGCCCACGCCCAGGCGTTGCAGCACCGGGTAATCGCCGCGCTGGAAGCTCACCACCTCGTGCCCACGCGCGCGCAGGCCGCGGCACAACGCCAGGCCAAGAAAGCCGCCACCACCGGTCACCAATACCTTCATCGCACCACACCTCGCCTCTGAGGGACGACACCATAGCCGGCCACACCCGACTTGGCGATCTGCTCGTCGACGCGTAGCCATGCAGTCTGGACATCGACGACCAGGAACGGCCAACACATGCCTGCGCTCACGTCAGTCGGGCGTGGACGTTGCCGGAATCGGCATGTACCGCTCACTGCCGTTCTGAGTGCGCCCTCCACGCCCGACTGACCACTGCGCGCTACCTGTTGTCAGCCGCGCTTATGCAGCTGCTGCGCAGCCCAGACCGCCAGCGTTTCGCGGCCGATCTTGGCGTTGTGGCGGATGTCGACCGGAAAGCCGGAATGGCGCAGGAAACGCGCGATGCCTGCGGTGTGCGGGTGGGCAGCGCCCAGCGCGCGCAGGTCGATTTCCACCTGTGCGAACGCCGACGCAGACACCCCCGGCTGCAACTCCACGCACAGCACCGGTTGCTGTTGTCCGGGCCCACCTACGCCAACCAGCGCGGTGCGCCGCACCTGCCGATGCACGTTGAACACCGGCTCCACCTGTTCGGTGTACAGCGGGCCGCTGGCGGCTTCCACGCGGTGGGTCTTGCGCCCGCAGAACCACAAGCGCCCTTCGGCGTCGACATATCCGACATCGCCCATGCGGTGCACGACACGCTCGCTGCCATCGCTGCAGCGTTCGCGGATCTTGGTGATGCGCGTGGCCGCATCACGGTTGAAATAGGTATCGGTGGCGGTGGGCCCGGCGACGGTGATCTCGCCGACCTCACCGGTCGCCAGCTCGCGCACGCCGCTCCAGTCGGCAATGGCCGCATCGTCGATGGCGATGATGCGCACCTGGTTGGGCGGCACGACATGGCCCACACAGGTGCCGGCACCAGCCTCGGTGGCGGCGCGCGTGGCGTCCAGGGTGCGCCCTTCGATCGCGGCCACCGGCAGGCACTCGGTGGCGCCGTACGGGGTCCAGAACTGCGCATCGGCCGGCAGCAGCGCGCGGATCTTCGCCACCACATCCGGTGGCACCGGCGCACCGGCGGAAGTCGCCAGGCGCACGTTGGGAAGCGGCTGCCCATAGTCGGCCAGCACGCGCATCAAGGCGGGCGAACCGAACAACTGCGTCACGCCGAAGCGGTTGATCGCATCGTGCAACTTACGCGGATCGGCGCTGCCCGGACGCGTTGGGTCCATGTCCGGAATCACCGAGGTCAGCCCCAGCGCCGGGTCGAACAAGGCGAAAGGCGGAAACGTCGGCAGATCCACCCCGCCGGGCTGCATGCCGAATGCGTTGCGCAGCAATTCGATCTGGCCAACGAAATGCCGGTGGCGATACACCACACCCTTGGGCACACCGGTCGAGCCACTGGTGAACAGGATCGCCGCCACATCGTCCGGCGCGGTGTCGGCCAGCTGGCTGCCTGCGCCGGCGCCATCGCGCTCCACCCGCGCCAGCGTGACTCCACCCCAGCCGTAACGTCCGCCGACGGTAACGATCTGCGTTGCCGAGCGCGCCCAGCGCAACAGGCGACGCGCCAGCTGCGCCAGCGCAATGCCGATAAATGCCTGCGGCTGCGCTTCGTCCAGACACTGCTTGAGCGCACGTTTGTCGATGCCGGGGTCCACCAGCACCGGTACCGCGCCAGCCTTGAACAAGGCGAACATCAGCAGGAAGAATTCCGGCGACGGCCGCACCATCACCACCGCACGCGCGCCGCGACCGATGCCGTGGCGTGCCAGGCCGGCGGCAATCGCATCGCTGCGCGCATCCAGCTCGGCATAGCTCAAGGTTACATCGTAGGCGGCAAACCCATTGGCGCCGCGACCGCCCGGGCAACGGATGGCGATCTGGTCGGGGCGCTCGCGCGCCAGTTGCGGAAGGGTGGCCGCGATATTGCAGAGGGTCGTCATCGGCGCATTATCACCCATGCGCCGATGGCGCCGGCCGCTTGCAGGCTGCCTGAAGGCAACGCGCGACGCGGGCGCAAGCGCGGCTCCTCATCGTGCGGCGGCATGACGCATCGATGCGCGCAGTGGCCGACCCAACCGCCGCAACGCGTTTGCAGCGCATGCCAGAGCGCTATGGCACCTGCGGAGCGCCGCATACCCGGGCGTGGCGGAGCGCATCTGAATCGCTAACCGGTCACCGCAGCACGCTACTTGTATCGCGGCGCGGTTCGGTCAAAATGCCGCGCTTCCCACGCGATTTCGCCGCGCCAGGCCCGGCATTCCATGGCACACCCCTGCCTTACCTGCGGCGCCTGCTGCGCCTATTTCCGCGTCAGTTTCCATTGGAGCGAAGCCGATCCCGCATTGGGCGGCAGGGTGCCGATCGAGCTGACCGAGGCGCTACGCACGCATGAGCGGGCGATGCGCGGCACCTCGCAATCGCAGCCGCGTTGTATCGCGCTGGACGCAGACATCGGTCGCTACAGCCGCTGCAGCATCCACGACCGCCGCCCGTCGTCCTGCGCGGCCGTGCCGGCCTCGCTGGAATTCGGGCAGCGCAGTGCGCAATGCGATAAATCGCGCTTGGCGCATGGCCTGCACACATTGACCGATGCCGATTGGGTCGGCGTGGACGACGCGCAACGCAACCCGCTGCCGCCGGTGTAACGCCGTAGCGCAGCACCTGTGTTGTGCTCGCAACAGCCTCGGCAGGCATCTGGCCGAGATGACCGGTGCGCTGCATCGGATGTCGATGCAGTCATTCCAGTCATTGCGTGCAGTGAGCTGACGCGTAGCCGCACGCTGCTGCCGGCGCAGTGCGCTACAGCGGATTGCGCTCCAGAAATGCGCGAATCGCCGGCACCAGCACCTCGTGCTTGTCTTCCAGCACGTAGTGATTGGCATCGTTGAATGCAGTCACTTCGGCCTGCGGCAGCGCCCTGCGAAAGCCGGCCAGAAAGTGCTTGTCGAAACAGATATCACGCAGGCCCCAGGCGATAAAGGCCGGGCGGTCGGCGAACGCGGGCAATGCCTGCGCCGAGCGCTCCAGCAACGACCAGCCCTGGTCGGCCGGCGACAGGGGTATGTCCTGCATGAAGCGGATGGTGGAGATGCGGTTGCGCCAGTTGTTGTACGGCGCCACGTAAGCGCGGCGCACATCGGCCGGCATGCGCCGCGAGACGCCAAACCACGACGCGCCGGACGAAAACGCATTGAACGTGCGGATAAACCACTCGCCCGGCCGCCAGTGCCGGCCCATCGCGATCTGCCACGGCATCGGCTTTTCCGCCGGCAACGGGAACGCAGCCGTGTTGGTGATCACCAGCCGCTTGACCTGCGCATGATGCGACAGCGCCCAACCGAACCCGATCATGCCGCCCCAGTCGTGCACCGCCAGCGTGACCGGGCCGGTGATGCCCAGATGCCGCAGCAAGGTGTCCAGATCGTCCACGCGCGATTGCAGCGTGTAGTCGTAGCGCGGCTGTGCGTCGGGCGCATCGTCCGGCTTGTTGGACAAGCCCATGCCGATATGGTCGGGCACGATGCAACGGTAGCAATCGGACAGACCGCTCACCAGATGCCGCCACAGATAGCTCCACGACGGATTGCCGTGCAGCATCACCACAACCTCGCCGTCGCGCGGACCTTCGTCCAGATACGACATCGCAACGCCGGGGCGCACCTCAAGGCGCTTGGGGGGAAAGGGATAGCCGGGGTAGTTCATGATCTCTCGATGTAAAGCAGGGACTGAAATGCGTCTGGCGATTCGTCTAAGACATCGCACCTCACCATCGCTGCAAGGTTGAACTGTTTGCAACAGTGGTGTGCGAGGAAATCGCTCACAGCGGTTGCGCGCCTTCGCTGAGGATGTCGAGATACGCCTGATAGGCAAAGATGCGATGCCGCTGCTGGCCTGTGAGTTCGTTGACGATGTCCAACTCTTGCAGCGTGCGTACCGCTGCGCGAATGGTCGGCACACTCAGCGACAGGTGCGGCGCAACCTGCGGTACCGCCAGCACCACACGCCGCGCGAATTGCTCAAACACCAAGCCCACATTGCCTGCTCGCTGGCCTAGCGCTGCGATGCGTGCACGATCGCGCGCCAACAGCGCCAGCAACCGCTGTGCAGTATCGACAGCTTGCTGGGCGGTTTCGGCCACGCCGTCCAGAAAGAAACCCAGCCACCCTTCCCAGTCGCCATTGAGCCGGACTGCGTTGAGGCGGTCATAGTAATCGGCGCGGCGCCGCTTGAAATACAGGCTGAGGTACAGGCTCGGCTCTCGCAGCACACCTTCGCTACACAGAATCAGGGTAATCAGGAGCCGTCCCAGCCTTCCGTTGCCATCGCTGAAAGGATGGATGGTCTCGAACTGCACGTGCGCAAGGGCAGCTTTCACCAACGAGGGCATCTGGCCCTGCGACGCATGCAGAAACTGTTCGAGTGCCGCTAGCGTATCGGGCAGTGCATCTGGCGGTGGCGGAACGAAATGGGCGAGTGCGGGCGATGCCCCTCCTACCCATACCTGACTGCGACGGAACTCGCCGGGCTGCTTGCTGGCGCCGCGGCCACCCTGCAGCAGCAACGCATGCATTTCGCGGATCAACCGCAGCGATAGCGGAAAATCGTCCTCTCGCAGGCGACGCAGACCATGATTGAGGGCAGTAACGTAGTTGGAGACTTCCTCAACATCGTCGATGGGGACGCCCGGTGCCGCGTCCATTTCGAACAACAGCAAATCCGAAAGTGACGATTGCGTCCCCTCGATCTGGGATGACAGCAAGGCTTCCTTGCGCACGTACTGATAGAGGAAAAGCTCCGGGTCCGGCAGCATCAGCGTGATGCCATCCAATCGCCCCAATGCCTGATCGGCAAGCTCCTTGCGCGCAACCAACGCAACCAGGGAGAAGTCCAATGCCGGCTCCGGCGGCAGTGGGCTGGGCACGAACGCTTGATAGCGGCTGCCGGCAAGGGCTCCGGCAACATAATGCCCAGTCGTGCGATGCGGCATCTTCCTTCCTTACAGGCAGCAATGGTTCTTGCAAGGAAACTTAGATAGCACTTTTTTTCTTAAGCGGCGAGGTTGCACGGCATGCAGCAAGGCATGCCGTGCAACCTCGCATCACCAAACCACTTCCGCCATCGAGCAATTCAAGCCCGAGCCGATGCCCAGCAGCGCGATGCGGTCGCCCTTCTTCAGGCGGCCCAGCTCCTTGAGCTTGCTCAACACGATCGGCACCGAGGCCGGACCGATGTTTCCGTGCTCGCCGAAGATGGTCATGACCTTGGCCGGGTCGATGCCGAACGACTTCACGAAGGCGGCGGTGTGGGGGCGGCTGACCTGGTGGATGACGAACTGGTCCAGCTCGTCCACCGCCCAACCCAGCACCTGGCGCGCGGCCATGAAGGTCTTCTGGGCCAACTTGATGCCTTCGATCAACAGCAAGCGGGTATCGGTGACCATGCGGTCCAGGTTGCCCCGGCATAGCTTGTTCCACTCGGTGGCCGAGCGGGTCACGCCGCCCTTGTAGCGCGGGGCGTCGGGCACCAGCTCGGTACGCGCCATGACCATGGCTGCTGCACCGCACCCCAGGGTCAGCGCGGCAAGTTCGTTGCGGAACTCCTCCTCGGTGACGTCCGGCGAGGTCATGCGCTCGAGGGTCTTTTCGTACACCAGGTTGGCAGTTTCGCCATCCACGACCAAGGCATAGTCGATCTCGCCGCGCTCGAGCATGCGCGCGGCGATGTCCATGCCATTGATGAAGGCGAGGCAGGCGTTGGCCACGTCGAAGGTAACGCAGTGGTCGCCCACGCCCAGGTTGCCGGACACGATGGACGCCGTGGACGGCTCCAGGTAGTCGCGGCTCACCGAGGTGTTGACCAGCAGGCCGATCTTCTCGATGCCGATACCGGCGTCGATCAGCGCCTTGCGCGCGGCCTGGGTGGCGGCGTCCGAGGCCTGGACATCCTGGTCCCACAAGCGCCGTGCATGGATACCGGCAACGTCGCCCAACACGTCGGTCTTGATCCCGAGGCGGTCGTAGGTCGGTTGCAGGCGTTCGTTGATTTCCTTGGAAGTCAGCGTGTGCGGCGCATCAACATGCGCCAGTCCCGCGATGGAGACATTCTGGAAGAGCATCGAAGTAGCGCCATGGCGTCAGGCGAGGGGGCGCTAGTCTAGCCGCTGGCTGGTTTTACCGCATCTTTACATTTGAAACGCCTGCGCCCCAGCCCAACGGTTCAGCGCGGCGGGCAGCGGAAGGCGTTGAAACGCTGGCTGCCGTCAGCCGGCTGGCCTTGCGCCTGCACCGCATTGGCGTTGGCGCCGGGGGCCTCGTTGCGCGCCAGCGTTTCCAGCTCTTCCTGCACGCGCAGCGGGTTGCGGTTGTAGAAGCCGACCTTGCTCTTGACCGTCACCACCACTTCGCCCTGCTGCTGACACCCCGCTGGCACAGGGCCTGCGGGCAGCACCCGCACGCTTTTGCCGCTTTGTTCGATCGGCACCCAGGTGCACGCCGCAGTGGAGGTGGCAACCAGAACAGACAGCATCAGCACGCGCATAAGTCATCACACCTGTGGGGAAAGCCGGATTGTGCCGCAGTTGCCTGCTGGCGATCCGGCGCGCGGTAGCACACGCAATCCACCCATTCAGCGCGCCGAACCGCCTTGCCTTAAGCGCGGGTACCCGTTCGAGCACGATGTCCGCCGCCGTGCAACGCGTCCGGGTGTCCGGACGCGGACACCTCTACCCGTCTGAAAACCCTTCAAAAACAATGATCTTTAGTTGGCACACCGTTTGCTCTGCTTTATTTCGCAACCACGGGCCGCACCTGAGACTGACTTTTCGCTGAACAAAATCAAAAGCCATGCAAAAGTTCTTGTGCATACCGGAACGGTGTACTACCTTACTACCACACCACTGCCTAACAACACCAAGAGACCTCGCCATGAAGACCCAGACCCTGCGCATCGCCCTCTCCACCGCCCTGTTCGCTGGCGCCACCTTGGCCGGCTTTGCCCAAGCCACCAACCTGACCACCCTGGAGACCGTGCAGGTCCACCCGGCCGCCGACCAGATCGCCCAGCAGACACTGGAACGCAACAGCGACATCCGCACCCTGGCCGCCGTGCAGGTGCGTCCCTCGGCCGAGCAAGTGGCCGCCCTGGCCGCCGAACAGGCCGGCCCGCGCATCGTCACCTTGGCGGCGGTGCAGGTGCGCCCTTCGGCCGAGCAGCGTGGCGACCTGGTGGTACGCAGCGCCGCCGCCAGCGCGCAGAGCGCCTCCAGCCAGGCAGCTGGCGCCATCGGTGCACTGATGGGCCAGGTCATCGTGAACCTGCCGACGCCGCAACTGCAGCCCTCGCCGGCCGAACTGGAAGCGCTGGTCAACGCCGCCATCAGCCTTTAAGCGGGCGCGCAGCTACACTTGCGCGCATGTTAGCACCTGTCCTCGATGTCATCCTGTTTCAGCCCGAAATTCCGCCCAATACGGGCAATGTGATTCGCTTGTGCGCCAATACCGGCGCGCGCCTGCACCTGATCGAGCCGCTCGGCTTCGACCTCAGCGACAAGCAGCTCAAGCGCGCCGGCCTGGACTACCACGAATACGCACCATTGCAGGTGCACGCCGACCTGCCCAGCGCACTGGCCGCGATCGCGCCCAAGCGCGTATTCGCACTGAGCACCCGCAGTACGGTGCGCTACGACACACCGCAGTTCGCCGATGGCGATGCGTTTTTGTTCGGTCCGGAAACCCGCGGCCTGCCGGCCGAGGTGCTGGAGTCGATTCCGCCGCAGCACCGGCTACGTCTGCCGATGCGCCCGGACAACCGCAGCCTCAATCTGTCCAACACCGTTGCGGTGATGGTGTTCGAAGCCTGGCGGCAATGGAATTTCGCTGGCGGCCAGTAGCACGCAATAGCCGGAACTGTGCGCAACGACATGCGCCTACCTGCCCGCTGCCAGGCCGCATTGCCACATGCGCGGTGAGATCCTGGCTGTCGCACCTGATATCTCGCCAAGACGCCTCATCGGTGTCGGCTGTCATCGTTCGACGGCGATAGACACTGCATCGATCCGGATTAACGAAGCGATGCTGCGCGCCGCGTCATCTGCGCGTATGCCGGGCCTCCTGGCCGACAGGACACGCCCCGGATCAGATCGCACTTGCTCACCCTCGCCGGCGCAGTGCGGTCGATACCGCGCAAGCCGCAACGGCCAGCGATCGGTAGCCACCTTCGTGCGCGCACTGCGCATCGGTCACAGCATTGTCTCGGCCTGTACGGAGGCCCCTGCCTGCAACATGCCGCGACAGCCGGCCCACAACGCCACTGCCAACAGCGCGATCGCACCCAAGGTCAGAAACGCGATGCGGTAACCGAAGGCATGCGCCAACCAGCCACCGAACGCCGGACTCAGTGCCGCACCGACGCCCTGCACCGTCATCACCGCGCCCTGGCCGACATTGACGCGCCCGGTGCCTTGCAACAAGCGTGCGACCAGCGCCGGCACCACCACGCTTTGCAGGCCGGCGCCGAGCCCATCGAGGATCTGCACCGGAAACACGCCCCAGCCATGGATCACCGATGCCGCCACCAAGGCACGCAACGGCAGGGCCATGAACGCCACCAGCAGCACCCACCAGTGCCCGTGCACGCGGATCCAGCGCATCGCCAGCAGCGCGACCACCACCATCGTGGCCTGTGCCACCACGATGGTGGTGGCCGTCAACGCACTCGGGTCGCCGGCATGCGCCGCCACGATCGCCATGCCGTACAGCGGCAGCATCGCCGCATTGCCCAGATGGAACAGCCCCAGCGTCACCGCCAGCAGCGCCAACGGGCGGCACGTCAGCAGCACGCGCCAACCACTCAGCGCATCGCCACCGTTGTTGCTCGCAAGACCGCGTGCTGCGCGGTGGTCGATGGCCGCAGCCGGAATCGCCAGCACGGCCACCAGCGCCAGGGCGCCGAAAAATGCGGTCAGCAGGAACACTGCGGCAAAGCCGTAACGCCATCCCAACCAGCCAGCCAGCACCGCGGCCAGCACGTTGCCGGCATGGTTGGCCACCTGGTTGCGCGCCAGTTGATGGTCGAAACCGCGCGCGTGCACCAGCCCCAGGGTAATGCCCGTCAATGCCGGGCCGATGCCGGCCGCCGCCAACGCCGAGGCGATCTGTGCGGCGACCACGCCGGAAGAGGTGGGCTGCAGCCAGATCAAGGCGGTGGCCAGCAAGATCGCCAGGCAACCGATCACCACCACTGCGCGTTTGCGCCGGGTGGCATCGACCAGCGCGCCGGCCGGTGTGGTGGCGAGCATGCCGGCGATGCCGCCCACGCTCATCACCGTGCCGATCGCCGCCACCGACCAGCCTTTGGATTGCAGGAACACGCTGAGGAACGGCCCCAGCCCGTCCTGCACATCGGCCACGCTGAAATGCAGTGCTTCCAGCGCGCGCGTGCCACGGGGCCTGGTCTTGGTCATCGGCATGGCAATGCTCCACTGCGAGCGCGCACGAAGGCGCACGTGGCAGACCAGGGGGCAAGCATCTCAGTGGCGCGCGGTGGCCGCATGTCCGGCTCCTAGTGTTTGGGCTTGGGCTTGGGTTTATGCGCGGGCCCGTGCGGCGGATGCTCGATCTGCTTCAGCGTCGCCGCCTTGCCACCCAAGGCATGGGCATGGATCAGTACACCGTGCGGCGTGGCCTTGGTCTCGCCTTCGGCCACCAGTGGCTTGCCGACCACCAGCTGTTTGGCGAAGTCGCCACCGGCATGCGGCGGAAACCGCACCGTGACCGCATCGTCCAGCAGCACGCCATGCACCTGCCCGTGCGGACCATGCAGCAACCGGGTGATGGTGCCGCTGTGCTGGGCCACTTCCGGCTTGGGCGGTTTGCCGGGTGGCTTGGGTTTGGGCTTGGCATGCGGCCCATGCGGGCCTTCATCGAGGATGCGCTTGCCACCTTCCGGATCGATTGCCAACGCCACCAACATCTCCACGTCGCGCGGCTTGAGGCCACGCACGGTGAGCGCGCTGCCCGGCCTGAGCGCCTTCAGCAGCGCCTCGGACAGATGCGGCGGGGTGTGCACTTCGGTGCCATCGGTGAGCAGCAGGCCGTCGATATCGGCCTTGGGGTTGAGCAGGAAACGCGCCAGGGTGCCGCGGGTGGCGGGGAGGAAATCAGGGTCGACCCAATGCATGGTGTTACTCCGAAAAAGGACCGGCATTGCCGGTCAAGCCGCTGGCCACGCGGCTGCGTGACCAGCGGAGGAAACCAACGAACAAGACAGGGGTGGTACGACTCAACGGCCGGCCGGCGGGACTGGAGCGCCCGGCGGGGGCGGCGGCAGCGGGCCGTCCGGACGCGGCGCGGTGAACAGCGCGCGCAGCGAGGAGCGATCACGCCCCAACTGGGTCGCCTCGATCGCACGGCCGTCCGGGGTGGCCACACCCAGGCCGCTGGCGCTCAGCGGTGCGCCCACGCGCAGCAGATCGGCAAACTGCAGCGCCAGATGCGGCGGCATCCGCACCACCGTGCCATCGCTGACCAGCGCACCATTGATCTCGCCGGCAGGCCCATAGACCAGGCGCTGGATCGTGCCATCGGACTGCAACGGGGTCAGCTGGCCGGGGGGCGGCGGCGGTGGCGGGGCCGCGCCGAAGGTCGGCGGGCGGTCGACCACCTCGCGGCCGCTACGGCCGGAGCTGATCGAACTGACCTGCAGCACCGGCAGATTGCCCAGGCGGAAGCCCTTCACGACGACACTGTCGCCGGCACGGACGGCCGCCTTCACCTCGCTGGACAGATGCGGCGGAAACCCGACCTGGGTGCCGTCGCGCAGCCACAGTCCGTCGACGTCGCCATTGGGATTGAGCAGGAAGCGCTCGACGGTACCGCTCACGCTCACCGGTGTGGCGGCGACCGGGGTCGGCGGGGCCGGCGGACCGCCGATCGGGCCATTGGGAGCCGGCGGCGGCGGCGGGGCGGCCACTTGTGCGGCGGCGGCGCCGATGGTGCAGGCCAGGGCAATTGCAAGAACAGTCTGACGCAACATGGGATGTCTCCTGCGCGGCGGGAAGGGGCCGCGTACCAGAGGTAAAGCAGCAATCGTGCCAATTGATAAGTAATTGTTTTTAAATGACTTTCATTGGCCGACAGCCGAAGAGAGACGTCTGCATTTCATCCACCCTGTCCGGTTTTGGGACAGCTGTCGCGCAGTCTGCGATCGACGCGTGCGCGCGTGTCACAAGCCGTATTCCTCCAGCTTGCGATAGAGCAATTGCCGGTGGATCCCCAACCGGCGCGCGGCCTCTGCCCGATTGCCCTGGCTCTGTTCCAGCGCCGACTGGATCATCTGTTTTTCCAGCTGCGCCACCGCCTCAGGCAGGGTGCTGGTCAACGCCGATGCACCATTTGGCGGCGCCTCGCCAGCCTCGCCCAGCGCTTCCTCCAGATCCGCCGCATCGATGCTGGCGCCGCGCACCAATACCTGGCTGCGCTGCATGACGTTGCGCAATTCGCGCACATTGCCAGGCCAGCGGTGCGCGAGCAGGCGCTCCTGCGCCGCCGGCGACAGGCTCTGCGCACGCGCTGCATTGGCGCTCAGGAAGTGCTGCGCCAGCAACCGGATGTCCTGGCCACGCTCGCGCAATGGCGGCAGTTCGATCGGCACCACATTGAGGCGGTAACGCAGATCGCTACGAAAGCGCCCGTCGGCCACGCAGGCCGCCAGGTCGCGATGGGTGGCGGCCAGCACCCGCACATCCACCTTCTGCGGGCCGCTGCCACCCAATGGCGTCACCTCGCCTTCCTGCAGGAAACGCAGCAGCTTGGCCTGCATCGGCAATGGCATGTCGCCGATTTCGTCCAGAAACAACGTGCCGCCATCGGCTTCGCGAATCAACCCGCGTCGGTCGCTGCTGGCGCCGGAAAACGCACCCTTGCGATGGCCGAACAGCTCGCTCTCCATCAATTCCAGCGGAATGGCCGCGCAGTTGACTGCAACGAATGGCGCACTGGCGCGCGGGCTGGCGCGATGCAGCGCGCGTGCCGCCAATTCCTTGCCGGTGCCGGTTTCCCCGGTGATCAGCACCGGCAGATCAGAGGCGGCCGCCAAGCCGATGCGCTTGTGCACGGTGCGCATCGCCGGGCTGTGGCCAACCAGTGCATCGTCGTCCTCGACCGGCGCAGACAACGCGTCTGTCGCTGCAGCCTGCGCATCGGCGCGA
This sequence comes from Xanthomonas cissicola, assembly GCF_008801575.1. Taxonomy (GTDB): domain Bacteria; phylum Pseudomonadota; class Gammaproteobacteria; order Xanthomonadales; family Xanthomonadaceae; genus Xanthomonas; species Xanthomonas cissicola. The sequence continues at coordinate 37,211 of NZ_VZPL01000024.1, read as the reverse complement.
CTGAGCAGTGCGCGCTCCACCACCTCCACGATGTCGGCACGACCAACCGGCTTGACCAGATGATCGAAGGCGCCCAGCGTCATCGCCTCGATCGTGTTGCCGCTGGACACATGGGCGGTCAGCATCACCAGCGGCACCTGACGCGCCTGCGCATCGTCCAGGCGCGCGCGCAGCACCGCGATGCCATCCATGCCCGGCATGCGGAAATCCACAAACGCCATGTCGATGCCGCCTTCGCTCAACCGGGCCAGCCCGTCCGGCCCATTCTCGGCGGCGACTGCCGTATGCCCGAGCGAGCGCAAGGTGGCCTGCAAGGTGGTGCGAAACGCGGCATCGTCATCGATGATCAGGATGCGCGCCATGGCAACTCCAGAATGAAATGGGTCAGCCCGTCGGCATGTGCGTAGCGCGCGTGTCCGCCATGCGCGCGCGCGATCTCGCGCACCAGCGCCAGCCCCAGGCCATTGCCGTCGGCGCGGCCACTGACGAACGGTTCGAACAAGTGTGCGGCGATCGGTTCTGCGATCGGCGCGCCATGGTTGCAGACCTGAAGTTGCAACATGCCCTCCACTGCTGCCGCTTGCAGCGTAACCTCGCTGCCTGGATCGGCGTGCTGCGCGGCATTGCGCAGCAGGTTGTGCACCGCGCGCCCCAGTTGCTGCGGATCCAGGGTCCAGCGCAACGGCGCAGCCGGCAGCAGCACGCGGGGCGGCGACGTGCCGGGCGGTAACGGACTGTGCTCCAGCAGCGTCGCCAGCCAGTCCTGCACCACCACCGTCTCCAGCTGCAGACGGATCGGCTGCACCATGCCGAGCAGGCTCTCGACCACACCATCCAGGCGACGAATCTGCCCCAGCATCAACTCGCCATGCGCAGCAGCGTCCGGCGTCGCATCGCCGCGCGCGATCTCGTTTTCCAGCGCCAACCGCATCGTGGCAATCGGGTTGCGGATTTCATGCGCCACAGTGGCCGTCATACGCCCGAGCGCGGCAAGCCGTTCGTGCCGCGACAGCTCGTCGGCCAGCCGGCGCGTCTGCGCCAGCGCCTGCGCGTTGCGCTGCGCATAGTCGTTGACCGCCGCGCCCAGCCGGTCCAGTTCCGGCGTCCCGGTCGGCGGAATGTGCGGCGTCTCGGTGTCGGCGGCCAGCGCTTGCTGGATACGCTGCAGGCGCTGGCTCCAGCGCCGCACCAGCACGCCCAGCGCAATGGCCGATATCGCCACCATTGCGAAGATCAGCAGCATGCCGACGACCAGGGGCCGCCACGCGTCGGCCTTGCTGGCCGGCACCCGCGTCATCGTCCATGCCGCGCTGCCGGATGCCAACGGACAGGCGCTGATCAGCAGTACCTCGCGGCGACCGTCGCGACGGTATTGCGCCGCTTGCTTTGTCGTCACGCTCTGCTGCGCCGTGTTGACGATGTTGGCCCACTCAGCGGCGGGAATATCGGTCTTGTGGTCGCTGCCGTCGTAGGTCGGGTACGCGTAGGCAACAAAGCCCTTGTGCAGGTCCCAGACACCGCCTTCGACACCTGGTGCATCGGCCAGCACCAGCTGCACCACCACCGCTGCCAGGCCAGCGCCATCGTCGCCGCGACGCGCTGCCTCGCTTGCCCCGGCATAGCGTTGCACGATGCGCGCGCATTGCCCGCCCAATTGCTGGCGCGCCTCCTCCAGCCGCACTCCCTCGGTCTGCCGATACAGGCCGTACAACATCGTGGCCACGCCCACACAGGCGGCCACGATCACCATCCAGATCAGCAACAGTTGCCGGAGCAGCGAACGGGGCATGGACGAAGCGGCCTGAAGAGGACAGCCAGTGTGCGTGAGTGCAACTGAATTAACGCAGGTTGGTCTTTACCAACGCGATGACCTCGTCGCCACGCCCGCTCATCACTGCCTTGAGCAGATACAGGCCCATCCCCTTGGCCTGTTCGAGCTTGATCGCCGGCGGCACCGCCAGCTCCTGCGTGGCGACCCGCACATCCACTAGCGCCGGACCCGAATGCGCGAAGGCTTGGCGCAATGCACGCTCCAGTTGCGACGACTCATCGACACGAATGCCCAGGATGCCCATCGCGTTGCTCATCGCCGCGAAATCCGGATTGCGCAGCTCGGTACCGGTATCCAGATAACCGGCGGCCTTCATCTCCATCGCCACGAATCCCAGCGAGGCGTTGTTGAACACCACCACCTTCACCGGCAGATGCAATTGCGCCAGCGAAATGAAATCGCCCATCAGCATCGCAAAACCGCCATCGCCCGATAGCGAAATGACTTGCCGACCAGGAAATGCTGCTTGCGCGCCAAGCGCCTGCGGCATCGCGTTGGCCATCGAGCCGTGATTGAACGACCCCAGCAAGCGGCGCTTGCCGTTCATGCGCAGGTAGCGGGCGGCCCACACCGTGGGCGTGCCGACATCGCATGTGAACACTGCATCCTGATCGGCAATCTGGCTGATCAGCCGGGTCACGAACTGCGGGTGCAGCGGCTGGCCGGGATCTGCCGGCACCGCCAGATCGTCCAGCCCTTCGCGCGCCTTGCGGTATTGCGCAAGCGACTTTTCCAGGAAGCCACGTTCTTCGCGGCGCTGCAGCTGCGGCAGCAACGCTGCGATGGTTTCGCCCACATCGGCGGCAATGCCCAGCTGCAACGGCGTGCGCCGACCGAGCGCGCTTGGGTCGCGATCCACCTGCACGATGGTCGCGTCCTTTGGGTAGAACTGCCGGTACGGAAAATCCGTGCCGATCATGAGCAAGGTGTCGCAATTGAGCATCGCGTGATAACCGGAACTGAAACCGATCAGGCCGGTCATGCCGACATCGAACGGGTTGTCCCACTCCACGTATTCCTTACCGCGCAGCGCATGCACCACCGGCGCACCCAACGTGTCGGCCAACGCCACCACTGCGTCATGCGCGCCGGCGCAGCCACTGCCGCACAACAGCGTCACTGCCTTGCTCTGCTGCAGCAGCTCGGCCAATTGCCGCACATCCTCGGCGGCAGGCAGCAGCCGTGGCTGACGCAGCGCCGACCACGCACTGGAGACATGTTTGTCGACCTCCAGCAACGCGATATCGCCGGGAATCACCACCACCGCCACGCCTTGCTGCAGGATGGCCGTGCGCATCGCCCGATGCAGCACTTCCGGCAGCTGCGCCGGGTTGATCACCATCTCCACGAAGTGACTGCACTCGCGAAACAGCTCTTGCGGGTGGGTCTCCTGAAAGTAGCTGAGCCCGATCTCGGACGATGGGATATGCGCGGCAATCGCAAGTACCGGCTGGCAGCTGCGATGGCAATCGAACAGCCCGTTGATCAGGTGCAGATTGCCCGGCCCGCAACTGCCCGCACACACCGCCAGCTGGCCGGTCACCGCCGCCTCGGCACCTGCGGCGAATGCGGCCACTTCTTCGTGCCGCACATGCATCCACTCGATGGTCTGCATCTCGCGCAAGGCATCGGTCAAGCCGTTGAGGCTGTCGCCGGTGACGCCCCAGATCCGCTCGACCCCGGCGCTCTGCAGCGTCTCGGCCAGAAAGCGCGCCAACGTCCTCTTCTTCGCCACGATGCAGCTCCACAAGGTGTGTTCAACAGGCGTGCAATGCTCCCAGCGACTGCGTCAGTGCAATGTGCTTGTCTAGCGAGCGCAGGTAAAACGCTGGAAACCAAGCGGTTTATTGCGTTTATGCACGTACGCCTCACATCGGCGCAACGTAAGCGCTAGAGCGTCACGTTTTGCACGTGCTGTGCGCGTATCTGCACGCTACACAAGAAAGCGCAGCTGAATCTGGCGCGATGATTCATCAACTGGTCAGTCCAAAATTCATGTCGCGTTCCATCGAATAACGGAGAATTTACATCTCGGCAGCTAACGGCATTCGCCTCAGCGCCGGTCCAATCAAATAAGTACAGGTATCCCGATCATGAAGACTTCTTTGCTGGCCCTCGGCCTTCTCGCAGCTCTGCCGTTTGCGGCTTCGGCTGCTGAAAACCTCTCCTACAACTTCGTCGAAGGCGATTACGTGCGCACGCCGACCGAAGGTCGCGATGCGGATGGCTGGGGCGTGAAGGCCTCTTACGCCATCGCTCCGAACTTCCATGTGTTCGGCGATTACAGCAAGCAGAACGCTGACGACAACAACAACGTGTTCGAGAACACCGACTCGGACTTCCAGCAGTGGGGCGTCGGCGTTGGCTTCAACCACGAAATCGCCACGAGCACCGACTTCGTTGCGCGCGTTGCCTACCGCAAGCTGGACCTGGACACCCCGAACATCAACTTCGACGGCTACAGCGTTGAAGCCGGTCTGCGTAACGCCTTCGGCGAGCACTTCGAAGTCTATGCACTGGCTGGCTACGAAGACTTCTCCAAGAAGCGTGGCATCGACATCGGCGACAACTTCTACGGCCGTCTTGGCGCCCAGGTGAAGTTGAACCAGAACTGGGGCATCAACGGCGACATCCGTATGGATGGCGACGGCAACAAGGAATGGTCGGTCGGCCCGCGCTTCAGCTGGTAAGCCGCACGTTTGACTGCAACGCGATCTCTCTCCCGCGTTGCACTGGAAGCCCGGTCCCCCGACCGGGCTTCTTTCTTTTGGCGGTTTGCACACGCACGTCACGATACGCATCGCTTCGCACAGGGAACCTCGCCAACGATGCGCCTGCGCCACGAGGGTTGGCCATGCGTGCGTTGGGCGCCCCCACATACCTGACGTCTGATCCGCCAAAGCCCTGCTTGCGCCGCGGCACGCGGCCACACAAAAACGCCCGGTCGTGCCGGGCGTTGTGTTGTGCATCTTCGCAATAGACGCCGAAACGCTACCGGTCTTGGAGCGGCGAACAAAACGTAGCGAGCGATCATCCAGTGGGTGTGGACGGTGCGCGCGGAACCACAATGAAAGAGTGGTACGCGAGATTCCGAGCACCGGCCACGCAGGCCTGGTGGTGAGGGCAGCGTTTTGTCAGCTGTTCTCAGGTGAACAAGGTCTGCGGGTACTCTGGCTTGCGCTCGCGTGCCAGCAATTCCTTCAAGCCTGCTTCCGGGGTGATTTCACCGTGCAATACCGCACGCACGGCATTGGAGATCGGCAGTTCGATGCCGTGGTGTTCGGCCTGACGCATGACCTCATCGGCCGTCTGCACCGATTCGACCACCTGACCGATCTCGCGGATCGCCTCGTCCAAGCTCTGCCCGCGCCCCAAGGCCAGACCCAGGCGACGGTTGCGCGACAGATCGCCGGTGCAGGTGAGCACCAGATCGCCCAACCCGGCCAGGCCCATCAAGGTCTCCGGACGAGCGCCGATCACCGCCGCCAGACGCAGCATCTCGTTCAAGCCACGTGTGATCAAACCGGCACGTGCATTGAGACCAAGCTGCATGCCATCGGCCACGCCGGTGGCCACCGCCAGCACGTTCTTCATCGCCCCGCCGAGCTCGGCGCCCACCATGTCGTCGCCGGTGTAGGCGCGGAAAGTGGGGCCATGCATCGCGTCGGCCACCACTTGCGCAAACGCCGCATCGTCGCCGTGCACGGTGATGGCGGTCGGCAGGCCGAGCGTGACTTCCTTGGCGAAGGAAGGTCCGGTCACCACGGCCAGCGGAACGCTGGGGCCGAGGATGTCACGCGCCACTTCATGCAGAAACCGCCCGGAACCCGGTTCGAAGCCTTTGGTCGCCCACGCAACGCCGGCACCGGGCGGGCGCAGCGGTGCGATCAGCCGGATCGTCTCGGTGAACGCATGCGAGGGCACCACCACCAGGATCCAAGTGGCGTCAGCGACCGCCGCCTGCAGGTCGGTGGTGGCACGCAGGCTGTCGGGCAGTGCAATGCCCGGCAGATAGCGCGCGTTCTCGTGGGTGCGGTCGATGGTATCCACCATCGCCGCATCGCGCCCCCAGAGCACGGTCGGGTGACCATGCCTGGCGAGCAGCGCGGCCAGGGCCGTGCCCCAGGAACCGGCGCCGAGAACGGCGATCTTGTGGGTCAAATCGCTCATCGGCGCAATCAACGCTTAGGCGTTGCCAGCCGGCTCGGAATCGGCCAGCGAGGTCCCTTCGTTCTGACGCTGACGCAGGGTTTCCGCATATAGGGCTTCGAAATTGATCGGCTGCAGGTAGAACGGCGGGAAGCCGCCGGCCTGGATCAGGTCGCTGACCAGGGTGCGCACGTACGGGAACAGGATGTTCGGGCACTGGGTGCCGAGCAGCACGTCGATCGCCTGCGGGTCCAGGCCGACCAGGCCGAACACGCCGGCCTGCTGCACTTCGGCCACATAGGCCGTCTTGCCACCGGCGGTGCAGGTCAGGGTCACGGCCAACACCACTTCGAAGGCATTGTCGTTGAGGCGCTGCACCTTCTGGTTGAGGTTCAGCTGCAGCTCGGGCTGGTTGGCGTCATTGAAGACGGCCGGTGCGTTCGGAGATTCGAAGGACACGTCCTTGACGTAAATCTTTTCGATGGTGAAGGCGGGACCAGCAGCGGCGTCGGCCGGCGCAGCGGCGCCGTTGAGGATTTCGTCGGACATTCCTAACTCCAGAAACGGTTCGGTGGATGCAGCGTTGAGTGATGCGAACGTGAAAGCGCGAGTCTCTCACGCCAGCAATGGGGGCGTGCCGGGTGCCGCACAAGGCCGATCAGCGGCCCTTGATCAGTGGCAGCTCGGCCATCTGCCAGGCGGCCACGCCGCCTTCGAGCCAGTACACCTGTTCGAAACCGGCTTTCTTCAGCGTCTTGGCTGCACCGGCGGAGGTGGTGCCACTGCGGCAGACCACCACCACCGGCGAGGCCTTGGCGTTGGCCAAGAGCTTGCCGGCTGGGTCGAACTTGGCCAGCGCCACGTTCCGGCTGCCGGCGATGTGGCCTTTTTCGAAGTCGGCAGTGGGCGACAGGTCGATCACCAGCGCGTTTTCGCTGTTGATCAGACGGGTCAGCTCGGCCGGCTTGAGCGCGCGATAGCCGCGGAACAGGCGCGCGACCTCGGTGACGATCAGGGCGATGGTCAGGCCCACCAGGGCCAGCGACAACATGGGGTTGCGGCCGACAAAGGCCTGCAGCTCTTCGAAATTCACGGGGTCAGGGTCAGTCGAGCGGGCGGGAATTGTCGCACAGCTGGCGCACGCGACGCCTGGCGCGCAGGGGCAGGCTACTGGCCCTTCCACAGGTCGGGCAGGCCGCTGGCCAGCCACCAGCGCTTCTGCTCGGGATTCCAGCGCCAGATCTCGATGCTGCGCACCAGCCGTTCGGCCTGGGTATTGCGGTTGATCACCCGCAACTCGACCTCGCGCCGCAGGTCGCCGTTGGGGTCTTGGCCCACGCGCACTTCGCGGTAGCCGGAAATCTGCACCTGCTCGTAGCGCGAACGTTCCAGGTCGCTGAGCGGATGCGCCTGGGCATATGCCGGCTCGACGAAGCCCAGCGCGGCGTCGAAATCGTTCCAGCGCACGGCGGCCGTGTAGGCGGCCTGGGTGGTTTCCAGCGCACGCGCCTGGGCACGGCTGCCGGCATTGGCCACCCCGCTCAGCAGTGCCAGCCCAAGCAGCACGATCGTTGTAATGACTGCACGCATGCGTATTCCCCCGGATCCAGCCGGCATCCTACCGTTTTGGAAACGCCACGAAGCGCCCGCTCAACGTGGCCGCGGCGGCACCGGAGCCCAGCGCGATCTGCGCGCGCATGCCGATGCGCGCCTTGCCGCGCTGCCGGAACGTCGCCAGAAAGGCCTCCCAGCTCCCCAGCTCGGACGGCTCGGCATTGGCGACCAGGTCTTCGTACACCGGCGCGACATAGCGCAGCTGGCTGTCGGCGACGTAGACATCGGCGTGGTGCCCGGCCAATTGCAGCTGCAGGGTCAGCCACCCCCAGCTGGCCAGCGTCATCAGCGAGGCCAGGCTGCCGCCGAATGCATTGGCCTTGTCGTTGACGTTGGCCTGCAGCGGTGCCCGCAGGCGCAACGCACCATCGTGCAAGCCGTCGACAGCGATGCCCATCGACAGGACCGGCGGCATGGCGATGAACTGCTGCTGCAGCGACTGCAGGGCGGATGCGAGCGTGCACGAAGGAGTCATCGGCAAAGACTGGAAGACGGCGAAGGGCGGCATCATGCCGCAATGTTCTGCGAGCGTCTTGTGCACCTGCATGACATGCGGCACCGCATGGTGAATGCAGTCATCGCCACGTGCGATGTGCAGGCCGGCATCGCTCTGGTTGCGTGCAACAAACGTATCGACACCTTGGTGCAACCCGGATCGCCCGCTCGGTCAGCAAGCGATGTCCGCCACGTGCCTGCCGGTGGCGTTGCAGATAGCGCGCCATGCATAAAACCGCCAGCCAACGACCGCGCAACCGCCAGGCAGAACCGACGCCTGCGCGCGCCGGTTTGTTTGCCGCGCTATGGCGCAAAGACCACCTTGCGATAGCCCTGCGCCACCCGCAAGAGCGCGGTGGCCCTGGCTTTCCAATGCGTACTGCGCTGCTTCTGTGCGTGCGTCAGCGGCGCATCGATCGTGCTGGTAAATACGATGTTTTCCGCAGCTGCATGGAAGAACTTGTCCTGGATGCACGCAGCCGGCGAGAGTTGATAGGTGGACAGCTGGTGCGCCACTGGCGACTCGCTCCACCCGAACAAAAAAATATCGGCCATGGTGTGCCAGCGCGCCTTTGCAGCCAGCAGCAATCGCGCCGCATCCCTGCTGATGATCAGCGCGCCGGCGCACACCGGCCAACAATGCTGATACCTCGATGGCCGCACCAGGCGCAGGTGGCGCCCGGCGACATCCGCCACTTTGGCATCGAGCTTGATGCGGTTGTAGGACGGCTCCAGCCGCACGATGCTGTTGCCGCCGGGCAGCCAATCGGTGCTGCGCAATAGCGCCGGCAGCGCATCGGACAGATGCATGTCGTCTTCGAAAATCGCCGTGTAGGCGTCATCGGAATCGGCCGCAATGCGCCACGCTGCCTGATGACTGAGAAAGCAGCCGATGTTGGACGCTGTCCACTTGCGCGGGCCGGTGCTGAAGGCATCGCCCGACCCTTCCAGTGGACGCTCGCGTACGAAGTCGGCGATCTGCTCGTCCGTCAACGTGGCGCCATCGACGGCAGCAATGCGCTCGAACGGCAGGCCCAGCGCATCCAAGCGCGCCGACATGGCCTGCAGCCGGTCGCCGCTGCGCTGCATATTGATAAGGTAGGACTTGATCACTTCGCCGCTCCAGCACGGTTGTCGGCCAGGATCGTGACCGGATTCCCAGCGGTTGCAAGAGGTTCTGGATCGAGTCGAAGGGCGCCAGTCAGGGTGCCAAAAACATCGCTCCGGCGGCCGGCACTTCGTCATCGATGCGCACTGGCACCCCTGGATGCGGCGACATTGCGCCGCAGGTGACCGGCGCTCTCGCATAATCACGCCATGACCGGCCTTGCCCATTCCGATGCTGCCTGGACCCTGATCTCGCTGCGCCCCAGCGGTGAACATGCGCCGCTACGGCGGGCAGTTGCGCGGCATGGCGGACGGGTACTTGCGCTGTCGCCATGGCGCTTGCAGACCCATGACACCGCACAAGCGCGAGACGCGCTGCGGCAGGCGCTGGCAGCACCGATTGCGATTTTCACCAGCCCGGCGGCAGTGCAGGCGGCGCATCGTCTGGCGCCGCTGCAGCGCCCGGCGCAGGCGCACTGGGTCAGCGTGGGCGACGGCACTGCGCGCGCATTGCACGCCTGCGGCATCGACACCGTGGTGCGGCCGGCGCGCATGGACAGCGAAGGCCTGCTTGCGCTGCCGTTGCTGCAGGCGCCGCTACAGGCCGTCGGGCTGATCACCGCCCCCGGCGGACGCGGCATGCTGGCGCCAACGCTGCAGCAGCGCGGTGCGCGCATCGTGCGTGCCGATGTCTATCAACGCGTCCCGCTGCGCTTGCGCGCCTCGGCCATCCAGGCGTTGTCGCTTGCACTGCCGCGCAGCGTGCTGGCGCTCAGTAGCGCCGAAGCGCTGACGCTGGTTCTGCAACAGCTCCCTGCCGAACTGGTCGCTGCGTGGCAACAGCGTCCGGTCGTGGCATCCAGCGATCGTATGCTCGACGCCGCACATGCCGCCGGCTTCGCGCATGGCATGCGCGCAGAAGGCCCGTTGCCGCTGCAGCTCGCCGCTGCTGCTGAGGCGGCGGTCATGACACCACCGCGACCTTGCTGAACTGCGAACTCAAGCACAGCTTGCCGCCGTCCGGCGCTGCACGCCATGCTGTGTGCGATGACTGCGGCGCCTGCGCCGGTCGTGACTGCCCGAGGATGTCCGAATGACCGAAATGCCCGCTCCTGCGCGACGCTTTCCCTTGGCATGGCTGCTGCTTGTCGTGGCCGTGGCGGCCGTCGGTGTGGCGCTGCTGCTGGGCTGGCGCGCGTGGCAGAACTATCAGGCAACGCAGCTGCAGGCCGCGCAGGCGCAGCAGCAACGCTGGGACGGCACCCAGCAAATGCTGGAAACGCTGCGCCGCGATCAGCGCCTGGCCAACGAGCGTCTGCAGGACGCGGCGGCCACCAACCGCGTCCTGCGCGACGAGATGCTGGGCCTGATTCAGCGCAGCGCATTGCTCGAAGACACCGTGCAAAAGCTGGCCGACCCCAACCGTCATGGCGCACAGGCGCTGCGCCTGGATGAAGTGGAGCTGCTGCTGCGGCTTGGCCAGCAGCGCCTGAGCATCGCCGGCGATGCCGATGGCGCGCGGCGCGCCTATGCGCTGGCCAACGGCGCACTCAACGGCATCGACGACCCCGGTTATCTCAATCTGCGTCAGGCATTGGTGCAGGAACGCGATGCGCTGGAGCGTCTCGGGGCCGGCCCGCAGGCGGAGGCCGGCAAGAATCTGGACGCCTTGGCCGCCGAGTTGCAGCGCCTGCCGGAACAGACCGCGCAGGCCAGCGACGCGGCGCAACCGTGGTGGCAAAAGGCGCTGGCGCCGCTGGTGGACATCCGTCCCAGCCGCGGCGACGCCTTGCTTACCGGCGGCGACCGGCATGCTGCGCGCGATGCAGTGCAGATCGAAATCAGCCTGGCCCGCGCGGCCGCGGAACGTGGCGATGCCGCCGGTTTTGCGCAATCGCTGCGCCGCGTGGAGACCTGGACTACCCGGCTCTGGCCGGATTCGCCGCAACGTCGTCAGCTGCGTGCGCGCTTGCGCAGCCTGCAACAAGCGCCACTGCGTCCGCGCATGCCGGAACTGGGCACCACCCTGCTGCAACTGCAGGCCATGCGTGAAGGGAGATCCACCCAATGAAAGTGTTGCGTACCGTCTTGATTCTGCTGGTTGCCGTGGCGCTGGGCGTGCTCGGCGCACAGTGGCTATCGCACCAGAACAGTTACGACCTTGGCAACGTCGTTGTCAGTGTGGGAGGTAACGACTATCACGCCGCCATGCCGCAGGCGCTGCTGATCCTGCTGATCGCCTTGCTGGTGCTGTGGTTGCTATGGACGTTGATCAGCCTGCCGTTCCGCGTGTGGGGCAAGTACCGCCGCAACAAGGGCCGTGCGCGTTTGATCGAAGGTCTGCGCGCTGCCGATCATGGCCAATGGCAACGCGCCGAGCGGCTGCTGGTCAGTGCCAGCGAAGACGACGAGGTGAGCGGCATTGCCCTGGCCAGCGCAGTGCGCGTGGCCGATGCGCGCGGCGACGATGCGGCGGCCACGGCACTTGCAAAGCAACTGGCCGAGCGCGACCCGACAGGATATGCGCTGTTGCAGGGCGAGCGGCACCTGGCGCGCCAGCGCCCGGTCGACGCAATCAATGCACTGGATAGCGCCAACGCGCAGCCGTTGCCGGCACGCGGCCTGCTCTTGCGCACCCATGCCCTGGCGCAGATCGGTCGCGCCGACGAAGCCTATGGCCAGCTCGGTGCGCTGCGTCAGCAGGCGGTCTTGGCGCCCGATGCTTACAGCACGCTGGAAGCGACGCTGGCCGAGCAGACCCTGTTGCAGGCCAGCGACGCCAATGCACTGGCCGAGCGCTGGGAAGCATTGCCCAAAGCATTACGCACCACGCCGGCAGTGGTGGGCGCCTACGCGCAACGTGCGGCCGTGCTGCATTGGGACGATGCCGCCGTGCACAGCCTGGAGCAGGCGCTGGACGCGCAATGGGACGAATCGCTTGTGCGCCTGTACGGCGTGCTGCCGCTGGAAAAATACGATTCGCGCCGCGCCAGCGCGCAGCGCTGGCTGACCCAATATCCCGACAGCCCAGGGCTGTTGCTGACACTGGCGCGGCTCGCGCGTCACCAGCAGCAGTGGTCGCAGGCCGAGGAATTCCTGCATCGCGCCATCGCAAGCGGCGCCGGCAGCGAGGCCTGGGAAGAATTGGGACACGGTTTTGCCGCCTCCGGCGACCTGCTGTCGGCACAGCATTGCTATGCCAATGCCTTGCGCGCCGCACGTGGCGAACCGGTGCAGGACGTCATGCCACAGCAGTCGTTGCGCGAGCCGGTCATCACCACGTACGACCCCGCGCCAATCGATCCGCACGCAGCGGACGATCGCATCCTGTAGTGGAGACAGCGGCGGTATGCGATGTGCGTACCGCCGCATTGCACCCCCAAGAACAAGGCGAATGCTCGCCAAGTGGGCATCTACTCCATCGAAGAAGTTGACGTTGCGTTGTTGCCACGCGCAGCGATGGAATGAAGGAGAGGATTCACAAAGGCGGCGACTGCGCCTGCGAATCCCGGATCACCCATGCCCAATCCCATACCGCGCAGCGGCATCAGCGCTCGACGATGGCCACCACGCCCATGCCGCCGGCGGTGCAGATCGAAATCAACGCGCGGCCGCCGCCACGCTCTTCCAACTGCTTGGCAGCGGTGGCCACCACGCGTGCGCCAGTGGCGGCGAATGGATGGCCGGTGGCCAGCGACGAGCCCAGCGGATTGATCTTGTCCGGGTCGATGCGACCCAGCGGCGCGTCCAGGCCCAGCCGGTTGCGGCAGTAGTCCTCGCTCTCCCACGCGCGCAGCGTGCACAGCACCTGCGCGGCGAAGGCCTCGTGGATTTCGTAGATATCGAAGTCCTGCAGGGTCAGGCCCTGGCGCGCCAGCATCTGCGGCACCGCAATGGTGGGCGCCATCAGCAGGCCTTCGCCATGCACGAAGTCGACTGCCGCCACCTGTGCATCGCGCAGGTAGGCCATCGGCGTGTGGCCATGCGCCAACGCCCAGGCTTCGCTGGAGAGCAGCACCGCGGCGGCGCCATCGGTGAGCGGGGTGGAATTGGCCGCGGTCAACGTGCCACGGCCGGAGGTCTTGTCGAAGGCCGGGCGCAAGGTCGCGAGTTTTTCCAGCGAGGTGTCGGCGCGCAGGATGTTGTCGCGCGAGACGCCGCGGAACGGCGCGATCAGCGCGTCGAAGAAACCGCGCTCATAGGCAGCGGCCAGCTTGTGGTGCGAGGCCACCGCCCATTCGTCCTGCGAATCGCGCGAGATGTTCCATTCATTGGCCATGTCCTCGCAATGGTCGCCCATGCTCTTGCCGGTGCGCGGCTCGGCCACGCCGGGGAATTCGGGCTTGAGCTCGGCCAGCTTGAAGCCGCGCAGCAGCGCCCTGAGCTTGTCGCCGGTGGCCTTGGCGCGGTTGGCGGCCAGCAGCCGTGCGCGCAACTTCTTGCCGTACACGATCGGCACTTCGGAGGTGGTGTCGGAGCCGCCGCCGATGCCCGAGTCGATCTGCCCCAGCGCGATCTTGTTGGCGATGGTGATGACCGAATCCAGGCTGGTGCCGCAGGCGCGCTGCAGGGTGATGGCCGGCGTCAGCGGCGACAGACCCGACGACAGCGCCGCCTCGCGCGCCAGGTTCCAGTCCGCGGAGTGCTTGATCACCGCGCCCATCGCCACTTCGCCCAATTGCTGCCCATGCAACCCGAAGCGCTCGACCAACGCGCCCAGCGTGCGCACCGACATGCCCAGGTTGCCCACGTCCGCGTACGCGGTGTTCTGACGACAGAACGGGATACGAACGCCGCCCAGAATGGCGACGGGACGGGCTGCGGGCATCGGTTGACCTGGCATGGGGGACTCGGGGACATGGCCTGCACAGGGCCGGCAGGCATAATGGCCGCAGTGTAGCTTCGACCCCGTGATGGGCCAACCGCGAATCATGAGCAAGACCGAACACGGCGTAACCGCCATGGGTGTGCTGGCGCTGGAATTGACCGGCGGAAGCGCCCCCGAGCGCGGGGCCTTGGCGCCGGCGCAGGCCGGCATGCTGGCCGAACGCATCGGCCGCGACCTGGCGCAGTGGATCCCGGAAGTCCGCGATCTGGAACTGAGCGTGGCATTGGCGCATTTCGATCCGTCGGAAGTGTTGCGGCCCGGCTGGCCGCTGCATCGGCGCCTGGAAGAGCTGCAGGCGCGTGCACCCGGGCGCGACCAGGGCCCGCGGGTGCTGGCCTTCGGTGCCGACGCGCAAGGCGAGATTCCGCTGCCGTTCCAGGCCGATGCGCAACTGGTCGGCGGTGGGTTGCGCGTGCTGCCGTTCCTGCTGTCCGGCGACCCGCAGACGGTTGCCACCGTGGCCGATGCAATGGAAGAAATCTTGCTTGCTCAGGGCATGGCGCAGGCCGACACCGCCTTGCTGGCGCAGGAAAGCTTCGGCGCCCGCATCGAGCATGCGCGATATCTCACCGCCAACGATCTGGCGGCGATGATGTCGATGCAGTATGACAATCAGGGCCTGGCGCCGCTGTGGCCCCTCATCGAAGCCGCACTGCTGGCACCGTATACCGAAGAGTGGCTGGAGCAGCCCCCCGAACCGGTGTTGCGCTACATCGACGGCGAAGTGCGCATCGCCTTGTTCGACCCGGCAGGCTGGTGCGATTACTACGCGCACGACCGCGAAGACTGCGAACGCCTGCGCGGGGTGTACGAGCACTATCTGGCACGCCAGCGGCAGATGGCCGCCGTGCTGGAAGCGCATGGGCTGCCGGTGCTGTACGTGCATATTGAGCCGGGCCAGGATCCGCGGCAGGCGCTGGCGGCGTGAGCCAGACGCCGGCGGCCTTGCCCCCAGCGCTGCAGGGCGTGCTGGAAACCGGCGTGTATGTTGCGGACCTGGATCGGGCATGCGCCTTCTACGCCCGCGTGCTGGGGCTGCAACCGATGCATCGCGATACGCGCATGGCCGCCTACGCCATCGCGCCTGCGCAGGTCCTGCTGCTGTTCCTGCAAGGCAGCACCTCGGCGACGGTTACGCTGCCGGGCGGCACGATTCCGCCGCATGACGGCAACGGGCGCCAGCATTTCGCACTGGCCATCGCAAACGATGCCCTGCCCAGCTGGGAAAATCACCTGCATGCCTGCGGGGTCGCCATCGAAGGCCGCACGCAATGGCCGGGCGGCGGGCAAAGCATTTACTTCCGCGATCCCGATGCGCATCTGCTGGAATTGGCAACACCGGGCTTGTGGGCGAATTATTGAGTGATCGCTGCCGGGTGAGCCGCATGCAGTGATCGATCAACAACGCGCGATTGGCCGGCTGGAAGCCACCGGTTCGATCTCCTTGAAGCCATGCACTGCCTCCAGGCGAACCGTCCGCTTGTTCGCCTGGCTCTGGCCCGACCGGCCTTGGACAACAGATAACTGCGTCTGGGGAAGCACAATGACCGCCCGCGAGCGAGTGCCGGGTGATCGCCAGGGGCAGTGGAAGGCGGCGTTCGCGGCGATCGTTCAACAATCGCTGCGCTGGATGCGCACGGGTTGCGCTTACTGCATCGGCAAGCCGCCGCATCCAGGCGCATGCATCCGCACGCGCGCCATAGCGCGGTCGGACCGAAGCTTCGACGCTGCACCACGCGCCTAATCAAACGCCACCGCCGCGACGATATCGCCACGGCGTTGGTGTGTGCGCTCCCGCGCTGCCTGCACATCCATCGGCACGTCGGCCGACATCGACCACAGCGTTCGTCGTTATTCAACCGTTGCCGTGCATCGACAACGGTCGCAGAGCACTTACTTGGCCGGCGCCTGCGCGTTGTCGGTGGTGATCACACCGCAGGCCAGGCGGCCGCCCGCGTTGCCGGTGGGCTGGGTTTTGTAGTCGTCTGCGTCGGCATGCACGATCACCGCGTGGCCGGCGATATCGAACTTGTCGGCCTTGCCGAGGTTGACGTTGCTGGAGACCGGGCCGTCGATGCTGGCGTTACCCTGCGCGTCGGCGGTGATGTTGGGCATGTCGCCACCGTGATGCGGGTCGGCGCTGATGTTGCCGTGATCGGACTGGGACGGGTTGAAGTGACCGCCGGCGCTGCTGCCGTCCGGTGCGCTGCAATCGCCCTTTTCGTGGATGTGGAAGCCGTGCTCGGTATTGGGCTTGAGGCCGCTGAGCTGGCCGGTGACACGCAGCGCACCGTCCACGGTCTTGAACGTCACCGTGCCTTTGACGTCATTACCCTTGGTCGGCTTTAGCTCGGCGGTTGCGGTGGTGGTGGCTGCCGCTTCGGTGACCATGGAAGCGGCGTGTTCGCCACCATGCGCCGCTTCGGCCGGCGTGCTGGCCTGCGGTGCAGGTGCCGGCTCGGCCGGCGCCGGTTCGTCGCGCTTGCACGCGGTCAGCACCAGGGCGGTGGCCAGAAACAAGGTGGTCGGAACAATACGCATGGAGAACTCCTGAAGAAAGGCCGCAACTGCAGCCGTTGATGCCCCGACTCAGGGCTGCGAAGGGGGCGTGCCCCATTGAGTGACGCGAATGACGCCGCAGGCCAGGCGCGCACCGGCATTGCCGCTGGGCTGGCTGCGATAGTCGTCGGGGTCGGCATGCACGATCAGCGATTTGCCGATCACATCCGTCGGAGCACTGTCGCCCAGACTGATGCCGGACAGGATCATGTCCAGATGCACCACGCCTTCGGCGTCTGCACGCAGATTGTCCATATCGCCCAGATGATGCGCGCCGCCGCCGGCACGCCCGTGCGGCGCACCACCCGGGTTGAAATGCGCGCCGGCGCTGCTGGCATCGGCCGCGCTGCAATCGCCGCGTTCGTGCACATGGAATCCGGACACACCGCCCGGCCGCAAGCCGCCGATGGTGCCAGTGAGGCGGATACCCTGCAGCGCCGGCACCAGCACCACCCGACCGCTGACCAGGCTGCCCGAGGCAGATGCCAGCGCAGCCTCGGCTTGCTGCACCGGGCGCGCAGGCACCACCCGCGCCGCTGGCGGCGGAGGCGCCTTGGGCGGCGGCGGCGTGCTGCTGCAGGCGGCCAGCGCCAGCGCGGTGAGGGCAACGATCGTGGGCGACCGGTAACGCATCGAGCAGTTCTCCTGATCAGGCTGGAAACCTATGCGGGCGCATGTTCACGTGTCATGAAATGCACCCGCTGGCAGCGCAGGAGTTTACGGGGTTGGTGTGCTGGGTTGGTGTGCTGGGTTGGTGTGCTGGGTTGGTGTGCTGGGTTGGTGTGCTGGGTTGGTGTGCTGGGTTGGTGTGCTGGGTCGGATTGCCAGATGGTGTGCGCGGCGCCAGGCACGGTGCGAACTGCCTGGACGACGGCGTCGGCACGGCAGGGCTGGGGTGGCGTTATCGACAGACACCGGATGCGGCGGCGTGCCACGCATCGACGCTTGCCGCGGGCAATGTCGGGCAGCCTCGGCTCGATCAAGGCCACGTTGGATCGGTGCGCATGCAGTCGCGCCTGCATCGGCACAGGCACCCTCACCCCTCTCTCATGGGAGAGGGGCGTTAGACCCAAATCAGCGACGTTTGCGCCCCGGGCCGAGTTTGCGGGTGACCGTGTTGCGGCCCAGGCCCAGGCGGGCGGCAGCTTCGGCGCGGCGGCCCTGGGTGAGTTGCAAGGCCGCTTCGAGCAAGGTCCTGTCCAGGCGCTCGCGCGCTTCGGCGTGCAGGCCCTGGGCACCTTCGCTCAGGCGTTGCGCGGCCCAGCTGGAAAGCATGTCGTCCCACTGCCCATCGCTGCGACCGCTGCGGTGACGACGGCCGCCGCGCGCCAGTGCGGCGTCCACGTCGACCACGTCGATGATGTCCGAGGTCGCCAGCGCCGCCAGGCGCCAGCACACGTTTTCCAGTTCGCGCACGTTGCCGGGCCAGTCGTACTGGCGCAGGTCTTCCAGCGCGGCCGACGACAGCCGCTTGGGCAGCATGTCGAGTTTGCGCCCGGCCATGGCCAGGAAATTTTCGGCCAGTTGCGCGATGTCGCCGCGCCGTTCGCGCAGCGGCGGCAATTGCAGGCGCACCACATCCAGGCGGTGCAGCAGATCGGCGCGGAAGCGGCCTTGTTCGACCAGCGCCTCCAGGTCCTGGTGGGTGGCGGCGATCACGCGCACATCGACGCGGATCAATTCGCGCCCACCAACGCGGAAGAATTCGTTCTCTGCCAACACGCGCAGCAGGCGGGTCTGCAGCGGCAACGGCATGTCGCCGATTTCGTCCAGAAACAGCGTGCCGCCATCGGCCTGTTCGAAGCGGCCGATATGCCGTTTGGTCGCCCCGGTGAACGCGCCGGTTTCGTGGCCGAACAACTCGCTTTCCAGTAATTCGGCCGGGATGGCGGCGGTGTTGAGCGCGACGAAGGGTTTGCGCGCGCGCGGGGATTCGTTGTGCAACGCGCGCGCGACCAACTCCTTGCCGGTACCGGTTTCGCCATTGATCAGCACCGACAGCGGCGCCTGCGCCAGGCGTCCGATCGCGCGGAACAAGGCCTGCATCGCGGGCGTGTCGCCGATCAACGAGGCCGAGCCCTCGGCCAGCCGCGTGACGACGATTTCTTCGACGCCGGCATCGGCGTCCGGCAGCGCGCGCGCAGCCAGTGCCACCGCGTCGTCCAGGTCGAACGGCTTGGACAGGAACTCGTGCGCGCCGCCGCGGAAGGCACCGGCGGTGCTGGCAACGTCGGTATAGGCCGACATCACGATCACCGGCAATTGCGGGTGTTTGGATTTGAGTTTGTCGAGCAGGGTCAGGCCGTCTTCGCCGGGCATGCGCACGTCGGTGAACAGCAAATCCGGCGTGGGCCGCATGCCGAGCGCCTGCAGCGCGGCAGCGGCGCTGTCGAAGCCGTCCACAGCGTAGCCGGCATCGCGCAAGGCGGTGGACAGCACGAAACGGACCGACCGGTCGTCGTCGACCACCCAGATGTGGGATACGGCGGCGGTCTCAGCCATGCAGATGCTCCTTGTCGTGATCGCCGGCCAGCTCGGGCAGCAGCAGGGTGAAAACGGTATGGCCCGGACGCGAGCGATAGGTCAGCGTGCCGTGGTGTTCGCGCGAGACCTGCTGGGCTAGCGCCAGGCCCAGCCCGCTGCCTTCGGCGCGGCCGCTGACCAGTGGCAGAAACAGGTGCTCGGCCAGTTCTTCCGGCACGCCGCCGCCGTCGTCGATGATTTCCAGCCGCAGCGACATCGCATGCACGCGGTCGCGGATGCGCTGGCCATGCTCGACGCGGGTGCGCAGCGTCACGCGCGTGGCGCCGGCCTGGAAGGCGTTACGCACCAGGTTCCAGACCGCCTGGGTCAGGCGGTCGCCATCGCCCAGAATGTCGGGAATGCTGGGGTCGTAGTCGCGCTGCACCTGCACCGACCAGCCGCCCTCGGCTTCGGCCAGGCGCAACACCCGTTCGAGCACCACATGGATGTTGAGGCGGTCGTGCGGGCGCGCCGGGGTGGGCGACAGCAGCCGTTCGAGCAAGGTATTGAGGCGCTCGATCTCGGTGCCGATCAGCTCGATCAGCTCGCGTTCGTCTTCGTCGCGCCCGGCCGCGCGGCGTGCCAGCAGCTGCGCGGCGCCCTTCAGCCCGGCCAGCGGATTGCGCAGTTCGTGCGCCAACCCTTTGAGCGCAGCGCTCAAGGCGTTGGGCAGGGCGTGGGTGGGATCGAGCGCGGGGAATTCGTCGACCGGGTGGGTTTCCAGCAGCCAGCCGCCATCGTCCAGCCGCGACAGCCAGCCTTCGGCAAAGCGCGGCGCGTCGTTGGGCAGGCCCAGCGCCAGCCGGTGCAGACGCAATATGTCGCGCTCGTCGTTGAGCAGGAAGCGCGCCAGCGCATCGCCCTGCACTTCCAGCGCGGCCAGGGGCTGTTCGACCAACCGCCGTGCACTGACCCCGAGCCAGCGGGCAAACGCCGGGTTGACGCCCAGCACGCGGCCCTCGCGGTCGGCCCAGGCGACCGGTGTGCCCAGGCTGTCCAGCGATGGCATGGAGGAGGACGTCACCATTGCACCAATTTAGTGCAAACAGAATGGAAATGCGCGGATGGCGCGCAAAGCGAAGCGTGCGTTGAAACAATGCTGGCCAGACGGCGGCGGGGCCCACCGCTCCAGCGTGCATCCGCGCCGGCAGTCACGGGCGTGGGGCTGGTCATGCAGGCACCTCGGCAGTGGTTCCGCGCCCAACGGGCGACGGGGGAAAACGGACCCGGCTGGGCGGTCCCGGCCGGGTCGTTGCGCCACCCGCGGCAGCGCGGCCGCGGGTGTGCATGCTCACGACTCGTACGCGGCTTCGCCGTGCGAGGTGATGTCCAGGCCCTCGCGCTCGGCTTCTTCGCTCACGCGCAGGCCGAACACCAGCTTGGCAACCACGAACCCCACCACCGACACCACGCCGATCCAGCCGACCGTGATCCCGACGCCCAGCGCCTGGATGCCGACTTGGTGGACGATGTCGTAATCGCCGCCCTTCTGGCCGCCCAGCGAGGCCGCCGAGAACACACCGGTCAGGATGGCGCCGATGATGCCGCCCAGGCCATGCACGCCGAACACGTCCAGGCTGTCGTCGGCACCGAGCAGGCGCTTCAGACCGGTGACGCCCCACACGCACAGCACACCGGCGGCAAGACCAATGACGATCGCGCCGAACGGGCCCACCGTGCCGCAGGCCGGGGTGATGCCGACCAGGCCGGCGACCATGCCCGAGGCCACGCCCAGGGCGGACGACTTGCCCTTGATGATCTTCTCGGTCAGCGACCAGCCCAGGATGGCGGCGGCGGTGGCCAGCAAGGTGTTGAGGAAGGCCAGCGCCGCACCGGCATTGGCTTCCAGATTGGAACCGGCGTTGAAGCCGAACCAGCCCACCCACAGTAGCGAGGCACCGACGAAGGTCAGGGTCACGTTGTGCGGCTTGATTGCCTCACGTCCTAGTCCGGCACGCTTGCCGACGAAGTAGGCGCCGACCAGGCCGGCAACACCGGCGTTGATATGCACCACGGTGCCGCCGGCGAAATCCAACGCGCCCAACCCGAACAGATACCCACCGGTGGCCCAGACCATGTGCGCCAGCGGCAGGTAGCCGAAGGTGAACCAGATCGCCGAGAACAGCAGCACCGCCGCGAACTTGGCGCGTTCGGCAAAGGCGCCGACGATCAGCGCGCCGGTGATGCCGGCGAAGGTCGCCTGGAACGCCACGAACACGTATTCCGGCAGGCTCACGCCCTTGGTGAAGGTCGCCGCCAGGGTTTCGATGGTGACGCCCTTGAGCAACGCCTTGTCCAGATTGCCGATCCACGCGCCTTCGCCGGAGAACGCCAGGCTGTAGCCGTAGAACACCCACAGCACGGTCAGCAGCGAGAACACCACCGCCACCTGGATCAGCACCGACAACACGTTCTTGGCGCGCACCATGCCGCCGTAGAACAGCGCAAGGCCCGGCACCACCATCAGCAACACCAGCAAGGTGGAGGTCAGCATCCAGGCGACATCGCCCTTCTCCACGACCGGTGCGGCTTCGGCGGCGGCGGCCGGCGGGGCGGCCGGCTGCGCCGACGGCAGCGGTTCGGTGGTGACCGGCTCGGTCGGCAGCGGGGTGACCTGCGGCGTGGACTGCGCATGCGCACTGCCCATGCCGCCCACCATCAGCGCGCTGAACAGCATCAGCATGCACACGCTGTAGAACCGGGCTTTCCACCCGGCAAAAAGAGCTGTCTTCATACGAACTCCGGGGCTGGTGGGGTCAGAGCGCATCGGCGCCGATCTCGCCGGTGCGGATGCGCACCACCTGCTCGATCGCGGTCACGAAGATCTTGCCGTCGCCGATCTTGCCGGTGCCGGCGGCGTTCTGGATCGCTTCGACCACCGCGTCCAGGCGGTCGTCGGTGACCACCGTTTCGATCTTGATCTTGGGCAGGAAGTCGACGACGTACTCAGCGCCGCGGTACAGCTCGGTGTGGCCTTTCTGGCGCCCGAAGCCCTTGACCTCGGTCACGGTGATGCCCGACACGCCTGCTGCAGACAAGGCCTCGCGGACCTCGTCGAGCTTGAACGGCCGGATGATGGCGGTGATCAATTTCATGCGCATACCCCGAATGGTGGAAAGAATCGGCCGGCATTGCGCCGCCCGGCGGTGTCAGTCACCTGGATGCCTACCCCGGCATCCGATCGTTCGCGATTGCGCGGACCCCAGCAGATGTCATGCATCCGCCTCGTGGGAGAGGTCAGGCCCGCGCGCCGCGAACGATGTGCTCTCTCAATACCCCTGCGATCCACGGCCGGGGCCACGGATCGCTCGAACAAGTGTGCGGCGATGACGGAAGTGGGAGGGGGGCCTCCGCCATCACCGCGGTGGAACTCAGTTGCCGTAGTACAGCTGGTACTCCAACGGGTGGGTCGCAGCACGGAACTTGGTGACTTCCTGCATCTTCAGCGCGATATAGCCGTCGATGAAGTCGTCGCTCATCACGCCGCCGGCCTTAAGGAACTCGCGGTCCTTGTCCAGCGCTTCCAGCGCCTGGTCCAGGCTGGAGCAAACCTGCGGGATCAGCTTCTCTTCTTCCGGCGGCAGGTCGTACAGGTCCTTGTCGCTCGGTGCGCCCGGATCGATCTGGTTCTTGATGCCGTCCAGGCCGGCCATCATCAGCGCGGTGAAGGTCAGGTAGCCGGACTGCAACGGATCGGGGAAGCGCATTTCGATGCGGCGCGCCTTCGGATTGGTGACCCAGGGAATGCGGCACGACGCCGAACGGTTACGCGCCGAATAGGCCAGCATCACCGGCGCCTCGAAGCCCGGGACCAGACGCTTGTAGCTGTTGGTGCCGGAGTTGGCGAAGGCGTTGATCGCTCGGGCATGCTTGAAGATGCCGCCGATGTACCACAGCGCCAGCTGCGACAGGCCGCCGTAGCCGTCGCCGGTGAACAGGTTGACGCCGCCCTTGGCCAGCGACTGGTGCACGTGCATGCCCGAGCCGTTGTCGCCCACGATGGGCTTGGGCATGAAGGTGGCGGTCTTGCCGTTGCGGTAGGCGACGTTCTTGATGATGTACTTCATCGTCAGCAGTTCGTCGGCCTTCTGCACCAGCGAGCTGAACTTGGTGCCGATCTCGCACTGGCCGGCGGTGGCCACTTCGTGGTGGTGCACTTCGGTTTCGATGCCGACCTGTTCCAGCGTCTTGATCATTTCCGCGCGCAGGTCGTGCAGGCTGTCGGTCGGCGGAACCGGGAAGTAGCCGCCCTTCACGCCCGGGCGGTAACCGCTGTTGCCGCCGTCGTACTTTTCGCCGGTGTTCCAGGCCGCTTCTTCCGAACCCACCTGGAAGAAGGTGTGGCCCATGTCGTTGGCAAAGCGCACCGAATCGAAGATGAAGAATTCCGGCTCCGGGCCGAAGAACGCCTGGTCGGCGGTGCCGGAGGATTTCAGATAGGCCTCGGCGCGCTTGGCGATGCCGCGCGGATCGCGCTCATAGCTCTGCATGGTGGCCGGGTCGAGGATGTCGCAGGTCAGCACGATGGTCGGATCGGCGAAGAACGGATCCAGATACGCGGTACCGGCGTCCGGCAGCAACACCATGTCCGACTCGTTGATGCCCTTCCAGCCCGCGATCGAACTGCCGTCGAACATCTTGCCTTCTTCAAACAGCGCCGGCTCGATGATATTGACCGGAAAGGTGATGTGCTGCTGTACACCACGCATATCGACGAAGCGCAGGTCGACGAACTCGACCTTGTTGTCCTTGATCAGCTTTTCAACATTTTCCACGGACATCGGAAGAAACCTCAGGCAGGAGTTAAGTGGCTCGTGGGCGGGACTACAGCAGGGACCGTGCCAAGCCCTGGCACTTCACAAGCCCTTGATTTTGCTTACATCGCTCGCGACCGTAAAATCCGTATTGCACTATTCAGGTGCAAAAATGGACACACGCCGCACCGATGTGGTGCATGTCGCAATGCACTATCCTGGCGCCTCCCTCACCCCTGCCCAGTCCGATGTCCGATCTGATTTCCGCCCTGTTGTTGGGCATTCTCGAAGGCCTCACCGAATTTCTGCCGATCTCCAGCACCGGCCACCTGCTGATCGCCGAACAATGGCTCGGACGCCGTTCTGACTTCTTCAATATCGTCATCCAGGCCGGCGCGATCCTGGCCATCTGCCTGGCGCTGCGGCAGCGCTTGTGGAGCCTGGCCACCGGCCTGGGCGAGCGCGCCAACCGCGACTACGTGCTCAAGGTAGGCGTGGCCTTCCTGGTCACCGCGGTGGTCGGGCTGATCGTGCGCAAGGCCGGCTGGCAATTGCCCGAAACGCTGCAACCGGTCGCCTGGGCGTTGCTGATCGGCGGGGTGTGGATGCTGGTGGCCGAACACTTCGCCGGCAAGCTGCCCGAGCGCGATGTGGTGACCTGGAAGGTGGCCATTGCAGTGGGCCTGGCGCAGGTCGTGGCCGGTGTTTTTCCCGGTACGTCACGCTCGGCCTCGACGATCTTCATCGCGATGCTGCTGGGCCTGAGCAAGCGCTCGGCAGCGGCGGACTTCGTGTTCATGGTGGGCATTCCGACCATGTTCGCGGCCAGCGGTTACGCGCTGCTGGAGATGTACAAGGAAGGCGGTTTCGGCACCGAAAACTGGGCCGACGTGGCTGTGGCCTTCGTGGCAGCGACCATCACCGGCTTTGTGGTGGTGAAGTGGCTGCTGGGCTATATCAAGAAGCACCGTTTCACGGTGTTTGCGGTGTACCGCATGCTGCTGGGCGCCGCCCTGCTGCTGTGGCTGCCGGCGGCTGCGGGCTGACACGCCACGGCACCGCCTGCCTGCACTCCGAGACGGGTGCGATGTGCAGGCCAGGGGCGGCCAACAACGTAAAGCGCCGTCCCCAAGAAGTTGTGGGTGGCGCGTTCGGCACTGCCGCGTACGAGCGCTGCCAGCCGATTCCGGGCAGCGGCCGCCCCGCCTGATATTGGATGCACTCGCTTGATTGGCGGCTTTGGGGCGTCCACGTCGTGACGCCGGTCATTGCCCCGGGCGCACGCTGGCGGTATCACTGGCGCATCGATCACCGGGAGCTGCGCATGCGTGCCGTGTTCTTGGCCCCAGCATTGCTGGCGGCAGGCGTGACGGCCTGCGGGTCGGGTGCATCGCCGGACCCGCCCGGCTCCAGCCACGTTGCTGCGCGGGCGCCGGTCGCCGTCCCCCCTGACACGGACAATGTCCCGTTGCGCGCCGCCTTGCGCGCGCAGCACTGGCACCTGCAGCGGGCCAGCGATGCGCATGGCACGGCCTTGCGCAGCCTGTTCGTCGACGGCGTGCCGCCAGTGCAACTGGATTTCGGCGATCAGCGCATCCAGGTCAGCCAGACCTGCAACGCGCTGGGCGCCAACTACAGCGTGGCCGAGGCGCACGTGCAGATTGGCCGGGTGGTCTCGAGCAAGCGAATGTGCGCCGATGCACGCCGGATGGCGCAGGAGCGCGCGGCCAGCGACCTGTTGTCCGGGCGCTTCGCAGTGATCATGGACAACGCAGCAGCTGCGCCCCGCCTGACCCTGACCCGCAGCGACGGCACTGTGCTGATCTTCGGCGGCACGCCCACTGCGGACACCCGGTATGGCGGGCCGGGGCAGACGCTGTTGATCGAAGTAGCCGCAGATACCGTGCCCTGCGTTTCCGACCCTGCGCGCCGCTGCCTGCAAGTGCGCGAGCACGCCCCGGACGCACCTGCCACCGTACAGGCCGCTACATCATGGCAGCCCTACGAGGGCGCGATCGAGGGTTTCGTCCATGAAGACGGCATACGCACCGTGCTGCGCGTGACCCGCTACCCGGCCGGCAGCGAGCCTGGCGCCAAACCGGTGTACGTGCTCGACCAGATGATCGAGGCCGGCAGCTAGCGCGGCCGCAGCATTGGGCCGGCAACGGCCTCGCACGCGCCGCCGCCGCCCGCATCACAACCGGATGAGGACCTTGCCCACGTGTTGCGCCCTGGCGAAATAGTCCAAGGCCTGGGGCGCCTCGTCGAACCGGAACGTCTTGCTGTGCAGGGTCTTGATGCGGTGCTGCTCGATCGCCCGCAGCAGGTCCACGAACATCGCCCGGCTTCCGTTGGCGATCCCGCGGATGGTCACGTTCTTGCGGATCAACGCCACGTAATCGGGAATTGGCGACGCCGCGCCCGGGGTGACGCCGACCACCACGATGGTCGCGTTCGCGGCCGCCGCCTTGATCGACTGGCCCAAGGTGTCCTGCCCGCCGGTCTCGATGACGACGTCCGCGCCGCCGCCGGACAGCTGCATCACCGCCTCGGCCCAGTCGGGGTGGGTGCGGTAGTTGACGGTGATGTCGGCGCCCAGGCGGCGTGCGAGCTCGAGCTTGTCGTCGCTGGACGAGGTGATGGCCACGCGGGCGCCGTGGAGCTTGGCCAGCTGGAGCGCGGCCATCGAGACGCCACCGGTTCCCAGACACAGCACCAGGTCGCCGGCCTTGATCCTGGCCACTTCCACCAGGGCGTGCCAGGCAGTCACCGCGGCCGATGCCAGCGCAGCGACATCCGCGTCCTCCAGCGACGCAGGCACCTTGATCAAGGCGCTGGCGGGCAGCGACACCTTTTCGGCCAGCCAGCCGTCATGGGTCACGCCCAGGTCGTGGGCGAACATCTCGGCGCGGAACCTGCCATCCAGCCAGGTGGGAAAGTGCCCACTGACGACACGGTCGCCTGGCGCGACCTGGCTGACGCCGGCTCCGACGCAGGTCACGATGCCCACACCCTCGGCAACCGGAACGCGCGTAGGCGCAAGCTTGCCGCCGTAGGTGCCTTTCAGGATCTGCAGGTCGCGGTTGATCAGCCCGACCAGTCGCGGAGCGACGATGACCTCACCGGCTCCTGCAACTGGTTCGGGCATCTCGACCGCAACCAGGCTCTCAAGGCCGGTTTGATTGCCAATCTGGAATGCTTTCAAGGGGGATTGCCTGTGCTGCGGCGCCGGCCGAACGTGGCTGGCGTCGTGGGGGATGGAGCGACCGCCGCCATCGGCGCGATCACTCAGCGCAGCGATGGGTTCAGCGTGTAGGTGCCGTACAACGCCGCTTCGGCCAGCACATGACCCTGCATCGCCGACAGCACGTCGGCGGCGGTGAAGCTGCTGGGCAGGCCAAGTTTGGCCACGTCCAGCGCGAACACGCGGAAGAAATACCGGTGCACGCGCAGGTCGTTGAACGGCGGGTACGGGCCGTCGTAGCCGCGGTAGTCGCCGGCCATGTCGGCATTGCCGGCGAACCACTGGGTGTAGGAATTCAGGCCCTGCCGGGCACCGGCCGGGCCGGCTGGCTGCTGCTTGCCCTTGACCACGAAGCCGTCGCTGCAGCTTCCCGCCGCAATCTCATGCACATCGGCGGGGATATCGGCCATGACCCAATGCACGAAATCGGTGCGTGGCTGCTCGACGGGAATCTGCAAGTCGTCGCGGCCGACGGTGTCGGGCACGGTCGGCACGTCCGGGTCCAGGCACAGCAGCGCAAACGACTGCGTACCGGCCGGCGTCTCGCTCCAGGCCAGGTGCGGATTGCGGTTGGGCGCAAAGCCCTCCGGCGTGCCGGCGGCAAACTCCACCGCGATGGGCTTGCCGTTTTCGATGCTGTTGCTGGTCAGACGCATGGCGGGTCTCCGAGGGAAGCGATACGGGTCAGGGTGCCTGGGTCTGCGCCACAGCGGAAGACGCCGCCATGGAACCTTCTGATGCGCTCGGCCGGGTTTACCGCCGCGTACGTACCGCGCCTGCACACGATGCAACGACGCGAATGCGGCCACGCCCACCTGCCGTGGGCGCGACCGCGTTGATGGCGCCTCAGTCCTGGGGGTAACCGAAGCGCACCGCGATCAGGGTGAGCAGATCGAACTGGGCGCCGAGCACGCCGCGGTAATCGCGCCAGCGGCCGGAGGCCAACCGCGCCGGGCCACGCGGTTCGACCAGCGGGAAGCTCAGCCCGAACGCCTGTTCCAGGGCCGTCGAAATTCCCTGCGGGTCGTCTTCGATCCCGTCCAGCCGGATGATGCGGTGGGGGTACAGGTCGCGCTCGTGCAGCGTGGCCAGCTGTTCCAGCGCGATCAGCAACCAGTCGGTGGCCTGTTGCGGCGATTGCAGTGCCAGCGGCGCCGACGCACCGGCCGAGAGCCAGTCCAGCAACATGTCGCGCGGGTCACGCAGCGCAATCGCCAGCCTGCCCTCGGGCAGGTGCGGGCGCAGCGCGGTCAACAAGGTGTTGTCCCACCACAGCAACCAGTCGATGACATTGCCATCGTCGATGCCGCGGCGCGGCAGTTGCGCCTTCCAGCCTTCCACCAGCGCCGTCGGTGCCAGTTCGCCGGAGGCCAGCTGTTCGAGGGTGCGGTAGCTCTGCAGCGCATCCGATGGCGGCGTGGTGCCATAGCGGTCGCCGCGGACCAGCGGGGTGGCCGCCCCCATCACCGCGACCAGGCGTTCGACATGCGAGCCGGGCGTGCCCCACACGAACAGCGGGCGTGCGGTGACGGTGTCGGGAATGCTGCCCAGCGCAGGCCACTGCGTCGGCTGCCTGGCTGCCTGCGGCGGCAACGGCAACCGATGCTGGGCCTGTTCGCGGTGGAACTGCATCCAGGTACCCACGGCGGCATCGGGCTGGCCGGCGCGGTCCTGCACATTGCCCAACCATGGCCGCAGCACGGTCTGCTGCGGTGCAGGCAGCGATTCGATCAACGATTCGACGCAGGCGATCGCCGCCGGTGGATCGCGTTGCAGCAAGGCTTCGACAATGCGCTGCTCGCCGCTGATGCGGCCCGGCTCCACCGCCACGATCTGGCGCGCCACCATTTCCGCCTCGTCGGCCTGGCCCTGCATGTCGTGCACGCGCAT
Source organism: Xanthomonas cissicola (assembly GCF_008801575.1). Taxonomy (GTDB): domain Bacteria; phylum Pseudomonadota; class Gammaproteobacteria; order Xanthomonadales; family Xanthomonadaceae; genus Xanthomonas; species Xanthomonas cissicola. Next base: position 8,157 of record NZ_VZPL01000024.1, on the reverse strand, counting down.
CAGCGCTTCCAGGGCCGGCAGGTGTTCGGGCATGGCCAGCAGCCAGCGCTCGATCACTGCCTGCGCCTGCGGCCCACCGACCGGCTCTACTGCCAGGCGCGCCAGCCACAGGTCGTGCGCAGTGGCCGAGGTGGCCAGCGCCGCATCCAGGGTGTCGCGCGCATCGTCCACCGCGCCCAGCCGCTCCCAGGCGGTGAGCAGCGCGTGCAGCGTGCGGCGGTCGGCCGGCCAGTGCGCCAGTGCCAGGCGCAGGTGCGCGGCGGCCTGATCGGGGCGACCGGCCTGCAGTTCCATCTCGCCGGCAAGCCGGCGCATGGCCGGCAGATCGCCGTCGGGCTGGTCGAGCACGCCCTGCATCGCCGCCAGCGCGTCGTCCAGGCGGCCCTGGCGCTGGGCCAGCTGGGCAATGAAGGCGCGCAGCGCGGTGCCGGGCGGATTGAGCTCGATCACGCGCTCGAAGGCACGCTCGGCGAACGCGAAATGCTCTTTCTGCAGATACGCAAAGCCCAGCGAAAACAGCACGCGGGCATCGTCGGGCAACTGCTCGGCAGCGCGGGTCAGCAGCGACAGCGCGCGGTCGTCCTGGCCGCGGCGCATCTCGACCACGCCATCGACCGCCAGCAATTGCGGATGTTCCGGCGCCAGCCGCGCGGCGGTGCGGCTGAGCCGGTCGGCCTCGTCCAGATCGCCGCGCGCCACCGCCAGATGCGCCTGCATCACGTAGGCATTGAACTGGTTGGGATCCAGCGCAGTGGTGCGCGACAGCGCGGCATCGGCGGCAGACAGATCGCGCGTGGCCAGCAACGCGCCGGCGCGCAGCAGGTGCAGGTCGGCGTCTTCGGGCGTCAGCGTCAGCGCGGTGTCGATGCTGTCCAGCGCCAGCGCCGGCTGCCCTTGCTGCTGCAGCGCAAGCGCCAGCCAGCGGTGGGCGGCGGCGTGGTCTGGCGCGTTGGTGACCCACTCGCGGGCCAGCGCCACCGCATCGTCGGCCGCATTGCGGCGCAGGGCTTGAAGAATGGCGTCTTGCATGGCGGCGGCGGGTCCCGGACAAACCGCTATTGTAACGATGCGCGCTGCGGCGGCTTGCATGTGCAACGGACGCTGCCGTCTGGCGCGGCGCCGGCGTGCAAGGTGGGCGTTATCGGCGGTGCGAACTCACATCGCTCGTTCGCCCCGGCCAGAGGTTGAAACGCATGCCAACTTCCGACGCAGCACGCTGGCGCCATAGGCCACGCAGAACGCCCCAAACACCACCTGGCCCAGATGCCAGAGCGCAGCATGGGCGCCCACGGAAACCGACCCTGCGCGTGAGCGGAACAGGATCTCCCCGGTCTGCAGATAGGTGTAGAGGCTGATCGCGCTGAAGTAGACCATCGCGCAACCGACAACCACTGCCAAGACGGCGACCATTGCATCCATGGACGGATGTCGTCTCGACATCATTGGCGCGCTGACGCCAGCCGCTCGGCCACCCAACGTTCGGCAAAGCCGTCGCCGCGGGCGTTTTCCAGAAAGCCGCAATGCCCGCCCCAGCGCGCGATTTCCAGCTGCGCATGCGCCGGCAACTGCCAGGCAGCGAAATCTTCGAACGGAATCACCGGGTCGTCTTCGGCCATCAGGATGTCGACCGGCACCTGCAGGTTGGCCAGGCGTTGGCCGGCAATCGAATAGCTGTCGAAGTACGCTTCCAGCGAGCCATGCCCGGTGTGTTTCACCGCCAGCCAGGCCATCAGCCCGCGCATGTCCAGCGCCAGGGTGGCGTCGTCGTACCCGTGCTGCTCGGGGAACAGCTTGCGCTTGCGCAGCAGCGATTCGCGCCATTTACGGCGGAAGTACCAATCGTAGAACTGCGGGCCCTTTTCCAGCTGGGTCATGGTGGCGGCCGGGTCCAGCAACGGGCACACCGCCGCCACGCGCGCCAGCGGCAGGCCGGCGGCGGGCGCACGCAGCGCCAGCCGCAGCGCGAAATTGCCGCCCAGCGAATACCCTGCAGCCAGCAATTGCGGCGCAGGAAAACGCCGCCAAAGATCGCCTGCGGCATTGACCACTTCTTCGATGCGGTCGGAGTGGAACAGGTCCACATTGAGATGGTGAGTACCGCCGTGGTCGCGGAAGTTCAGCCGGAACACCTGGTAGCCCAGACCGAGCAGGCGCGCGGCGGTCAGGCGCATGTAATTGGAATCGGCGCTGCCCTCCCAGCCATGCAGCAACAGCACGGTGCCGCGTGGCGGCGCATCGCCGGGCGGGACGCTCATCCAGCCCTGCAGGCGCACACCGTCACCGCCATCGAGGATATGTTCGCTGGTGACAGCGCCGCTGGCGGCCAGCAACTGGCGGCTGCGGATGCGCCGCAGGGCGCTGCTGCCCAGCACCGATTGCACGTGCGGATTGCGCAGCCAGCGCGGCGGCAAGTAGTCGGAGGCGTTCATGCGCGTATCGCACCGGCGTTGCGGCTGACCGCAGGGGAGAGGCGCGTGCGCATCGTCGGCTAGGACTCCATCGCTGCGACGATCCGTTGGCGCGAGGTCTCGGCCATGCGACGACGGCCTTCGATATCCAGCGCGCGAATCGGCTCGAGAAAATGCACTTCGGCCAGCCGCGACGGCTCGCCCAGCAGGCGCACGATATTGGCGAAGAAACTCTCGCGCTCACCGAAGGCCACCACCGCCTGCGCGTTGCCGCGCAACCCGTACCGCAGCGCCACCGGCTGTACCGGCACGCCGGCTTCCACCGCTGCCTGGAAGATGCGCGCATGGAACGGGCCCACTTCGGTACCCCCACGGGTACGTCCTTCCGGGAAGACCCCCACCGGCTTGCCGCTTTGCAGGCGCAGCAGCATTTCCTGCAGCACCCCGCCCAGCGATTCGGTATTGCCGCGCTGGTGGAAGATGGTCTGGCCCTTGGTCGCCAGCCAGCCCACCAGCGGCCAGCCGGCAATTTCGCGCTTGGCCACGAACCCCATCACCCGCTGGCTGTGCAGGATGGAGATATCCACCCAGCTGACGTGGTTGGCCACGAACAGGGTCGCGCCCGGTAGCGGCGTCCCGAAGCGACGCAGGCGGAAGCCGAACACGCGCATCAAGGTGCCCTGCCACCAGCGGATCATCCGCTCCTCCAGAGTGTCGTCGTGCCCGATGCGGATCCGCGCCAGCGCCGGTACCACCACGCACAGCATGGTGACCGGCAGGCCGAGACACAGATGCAGCAACAACAGTGGCACCCGGTAGAGATACCGGAACCAACGCAACGCGCCGCCAGCGTCGCGCGTGGCGTCCAGGGATGACTCGCTCATTCGACGAACGGAACCGGTAACGGGGGAAGGAGGCGCAACCATTGTGACAGCAGCGTGGCCGCCGCGCAGTGCCGGCAGCGGATGACGCTGTTCCGTGCATGCCGCTGCCGGGCGAGCTCAGCCATTGCTGCGTGGAACCACCGCCAGGGTCAATCGCGACACACAGACGCGTTTGCCGGCCGGGTTTTCGATGGTGATGTCCCAGACATGCGTGCTACGCCCCACATGTACCGCCCGCGCAGTGCCGGTCACCAGCCCCTGGGTGGCAGCGCGCAGGTGATTGGCATTGATCTCCAGCCCCACGCAGATCTGGGTCGTCATATCCACGCACAGGTTGCCGGCGCTGCTGCCCACCGTTTCGGCCAGCACCACCGAGGCGCCACCGTGCAGCAGGCCATAGGGCTGCCTGGTACGCGCATCCACCGGCATGGTGGCGCGCAGCCAATCGTCACCGGCCTCGGTGAAGACGATGCCCAGATGCTCGATCAAGGTATCGCGGCTGGCGGCATTGAGGGCGGCTAGATCGACGGGTTCGCGGAAGGTCATGGGCTGGGAATGGGGAATGGGGAATGGGGAATGGGGAATGGGGAATGGGGAATGGGGAATGGGGAATGGGGAATGGGGAAGCGGGAAGCGGGAAGCGGGAAGCGGGAAGCGGGAAGCGCAAGAGCATCCTGCCGCCTGGGGTGCGATGCAACTGGGCAGTGGTACCGCGCCTGACAGCATTCGTTGGCGGCGCCGCTGCGTTGCGCGACCCTGGCCCGTGGCAACTGCAGCCGCTTCGACGATTTCCGGCGTCCAGGAGCCGATCCGCAGCCAAACTGCGTCCATCCAACCACAACGTGCTGCACGGTCAGGCATCCGCTGCTGCGACCTGCGTGGCACGCCAGCCGATCAGAGAATCGGTACCAGCCCGGCGCCGAAAGCGGTCAGCATGCGCACCAGCAGCCACTTCGGGCCGACATTGACCTCCGGGAAATCGCCCACCGCCACATAGCACTGGCGGAACTGCGGGTCCTGGCGCTTGAGCGGAAACGGACAATCCGGGCCGGGCTGGAACTGGTAGTTGGTGGCGTAGCGCCATGGCCAGAAGTCCAGCACCGGCAAGGCTTCGGAGACCTTGCCCACACTGTAGTTCAACCCGCTCAGCACCGGCGGCTTTTCGCGCGGCGCCACCGTCCACGCATTTTCCGGAGCGATGTCGCGTTCGATGCTGGCAGCCAACGCCTGCGCAAAGCGCGCATCGTCGATCACCACGGCCGCTTCGGTATTGTAGTTTTCGCTGCGCGGGTCGAAGTTGTGCGTCCCGATCACGCCGATGCGGCGATCCACCACCAACGACTTGGCATGCAAGCCCATGCGCGCACCGGCGCGGGTCACCGGCAGCGGCTTGTTGACCGCGCGCGTGCCCAGGAACGAGGGCCGCGTTTCGGTCCGCAACACGCGCCGATCGACTTCGCTCCCGCCCGGCGCACGGCCGCCACCACTGCCGCGCAGCACGCTGCCGGCGCTCGCGCTGGCGTTGCCCTCCGGGCCGCTGCTGCCGCGCATCGCATTGCCCGCTGCGCTGCCGCCGATCAGGCGATTGTTGCGGCTGTCCTGATTGACGTCGGAGGCGGGGTTGAGCGGGTCCGTCACCAGGTTGGCGTAATCCACCGGGGCATCGAGCGGAAACGGCTTGAACTCGTACACATTGAAGCCCAGCTCGCGCATGTTGCGGCGTTTGAACTTGTACGACAGCGCATACACGATGGGGTTGTCGGTGGCGGCCAGGCTATTGGTCGACACCACGATGCGCGGCGGCTGCGGGTGTTTGCGCAACGTGCGGAAGATCGCCTGCGCCTGGTCGGACAACACAAGGTAGGGGGTCTGCAGCAGCACTTCCTGCTGCGCGCCGGCAATCAGGCCATCCAGTTCCGGCGCCGTGGACACTGCCTTGGCCGCATGTTCCCGGCGGTGTTTTTGCGGCAGATCGGCCACGTACAGCACACGCTTCACCGGCATGGCCGGGGTCACGAAGGCGTCGCGCACGAATTGCGGGTCGCGCGCTTCGCGGTCCACTCGCGCCACCCGGTCGGGCCGGCGGAACTCGGCCGGCGGCATCGTCGGCACGCCCTGCTCCAGCAGCAGGCGCCCGACATCGTTCAGACGCTCGGCCGGTACGCTGCGCCGGGCACGCCAGAACGCATCGAAATTGGCGGCCATGGCGCGCACTTCCGGCCCGGCCAGAATCACGTCGCGGTCGCGGAAGTTGTACTCGCTGTCCCAGTCGTAATAGTCGTCCTGGTAATTGCGTCCACCGACCACGCCCAGCACGTCGTCCACCACCAGCAGCTTGTTGTGCATGCGCTGGTTGAAGCGGCGGAAGCAACACAGCACGCTGCCGGCATAATCGAAGTAATTGAGCTTGACCTTGCCGAAGGTGGGGTTGTAGATGCGCAGCTGCAGGTTTTCATGGCTGCTGGCGAGCGCACCGAGAATCTGCAGATCGGCGATCGCCGACAACTGATCGATCAGGATGCGCACCTTGACCCCGCGCTGGGCGGCGTCCACCAGTGCGTCCAGCACCATGCGCGCGCTGTCGTCCTTATCGAAAATGTAGGTCTGCAGATCGATGCTGCGGGTGGCGCTTCGGATCAGGTTGAGCCGGGCCACCAGCGATTCTTCGCCATGGTCGACGATGGTGGCGTAATGCCGCGGCGCTACTGGTGTGGAGGCGGTGATCGCTTCGCCGCCCAGCGCGCGCAATGGCGAGGGTTGCGCACAGCGATTGGCCTGGGTGCAATTGACCACCGTGCTGCGTGCCGCAGCGGCGACACCGGCGGCACGGTTGCGTTCGGTTTGTGACAGGCTGGCGCATCCGGTGCCGAGCAACAACGTTGCCAGCACGCAAACCCTCAACAGATACGTCACGGGCGCCGCGCCTCCTGCAAGCGCCCACGCAGAATGAACGTCACCCTGTCGCCCAGGGCCATCTGCCACGCATTCATTCCGTAACGTCCACGCAGGACCGTCCCTCGACTGATCACGTCGCAATCATAGCCCGGCCGCGTGCATTCGGCCGGCACCACATGCAGCGTTTCCAGATGCGTGATTCCGCGGATGGTCAGGTTGCCGACGATGTCCCCCCCCTGCTTCACCACTTCGTCGACATACGGCAGCGACTCGAATTCGACGACCGGGTACTGCGCAACGTCGAAAAAATCTTCGCCGCGCATCCAGCTGGTATACCGGTCCTTGCCGGGGATCTCCACCTGAGTGGCGTCCAGCCGGAAACGCACCTGCTGACGCCCATCGGCCAACGTCACTACGTCACCGCGAAAACGCGGGAAAAACCCCTCGATCTTCGTCCCGAAGCGCGTCTTGATCTCGAACCCGAAGCGCGATTGCGCCGGGTCGATGGACTGCACCTTCTGCTGCGCCATGCAGGGGAACACGACCCAGAGCGCGAGCCAGGCGTACCAGCGCAGCGACGATGACACGGATCAAGGCCACCAGAAGGCGGTCAGGCGGGCGATGCCCGGCTCGATGGTGGCGTCCAGCGGCAATGCCAGCAACGCGATCGAGGCGGTGGGCATGCCGCGGTAATCGCCGGTCTGGCCGCTGTGCATCAGCGCGGCCAGCCGTTCCAGGCCAGGGTTGTGGCCCACCAGCAGCAGGCGCTCGGCCTCGCGATGTTCGTCCACCAGGCTGGCCAGGGTGCCGGGCGTGGCCTCATAGATGCGTTCGTCCAGCCGTTGTTCGATGTAGCCGGTGAGCTCGAGCACCGCCTCCAGGGTTTCGCGGGCGCGGCGGGCCGGTGAGCACAGCACCCGGTCGGGCACCAGCCGCTGCTCGCGTAACCAACGCCCGGCCGCTTCGGCCTCGGCAATGCCATGCGGCGACAGCGGGCGATCGAAATCGGCCTGGCCGGTATCGGCCGGTTCGGCGTGGGCGTGTCGCAACAAGATCAATTCGCGCATAGGAACTTTCCGGTTCTAGGACTTCCTGAGCCACTTGAACAGCGGCTCCCAGTCCTGTTGATGGTCGCGCACCTGCGCCGAGCGGTAGTCGAACAAGCTGCGTCCCAGCCCGGCCATCACCACATAGGCCTGGGTGTCGCGCAGTTGGGTCACCAGCGGATACGGCCAGCTGCCGATCATGTCGGCGGCCTGTTGCGACGTCTGGGTCCAGGGGCGGGCACGATTGAGCACCAGGCCCACCGGCAGTTTGCGCTGATGCACGCGCGGCACCTTGGCCAGCGTGTTGAGAAATCCGACCACCGCTTCGATATCCAGCGCCGAGGACAACACCGGCACCACGATGGCATCGACGTGGTCGAGAAAGCCGCTCAGGTCCTCGGCCATGGCGCCGGCCGGCGCATCGACGATCAGGGTATCGGTGCCGTCCGGCACGGCACTCTGCCAGCTGCGGCGCTTGGTGGCATCGATCGGCAAGACCGCACTTTCCAGGCTGGCGCGGCGCTCTGCCCAGCGGGTGGACGAGCCTTGCGGATCGGCATCTGCCAGCACGGTGCGCTGGCCTTGCAACGCCGCATGTGCGGCCAGATTGGTGGCGATCGTGGTCTTGCCGACGCCGCCTTTGGAGGCGGCCACCAGGACTGTCTTCATGCACGCCTCGCTTCCGGGAGCAAGCCGGCAGCGTACACCGCGGCAAGGTGAGGAAGTAGTCGAAACGCGTTAAGGAAGCTCTGAACAACGCACCACAGATACGCGACACTACCCGCCTCATCATGTATAGGATCATCTATGCAGCTGACGTTCGGTGACGCTGAGGGCCTGGGCAAGCGCAAGCAGACCCGGCGCGAGATCTTCCTGGCCGAGATGGAGCAGGTGGTTCCGTGGCAGCAACTGCTCGGGCTGATC
>NZ_VZPL01000023.1 GCF_008801575.1 Xanthomonas cissicola | reverse complement strand
ACTGTTCCGTCGCTTGAAAGGCTACCGCCGGATTTTCTCGCGCTTCGAGAAGCTGGATGTCATGTTCCTTGGATTCCTCAGCTTCGTCCTAGTCGTTGATGGGCTTCGGATGTGTTAACAGGCCCTAGCTGATCCCTGGAATAACGCCCGTACCCTCACCCCAACCCCTCTCCCGCAGGGAGAGGGGCTTGAGCGCACGGCTACGCGGGTGCGCTGCAGCTCCTTGCGGAATTCGTTCCTTGCAGTGCCTGTTTCTGGCGTTCGGATTTCTTGTCTTTGCTGATTTCGCCTGACCAAGCTACCTGCCCAGCCAGTCCGGCCCAGCTTCGCTGCGTTGCTCAGCTATCCGCCGTACCAGCATTGCCCTGGGATGAACGAGTTTCCACGCCCACCGAGGTGCGCACATCGAACAATTCCGGGAAAAACGTCAGTGCCAGCGCCTGCTGCAGGAAGCCGACGCCGCTGGAGCCGCCGGTGCCGCGCTTGAAGCCGATCACCCGCATCACCGTGCGCATGTGGCGGAAGCGCCACAGCTGGAACTGGGTTTCCACATCCACCAGGTCCTCGCACAGCGCGTACTCGCGCCAGTAGCGGTCGGTGTTTTCGTAGATGAGCTCGAAGACCGGCCGCAGGCTGTCGTCGGCCACGTGTGCGGCGGTCCAGTCGCGGGCCTGGTACTGCTGCGGAATTGCGTGCCCGAAGCGCGCCAGATAGCGCAGGAACTCCTCGTACAGGCTGGGCGCTTCCAGCGCCTCGCGCAGCCGCGCCTGGCCCTGCGGGTCGTACGCGAACACCTGCAGCATCTGCGGATTCTTGTTGCCGAGCAGGAACTCGATATAGCGGTATTGCAGCGACTGGAAGCCCGACGAAGGCCCCAGCACATCGCGAAACCCCATGTATTCGCTGGGGGTGAGCGTTTCCAGCACCGACCACTGCTCGGTCAGTTGCCGCAGTACCTGCTTGCTGCGCGCCAGTACCTTGCGGCATTGCCAGACCTCATCGCGCTGCAGATGCACGATGGCCGCGCGCAACTCGTGCGCCAGCAGCTTCAGCCACAACTCGGAGGTCTGGTGCTGGATGATGAACAGCATTTCATCGTGATGCGCCGGCTCGGACAGCGGCTGCTGCGCAGACAGCAGTTGGTCCAGCCGCAGATAGCCACCGTAGGTCAGCCGCCCCTCCAGGTCGGTGTGGATGCCGGGTTCCAGGTCACGCAGGTTCTTGTCGACGGGCATGGCATCGCGCTGAAGATCGGGCCACGCAGGGTAGCGCAGCGGCCGGGATTCGGGATTCGGGATTCGGGATTCGGGATTGGCAGATGGCAGATGGCAGATGGCAGATGGCAGATGGCAGATGGCGAAGCGTATTCGGCCACGCCATCGCCGGCCCTGCCTGGCTGCTTGCAGCACCGGCGGGATTGCCTGAGGGGATCGGGGCCAGCGAGATACCTGCGCAGGTGCCTCGTAGAAAATCCGCATGCACCAGTGGCCCACCCAGGTCCCAGCGTCGGGCCCGCTTCTTTCACCTCTGAACCACTCAGCAGGCGCGCGGTGCGGTCTCAGCCACTGCGCCGCTGTCACCATATCGTCAACCTAGGTCTGCAAATTCATGCAGAATCGAACGGCGCTGCCGGCCAGGGACGTGGCCGGACCAGGGGAGCGTTTCACGTCTCAAGGATCAGGGGACTCTCATCTCATGCATGTGTTGCAGCGTCGTGCAGCCGTATTTTTGTGTGCGCTGGCCGTGGCCGGCCACGCCAATGCCCAGGTCGTCATCAGCCAGGTCTACGGCGGTGGCGGCAATAGCGGCGCCACCCTCCGCAGCGATTTCATCGAGCTGCACAACATCGGCAGTACCCCGGTCAGCCTGGATGGCTGGTCGGTGCAGTACGCCTCCGCGGCCGGCAGCAGCTGGCAGGTCACCCCGTTGGCGGGCACTGTCCCGGCAGGCGGCTATTACCTGATCAAGCAGGCCGATGGCAGCGGCGGCAGCGTGGCGCTGCCCACACCCGATGCCACCGGCACGCTGGCCATGAGCGGCACCGCCGGCAAGGTGGCGCTGAGCAATAGCGCCTCCGCGCTGAGCGGCACCTGCCCCACCGGCAATGCCGACCTGGTCGGCTACGGCAGCACGGCCAGCTGCGCCGAAGGCAATGCGCCCACGCCGGCCCCCAGCAATACCCTGGCCGTGCTACGCGGCAACGACGGTTGCACCGATACCGACAACAACGCGGCCGATTTCGCCACCGGCGCGCCGGCCCCACGCAATGCCGCCAGCCCCGCGCGCCTGTGCAGTGGCGGCGGCCAGCCGGTCGCCACGCTGGCCGATGTCGGCCAGGCCGAAGGCAACAGCGGCACCCGCAGCTTCGTGTTCACGCTGAGCCTGAGCCAGCCGGCCGGTGCGGGCGGGGTGAGCTTCACCGCCGCCACTGTCGATGGCACCGCCACCGCCGGCAGCGACTACATCGCCCTGCCCGCCACCACCCTGCGCATCGCCGCTGGCGAACGCAACGCCACCATCTCCGTCGATGTCCTGGGCGACACCACGCCCGAGCCGGATGAAAGCTTCCGCGTGCAGATCAGCGGGGTCACCGGCGCGCTGCCGGCCACGCTGAGCGCTACCGGCACCATCCTCAACGACGACTTCAGTCTGCTGCCGATCCACGCCATCCAGGGCAAGGACGCACGTTCGCCGCTGGAGGGCCAGGTAGTGGCCACCTCGGGCATCGTGACGGCACGCCGCAGCGCCGGGTTCTTCCTGCAGGCGCCCGATAGCGAAGCCGACGCCGACCCGTCCACCTCCGAAGGCGTGTACGTCTACACCGGCAGCGCACCGCCGGAAGCGGCCGCCATCGGCAACCGGGTGCGCGTGCAGGGCACGGTCATCGAATACGTGCCCACCGCCGACCCGACCCAGCCACCGCTGACCGAGATCGGCGGCAGCGTCACCGTGCTGGCCGATTCCACCGGCAACCCGTTGCCGATGCCGGTGGCGTTGAGCGCGAACTTCCCCAACCCCAACGGTGCCTACGACCAACTCGAAGCGCTGGAAGGCATGCGCGTGGCCGCCGCCAGCCTCACCGTCAATACCCCCACCGGCGGCAGCGTCAACGAAACCAACGCCACGGCGACCAGCAATGGCGTGTTCCATGCCGTGGTCACCGGCGTGCCGCGCGCCTACCGCGAGCCGGGCGTGCAGTTGCCCGACCCGCTGCCGGCCGGCTCGCCTGCCGGCGTGCCGCGCTGGAATACCAATCCGGAAGTGATCGCGGTGGGCAGCGCCGGCGTCGGCGCCGAGCGGCTGGACCTGGCCTCCGGCTGCCAGGTGCTCGATGTGGTCGGCCCGCTGGATTACAGCTTCCGCCGCTACACGCTGTACCCGGAACGTACCCCGCAGGTGAGCTGCAACGGTGCCGACCAACCACGCCCCGCACCGATGCCGCAGGCCGACGATGTGGCCGTGGCGACCTACAACATGGAGCGCTTCTTCGACGACCAGAACGACCCGGCCATCGGCGAACCGGTGCTCACGCCGGCCGCCTTCCAGGCCCGCCTCAACAAGGCCTCGCTGGCGATCCGCAACTACCTGCACACACCCGATATTTTGGGCACGGTGGAGGTGGAAAACCTCAGGGTGCTGCAGACCCTGGCCGCACGCGTCAACGCCGATGCGGTGGCCGCCGGCCAGCAGGATCCCAAGTACGTGGCGTACCTGCAGGAAGGCAATGACGTCGGCGGCATCGACGTCGGCTTCCTGGTCAAGACCGCAGACATCGCTGGCGGCGTGCCGCGGGTGGAAGTGCTCTCGATCGCCCAGGAAGGCAAGACCGCCACCTGGACCGAGCCGGGCGGCGGCGTGAGCCTGCTCAACGACCGCCCGCCGCTGGTGCTCACCGCCAACGTGCATCAGGCCGACGGCCGCACGCTGCCACTGACCGCCATCGTGGTGCACCAGCGTTCGCTCAACGGCGCCGAGACCGACGATGCCGCCGGCACCCGCATCCGCGCCAAGCGTCAGGCCCAGGCCGAGTATCTGGCGCGCCTGCTGCAAACCCGTCAGCAACTGAATCCCGACGAAAAAGTGCTGGTGATGGGCGACTTCAACGCCTTCGAATTCAACGACGGCTACGTGGATGCGATGGGCACGGTCACCGGCAAACCGGCGCCGGATGCGCAGACCGTGGTGGGCGGCGATGGCGCCGATCTGGTCAACCCGGATTACACCGACCTGACCTGGTTCAACACGCCCGACCAGAGCTACTCGTACGCCTTCGACGGCAACGTGCAGTCGCTGGATCACATCCTGGCCAACGAGGCGCTGATGCGCGCGCCGCAGATCGCGTCGTTGTCGGTGGGCCATGCACGCATCAATGCCGACTTCCCCGGCACCGCGCGCAACGATGCCAATACACCGACGCGGTTGTCCGACCACGATCCCACCGTGGTGCTGTTGCGCATGCGCAAGCAGGTCAACGCGGACCTGGGAGTGGCGGTGACTGCCGCACGTGCGCAGGTCACCGAAGGCGAGCGCATCGACTACACCGTGGATGTCGAAAACCGTGGCCCCGACAGCGCGGCGTTCGCTGCGGTTGCCTTGGCGTTCGATGCCGCCGTGAGCCCACGCGTCACCGCAGCACCTGGCTGGGTCTGCCAACCGCCGCAGACCGGCACCCAGACGGTAGTCACCTGCACCATTGCATCGCTGGCAGCCGTTAACGCTCAGAACTTCTCAGCGCAGGTGGAGGCTGGTGCGGCGTTGGCCGGACGGACGTTGACCCTGGCTGCATCGGTGGCTTCGCAGACTCCCGATCCGCAGTCGGGCAACGACACCGATGCGGCCAGCGTGACCGTACAGGCGCAACCCCGCAGCGACCTGGCGGTACGTTTCGACGGCCCGAGCGCCCTGCCGAGCACCGCCTTCAACGCCACCTACCGCGTGCTGTTGGGCAATGTCGGCGCAGCACCGGCGCAAGGCCCCAGCCTGGTAATCGAAGGCAACACGGTGTCGGCGTTGTCGCAGTTGGTACCGCCGCAGGGATGGCGTTGCGACAAGCAGACGCAGTCGCTGCGTCGTGCCCGCTTTGTCTGCAGCACCGCCGCAGTGGTACTGCCCGGTGCGCAGGCAACGTTCCAGCTGACCGTGGCGGCCAGGCCCATCCCGGCCGAAGGCGCGGTGCGGGTACAGGCCACGGCGACGTCCAGTTCGCCCGATGCCAATCCGGCCGACAACACTGCGCTGATCGTGACGCCGATCGGCGGAGGTGACGGGCGCCGCTAATCGCAGTGCAACACGTCGCAGTTCTCTACTGCGACAAAGGGCGCGGCTCGGTCCGCGCCCTTTTTTTTGTGCAAGCCAGCATGATCGTCTGCTGCGGTGCAGGACAGCGTTTTGCTTCGCCGTCCTTAACATGGCAACTCATATCATTTGAAACTTCTTGATGAAGGTGTCGTCGCAATGAGCGTAGCCGCGCAGTTCCAGATCGACTATCTGCAATACATGGACGCGGACGGCCAATGGGTCCGCGACGACCTTCCGGCCGACGCCGCCAACCCGCAACACCTGCTCGCCCTGTTCAAGCGCATGTTGTTCGTGCGCACCTTCGACACCAAATCGGTGGCCTTGCAGCGCACCGGCAAGCTGGGCACCTACGCGGCCTGCATCGGCCACGAGGCCACGCATGTGGGGATCGGCGCTTCGATGCGCAGCGGCGATGTGTTCGCGCCCAGCTATCGCGAGTACGGCACCATGTTCGAACGCGGCGTGCGCCCGCGCGATGTGCTGCTGTACTGGGGCGGCGACGAGCGCGGCAGCGACTATCCGCGCGATGCCGATGCGGCGATCGACTTCCCGATCTGCGTACCGATTTCCACTCAGTGCCTGCACGCCGCCGGCTCGGCGCTGTCGTTCAAGCTGCAGGGCAAGCAGCACGTTGCGGTGGCCTGCTGCGGCGACGGTGGCAGCTCCAAGACCGACTTCTATGCCGCGCTCAATTCGGCCGGCGCCTACAAGCTGCCGCTGATCCTGTGCGTGATCAACAACGGCTGGGCGATCTCGGTGCCGCGCTCGGCGCAGACCGGCGCGCAGACGCTTGCCCAGAAGGGCCTGGCTGGCGGCCTGCATTGCCTGCAGGTGGACGGCAACGACCTGGTTGCCGTGCTCGAAGCGATGCGTCAGGCACGCGTGCGCGCACTGGCCGGCGAGGGCGGCACGGTGATCGAGTTTTTGACCTATCGCCTGTCCGACCACACCACCGCCGACGATGCGCGGCGCTACCGCGGCGAAGAAGAGGTCAAGCAGGGCTGGGCGCGCGAACCGCTGCTGCGCCTGCGCCGCTATCTCACCGCGCAAGGCCTGTGGGACGAAGCGCAGGAAGACGCCTGGAAGGCCGACTGCAGCGCGCGTGTGGACGAAGAGGTCAACGCCTATCTCAACACGCCGGTGCAGCCGGTCGAAGCGATGTTCGATTATCTCTACGGCGACCCGCCGGCCGAGTTGCTGGCTCAGCGCGCCGAAGTGATGGCGCTGGAGTCGCGCCATGGATGAGCTCAAGCATGTGCCCGCGGACGCCTCGCAGCACGCCAGTGCCCCTTACAACGCTGCGGCAACGCGCGGAGAGATCGCCATGAGTTCGCCCATCACCCTGATCGAAGCCATCACCCAGGCCTTGGCCTGGGAGCTGGAACACGACCCTGCGGTACTGGTGCTGGGCGAAGATGTCGGCGTCAACGGCGGGGTGTTTCGTGCCACCGCCGGCCTGCAGCAACGCTTCGGCAGCGACCGCGTGCTGGATACGCCACTGGACGAGACCACCATCGCCGGGCTGAGCGTCGGGCTGGCCGCGCAAGGCATGAAGCCGGTCGCCGAAGCGCAGTTCGACGGCTTCGTGTATCCGATGGTCGACCATCTGATCTGCCACGCCGCCCGCCTGCGCAACCGCACCCGCGGCCGCCTGCATTGCCCGATGGTGCTGCGCGTGCCGTGGGGTGGCGGCATCCGTGCGCCGGAACATCACAGCGAAGCCAACGAAGCCATCTTCACCAACGTGCCGGGCCTGCGCGTGGTGCTGCCGTCCTCGCCGCAACGCGCCTACGGCCTGTTGCTGGCGGCGATCCGCGACCCGGATCCGGTCATCTACATGGAGCCCAAGCGCATCTATCGCCAGTACAAGGAAGTGGTGGCCAACGATGGCGAAGCGCTGCCGCTGGATGTGTGCTTCGTACTGCGCGACGGCACCGATGTCACCCTGGTGACCTGGGGCGCGCAGGTGAAAGAAGCGCTGGAAGCGGCCGACAAACTCGCTGGCGAAGGCATCAGCGCCGAAGTCATCGACGTGGCCACGTTGCGCCCGCTGGACTTCGACACCATCGCCGAATCGGTCGCAAAGACCGGCCGCTGCGTGATCGTGCAGGAAGCTCCGCGCACCGCCGGTTTCGGCGCGGAAATCGCCGCGCGCCTGGCCGAGCAGTCGATGTACGACCTGGTGGCGCCGGTCGAACGCGTCACCGGTTACGACACGCATATCCCGCTGTTCCGGCTGGAAATGAAGTTCCTGCCGAGCGTGGAGCGCATCGTCAGCGCGGCACGTCGCGCGGTGGCTGCCGGCTGATATGCGCGCCCGTCTGCTTTGCGACCATCGCGCCGCCTACGCCAACCCGGTCCGCTTCCAGGCAGGCCAGCAGGTCGGCTTAGGGGTGCGCGACGAAGAATGGCCGGCGTTCGCCTGGGTCACGACCGATAGCGGCCGCGCCGGTTGGGCACCGCTGGCGTGGTTGCGCCCGTTGGGGGACGGCCGCGCCGAAGCCCTGCGCGACTACGACGCACGCGAACTCGATGCCCAGACAGGCGAGGACGTGTTGCTACATCACGAACACGGTGGCTGGTGGTGGTCCGAGCGTGCCGACGGCACGCAGGGCTGGCTGCCGGCCGCCGACCTTGAACTCCTCGACGACACCACGCCGCAGCTGCCTGCCGCGCAAGAGAATCTGCCATGAGCGACAACAAGAATTTCCACCTGCCCGACCTGGGCGAAGGCCTGCCCGACGCCACCATCGTCGAATGGTTCGTCAAGGAGGGCGACACCGTGCGCCTGGACGACCCGCTGGTGTCGATGGAAACCGCCAAGGCGGTGGTCGAAGTGCCCTCGCCGTTTTCCGGCACCGTGGTCAAGCTCGCCGGCGCTGCCGGGGATGTGATCGTGACCGGCTCGGTGCTGGCGCAGTTCGCGCTGGATGCCTCGCAGCCGCAGCGTGCCGACGGGCAGGACACCGGTCATTCGCATGGCCCGGCGCCGACCCACTCCCCCACGCCCAGCACCGGCGACAGTGCGGCCGGCCCCACTGCGCGCGTGGTCGCCTCCGACAACGGCGGCGAGATTGCCGATGCCGATGCTGGTGATGAGGACAGCGGCGATCGCGACGATGCCGGCACCGTGGTCGGTGCGATGCAGAGCTCCAACGCAGTGCAGAGCGAGCAGGCCATCGCCGTCGGCGGCGTGCGCGCCATGCCGGTGGTACGCGCGCTGGCGCGCAAGTTGCGCGTGGAGCTGGCACAGGTGCGCGCCACCGGGCCGGACGGCACGGTCACGCTGGCAGACGTAAAGCAGGCAGCGGCCGCCGGCACCGCGCAGCCCTCACCCGGCGTGCAGGGCGCGCCGAGCTCTCCCGCCAGCGGGAAAGGCGGTCCGATCGGTGACGGTGGGAGAGCCGCAGGGATCGCTGCCGACGGCAGGGATCGACCCGCAACTGCGGCCCCTCTTCCGTCTGCGGGAGAAGGTGCCCGCAGGGCGGATGTGGGCGGCGCCGCTGCCCGCTCGCCGCTCTCGGCCAGCGGCAAGCCGATGCGCACCCAGTCGCCCGGCATCAGCGCCAAAGGCCAACCCGAACAGCTCAAGGGCGTGCGTCGCAACATGGCACGCGTGATGGCCGATGCACACACCAAGGTGGTGCCGACCACGCTCAACGACGATGCCGACCTGCACGCCTGGCAGCCCGGCAACGATGTCACCGTGCGTCTGGTGCGTGGCATCGTGCGCGCCTGCCAGGCGGTGCCCGCACTCAATGCCTGGTTCGACGGCGACGCCCTCAGCCGCACCCTGCACCACCAGGTCGACATCGGCATTGCCGTGGATACCGAGGAAGGCTTGTTCGTGCCGGCGTTGCGCAACGCCGACATGCTGGACGCGCATGGCATCCGCGAAGGCGTCAACCGGCTGCGCCAGCAGGTGGAAAGCCGCAGCATCGCCGCCTCCGAACTGAGCGGCTACACCATCTCATTGTCCAACTTCGGCATGTTCGCCGGCCGCTACGCCACCCCGGTGGTGGTGCCGCCCTGCGTGGCGATCGTGGCCGCCGGCCGCGCGCGCTACCAGCTCACCCCGGTGATGGGCGGGGCGGAAACCCACAAGGTGATGCCGTTGTCGCTGACCTTCGATCACCGCGCCGCCACCGGTGGTGAAGCAGCGCGCTTCCTGCGCGCCTTGCTGGACGATCTGGCGTTGGCCAACTAGGCGCGGCTCACGAACGACTGCGCTCACCGCCAGGTGGGCGCAGCCGGCCTTGTGTTTCCATCGCCACACGAACACGTTGGCGGGTGCGGTGCCCTCGCCGATGATATGGCCGTGGGGCGGCATGGATGCCGTCAACGAGCCCCGATGGACGGATTCACGGCATGTCCCGCGAGCGGTGAGCGCAGCGCCCCTTCGACCAGCCCAGCGTAGGTGCGCAAGGGCCTGTCGAGATGGTCGGTACTTGGTTACGGGCAGTACACGACGCCCTGGCGTCCAATGACGCACTGATTCGCTCTTTTCGATTTACCGGCCCATCGATCATTGTCGCCGCGCTTCCCGACATGGCGGCGGGTGCCACCGTGCCGCCGCGGATGATCAACGCAATGCTGGGCAGCAAGCTCGCGTGACGTACCACAGACCATTGCAGCACGAATGCCTGGATAATCGGTGCATGTCATTTTCCGATCTCTCGCTGTCGCCGCAGCTGCAGCCGTTCTTCGATACCGCGCTGGCCAAGGCCAGTCTGCGCACACCCGCGCCCATCCAGCAGCAGGCGATCCCGCCGATGCTGGCTGGGCGCGATCTGATTGCGATGGCGCAAACCGGCTCGGGCAAGACCCTGGCCTATGCCCTGCCGCTGCTGCAGCAGCGCTGCCTGGCACCCGACACCGCCCCGCGCGTGCTCGGCGCGCTGGTGCTGGTGCCCACGCGCGAACTCGCCGCGCAGGTGGAGGACGCGCTGCGCCAGCTGGCCGCGCATCTGCCGCGTCGCCTGACGAGCGTGGTCGCCACCGGCGGTAGTTCGATCAATCCGCAGCTATTGGCGCTACGCGGTGGCGCCGACCTCGTGGTGGCCACGCCCGGCCGGTTGCTGGATCTGGTCGAGCACAACGCGCTGCGCCTGAACGGGGTGACCACGCTGGTGCTGGACGAAGCCGACCGCCTGCTCGAGCTCGGCTTCGGTGCCGAACTCGATCGCATCCTGGCCTTGCTGCCGGCGCAGCGGCAAAGCGTGCTGGTCTCGGCCACCCTCCCGCCCGCCATCGCGTCGCTGGCCAAGCGTCGCCTGCGCGACCCGTTGCGCATCACCATCGACGCCACGCCCGAACAGGCACCGGCGATCGCGCAATGCGCCATCGCAGTGGATGCCGGCCAGCGCACGCAGCTGCTGCGTCATCTGCTGCAGGAACACGCCTGGCCGCAGCTGCTGGTGTTCGTCGCCAGCCGCCACAGCGCAGACAAGGTGGCCGAAAAACTGAGCAAGACCGGCATCGCCGCCTTGCCGCTGCACGGCGAATTGAGCCAGGGCCGCCGCGAACGCACGCTGCGCGCCTTCAAACAAGCGGACGTGCAGGTGCTGGTCGCCACCGACCTGGCCGGGCGCGGCATCGATATCGACGCCTTGCCGGCGGTGCTCAACTACGATCTGCCCCGCTCCACTGTCGACTACACCCACCGCATCGGCCGCACCGCACGCGCCGGTGCCAGCGGTGTGGCGATCAGCTTCGTCACGGCAGACAGCGCCCAGCAGTGGCGGCTGATCGAAAAACGCCAGGGTCTGCGCGTGCCGACCAGCGTGATCGAAGGTTTCGAGCCGACCCCGGTCGAGGCGCCCGCCTCCGATAATGCGCCCGGCGCAGCGATGCGTGCACCGAATGACAACGGCGGCATCAAGGGCAAGCGGCCGAGCAAGAAAGACAAACTGCGCGCCGCGGCGCAGGCGCAGACTGGCAAGCCGGGCTGAGAGTGGCGAACGCACCGTAGCGAGCAGTCGTAGCACCGGCGCGTGATGACTGTGCACGCACCTCGGCTGCAGCGCGAGCTTGACCAACAACGGCAGGCCTTGGCAGCCGAACGCGCACAGCATGCGCAAGCCGCAACCCCGCAGCAAAACGCTCTGGCGCAACGGCAGCCGGTTAGCCACGGGCCGCTCGGACCGCTGCGTCCCAGCGGTAAGTGCCCGCTATCAAACACCAGCAGGTTTGGCCGGCGGCAGAGTCATCGTCCGTCCACCGCTCAGCGACGCTCGCCATCGTCAAGGCACCGCAGCCCTCGTGCAACCCGTGCCAGTTGCCATCGGCAAGGCACGACGCCTCGCTCGTCCAATGCGATGCGGTCAACACTGCGCCAGGCACTTCTCGTCCCGCAGCGGTGCGCCGCCAACGGGACGACGGCGAGAGCCTCAGTCCTGCTCGAAATCCAGTTCGCCATCACCGTAGACGTGATCGCTCTCTGCGCGCGGCACGCGCTTGCCCGGCTTGCGCAGGATTTCGACGAAGAACTGGTCGCCACCTTCGCTGGTGAGCGCATTGATCGAGCGGATCAGCTCGGCCGGCGGCAGCGCCACCGCACTGGCCTCATCCACACCGAAGCGCATGTCGAAGTCCCAGTAGTCCGCGCCGGCCGGCAGCTCCTTGCGGCGCTCGCGGCGGATGTACTTGCGGATATCGTGCTTGCTGGATTCCACCAGACGATCGCGGTTCTTGCCTTCGAGGTTGAGCTGGTAAGTCTTGCGCATGGCGACATCGGTGGTGGGAACTGGCCGCCTATTGTGAGGCCAAGGCGGCATCCTCGGTGAATCCAGCATCACGTGGCGCTGCAGAACAGCCAAATGGCGGCATGCGCGCCTGCACTGACGCAATCACGCTGTACAGCCCAATCCCTGCGATCCCGGCCGCATCGGTGCCCTGCCCCATCCCGCCGCATCTCACCGTAGCCCGAGCTGCTTGCGCAGGCTGCCGTCCACCGCGCTGGCGGGCAGGAACCGGCGCAGCTTGCTCAGCAGCGATGCCTGCCCGGCGGGTGTGCGGCGCATGCGCCACCTGCCCAGCGCTGCCTCCACCACCGTGGCAGCCACGCCATGCGGTTCCGGCGCGGTGTCGATGCTGTGGGTGACTGTCCGCGCCACCACGCCGCGCTCGCGGTCGTAATCGGCAATGGTGGCCTGCGCCGCCGGCGAATTGCTGCCCAGGCTGGTTTTCGTATACGCAGGCTCCACCAGCGTCACGCGAATGCCGAATTGACGCAGCTCATGATCCAGCGTTTCCGACAAACCTTCCACCGCATGTTTGGAGGCCGCATACACGCCCATGTACGGCGCCGGCAGGAACCCCAGCACCGAGCTGACATTGACGATGCGGCCCTGGCCGCGTGCACGCATGTGCGGCAGCACGGCCTGCACGGTGCGCAGGATGCCAAGTACGTTGATGTCGAATAATGCGGCCGCTTCGTCGACGCTGGTTTCTTCGATGGCACCGACAAGATTGGCGCCTGCGTTGTTAACCAGCACATCGATGCGGCCGGCGCGGGCGATGATGCCATCGACCGCACGCTGCACCGATGCGGCATCGCGGATATCCATTTCCACCAGCTCCACAGCCGTCAACGGTGTCGCACCGGCCAGGTGACGCACGCTGCCGTAAACGATGCAGCCGGTTCGGGCGAAATGCTCTGCGGCGGCACGGCCAATGCCGGACGACACGCCGGTGATCAGCACAACGGTCTGCTGTTGCATTGCGATTCCTTCAATCGAAGAGAGAGATGTCGGTGACATGCGCGTACCGAAAGCGGTAAAGACGGAACAAGCCAGAGTCCCCGGCGACGACAGCCTGGCCGCCGTCGCCGAGTTGCCTTAGGCGTGCTGTGCAACTGCCGGCGCGCTGCGGCCCTTGTCGGGATCGGGCCGGATCTTGAACCAGATCGAATACATCGCCGGCAGGAACACCAGGGTCAACACAGTGCCGGCCAACGTGCCGCCGATCAGCGTGTAGGCCAAGGTGCCCCAGAACACCGAATGGGTGAGTGGAATGAATGCCAGGATCGCCGCCAGTGCCGTCAAGATCACCGGACGCGCACGCTGCACGGTGGCTTCCACCAACGCATGGAACGGATCCAGCCCCTCGGCTTGGTTGTGATGGATCTGCCCGATCAGGATCAGCGTGTTGCGCATCAGGATGCCCGACAGCGCAATCAAGCCCACCAGCGCGTTGATGCCGAACGGCTGCTGGAACAGGAGCAAGGTCGGCACCACGCCGATCAGGCCGAGCGGGCTGGTGAGAAACACCATCACCATCGCCGCGATCGAACGCACCTGCAGGATGATGATGAGCAACGTGGCCGCCAGCATGATCGGGAACAGCGGCAGCATCGCAGTGGTGGCCTTGCCGGATTCCTCGATGGCACCTGCTTGCGTAATTTGATAACCGCTGGGCAGTGTGGCGATAAGCGGCTGCAGCTGTTTGCTGATCGCAGCCGATACGTCCGGCGGCTGCAGTTGGTCGTCGACATCGCCGCCCACCGTGATGGTCGGCACGCGGTCGCGGCGCCGCATGATCGGCTCTTCCATGCGGATATCCACCTTGCCCACCTGCGCCAATGGCACGCGTTGGCCATTACCGCCAGCCAGCGTGAATCGGCGATGCGTGCCGGATCCAGCCGGGTAGTGCCGGCCGATCGCGCCACCACCTGCACGCTGCGGATGTCCTCGCGCACCTGCGTGATCGGCACGCCACTGAGCAGGAATTGCAGCTGCTGGGCGACCGCGGTGGAACTCAGCCCCACCGCCTGCAGGCGGTCCTGGTCCAGGCTGAAATACAGCGTTGGCGTGCGCACGCCCCAATCGGTGTCGACGGTGCGCAGCATCGGACTGCCGCGCATGACCTGTTCCACCTTGCCGGCGATGCCACGCACGACCTGCGGATCGGGGC
Source organism: Xanthomonas cissicola (assembly GCF_008801575.1). Taxonomy (GTDB): domain Bacteria; phylum Pseudomonadota; class Gammaproteobacteria; order Xanthomonadales; family Xanthomonadaceae; genus Xanthomonas; species Xanthomonas cissicola. Next base: position 56,608 of record NZ_VZPL01000023.1, on the reverse strand, counting down.
CGCTGACGCGGTAGGCCACCGGAAAGCGCTAGTACGGACCGAAGGTGAGTTGGGTCACGCGTACACGCGCTTCGGAAGCCAGGCCTTCGGCGACGGCCTGACGCAGCCGCAACTTCAAGATGTCGCGTTGGTGCTGGTCGTCGGTACGCACCACGATCTTGGCGAACGACGGGTCCGGCAATTCCGGCCCCATCGCCAGGAAGAAGCGCGGCGCACCCTGCCCGATGTAGGCGGTGACGATCCTGGCTTCGTCCTGCTTGGCCAGCCACGCTTCCACCTTGGCCGTGGCCGCGCTGGTCTGGTTGATCGAGGTGCCGTACGGCAGTTGCACTTCGACCAGCACTTCGGGGCGGTCGGAGATCGGGAAGAACTGCTTCTTGACGATGCCCATGCCACCCATTGCGAGCGTGAACAAGCCGACGACCGCGCCTGCCACCAGCCACTTGCGTGCGATGACGTGCCCCAGCACGTTGCGGAAGCGGTTGTAGCGCGGGGTGTCGTACATCGCGGCATGGCCGCCTGCGATCTTCTTCATCTCCGGCAGCATCTTCACGCCCAGGTACGGCGTGAACACGACCGCCACCACCCAGGACATGATCAACGCAATGCCCACGATCCAGAACATGTTGCTGGTGTATTCGCCGGCAGTGGAAGCGGCGAACCCGTTCGGCATGAAGCCCACCGCAGTGACCAGGGTGCCGGACAACATCGGTGCGGCGGTGTGGCTCCACGCATACGCCGAGGCGGCAACGCGGCTATAGCCTTCTTCCATCTTCACCACCATCATCTCGATGGCGATGATGGCGTCGTCCACCAACAGGCCCAGCGCCAGGATCAGCGAGCCCAGCGTGATGCGGTCGAAATTCTTGCCTGTCGCCAGCATCACCACGAACACCGCGGCCAGCGTCAGCGGCACCGCGGCCGCCACTACGATGCCCACGCGCCAGCCCATGCTGACGAAGCACACCAGCATCACCACCAGCAACGCGACGAAGAACTTGGTCATGAACTCGCCGACCGACGCATCGATGTTAACCGCCTGGTCGGTGACCTTGCTCAGACGCATGCCCAGCGGCAGTTCGGCATTGATCGCCCCCACTTCGGCGTCGAGCGATTTGCCCAGGTCCAGGCCATTCCAGCCATCGCGCATGATGATGCCCAGCAACAACGCCGGTTCGCCGCCGCTGCGGATCAGGAAGGTGGACGGATCTTCGTAGCCGCGTTTGACCGTGGCGATATCGGACAATTTCAGCGTGCGGCCCTGTACCACCAGCGGGGTGTCGCGGATCTTCTGCAGGCTGTCGAGCGCGCCATCCAGGCGTATGAAGATCTGCGGGCCGCGCGTTTCCACCGAGCCGGCCGCATTCACCGTATTTTGCGCGTTGAGCGCGGCGAACACGTCCTGCGCACTGACGCCCAACGTGGCCAGACGCGCATGCGAAAACTCCACGAAGATGCGCTCGGGCTGTTCGCCGATGATGTTGACCTTCTTGACGCCTGGCACATGCAACATGCGCTGCCGCAGCATTTCTGCATCGCGCGCAAGCAAGCGTTGCGGCTCGCCCTTGGCTTTCAGTGCGAACAACGCAAAGGTCACGTCGGCATATTCGTCGTTGACCATCGGCCCGATCACGCCTGCCGGCAGGTTGGCCACTTCATCGCCCACCTTCTTGCGCGCCTGATAGAACTGCTCCTGCACCTGGCTGGGGGGCGTGCTGTCCAGCAAGGTCAAGGTGGTGAACGCAAGACCGGGGCGCGTGTAGGTTTCGCTGCGGTCGTACCAGCGCAATTCCTGCAGGCGCTTTTCGAGTTTCTCGGCGACCTGGTCCTGCATTTCCTGCGGCGTGGCGCCCGGCCAGGCAGTGACGATCGTCATCACCTTGACGGTGAAGGCCGGGTCTTCGGCACGGCCAAGTTTGAGAAACGCAACCAGGCCGGCCAGCGAGATCAGCACGATCAGAAACAGCGTCACGGCGCGCTCGCGTACGGCGAGCGCAGAGAGATTGAAGCGGCCCTCGCTCACGGCTGCGCTCCTGCCGCCTTGGCAGTGCCGCCAGCACTGGCGGCGCTGCTAACGGCCGCGTTTTCGCCGGCAATGCGCACCTGCTCGCCTTCGCGCAACAGATGCGCCCCCAATGCCACGATGCGCTCGCCACGGGCCAGCTTGCCGGCCACGTTGGCGTGCTCATCGTCCAGGCCCAGCACCGCCACCGGCCGCCAGCTCACCTTGGCCGGGTTACCGGCAATCACCCACACGCCCGGCCCCTTGCCCGCATCGAACAAGGCAGCCAACGGCACCTGCAGGCCGGGCCGGGCGTTGATGGCGGTGTCATCGGCAATGCGCAGGCTCACTGTGGTGCCGAGCGGTGCTTGCGCCAGCGCGCCATCAAGCACGTAGCGGGCCTCGAAGGTGCGGGTGAGCCGGTCGGCACTCTCGGGCAACTGACGCAAGGTGGCCGGCACGCTGACCGCGGCATTGCCGAACAAGCTGGCCTGCGCCACCGAGCCGACCCGCGGGCGCAGCGTTTCCGGCAGCTGGATGATCGCCTCGCGGCGGCCGGCGTACGCCAGCCGCACCACCGGCTGCCCGGCCGCCACCACCTGGCCCGGCTCGACCAACGTTTCCATCACCACGCCATCGGCATCGGCCAGCAGGTCGGTGTAGCGATTGGCGTTGCGTGCGACATCGGCCTGGGCCTGGGCCTGGGCGGCGCTCAGCTGCGCCCTGGCAGCGTCGGCGGCGGCCTTGAGCTGATCGTAGGCAGACGCCGAAATGGCGCCGGTGCCGCGCAGGTCGCGGTAACGGGCCTCATCGTCGGCGGTCTGCTGGGCGCGGGCACGCGCGGCGGCCACCGCATCCTGCTGCGCGCGCGCGGCCAGTTGCAGGTCGATCGGGTCGATGCGCAGCAGCCGCTGGCCGCGCCTGACGCGCTGGCCGGCGTCGACCACCCGCTCGGACACCTTGCCGGCCACCCGGAACCCCAGGTCGCTCTGCACACGCGCCGCCACCGTGCCGGAGAAGGTGCGCACCACAGCATTGGCATCGCCAACCGTGGCAACCCGCACCAGCGGTGCAGCGGTCCGTGGATCGGTGTGCGCCTTGCCACCGCAGGCACTCAGCCCCAGCGGCAGGACACACAAGAGGGTAGAGGCGACAAGGCGGCGGCGACGCATGGCAATCCCGGAGCGATCTGATGAAGGCTCGCATCCTGGGACTTGTGACTAAGTCAGTCAATAGTCACAAAGGTTTTTACGGCGATAGGCTCCGCAATACCAGGCCGGACAACAGCAGCGGCACGTCGCCGGCATGCTCCAGGCTGTGCTGCAGCAGCACCGGATTGATGTATGGGCGCATCACCAGATAGATGGCCTGGGTCAGTTCGTCCAGCGGCGTCTTGCGCTCGAAGTCACCGTTCTGGCGCCCTTGCACCAGGATGTCCTGCAGCAGTGCCTGGATGTGGCCCTCGTACGCAATGACCGGCGGCCAGCGCTCGGTCGCGGCCGAGGTGGCGATCTCGTACAACTTGCGCTCGCGCGAGTACAGCCGCAGGCTCGCCTCGATAATCGCCCTGAAAAGGCTACGCAATTTCTCTGGCGGCGATGACGCAGCAGACACCGCGGCCAGCACCTCGGCCTCGATCCCCCCCAGACAGTGCGAGCAGATCATTTCGCCGATGGCCTGCTTGGATTCGAAGAACTTGTAGATGTAGGCCTTTGAAAAACCGATCTCCTTCGCCAGGTCGGACACGGCTGTCTTTTCGTAGCCATAGCGGCTGAAATGCTCGGTGGCGGCCACCACGATCTGGTCGCGGACATCGTGGTCGGCCGGGCCGCGGCCCGACACGGGATAGTTGGATGCTTTGCTCATCGCGACAGCTTAGCGCCGTCGCTACCGACTTACAAAAGTGACTACTTCGTATTATAGTCACTGAACTTTCTCGGTCCGGCCCCGCCATGTCGTCACTCCGCACCCTCGCAGCGCTCGTTGTCGCCAGCCTCGTCACAGGTTGCGCGGTTGGTCCCGACTACGCCCGGCCGGAGGCGCCACTGCCGAACCGCTACATCGGCCAGGCGGATGTCGCACAGCGACAGGCCGCAGTGCCAGCCGAGCTGTCGACCTGGTGGGACGGCTTCAACGATCCCGACCTAAGCCGCTACGTCAACGCGGCGCTGGCACAAAACCTGGACTTGGCCCAAGCCGGCGCGCGCGTGGCCCAGGCGCGCGCCGGGCTGAGTGCCGCCACCGCCGCGCTGCTACCGGCGGGCAATGTGAGCGGCAGCGCCACGCGTGCCTACCAATCGCTGGAAACACCGTTGGGCCAGGTGCTCAACAGCACGCCCAACTTCGACCGCCATGCCAGTGTCTACGAAGCCAACCTGGGCGCCAGCTGGGAGCTCGATCTGTTCGGGGGGCCTGCGCCGCAGCCGCCAGGCGGCCTTGGCCGACTACCAGGCCACCGAAGCAGGTGTCGCCGCCACCCGCCTGGCAGTCGCCGCGCAGACCGCCGATATCTACATCAGCGTCCGCGGCTTGCAGGCGCGGCTGGATGTGGCGCAGCGCCAGGTGGCCACCCAGCAGGGCCTGCTCTCGATGGTGACGCTCCTGCACGGCAAGGGCCTGGCCGCCGAGCTGCAACTGCAGCAGGCCCAGGGCGCGCTCGCGCAGGCGCAAGCCGGCGTGCCAGGTCTGGAAGCAGGCCTGGTTGCGGCAATGAACGCGCTGGACGTCATGCTTGGCGTGCCGCCGGGCACCCACCGCGCCGAGCTGTCGGCGATCAAACCCATTCCGCCGGCCCCGCAGATCGCCGACAGCGGCCCCCCGGCGACCTGCTACGGCGCCGGCCCGACCTGATCGTGGCCGAGCGCCGGCTGGCCGCCTCCAACGCGCGCATCGGCGTGGCGATGGCCGAGTACTACCCCAAATTTTCGCTCAGCGGCCTGCTTGGCAGCGCCACGGCCATCTCCGGTGCGAACCTGTTTACCGGCGACGCCGCGCAATCGTCCGGCGTGCTCGGCCTGCGCTGGCGGCTGTTCGACTTCGGCCGCATCAATGCACAGATCGCACAGGCCAAGGGCCAGCAAGCCGAACAACTGGCGGCTTATCGCCTGGCGGTATTGCGCGCCACCGAAGACGTCGAAAATGCGTTCACCGCACTGATCAAACGCGAGCAGCAGGCAGTGGTGCTGACGCAAGGCGTGGACGCACTCGGCAAGGCGCGCGGCGCTTCTGCGCTGGCCTACGACAAAGGCACGGTGAGCCTGATCGAAGTGCTCAACGCCGACGACAGCCTGCTAAGCGCCTCCGACGCGCTGGTGCAGGCGCGTACCGACGCGGCGCACAGCGCGGTGGCGACCTTAAAGGCGCTGGGCGGCGGTTGGCAGGCCGGCGGGGCGGGTGCGGGTGCAATCGCTGTCGCAGTGGACAGCAATCGTCGACACGACGACACGACGGCAACCGAGTGAATGACGCGGCACGCTGCCGTTGATGGGTAACTGCGCACGTGGCACCCCACTGCTGCCGATGCCGCCGCGCGCATGCAACCGCAAGAGCTGACCAACCGCGCGAGCAGATGTCTTGTCAGCCATGCTCAATCGGCGTGGAAGCGCACGCCTGCATTGATCTTGCATTGATACGCCAACACCGGCCCGCGTTGCTGCAGGCCCGGCAAGTCGTACATGTAGGTGGTGAAGCGCAGCGTGTCATCCGGGCGCAATTGGTAGCGCATGAACTGCTGGATCGGCTTGCCGTCATTGGCCACGGTGAAATGCGCATCGGAAAAGGCCACAGTACCGTCTGCGGTGATGCGATAGGCATCGATGTGGCGGCCGCCGCGGGTCTGGGTGGCCGGCGTGCCCTCTTCGGGCGTGCAACGTGCAAGGTCGGTGCTCACACTGACATCGTATCCGGCGTCCAGGGCAGCGAGAACCTCGGCGCGGTTATTCAGCGATTCGGTGGCCAGGGCAGGCAGCGCACACGCGCAAAGCGTGGCGAACAGCGCGGCAGGAACAAGACGTGGCATAGCAAACTCCAGGCAGAGAGGGATGCGGCGGCCCGGGCTTGCATGCGCCCAGGACCACCAACATGACCCAGTTCGTCCTGCATGGGCGCGCGGCACTACGCATCGCGCGGCATGAGTGCGCTTGCGGGTGGACGCCGTGCACAGATCCACATGTCGGCCACCACTGCGCATGCGCGGGCGGTGCGATACGCAGTCGAGATCGTCAAAGACCTCCCCCAATCTCTACACCTACAGGCGCGCATTGACCTCGCGCCGCACTTGCTCGGGCGTGTGCTGTAACGCTGGCGTCGCGCCCAGCAACAAGCGGTCGGCCAGCGCACGCGTGGCCACGCGCAGCTCGGGCACGGCGGTGATTTCCCAGTACCTCCCCCGCAAGAGCGGTCCGACGCAATACAGTCCCGGCACGATTTGACCGGCGTTGTCGCGAACGCGCAACTGCGCATCGGTGTCAACGCCCAGGCCCAACGGATCGGCGCGCAACAGACCCGCTTCGCGCATGCCGGCGATCAAGGGATCGCTGGTGCGATCGATGTCGGTATCCAGCCCGGTGGCGCGAATCACTGCATCGTAATGACCAGTCTGCGCATCGGCAGAGCCGCGTGGGCGAATCACCGCTTCCACGCCATCGGGCACCCAGCGCGCACGCAGCAGGCGCGCAGAGACGATCTGCAACTGGCCCGATGCCTGCAACTGCGCCAGCTGTTCGGCGGCACCGGGCGCAACGCGATGCCGCGCCACTTCCCAATACGGGCGCAGGTGCCGAAGGAAGCGCGCACGCTGGCTCAACTCCAGACGCTGCCACAGCGACTGCAGATGCGGGCGCAGCGCATCCACCACGCGACGCCAGTCATCGACCACCGCGCTGAGTTGACGCACCCCGCGCAGCAGACCGCGCAGGTCGGCGTCCTTGAGCGCACGCTGCAGATGCGGCGGCAATTCGAGCGGCGCGCCGGGCTGGCGCAGATGCGCCTGCGGGGCCAGTCCGCGCCGCGAAATCGCCAGCAAACGGCCGCGATGACCGCGCATGTGCAAGGTCAGCGCCACGTCCACCATGGTCAGCCCGGTGCCGACGATCAATACATCGTCGTCCGGCGACAAACGCGCCAACGCCTCGCCCTGCCACGGCCAGCCGATATACCGCGGATGCACGCTCAAGCGTGGGCCGATACCCGCCAGCGCCTGCGGTTGCAGGGCGCCGACTGCGAGCACCACGCGATCGCTCTGGAAGGCATCGCCATTGGCCAGAAACACGCGGAAACCCTTGCGCACGCGCTCCACCGCCACTGCTTCCTGCGACAGCCGCATGATCGAGGCCTGCGCGCCGCTCACCGCCGCATCCAGCTCGCTACGCAGATAGTCGCCATAAGCCAGCCGCGGCAGGAACTCCAACCGGCCGCTCTCGCCCAGATGCAGGGTGTCGGCGAAGGCACCGGGCGCCTGCGCGTCGATGCCCAGATCCTTGGCACGCACGTTGAGCAGATGCTCCGGCCGCGCTGCGCCATAGGCGATCCCGCTACCAAAGGTCTCGGCCACGCCGACCAGCGTGATGCGTACCTGCGCATCGGCCGTCTGCGCCAGTGCACGGACCAGCGCGGTGCCGCAGAAGCCGGCGCCGATAACGGTGATATGGGTTTCCATGTGCAAATTCCGCTTGATGACTCGCACGTTGTGCCCGCAGCGCGCCGCCGGTGTGTAAACGTTTGGTTAGCGCCAAGCAATCAAAAACGCATGAGCTGATCGCCGGCAGTGATGAGGCAGGCGGGGCAGGCAACGCCGATCGTACGTGGCAGCGATATGACAGCGGTCGCCACCGTACGCGGTGTTACTGCGTGCGTTTGCGCATGCCTGTTTTCTGCGGCGCTGCGCAATGCGGCGATGCGAACCGCTGCAGCCAATGTGCCCGTACAGCGCAAGCGTGCAGCGTGATCGTCGTCCGTGCCGCGCTGGCGATACGCGTGGCGATCCCGAAGCGCGCGGCTATCGGATAATGCGGCTTTCCAAACCGAGCAGCCGCCATGTCGAACACCGCACTCCGTCCGCAACGCGTATTGATTGCTGGCGGCAGCCGTGGCATCGGCCTGGCGATCGCCGAGGCGTTCGTGCGTCATGGCGCGCAGGTTTCGATCTGCGCGCGCAATGCCGCCGGTCTTGCACAGGCTGCAGACGCACTGGCAGCGCAGGGCGCCCCGGTGCATACACTGCCTTGCGACCTGGCAGACGCCACGCAGATCGATGCCTACGTGCACGCCGCAGCACAAGCGCTGGATGGGCTGGACGTGGTCATCAACAACGCTTCCGGCTTCGGCCATGGCAACGACGATGCAAGCTGGCAGGCCGGCCTGGAGATCGACCTGATGGCCGCAGTGCGCTGCAACCGCGCCGCGCTGCCGTATCTGCGTCGCAGCGATGCCGCGGTGATCCTCAACATCAGCTCGATCAACGCACAACGCCCCACCCCGCGCGCGATCGCCTATTCCACCGCCAAGGCCGCGCTCAACTACTACACCACCACCCTGGCTGCGGAGTTGGCGCGCGAGCGCATCCGCGTCAATGCAATCGCGCCTGGATCGATCGAGTTTCCCGAGGGGCTCTGGGACACGCGTAGCCGCGAGCAGCCGGAGCTATACGCACGCATCCGCGACAGCATCCCGTTCGGTGGCTTCGGACAGGTGCAGCATGTTGCCGACGCGGCGTTGTTTCTGGCATCGCCACAGGCAAGTTGGATCACCGGGCAAGTGTTGGCCGTGGATGGCGGGCAGTCGCTGGGGGTGTAAGCACGATCTGCTGGCGGAGATACCGATCGGCTGTACGCGGATTCGTAGGAGCGTGCCTGCGCGCGACCAAGCGTCATCGGTAACCCCTCGTCGCGTGCAGGCACGCTCCTACGTACAGCAGGCAATCAGTTCATCCATGCGCAACGTCCTCGCGACGAACGCAAATGCTGATGGATGGTGGCCAGTCGTTGGGAAAGCGAGCGCGTATTAGGGCTGGCGCGACGATGCCCCTCGGCGGCACGCGGATCCCTAGGAGCGTGCCTGCGCGCGACCAAGCGTCATCGGTAATCCCTCGTCGCGCGCAGGCACGCTCCTACATACTGCAGGCAATCAGTTCATCCATGCGCAACGTCCTCGCGACGAACGCAGATGCTGATGGATGGTGGCCAGTCGTTGGGAAAGCGAGCGCGTATTAGGACTGGCGCGACGATGCCCCTCGGCGGCACGCGGATCCCTAGGAGCGTGCCTGCGCGCGACCAAGCTCCGTCGGCAACCCGTCGTCGCGCACAGGCACGCCCCACGACACGGCGGCTTGTCGCCTGTATCCGACGTCCTTGCAACAAAAAGCGAGACAGGGTTAGCCAGCCAACTCCGCCGCCTCGACGCTGTGCTCACCCCGCGCCGGTGCCAGCGCAGCAGACACCATCGCCGCCGCGATCCGTTCGGCCGGATTGATGCGAAAACGCCGCGGCAGGAGCGGGCCGAGTGCGCCAAGGACGATACTGCCGATGTGCTCGCCGGTGCGAGGTTCTTCGCGTTCGCCGCCAATCAGCCCGGGCCGTACGAAGGTGAGCGAGGGGAAGCCGATCTGGCCCAGATCGCGTTCCAGCTCGCCCTTGACGCGGTTGTAGAAGATGCGCGACTGCGCGTTGGCGCCGGCCGCGGAGTTCAGCACGAAGACCGAGGTGCCTTGCGCGCAGGCGGCGCGTGCGATGGCGAGCGGGTAATCGTGGTCGATACGATAGAACGCGTCGCGCGAGCCGGCCTGTTTCATCGTGCTGCCCAACGCACAGATGGCCGCTTCCATGCGCGGTGCCGTCCAGTGATCGAGCCGTTCGAAATCGATCACCTGGTTGCGCAACTTGGGGTGGATCTGCGCCAACGGCCGCCGCGTGATCGCGACCACGCCGGTGCAACGCGTATCGCCCAGCAATTGCTGCAGCACGTGCCTGCCGACCAGGCCGGTCGCCCCTGCCAACAGGACATCCATCAGGCCATCCTCGCCATCAGCGCGCTCCTTCGGAGACGATCCGCGCACTGCTGACGATGCGGTCGCGCTCCACGGCCAGCAGCGTCAGCGAATGCGCCGGGGCCTTCCATTCGCTGCCACCGGCCACCACGCGGCCGCCGTGGCGTGCGGTGTCCACCAGCACGCGCCAATGTTCGTCGTGCATGGCCGGCAGCGTAAACGACACGGCGGTGGAGGCGGCATTGATCAGCATCAACAGCGTCACGTTGGCGGCAATCTCGCGCAGGCCGGTGGTCGGCGAGCGGCCATCCAGACGCAGCATCAGCGCGCGCGCTTCCGGGTCGTGCCAGCCGGCTTCATCCATCTCGGTGCCATTGGGCGCCAGCCAGGTCAGATCCTTCAGGCCTAGCGCTTCGTCGAACTTGCCGTCGAAGAAACGCGCGCGATGCAGCAGCGGGTAGCGCTGCCGGATGCGGATCAATCGGCGCACGAATGCAGCCTGGTCGGCGGCTGCGGCCTTGGTGGCGGCGGTCCAGTCGATCCAGGTCAGCTCGTTGTCCTGGCAATACGCGTTGTTGTTGCCGTTCTGGCTATGGCCGAACTCATCGCCGGCCAGCAGCATCGGCGTGCCCTGCGACAACAGCAAGGTGGCGAGCAGGTTGCGCATCTGCTGGCGACGCAGCTGCTTGATCGCCGGGTCGTTGGTCTCGCCTTCCACGCCATAGTTGGAGGAGATGTTGTGGTCGCTGCCGTCCCTGCCGTCTTCGCCATTGGCGAGGTTGTGCTTGCCTTCGTAGCTGACCAGATCGCGCAGGGTGAAGCCGTCATGCGCGGTGACGAAATTGACCGATGCGGTTGGGCGGCGGCCGCTGTGATCGAACAGGTCCGCAGAACCGGTGAGGCGCGTGGCCAACTCGGCCAGCTGGCCGCCGTCGCCGCGCCAGAACGCGCGCACGTTGTCGCGGAACTTGTCGTTCCATTCCACCCAGCCGGGCGGGAAGTTGCCTACCTGATAACCGCCGGGTCCGATATCCCACGGCTCGGCGATCAACTTGGTCTGGCTGAGCACCGGATCCTGGCGCACCGCATCCAGGAAACTGCCGGACGGATCGAAGCCATAGCGTTCGCGGCCCAGGATGCTGGCCAGGTCGAAACGGAAGCCGTCCACGTGCATTTCCTGTACCCAGTAACGCAGCGAATCCATCACCATGCGCAGCGCGCCGACATTGGTGAGGTCGAAGGTGTTACCGGTACCGGTATCGTTGATGTAGAAGCGGCGATCGTCGGCCAGGCGGTAATAGCTGGCGTTGTCGATCCCCTTGAACGAGAGCGTGGGCCCGAGCTCGTTGCCTTCGGCAGTGTGGTTGTAGACCACGTCCAGCAGCACTTCCAGGCCGGCGTGATGCAGGCGCGCCACCATTTGCTTGAACTCGGCCACGGTGCGCGTGGACATGTAACGCGCCTGCGGGGCAAAAAAGCCCAGCGTGTTGTAGCCCCAGTAATTGCGCAGGCCTTTTTCCAGCAGATACTGATCGTCGACGAATGCATGTACCGGCAGCAATTCCACTGCGGTGACGCCGAGCGAACTGATATGGTCGATCAATTCGTCGGTTTTCAGCGCCGAAAAGGTGCCGCGCTCTTCCGGCGGCACCGCCGGGTGCAGCATGCTCAGGCCGCGTACGTGCGCTTCGTAGATCACCGTGCGGTTCCACGGCGTCTGCGGCGGGCGGTCCTGGCCCCAGGTGAAAGCCGGGTCGATCACCGCAGACTTGGGCATGAACGCGGCGCTGTCGCGGCGGTCAAAGCTCAGATCCTTGTCGCGATGACCGATGGTGTAGCCGAACAGGTGCGGCGCCCATTTGAGTTCGCCAACGATCTGCTTGGCATACGGGTCCAGCAACAATTTATTGTGATTGAAGCGGTGCCCGGCATCGGGCGCATATGGGCCGTGTACGCGGTAGCCGTACAACTGGCCAGGGCGTGCATCGGGCAGGTAGCCGTGCCAGACCTCGTCGGTGTATTCGGGGAGCGCAATGCGCTCCTGTTCGCGGCCACGTTCGTCGAACAGACACAGCTCCACCCGGGTGGCATTGCGCGAATACAGCGCGAAGTTGACGCCCAACCCATCCCAGGTGGCGCCGAGCGGGTTGGGACGGCCTTCGCGAATGCGCGAGCGCTGGGTGAACTTGCGAGTGGCCATCGGTGACTCCTTAGAACGGTGAACGCAAACGGTGCGCGATTTTGCACTGGCGGAGCGATCCGCAGCACATGGCCCGGCCCGCAACAGGCCGGCCCATGCACGCTGCCAGACACGCCGTTACTGGCGTGCAGCGATCGGTGTGGCCGCGTACTCGGCGGCCTGTTCGGCGGCGCGCTCTTCAGCCTCCACCAGCCGCTCGGCCATGGCCCAATGGCGGTCCGCGTGCCCGTCCGGGCGGCCCTCCGCCTCCCAAATCTGCCGTGCCAACTGGGCAAGCCGCGCCTGCCGTTCCATGTCATTCATTGCGTACGTTTCTCTCGGGGGGTCAATTTTCTTGGGACAACAACACTGCCACCGGCGCACGTGCAAACAGCGTAGATAGCGCCACGCGGCCGCGCTGCGATTGCAGCGTGCTGCCATCGAGCACATTACGGTATGTGCCCTCGCCCAATGCCAACGACGCCTGACCCCAGGCGGCAGGCGCCACCAGCAACGGCAGATCGCCCTCGCCCTCGACGCCAGCGCCCAGCCGCGTGACGGCCACCACCAGCGACTGACCGCGGTACTGGCGGCGGAACGCCAGCACCTGCGCATCGCCGCTGACGGTCACGGTCAAGGGCCGGTAGTCGCCCTTCGCAAACAGCGCTGGAAATTCGCGCCGCAACTGCAGCAACAGCGCCGTCAGGCGCGCCTTGACCGCGCCATCGCGCCAGCTGCGCAGCAACGTGTTCCAGTCGCGCGCTTGCTGCAGCCACTGCTGGCGCTGGGCGTAGTCGACCGGGCGGCGGTTGTCCGGGTCCACCAGCGACAGATCCCAGCCTTCGGTGCCCTGGTACAGGTCGGGCACGCCGGGCACGGTCAGGCGCAAGGTGGTTTGCACCAGGCTGTTGCGCGCGCCAGCGGCAGCGATGTGGTTGCTGGCGCGCAGCAGCGCGCGCCGCAGCGGCAGCCCGGCACGGCTGCACAGCACCTGCTCCACGGTGGCCTGCACGGCGTGCTCATAGGCCGGCGAGCCGTCGGTCCAGCTGGTGTGCAGCTTGGCTTCGCGCACCGCCTTGAGCAGCCATTGCGCGATGCGCTCGGCGTAGTCGGCAAGCGGTTCGGTTTGGTCGGCGCCCAGGCCGATCGGCCACGCCGCCACCAGGGTCTGCCATAGCATCTGCTGGTCGCCACCGGCCAGGGCCGGCGATGCCAGCACGTCGGCCAGCGCATCGAACTGGGCGCTCTGCTCGATCCACCAGCGCGGTTGCTCGGACAACACCGCCAGCCGCATGCGCAGGTCTTCGCCGCGCTTGTGGTCGTGCGTGGCGGTGGCCAGCAACGCGCGCGGGTAATGCTTGGCACGCTCGAGATTCTGCGCGTGGAACTCGGCCGCTTCGTTGGCGAAATGGGTGGGGTGGCTGCCGACCTCGTTGCGCGAGAGCAGCACGCCATGCCGGTAGAACGCGGTGTCTTCCACCGCCTTGGCATTGAGCGGTGCGGACAGCTGCTCCACGCGACGGCGCAGGATGCGCCGCAAGGCGATCTGCGCACGGTCTGCGCCGGCATCGTCGAGCAGCCACCGCTCGATCGCATCCACGGCGGCCACGATCGACTCCGGCATCCCGTCGCGCGCCTTTGCAGCGGTGGCGCGCAAACGCTCCGCTTCGCTGCCGGTGATGCCCTTGGCACCGGCATAGGTGCGGTACACCGGGAACCAGCGCAGCAACACGCACAAGCCGCGCGCCAGCATCTGCGGGCTGAACTCGCGCGTGGGCGGATCCAGCCGCGCCAACGCCGACAATGCACCCACGGCGCGATTGAATTCGCTCTGCAGCGGGCCACGCAGGATTTCATCGCGGGCGGTGCGTTCTTCCTGCGCGAAGTCGCCACTGCGCCCGCTCACCTTCTGCCAGGCGCGCGCCAATGGCTTGAAGCCGGCCGCGTCGTGCAGCACGCCGCCCACCTGGTCCATGAAGTCGTAACCGGTGGTGCCATCGCACGGCCAGTCGGCCGGCAGGTGCTCGCCCGGTGCGAGGATCTTTTCCAGGTATAGGCCCAATGTGCCGGGCTTGAGCCCACGCGTGCGGCCGGCCGCATCCAGCCGGCTGCGCAACTTGCGCACATAGCCGGTGGGGTCGGTGAGCCCATCCACATGGTCGATGCGCAAGCCGTCCAGATGGCCTTCGGCCACCAGCCGCAGCGGCAACGCGTGCACCGCGTCGAACACCGCCGGCAATTCCACCCGCAAGGCCACCAGCGAGGTGATATCGAAGAAGCGGCGGTAGTTGAGCATGTCATTGCCCACGCGCCACCAGTTCAGGCGATACGGCTGGCGTTCGATCAACTTGTGCAGGCGGCCGTCGCCGCGTTTGGCGCCGTCGTTGTAGTCGCGCAGCCACTGCGCACGTGCGGCTTTTTCGGGGATGTCCAGCGTCTGCGGACGAATCGGGTAACGCTGGTCGTAATGCGCCAACGCTGCGCTGCCGTCGTCTTCGATCACCAGCGTGATCAGGCCTTCGGCCAGCGCCGTCGCATAGGGGCGATCCAGGACTGCCAGCCACAGCTTGCCGTCGCGCCCGGGCGCGCGCCAATCGATGTCGAACCAGTCGGCGTGCCTGGCGCTGCGGCCATTGCGCAGCACATCCCACCACCACCCATTCTGCGCATGCGTGGCCATGTGGTTGGGCACGATGTCGGCGATCAGGCCCATGCCGTGTTCGCGCGCGGCCTGCGAGAGCGCCACCAAGGCGTCTTCGCCGCCGAGTTCGGGATTGACCACGGTCGGGTCGATATTGTCGTAGCCGTGCGTAGAGCCCGGCACGGCCGTGCCGATCGGCGACAGGTACAGGTGACTGATGCCCAGGCCTGCGTAGTACGGCACCTGCGCGAGCGCATCGTGCAGGGTGAAGCCGGCATGCAGCTGCAGGCGGGCGGTAGCGCGGAGGTCGATCATGGATGCGGTTCCGAAACGGCCGCGACGCGACGCGCCTCGGCAAAGCCCTGCAGCGCCGAACTCAGGCGCGCATGCGGCAGGGGATCGGGCAGGCGTCGACGCCAGTTGGGATGCACTTCGACGGTGCCCGGCAGGTTGGGTTGTTCGTCCAGGGCCAGTGCGTCTTCCACCGGCAACAAGGCCAGCGGCGAGACACTGCTGGCGGTGAAGCGCAACGCGCCCAGCAGCGGGTCGCGCGCATTGCTCAGGCCGGCGTGTTCGACAGCGGCATCCAGCCGTGCCACATCCTTGTCGCGCGCGGCGGCATCGTCGCTGGCCTGTGCAGGCTGGATCAATTCCAGCTTGCGCCGCCATTCGATATCGCGGCCGGTGCGCCAGCCGGTGAGCGTGGGCAGATCGTGCGTGGTGGTGGTGGCGATCGCGTCCGGCCGCCACAGCGCCGGCGAGACGAATGCGCCATCTTCGTTGCGAGTGAACATCAACACATCGATGCCCATCACCCCACGCTGCGAGAGTTCTTCGCGGATACCCGGCGGCACCACGCCCAGATCCTCGCCGATGACGATCGCCCGGTGCCGCCACGATTCCAGCGCGAGCAGGTTGAGCAGATCGTGCAACGGGTAGGCCAGATACGCACCTTCGTTGGAGCTGGCGCCATCGGGCACCACCCATAGCCGCATCAGGCCCAGGATGTGATCGATGCGGATGCCGCCGCGGTCGCGCAGCACCGCGCGCAGCAGCGCGATATACGGCGCGTAGCCGCTGCGCCGCAGCGCGGTGGGCGAATACGCACCGATGCCCCAATGCTGACCATCGGCATTGAAGGCATCCGGCGGCGCGCCCAGTACCAGGCCGCGCAGCACGGTGTCGGCTGCTGCAGCGGCTTCGGCGCCGTTGGGGTCGAAACCCACAGCCAGATCGGCGATCAAACCGATCTTCATGCCGCGCTCGTGCGCCTCGCGTTGCGCATCGGACCAGCTGCGCGCTGCCAGCCATTGCGTGAACACATGCAGCTGCGGATCGTTGTCGCCGAAATCCTGCGCAGCAAAGCGTGCAAAGCCCTGCAGCGCTGCGCCGCCTGCGTTGCGGAAGGCGACCAGATCGGCATGATCGGGCGAAACACGCGTGTACAACTGGCGCAGCAATTCCCACTTGGCGTGCGCCGAGGCCTGCCAGTCGATCAATGCAGCGTTGTGCAAGCCATCGAAACGTTCGCGCAGGCCGGGCACCGCGTTGATTGCATCCAGCGCCAGTTCGCCAAGGATGCGCACCGGTGCGGCATGCAAGGGATCGAGAAAGCGGCGATCGCTGGGCGAATACGGGCTGTAACCGCCCGTCACCGGGCGCGAGGCGTGCACCGGACTCAATGCCAGGGCGTCGGCGCCGGCCAAGGCCGCGTACCGCAACCATTCCACCGTGCCGGCGGCATCGCCGATACCGCCGTCATCCAGGCTGCGTGCCGAGTACACCTGCAGCGCCATGCCCCAGGCACGCGGCGATGGTTGGCCACAGGCATCGGCCACGCTGAAGCAGCGTGGCGGCGCCACGGCCACCTGCTGGGTGATCGCGCCGATCTGCAGCGTCCAGTAACCGAAACGCTGCGGCGCGCGCAGGTGTCCTTGCGCATCGGCGCGTGCGTCTTCGCTGGCGCCACTGTCGTCGGTCCAGCGGCCACCGGCGTGTGCCGCCACGCGCAACGGCAGCGGCTGGCCCACCTGCACCGTCAGCAGCGGCGCCGGCTCGTCGGCCTGCGCCTGGCAGCGGCGCAGGCTATCGGCGCGTTGCGCCGCGGTGGCGGCCGGCAGTTCCAACGCGCTGAGCACTGCATGTACCGATTGCTCGCAGACCTGCCGCGGCTGGTCGCTGGCATCCACCCAATCCACCATCACCCCGGCCGCGGCGGCCAGGGTACCGAGGTCGTCCCCACCGTGATCGCGCGCACTCATGCCTGCGCCTCGTGCCAGGCGATGAAGCCATCGACCGGCAATTGCTGCGCATCGGCAGCCACGTTTTCGACATGCGCCACGCGTCCGCGCAGCGGCGGCAATGGCACCGGCTGTGTGCCGACATTGAAGGCGATATGCCACAGCCCGTCCGGCAACTCCCAGGTGGCGGTCACCGCGCCATCGGCCAGCACGCTGGCACGCACGGCGCGCGCTTGCGCCAGCCCCGGCACCAGCCACTGACGACGCACGTCCAGCAGCGCCTTGAACCAGCTTGCCCACTGCGCGCCGTCGCCATGCGCGGCATCGGCAATCGGCGAACGCGAGGCCGCGAACGTGGCATGGCTGTTCGGGTCCGGAATGGTGGCGCGCTGGGCTTCATCGGCAAACGCGGCGAAGTGCGCGAACTCGCGCCGACGCCCTTCGCGCACCGCCTCGTCCAACGGTGGGCCGAAGTCGGTGAAGAACAGGAACGGTTGCTTGGCACCCCACGGTTCGCCCATGAAGAACAGCGGAATCATCGGCGTCAATGCGGTCAGCGCCAAGGCCGCGCGCAAACGTTGCGGCGACACCAGCACGGTCAGCCGCTCGCCGCGGGCGCGGTTGCCGATCTGGTCGTGATTCTGCGCAAACACCACGAACTTGTGCGGTGGCAAGGCGCCACTGGGTTCGCCCCGCACATGGCCGCGCGGGTCTGGCTCGCCCTGATAGGCAAACCCTTCGCCCAGCACGCGCGCCAGGTGTTCAGTCGGCTTGTCGGCGAACGCAGCGTAATAGCCTTCCTCTTCGCCAGTGAGCAGCACATGCAGTGCGTTATGGAAGTCGTCGTCCCACTGCGCGGTATAGCCACGCTGCAGTTGCGAGGCCTGGTTGGCCTCGTTTTCCAGCACCAGATGCACGTGCCGCCCGGCCGGCAGGCTGGCCTCGATGGTCTCGCGCAAGGTATCCAGGAACGCGTTCGGCGATATCGCATGCACCGCATCCAGGCGCAGGCCGTCGAAACCGTATTCGTGCAGCCACATCAACGCGTTATCGAGAAAATACCGCTGCACCGGCGGCTTGCGGAAATCGATCGCCGCGCCCCACGGGGTGGGCTTGTCTTCGTTGAAGAACGGCGCGGCGTAGCTGTGCAGGTAATTGCCGTCCGGGCCGAAGTGGTTGTAGACCACATCCAGCAACACCATCAGGCCGTGTCCGTGCGCGGCATCGATCAGCGCCTTCAGTTCGTCCGGTGTGCCATAGGCTTCCACCGGTGCATACGGCAGTACGCCGTCGTAGCCCCAGTTGTGCGCGCCGGGAAACGCGCTCAACGGCATCAGTTCGACGGCGGTGATGCCCATTGCCGCCAGCTGCGGCAATTGCGCCTGCACACCGGCATAGCCGCCGCACGTGCCGACATGCACTTCATAGATCACCGCCTCGTCCCACGGCCGCCCCTGCCACTGGGTGTTTTGCCAGGCATAGCCGTCGGTTGGCTGTACCGCGCTGGGGCCGTGCACGCCTTCGGGCTGCCAGCGTGAGGCCGGGTCCGGGACCGGCTCGCCGCCGTCGACGCTGTAGCGGTAACGCGCATCGGCGGCGCAGTCGATGAGGGCGCTGAAGAAACCGTCCTGTCCCGCCTGCAGCGCGCTGCGCGCGCCGTTGGCGAAGACCACGTCCACGTTCTTGGCTTCTGGAGCCCAGAGCGCAAAGCGCACCTGTCCCTCACCCGCCGGCCAGGCGCCCCAGGCCGGTGTGATCGCATCGCGCTGGTTCATTGTTATTTCTCCGCTTGCAGATAGATCGTGGCCAGCGGCGGCAGGGTCAGGCGCAGACGTTGCGCATGCCCATGCATGCCCACCGGCTCGGTCGCCAAGCGACCGCTGTTTCCGAGGTTGCTGCCGCCGTAATGGGCACTGTCGGTGTTGAGGATCTCGCGCCAGAGGCCGGCACGCGGCACCCCCACGTGATAGTCGTGGTGCGGTTGCGGGGTGAGGTTGCTCACTGCCAGCAACGGTGCGCCACCGTCAGGATCGTGGCGGACGAACGCCAGCACGCTGTTGCGCGCATCGTCGGCCACGCTCCAGTCGAAGCCTTCAGCGCGATGGGTGCCGCGATACAGCGCCGGCGTGCGGCGCAGTGCGGCGTTGAGATCGCCCACCAGTTGCTGCATGCCACGATGCCGCACGCCATCCAGCAGATGCCAATCCAGCGACTGGTCGTGATTCCAGTCGGCCCATTGCCCGAATTCGGCGCCCATGAACAGCAGTTTGTCGCCCGGGTGCGCCCACATCAGCGCCAGATAGGCGCGCAGGTTGGCGAAGCGGCGCCAGTCGTCGCCCGGCATCTGCCCGAGCAGGCCACCGGTGCCGTGCACCACTTCATCGTGCGAGAGCGGCAACACGAAGCGTTCGTCGAATGCGTACACCAGCCCGAAGGTGAGCTGGCTATGGTGATGCGCACGTTCGGCCGGGTCGCGCTGCATGTAGCCCAGCGTGTCGTGCATCCAGCCCATGTTCCATTTGTGCGTGAAGCCCAGGCCGCCATCGCTGATCGCGGCGGTCACGCCCGGCCAGGCGGTCGATTCTTCGGCGATGGTGAGCACGCCGGGGAACTGCGTGGCGATGTCGCGGTTGAGCTGGCGCAGGAACGCGACCGCCTCCAGATTCTCGCGGCCGCCATGCGCGTTGGGCACCCACTCGCCTTCGGCACGGCCGTAGTCGCGATACAGCATCGAGGCCACCGCATCCACGCGCAGGCCGTCGAGGTGGTAATGCTCGATCCATTCCAGCGCGCTGCCCAGCAGGTAAGCGGTCACTTCCGGCCGGCCGTAGTTGTAGATCAGCGTATTCCAGTCGCGATGCATGCCTTCGCGCGGGTCGGCATGCTCATACAGCGCGGCGCCGTCGAACTGGGCCAGCCCGTGCGCGTCATCGGGAAAGTGCGCGCTGACCCAATCCAGGATCACGCCGATACCGGCGCGATGGCAGGCGTCGACGAACTGCGCAAAGCCGTCCGGGCTGCCATGGCGCGCGGTGGGCGCATACAGGCCCAGCGGCTGATAGCCCCATGAACCGCCAAACGGGTGTTCGGTGATCGGCAGCAATTCGATATGGGTGAAGCCGAGCTGCTGCACATAGGGAATCAACTGCTCGGCCAGGGTCGGCCAGTCCAGCGGCTGGTTGTGTCCGTCGCGACGCCAGGACGCGGCATGCACCTCGTAGATCGACAGCGGCGCCGGCACGGCGCCGGGGTCGCGGTTGGCCATCCAGGCCGCATCGGTCCAGGCGAATGTGGCGGCGCTGGGCACCACCGATGCGGTTGCCGGCGGCAATTCGGTCTGCCGCGCCACCGGGTCGGCCTTGAGCAGCACCCGCCCATCGGCTGCGGTGACGGCATATTTGTACCGGGCGCCAGCGTCCACGCGCGGCAGGAAGAGTTCCCAGAAGCCACCGATGCGCTGCCGCATCGGATGCCGCCGCACGTCCCATCCGTTGAAGTCGCCGACCACCGCCACGCGCTGGGCATGGGGTGCCCACAGCGCGAAGCGCACGCCCGGCACGTCGCCACAGTGGAGATGCTGCGCGCCCAGCGCACGGCGCAACGCCTGGCCGTCGCCTGCAGCGATCTGCAGCAACAGCGATTCGTCCAGCGTGGCCGCAAACGCGTACGGGTCTTCGACCTCCTGCACCCGGTCTGGCCACACGATACGCAGCCGGTACGGCCCATCGACCGCCAGAGTGCCTTCGAAGACGCCATCGATGGCGCTGGCCTGCATGCGCGCGAGCAGCTTGCCGCGGGGGTCGATCAAGCCCATCGCCTCGGCACCCGGGGCCAACACCCGCACCTGACGGCGGCCATCGGCCAGCAGCTTTGGTCCAAGGACCGCAAAGGCATCGGCCGGCAAGCCGTCGGCCAGGGCTTGCAGGGTCTGCGACATTTCCGAGATCCCTTCCGTGGTCACGCCGTCCGCTTCCGTGCGCTGCTCCTGCCCGCCCTGCCGTTCGCTCATGGCACCGTCGCGAGCGCGGGCGCGGTGGCAGCGGTGTGTTCGTAGAGCGAGAGGTATTTCTTGCCTGCCACGTCCCAACCGCTGGGACGCAGCATGGCTGCGCGCCGCATCGCAGACAACAGGCTGGGCAGGCGGAAGGTGCGGAAGGCGCGCTCCAGGCAGCGGCGCAGGGCTTCGACGCTGGCGTGCTGGAACAGGAAGCCGGTCACGCCGTCGTCCACCGTGTCGATCAGCCCGCCGGTCGCGTGGGCGATCGGCAGGCAGCCGAAGCGCTGCGCATACATCTGGCTCAGGCCGCAGGGCTCGAAGCGCGAGGGCATCAGCAGGAAGTCGGCACCGGCGAACATCCGCCGGGCTAGGCCTTCCTCGAAGCCGATGAAGGCGCCCACCTGGCCGGGATAGCGCCTGGTCAGCTCGGCCACCTGCTGTTCGATCTCCGGCTCGCCGCCGCCGATCACCGCGATCTGGCCGCCAGCGGCCACGATTTGCGGGGCAACCTCGCAGATCAGATCAAGGCCCTTCTGATGCACCAACCGCGAGACCACCGCAAACAGTGGGCCAGTGCTCTCGCGCAGCCCGAATGCCTTGCGTACCTGCGCTGCGTTGGCCTGGCGGCCCTGCCATTGGTTCACGCTGAAGTGCGAATCCAGGTATTGGTCGGTGCGCGGGTCCCAGCTGGCGTCGATGCCGTTGACGATGCCGGTGAGCGCGCCCTTGGCGGCGCGCCCGGCCAACAGCCGGTCCAGGCCGCAGCCCTGTGCCGGGCCGGTGATCTGCTTGGCGTAGCTGACGCTGACCGTGTTGACGTGGTCGGCATTGACGATGCCGCCGCGCAGGAACGACATCTGCCCGTAGAACTCCAACTCGGCCACCCGCTCGGCGGGGATGCCCAGCGCGGCGGCCATCGAATACGGCACCAGGCCCTGGTAGGCCAGGTTATGGATGGTCAGCAGGCACGGCGTGGTGCCGCCGGACCAGCGCACATAGCCGGCCGCCAGCGCGCACGGCCAGTCGTTCAGATGCAGCAGGCGCGGCTTCCAGCCCAGGCCGGCATGGCCGGCCGCGATCTGCGCGGCGGCATGCGACAAGGTGGCAAAGCGAATCGCGTTGTCTTCGAACTCCGAACCGCTGGTGCTCACATAGGGCGAGCCGTCGCGCTCGAACAGTTCCTTGGACAACAGGATGTAGATCGGCAGCCCGTCCGATTGCACGATGCGACCGATGTCGCAAGCCGGCAGCGCGGCATGCGCCAACACGCGACCAACGATCTCCACCTTGCCTGCGCGCTCGAGCACGGCACGGTAGCCAGGAATCAGCACGCGGACGTCGTAGCGGTGGCGCAGCGCGCGCGGCAGCGCGGCCGCCACGTCGCCCAACCCGCCAGCCTTGATGAAGTCCGCCATTTCCGACACCACGAACAAGGCGCCGCGCGTGTCTGCCAACGAGACCGGCAAGCGCTCGTGGTGGCGGATGAAGCGGCCACGCGCATCACGCGGCCGCCCGCTCTTCTTCAGAGTCGGGAGCAGCGTACTGCGCTCTAAGCGTGCGGTAGTAGCGTGAAGCGGCATCATGGCAACCATCTAAACGTCCGTCGTAATGTGGGTGGAGACGGAAAAACGGCGAAGCGAAAACCGCCGTCTGCCGATTCAGCCAGACGACTTGCTACGAGTGAGGAGCGTGGGCAACGCGCGTACTCCACGTCGCCCTTGCAGAGGAATCTACACCCCGACCAAATAAAATATGCGTGAACACGTGCTGACTTTTCTGCGACAGCCCACATTCCTTTACGCACAGTTGCGCATGCCGCAAGGCATAAGTGCCACATTGCAGTGCGATGACATCCCCGGATCGGTGCGTGGGCCGTGACATGCACCGAATACGGGAACGTTCGGCTGCGCTCGCCCTCATCTGGCTAACCGGTTCATCGACGTCTCGCTTCGTTTATCGCGACCGCGCTTCGCCACTGGCCTGCAGGTCGTCGGTGCGCGCTATGGCCCGGCTTGCTCAAGCGCCCCTGCTGCGCGCCGATATCGAGCGTTAGCACAAGACCTCTCGAGACCCTGGCGCATGGCAGACCAGCCCGAACACCCAAGCCGCCCCCGTGGCGGGCTGCGCCGCCTGTTGCCCTGGGGCGGCACGGACACTGCGCGCCCTGCCGCTGCCCTGCCGACGGTGATCAATGGCGAGCGCAGCGGTCACGGCCTGGCTGCGCACCAGCTGGTGCCGGCCAAGGCCAAGTCCGGCGCACACGACCCGGCTGCCGCCACTGCATTGCTGATACGGCTGTTCTCGCATGCCGCGCATCCCGAAGCGCTGCTGCTCGCGTTCGCCGAAGGCGTCGCCAGCCTGCATGGCGAGCTCGGCGACATGGGCGTGCGCCTGAGCGCGGCGTATGCGGCCGGCGATTGGCCCGGCTATGGCCGTGCGTTGCGACAACTCATCGACAAATACATCCGCACCATCGACATCGGCGATTCGCTGGCCGAAGGCCGCACGGAGGCCGAGCAACTGCGCGACCTGCTGCGCCACGCGCTGGGCAATGCCCTGGCCACGCTGCTGCAACGCAGCCCCGAGCTGGCCGAAGAGGCGCAAACGCTGGCATCGGCACTGCGCCACTGGCGCCCGGGACACGAGCTGATCACGCTGGAACAACGCCTGCGCGAACTCAGCCACCAGATCGGCCTGCGCGCCGAAGATGCCAGCGAACAACAGAACCTGTTATTGGGCTTGTTCGACCTATTGCTGGAGAACGTCGGCGAACTCCTCGACGATCGCAGCTGGTTGCAGGGACAGATCACGGTGGTGCGGCAACTGATTTCCGGCCCGCTGGACGTCAGTTCCATCGAACAGGCACGCGGCACCTTGCGCGAGGTGACCTACAAGCAGGGTCTGCTCAAGCAGGGGATCGCCGAGTCCAAGACCGCCATGCGCGAAATGATGGTGTCCTTCGTCGACCGGCTGGACGGCATGGCCACGAGCACTGGCGAATACCACGACCGCGTTGCCGGGTATTCGCAGGCGATCGGCGAGGCGCGCGGCATTCCCGATCTCAACCGGCTGCTGCAGGATCTGCTGCAGGACACCGCCGGCGTGCAGGCGCAGGCCCTGGCGGCGCGCGACGAACTGCTCGCGGCACGCCGGCAGGTGGAAGATTCCGAACAGCGCATCGCCTCGCTCGAACAGGAGCTCAAGGACGTCGCCGGCCTGGTGCGCGAAGACCAACTCACCGGCGCGCTCAACCGGCGCGGCTTCGAAGAACTGTTCCAGCGTGAGGCTGTGCGCACCCAGCGCAGTGGCCAGCCCTTGTGCGTGGCGATGCTGGACCTGGACGACTTCCGCCGCCTCAATGAGACCCACGGCCATGCCGGCGGCGACGCCGCGCTGCGCCATACCGTGGAGGTGGCCAAGGGCGTGCTGCGCACCACCGACGCCATCGCCCGCTTCGGCGGCGAGGAATTCGTCCTGCTGCTGCCGGACTCGACCATTTTCGAGGCCAGTGCGGCAGTGATCCGTCTGCAACGCGCACTGTCGCAGCGCTCGCTGCTGCATGACGACGTGCGCGTGTTCATCAGCTTCAGCGCCGGCGTGGCGCTACGCGGGACCGACGAGACCCAGGACGAGGTCATCCGCCGCGCCGACCGCGCCATGTACGACGCCAAGGCCGCCGGCAAGAACCGGGTGATCAACGCCGATTAGACCGGCGGCGAACCCCGGTGCGCCCGAGCAATCGCCGCACGGTGTTTACCGTGCTGGCTTGTCTGGCGGCTCGCCGCGCATCAATGCGCGGGCTTGCTCCCGCGCAGCTTCTGAAACAGCATCACCGCGCCCAGCACGAGCGCACCGGCGACCACGCCGACCAGCATGTTGCCCAGCGCTTCGACCAGCCAGCCCATGCTGCCGGACGACTTGGCCAGGTCCACCACCAGGTGATGCAGCGCCGGGATGTTGTGCACCAGGATGCCACCGCCGACCAGGAACATCGCCAGCGTGCCGGCCATCGACAGGAACTTCATCAACCACGGCGCCGCCACCAGGATGCCGCGACCCAGGGCCGCCAGCGCGGCACCCTTCCTGGTCAGGTACAGGCCCAGGTCGTCCAGCTTCACGATCGCGGCGACCACGCCGTAGACGCCGATGGTCATCGCCAGCGCAATGGCCACCAGCACCGCCACCTGCTGCCCGAAGGACACCTCCGAGACCACGCCCAGCGAGAGCACGATGATCTCCGCCGAGAGGATGAAATCGGTGCGGATCGCGCCCTTCACCTTGTCCTTTTCCAGCGCCACCACGTCCACGTTCTGGTCGGCCAGCGCGCGGGTGCGTTCGGCATGCCGCTGCGCTTCCTGCTCATCGTTGTGCAAAAACTTGTGCGCCAGCTTTTCCACGCCCTCGAAGCACAGGTAGGCGCCACCGATCATCATCAGCGGCATGACCAACGGGACGTTGTAGCCGCGCCCGCGCAGCCACGCTTCCAGCGCGCTGATCGCCAACGCCGCCGGCACCAGGATCATCTTGTTGACCAGCGAGCCCTTGGCCACGGCCCACACCACCGGCAGTTCGCGGTCGGCGGTGACGCCGGTGACCTGCTGCGCATTGAGCGCCAGATCGTCGCCCAACACGCCTGCGGTCTTCTTGGCCGCAACCTTGGTCAGGATGGAAACGTCGTCCAGCAGCGTGGCGATGTCGTCGAGCAGGGTGAACAGGCTGGCACCGGCCATGCGGAGATCCTTCTAGGGTGGTCGCAAATTCTCGCCGATCCCGCACCTGCGTGGGGTGATGAGCGGCCATTGCGCGGTCGTTGCATGCTGTTGGCGGGGCGATGCAGGCACCGCCGCGCCTGCGCTTGCGGCCGTTCGTACTCGCCTTGGGCAGGTTTGCCTGCGGTGTGCGGGAGCGCGCGGATTCACTACGCGACGACCCGTCGCTGGCCACACTCGCCGCCTGCATGACGCCCCGGAGATGGCCTTGAGTCAGAACGACCCGCACCGCGCCCCGGCCGCAAGCCCAGCAGATCATGCCGTGGTTGGCGGCATGAGCCGGCGCACGCAGATCCTGCGCTTGTTGTTGCGCTATCGCGGCTCGGGCGTGTTCGCTGGCATGAACCTGGACCCGGCGGCCATCAACGAATACGAGGTGCCCGCAGAAGGCACCCCGGACCAGTTCGTCTCAGACCTGGAATCGCTCGGGCCCACCTTCGTCAAACTGGGGCAGATGCTGTCGACCCGGCCGGACATCGTGCCGCCGGAATTTGCCACCGCGCTGGAGCGCATGCAGGAGAACACCAGCTCGGTGCCGGTGGAGCGCATCCGCCAGATCATCGAAGAAGAGCTCGGGGTCTCGGTCAACAAGGCGTTCTCGTTCTTCGACCCGGTCCCGTTGGGCTGCGCCTCGCTGGCGCAGGTGCACCGCGCTGCGCTACGCGACGGCACGCCAGTGGCGATCAAGGTGCAGAAACCCGAAGTGGCCGCGCAGGTGCGTTCGGATCTGGACGTGCTCAAGAGCTTCGCCACCGCCGCCGACCGCCTGACCGGCATCGGCCGGCGTGTGCGCTTTGCCGACTGGCTGGGCGAATTCGGCAAGACCCTGCGCGCCGAGCTCAACTACGAAGACGAAGCCGAAACCCTGGCGCGCTTCGGCAAGCACCTCAAGCCGTTCCCCTTGCTGTGGGTGCCGCAGCCGGTGTGGGACCTGAGCAGCCGCAAGGTGCTGACGATGCAGCTGGCCGAAGGCGTGCGCGTGGACAAGATCTCCGGCCTGCGCCGCACCGAACAGCCCATGGACGAGCTGGCCGCGGAACTGGTCAAGGGGTATCTGGACCAGATGTTCGTGCATGGCGAAATCCATGCCGACCCGCATCCGGGCAATTTGCGCGTGCTGCAGGACGGGCGCCTGGCCATCTTCGACCTGGGCATGGTGGCGCATGTGCCGCCGCGCCTGCGCGAGCGCCTGCTCAAGTTGCTGTTTGCCGCGGTCGATGGGCGCGGCGAGGAAGTGGCCGAAGAGACCATTGCGCTGAGCACGCGGCTGGAGGATTACGACGAAGAGCGCTACCAGCGCGAAACCGGGCAGATGATCGCGCGCTACGCAGCGCACGATGCCACCTCCGAAGGCCGGGTGGTGCTGGATCTGGTGCGCATCGCCACCTCGACCGGCCTGCGGACGCCGCCGGAGTTGAGCCTGCTCGGCAAGACCTTGCTGAACCTGGAGGGCGTGTGCCGCGCGTTGTCGCCTACGCTGGATACGCGCCGCATCGTCGAGCGCCATCTGCAGCACGTGATGCGCGCGCGCCTGAAGAAGTCCCTGTCCGCCGCCAACCTGGCCAGCGAGGCGATGGAACTGCAGCATCTGGTGCGCGAAGGACCGCGCCGCATGTCCGAGATCCTGTCGCTGGCTGCGGAAAACCGCCTGCAGATGCGCGTCACCGGGCTGGAAGAATCGCACCTGATGGAAAGCCTGCAGAAGATCGCCAACCGCGTTGCGGCGGGCATCGTCACGGCCGCGCTGATCATGGCGTCGGCGCAGATGATGCGCATCGAAACCGGCTTGAAGCTGTGGGGCTATCCGGCCATTGCGATGGTGCTGTTCCTGCTCGGGGTGGTACTGGGCCTGGGCATCGTGGTCAGTGCGCTGCTGTTCGACCGCCGCGTGCGTGCGCGCGAAGAGCGCGGGCACCGCTAGTCGTCAGGACCAGCTGCAGCATGTGGGCGCCTTGGTGCCCCGTAGTCAGGTGTTTGTGACCATCGCGCGCGTTGCATCGTGCTCGGTGCAACTGATTGCAAGCGTCCTGCGCGCACCATCGCTTGCGCACATCTTCTCGCTAAGGGTGGCAACGCCGCAGCGAGCACAACCACTATCACGCATGGGCGCAATGCATCTTGGCGCCACCTGCGTTTCAGCAGCGCCGCGCGGCTTGGTACGTGGCTATGCGTAACCGCTGTCCGGCGATGCGGGGCCAGAGGTCACGCCGGGTCTTGGCCACAACAAACATTTCAGTCAGCTTGGGCGCGGCATAGTCCATCATCCGGGTGTCACATGGCAGGTGGTGCACAGGACATGGCGAGCAAGGCGTCCGGTACGCGCTCGCATCATTCCCCCACGGACGCTGCGCATGCATTGGATGTTGTTGGTTTCTTTGTTGCTCTTGCTGTGGCTATTGGTCGCCTCTCCGCGTCTGGCATGGCTCAAGGCTGGCCTGTTGTCGCTCTTTCTGCTGCTGCTCAGCGCCTGGGGATTGGTCGACCGGCTCAGCGGCGACGGCATCAATGCAGCCACGCTGTATCACCTGCGCGCCGACATGGACGGCGCCGGCGTGAGCGATTTTTCCGGCTATATCGCGGTTTTCGTCGGCATGCTGTTGCTCTCGCTGAGCCCGCTGTTGCTGGTGCGGATACGACGCTTCCAGCGTCCGCGTGGTGGCGGCGCCGTGTTCGCAGGCTTCGTGGGCATGTTGCTGGTCGGCATCGCCGCAAGCCCGCTGTATCGCGATGGCAAACGCCTGTACTACCAGCTGCGCCCGGTCGATTACGCCACCGTGGTGCCGGAATACCAAGTGCCGCAGCAACCGCTGCACAAGCGCAAGAACATCGTCTGGATCTACGGCGAAAGCCTGGAGCGCACCTACTTCGACGCACAGGTGTTTCCAGGCCTGATGCCCAATTTGCGCGCGCTTGCGACCGAAGCGGTGGACGTGCGCAATCTCGCCTCCACCGAAGGCAGCGGCTGGACCATCGCCGGCATGGTCGCCTCGATGTGCGGCGTGCCGCTCACCACCGCGCCGGGCGATGAAAACAGCATGGATCGCATGGGCATGTTCCTGCCCGAAGCCCGCTGCCTGGGCGATTACCTCAAGGACCAGGGCTACCGCAATCATTACGTGGGCGGTGCCGATGCCAGCTTCGCCGGCAAGGGCCGTTTCCTGTCCAGCCATGGCTTCGACGCGGTGCATGACGTGCACTATTTCCAAGACCAAGGTGTCGCGCCGAAGCATTTTTCCGCATGGGGCGTGCACGACGATGTCCTGCTGGACGATGCCTGGGATACCTTCCAGACGCTGTCGCGTGCCGGCCAACCCTTCCTGTTGACCACGCTGACCATGGACACCCACCATCCGGCCGGCCACCTGCCATCGGCGTGCAAAGGCCAGCAGTACGACAGCCCACTGGGCGATATCGGTCTGCTGCATGCAATCAAATGCAGCGACCGTTTGATCGGCGAACTGGTCGCGCGCATCCGCAACAGCCGGTATGGCAAAAACACCATCATCGTCATCGCCTCCGATCATCTGGCCATGCCCAACGACCTGAGCGACGTATTGGCCAAGCAGAAGCGCGAGAACCTGCTGCTGTTCCTGGGCGAGGACATTGCGCCACAACAGGTCGTCACGCGCGCGGGCAGCACGCTCGATTCGGGCGCAACGCTGCTGCAGTTGCTGGAACCTGGCATGCGCACGCTGGGCTTTGGCCGCTCGTTGCTGGCCAGCGATGCCCCACCCAGTGCCAGCGCGGCCGCCAGCCGCGACAGCGGCAAGGACTATCCGCGCTATCTGGCCTACGCGCGCACGCTGTGGACCGGGCGTAGTACGCGCATGCTGCGCATCAATGGCAATGGCGATGTGGTGGTCGGCGTGCAACAGGTGCGCCCACCGGTGCTGCTGGAATACGACAAGGACACCAACCTGAAAACGGTGTACCTGGAAAACACCTCGCGTCAGTTCGACCGCACGCATTCCAAGGGCACGCTGGCCTATGTGGATCGCTGCACGGCGTTCGAAGACGGCTCGGCCGATGGCGACTGGTGCGCACTGGTGGTGGACCGCCACCAGAGCATGAAGCTGTATCGCGACCCGGACCTCGCCCGCGGCATCGCCATCGACGCGCCGCTGGAGGCCACCCAGCAAGGCCCGCGTCCACGCGTGCGCCAGCCCATCATGCTCACCCAGGCAGCGCGCAAGACCGATGCCGGCCGCTACATGCTCGAGCTCTACGCCAAGCGCCGGCCCACGCGCGCGTTCTGGGTGGAAGCGGTGTCCTCCGAACGTAAGGTCGTGCTGGCACAGCAATGGGTCGTGCCCGACGCCGCCGGGCGCATCCGCATGCCGGTGGGCCTGGAACATGCGGTGGAAGACCTGGAGATCCGCGCCTGGCTGGACTACACCGAAGACGTCAGCGTGGACGACCTGGCCTTGGTCAAGGACATCCCGGTGGCGGATCGCTCCTGATGCGCCCAGATGCATCCAGCGATAGTCAGGCATGGTTGCGCAATCAGCGCAAGCCGATCGACTCGCCGTTGCGCAGCCCTGGCAGACCTCGCCAGCTCAGTCATCGGACGCAGGCGCACCATCTCCCGCCTCGCGCGCCACGGCTGCACCTGCACGACTGAAACGGATCTCCTGCGGCGACTGCAACGCAATGCCCACCGTCGCCATGCGCTGCAGCAGCGCGAAGAACAACTGGCTGCGCACGCCATAGGAATCGCGCGGGCTGCTCACGTAGGCGAACGAATTGAAATTTACGTGCCCGCCGGCCAGCGAATCGATGAACACCGATGGCGCCGGTTCGGCCAGCACCTTCTCGTGCTCGGCAAACAAGGCCAGCAACATGTCGCGCACCTTGGCCACGTCGGTTTCCAGCGGCACCGAGAACTGCAACTGCACACGGCCCATCGGATTGGACAGCGTCATGTTGCGCACACTCTTGGTGATCAACTCCGAATTGGGCACGATCAACGTGGAGCGGTCGCCCACCTGGATTTCGGTCGCACGCACGCTGATCTTGCGCACGTCGCCTTCCTGATCGCCGATACGCACCCAATCGCCGATCTTCACCGGCCGCTCGGCCAGCAAGATCAATCCCGACACGAAGTTCTGCGTAATCGCCTGCAGACCGAAACCGATACCCACCGACAGTGCGCTCAATACCAGCGCCAATCGCTTCAAATCCAGACCCAGCGCCGTGAGCCCCCACACCGCCACGATCAGCCAACCCAGATAGCGCGCCACCGTGCTGATCGAATTCCGCGCTCCCGCATCCAGTTCGGTCTTGGGCAGATAGGTGTTGAGCAGCCACTTCTGCACGATATGGACCAGGCCCATGCTGAGCAGGAACACGCACAGCGCCCTGGCCACGTCGCCGGGCGTGATGACAAGTTCCTTGCCAATTGCAATACCGTGCGAAACGTTTTCCAACCAGCCGGTCACTGCGGCGAGGTTGGCGCCGTACGGCGTCACCAGCGCGGCAATACCCAGCAGCACCAGCAGCACGCGTACTGCCGCAGAGATCAATAACCCCACCTGCACCAACCGCCCGCTGCCGACATTCAGTGCATGCGACAGCGCACGGCTGAAACGGCTCTCCGGCTTGAACACCCAGGTCGTCAGGTCGTCGGCAAACATCACCAGTAGCGCGAGCACGCTGCACACCAGGGTGATCCAGATGATCTGCTGCTCGACGAACAGGGCCAGATTGATGTAGCCGAACAAGGCCGCCACCAACGCGAAGATCACCGCCAGATGGCCCAGCAGACGGATCAACACGATGTAACCGCCGCCACGCGACACCACCGGCGGTGGTGCGCTGCTGTCCGCATCGGCCGCACCCACGTTTGCGGCATGAGCGCGCAACGACAGGGTCAGGCCAGCCAGTGCCGACAGGATCAATCCCGCATACAACAGCGCCGCAACCGCATCGGTAGCGATCGTCAATGCGCCGCTGCTGCGCGCTACGTCGTTGATTCTGATCGCCATACCGCTAAACCAGCTCACCGCCGCCGTGGCAAGACAATGCAGGCGCAAACGATCGACAGTTGCATCGTCCAACGGGAACAGACGCCAGGTGGGCTGGTGCTTCATCAACAGGCTGGCGCTGAGCGAACCGACGAAGGCCGACACGCAACTGATCACTACAAATGCACTCAGCAGCTGCTCCAGATCCGTCGGCAGCTCACTCAGTGCGCGAACGCTCTCGGCCAATGCCCATGCCGCCATGCCCAGCGTCATGGTGCCGACCAACAAGAACCACAGTGCAAGGCCGGAGCGCCGCAAGCGGCCGCCGGGCGCACGCGAGGCCGCATACCGCCGCCCCAGATGACGCAGGAAGATGCGCAACGGAAATGCCAGCATCAATGCCGCCAGCGTCCCGATCACCAGACCGGCGATACCGTTGGTCGCTGTGCCGGTGCGCATCGCCTGTACGGCCTTGTCGGACAGCGCCTGCAGGCGCGCGCGGTCGTCGGGCCATTCCTGCGCGATCTCATTCCACAACGCGGGCGACAGCGGCGAGGCAGCGCGCGCGGAGAGCTTCTCGCTGAAGCGCTGGGCGCGCTCGCCTTCGAGCCGGTCGGCGAGATCCTTGGCATCCAGTGCCAGCAGGTTCGCCCGCTTGAGCTCGGCATCCAGTCCGTTGCGCTCGCGCGTGAGCGCGCGGCGTTGGTCGCGTAGATCTGGTGGGTCGGTCTTCTGCTCTTCGCCAAGCCCGGCCAGCCGCACAGACAGCTCCTTCAACGGAGGCTCCAGCGAGCGCGCCAGATCCTGGGCCTGGCGCTGCGCGCCGGTGACATCGTCAGCCAGCTTGCGCAACTGGTCGGTGTCGGATTTTTCCATCCCCGCTTCGGCTTGGGTCAGCACCTTTTGCATGCTGTCCAGTTGGGTCTGCGCGGTCTCCAGCACCGTGTCCTCGTCCTGGGCCACAGCCGTGCCAATACAAACCATCCACAGCGCGGCCAGCAACAATAGACGCCGCAACAAGCCCTGGCGGGCACCACAGGTAAATCGGAATTCGGACACAGGCAGGCATCGAACAGGCGCGGGCAACCGCGGGTGCCGGCATCTTAAGGCACCGCCCTTGATCGAGCCGATCGCCCGGCGCCGGTGATTCAGCCGCGGCAGTCTGCGTCCGCGAACCGATCGGACGATCTCGCCGCACCGCGGCGATGGCGGAGGAGGACCCTGCTAGCGCATGAATGGGCATGCCGCGTTGTCACTTTGCGACAACACGCCGCTGACGCAGAATCAAGCCACCGCTGCGGCAGACGCAGCGGATGACCGCGAAGGAGATCCTCTATGCAGATTCAGATCCAGACCGACAAGCACGTGCCGCACGATCCGTCTGTTGTGGCGCATGTCGAAAAGACCTGCACCGCCCAGCTGGCGCATTTCGCCAGCGACATCACCCGGGTGGAAGTGCATTTGCGTGATGAGAACGGCCAGCGCGGCGGCGCGGCGGATCGAACCTGCAGCATCGAAGCGCACGTCGCCGGCCTGCCGCCGATTGCAGCCACCAACAGCGCCGAAACGACGGCCTCTGCCGTGACCGGAGCTGCGCGCAAGCTGCGCACTGCCATCGAACATGCACGCGGCAAGCAGCACTCCAAGGCCACCGCACCGCCGCCGGACATGCTTTGATCTGATCTGGAAGTTGGCACATCGCCCCGGCTGCTGCCAACCTTTGCACCGATGGCATCGCGGTACGTCATCCGCGATGCGCGGAGCGCCACTCCAAACGCTGCGACCCCTAAACGGCATCGGTTCGTCGCACTCACCCTGCGGCGGGCCGAATGCTCTGAATAAGGGGGCCTGCGGAACGCTTCCAATCCTAAGCACCAGGCCCGTTTATAAAGCATATCGATCTACGATCTGGCACTTATGCAGCGGCGGCCCAGACTTCCGGCCACTTACCGGCGACTCGGATAACCCGCGTAGCGATAAGCTGAGCCCACCCGGCCGGGTGCAATGTAAGCCTAGACGCCTTACCCCATTGCGCAGGCAACGCTGAAGATACGCGTCTGGTTTGCTGCCAACAGCAGCACTGCATTATGTAGTGGGCCGGCTGCAGACGAATCGGACTCGCCTTGAACCGTTCGGGCTTCGATATCCCTTGGAAGTCTGAAAACTTGGCGGGATTGCAGCTTGCTGGCTT
Source organism: Xanthomonas cissicola (assembly GCF_008801575.1). Classification (GTDB taxonomy): domain Bacteria; phylum Pseudomonadota; class Gammaproteobacteria; order Xanthomonadales; family Xanthomonadaceae; genus Xanthomonas; species Xanthomonas cissicola. The sequence goes on along the minus strand of NZ_VZPL01000023.1, from coordinate 22,645 downwards.
AGCGATCTCATGCAGCCACCTGCTTTGCAGGTCCGCACCACGCGCCCCGGACGATCGCTCAAACAAGCGAACCCCGCCACACCGCCATCGATCCGCACCAGAGCGCCGGCGTCGGCCCCACTGATGCATCGCGCGACGCTGCCAGGACGCGCACGCCTGTCTTCGGCCGTGCGAAGACGGCCGCGGCACCAAACATATTTGGCCCGCACACGCGAATTGGTTGTTCGGATGTGGAATGAGCGTTTCGCAAGGCGCGCATCCAGATTCCCTGGATTTATGCGAACTTCAAGCTCGCCGACGACGATGATACAAACCACAAGGCGGCGCTGGATAGCAGGTACGCCTGGCGCCTCGATTGCGAGCGAAGAAGTCACGCCGTCATTGCAAGGGCAGCTGAGCACAGCATATGCACCATGCCGGGTCGGCGTGCCGCACATCACGCATGATCGCCCGATCGACGCGTCTGGCTGCGAAGCGATCTTACACTGCAATCGGGACGCTCGCCGCCACGCCCGTCTTGATGAGGTACCCATCGTCCGGCGCCATCGATCAGTCGGCATGCGAGCCGAGGGCGACGCATGCCGATATCCCACCAACGCGAGGACATGCCGTGATGAAGATCGCCTCAGCCAGTACCTCCCAGCAACCGCAGGCGACAAGCGGCAACATTGTGATAGAGATACCGGCATAATAACGCAACGATACATCGACGCCTAGGATCGATTCCCCCTTATCCGCCCTGCCGCCCAGACCTTCGGGACGACGCAATAGCGCAGGCAGCGACAGCGGTTATGAAGCCGCCACCGACGCAGACCTGTCTGCCCCCTATGGAAGTCCGCGGCCGCATGCTTCGCTGCGCGGGGAAGACAGCAGCAGCGAGCGATTCTATGACGCTGAAGACTCCTTTGAACCATCGGCTCCACCGTCACGTACCCAGCAACACGCTGCACAACGTGGTTCCCAAGCGCATGCATCGACCTCAGCGACGGGCGCTGCGCGCTTAGGCACACTGGCCGCTTCGATCCGGGCAGGTGAAACCCGTGGAGTCACCACCATCCTTGGACCCAGCGCGATGGCGGTCGCAGCTGCGGCGCGTGGTGTACTGCCGATCAGCTTCGACAAACAATACCTGGGCGCTGCGCTGGGACATCTCGTGCACCAGACCACCTCCGTGGGCCCAACCACGTTCGTGCGCGAGTTGCTGGGCAAAGGACTGTTTGCCGCCCTTCGCCAGTTCCCACCCGAAGCGGTCGTCGCCATGCAGGCGGTGTCGGGTACGCTGCATCTGGCGCTGCATACGCTGCGGCGCAACCGCGAGAACCGCAACCCCGACGCCGCCGCCCGAGGCTTTCACAACCTTAATCTTGAGCAGTGGGAAGCGCTGTCCGAAGACGAACGTCACCACAAGAGGAGCGAGCAGCAGCATTACTCGGATCTGGTCACCCGGCTCGCGCCGGCCGGCATCTTGAGCAATATCGCCATAGGCGCTGCAGGCAAGGCCTCCGGCCGACCGGAGCTGGCGGCCAGGCTGCTGGCCGGTGAGCTCAAGATCGCCCCCTATGCAGCGGCCCGCGATGCCATCCAGGCGACGTTCCGCATGGTGGGAATGCGGGCACCGACCAACGGTGGCGTCAGCGATCCCCACGTCACCAGTGCAGGCAGGTTTTACGCCATGGCCAACGTCCTGACCAACCTGGCATCCAATGAGCTGGAGTTACCAGACTTTGCATCGGCCAGGCAGCGCTGGGCGGGATTGATGTCGCCCTTCAACATGGGAGAGGCGACCAACGTCGTCTTTCGGCAAGCGGCAGTGAACGCGGCCTTGAATGTCGGCCTGGAGACAGCAGACTGGCTCCATGTCACCCAGCACGAGGCCGACGAAGCCGGTACGCAGCAGATCTGGGAACCAACCTTGAAGGCCAGGCGCGAGGACTATGAGCGGGTCATGGACCATTCTGTCGCGCGCACCGCCGCCATCAATTCCAGCATCGCATTTGGTACAGCCGTCAACATGATTGGCACCTGGCTCGGTTTGTCGCCAGCACGCAGCGCATTGCTCTCCAATGCGTTGTCCGGCATGGCCGCCGGCATGCAGTACAAGATCATTGCCGGCACCTGGCAGGCTGCAGCGGCAGTCCGCGAGGCCGAAGCAGCTCGCACGCAAGCTGAGTAAGCGTGACCGCGCGCCGCGGTGGCCATCGAGCAGCCGTCGGTCAGGCCAGCATCCGACCGCCGCACACGCACTGCCGGATTACCGGCAGTGCGTGTGCGGCAGCTATGTGATGGCTCCACGCGCAGCCTCCAGCACATACTGAGATCCATTAGGTGGCGACGAACGGCGGAGATTGACCTCACTTCAATCACCGCATGCGCGACGACAAGGTAAACGCGCTATTTCCGCAGATATTTTCGTATCAGCGTGTCGCCGCCTTGCACGATCCTGCGCCACCTCATGCCCGGGCCTCTCCACACACCTGGGCTGCACCTATCTACGCACGCCTGCAGTGGCACTCGCGCTATTCGGCAATCACACCGCGCCTGAGCAGAATCGAGTGAATGGCATGCGCATACTTGTCGCGTTCCCCCGGCGTTTCGGAATGGTAGGCCCCTACTGCAGCCCAGGTATTTCCGTATTTGTTGGTCATCTCGCGCAACCGCCACGCTGCCACATACACACTGATGCACGGATGCATCAATGCGTCCCTGGAGATTCCGTAGCTGGATAAGCGCCGCAGATGGATGGAGTTGATCTGCATCTTCCCGTAATCAACCGTGCCGTTGTTGTTGCGATGGATTGCGTCGGCACGACCGCGCGATTCCTGCCAGGCAATGGCACGCAGCACCCAAGGGTTGACGTGCTGATATCCGGCGGCCTCCTCGAAGCAATCCGCGCGCGCGAAAGGCGCCGCGCATGCCAGTGCTGCTGCAAACAAAATACGCTGCGGACCAGCTCCTGCCCGACGACCACATCCGGACCTTTTCGCGCGCACGCGTCGTTTTGGCGAAGGCCCGGACGAGAACCCCAACTGCCAATTGGAGTGCTGATCGACATGCTGGTACGCGATCGTTGAATCGCTCATTTGCCGTTACCTCGATCTCGATTGAATACAGGTCTCCAGGTGAGTAGAGCGCCGGCACACAACCACCCACAGCGCTCGACGGCGGCACCATAACGCCACCTGTACGTGATTTACTCAGGGCCGACGAAACACTTAGCAGGCAAGCGAAAAAACGTCCTTCAGCCACGCGCCCGGAATTTTTTTATCGATCCCAAAACATTTTTCACTGGCCTTCTTCGCCCGTACAAGCGCAATTTCGCAAAATTTCTGGCGATACCGGGCTGCCGCTTCTACTGTTCATTCGGGGCGAAAAACGCGCCCCACAACTGCCGTTGCTTACGCCCGGCAGTTGAGCGAAAAACAAATCCCAGTTAATCAGAGAGGAATCGTCATGATGAATTCTTTGAACACACAGCTCGGCGCCAACTCGTCCTTCTTTCAAGTTGACCCCAGCCAGAACACGCAATCTGGTTCGAACCAGGGCAACCAGGGCATCTCGGAGCAGCAACTGGACCAGCTGCTGACCCAGCTCATCATGGCCCTGCTTCAGCAGAGCAACAATGCCGAGCAGGGTCAGGGTCAAGGCCAGGGTAGTGACTCTGGTGGTCAGGGCGGCAATCCGCAGCAGGCCGGTCAGTCCAACGGCTCCCCCTCGCAATACACCCAGATGCTGATGAATATCGTCGGAGACATTCTCCAGGCGCAGAATGGTGGTGGCTTCGGCGGCGGCTTTGGTGGTGGCTTCGGCGGCGGCCTCGGCACCAGCCTTGCGAGCGACACCGGATCGATGCAGTAACGAACTGTTGGTCGCCCCTACCGGCCACGGCCTGCAGGTTGTCGCTTCATGCGCCAGCCTGCAGGCGCTCTCATTGCTGTAACCGCGTACATCCGCTACCAATTCTCGCGCTTGTCTTTTTCGCGCAACAGGTGCCCGACAGACAGCCATCGGCATGCGAGCAGCGCCGTTCCGGCGTCAACGCGTCAGTCAATCGCCAGATCTTTTGTTCTGGGACACGCCTTCTCAAGTGAACCTTCGTTGCTGGCGTGATTTTTTCGGCGTGCGATCGCAGACCATCACGCCATCATCGCTCGACTGGAGGCTGCTGCGCCCACGCACCGGCCATGCGTAATGATGTCGGCTCAGGCCGTCGATATGCGCCCGCTCGCAATCGCGCTCAGTTCAAGGCATAGACGGCCCCTCATCGTCTACCCCAGATACCGAGCTGACTGCCAGCAACCCGCCTCTCGTAGGCGACACGACTGCCATGTGATCGCTCAGACAGGCTGGGGCACGTATAAAAACCAACATGTGCGAGTGACACATACAGATTCCCAGCGCCGCCCGATTATCATCCAGGCGGTGGTCTTGGGCGCTCTGAGTCGCTACACACGCACGCCGATTGCATCGCCCGTCTGATGATTTCTCAAACAATCCCGTCCTTATTCGGGCTTTGGTATTCACCGAGTATCAGACACTCGCAGCTGCCACCGATGGCTTTTCGCACACCATCCATCAGGGCGACACCACATGCGGGGTCAGCAGAAACAGCCGTTGCATGCGTGACCCACTTTTTTGGCGGTGCTTGAACAGGTTACCGAGCAACGGAATCTTCGACAGGCCCGGAACCGCATTCAGATCGGTCTCGTCAGCATCGTAGGCGTACCCTGCAATTAGCAGGCTCTGCCCTTCATTGACGAAGGCCTGGGTCGTGATCTCGCTGGAGGTAATGACCGGGATGCCGTCCACGGTGTTGGATCCAAGCTGGCCATCCTCAATACGCACATCCAGCCGCATCTGACCGTTCGGCGAGCCTGGCACCACGCTGGGCAATACCCGCAACGACACCCCGGCGGAGAGGTTATAAAGATCGGCCGATGCGTATCCGCTGACCCGGACGAATGCCTGTTGCTTGTGGTCCATGACCGCCTCGACGTTGTCCAGCGTCGCAACCTGGGGCGAAGACACGATCTTCGCCTTGTTGGTCGTCTCCAACGCCGACACGCGCGTCATCAGGTAGCGTCCGGCGTCTCCCAGCACGGCCGTCAAGGTGCCCCCAGCCGGCGTGGTCGCGCCATCGGTGGCAGCGCCGCTCAATGCGCCGTTGAAGCCCAACTGACTGCCACTGCCGTTGCCGGTCTGTATGTCCGTGTGCTGGCTGTGGAAGCGCCAGTCGACACCGAGATCCTGCATGGCGCCATCGCGGATCTCGATGATGGTGGCATCGATCTGCAGCAACTTGGGCCGGTTATCCAACTGTTGGATCAGGGTGCCATAGCTCTGCATCCGCTCGGGTCGATCGCGGATCAGGATGGTGTTGGTGCGCGGATCGGCTTCGATCACCGGCGCATCGGAGGCCAGCTCCGCGCCGCCACCGGCGTCGATCGGAGTGGACTCGTCGCGCCGTCCCTTGCTGAGCTCCGGCCAGACGCTGGCGGGCGAGCCCGCAGTCGCAGCAGTTCCACTGCCGGGCAACGGCGGGCTGACCGGTACGCGATCGGACGACGAGGCCCCGCCGAACCAGGACGAAGGCAGCCCGAGGATGCCGCTGGCTCCGCCGCCTTGCCCCTGTGCGGCATTGCCGAATGTGTTGGAGGACCCGCCGCCGATCGGCTGTACCCGGCCAAAGTTGGCGCCAGGCCCCGGTATTGCCGCGACCGGTGCGCCGCGTGCGCCGTACATGCTGCGCAACAGACTGGCCATGCCTGGAATCTGCACGTCCTGACCGCCGATGCGCGTCGTGTGGTCGGCCGCTTGCGCATAATGCAGCTGAAACACCTGCACTTCGGTGGCATCGCGCTGACGCGCGCCCTGCTCGACCTGCTTGGCAATCGCCGAAACGGTATCCACATACCCTGGCGGTCCGGAGACCACTGCCACATGCGCGGTCTCGTCGTAACGCACCGGAAAGCGCGGATCGTCCAGGCGCATGCGCGCAAGCGCGTCGCGCAGTGACTTCGTCGATGCGGTCCCCAGACTCAAGGTCGCGCTCTTGGATTCGTTTGCGCCCCAGATCCTGAGCACGGCGCCATCGTAGTACCAGACGAAGCCGTAGGTGGCCGCCAGGTCGTCGAGGAATTTCTGCGGAGATGTTTCGAATTTGCCGCTCAGCGTACCGGTGACTTCTGGCGAGATCCAGGTGGCGATGGACTGGCTGGCGGACAAATCACGCAGCACCTCTTTGAGATCCTTGTTGTCGGCGACGTATTTGAACGTGCGCGAATGCCACGGGACCTGGGCGGCGTCGGCATGTGGCGACAACACTGGCAGGAGGCTGAGCATCAGGACGGCGGCCAATGGAGCACGTCGGCGGTGGACTGTGGTACAGGCAGGAGCCATGGCGTTCCCTCTGCTAGGCAAGTGAAGAAATCGGTAGCGATCAGTGTAGGAAGTGCAAAGCCGGGAATGTCTCAATAAAGATCAGTGCGACGCGGCTCTCTTGCCACCCACGTTGGCGGCATCGTGCAATTGCTGCTGGAAATGCAGGAAACCAAGCGCTTCGCCGAATTGCGCGATGAAGACGCTGGTCAGCAAGGCGAGCAGCAACAACGCCAGCACCCCACGGATTGGCTGACTCAAATTCGACGGTTCGAGCTTGTCGGCCGCACGCGCCACCAGGCCGATCGCTAGATCCACCAGCACAAGCACCAGCATCACCGGTGCGGACAGTTTGACGACCGCGGCCATCATGCTGTCGGATTGCTGGATCACGAACGATTCGGCAACCGCCCCCATGTTCGGCCCAAGCTGGGTCAGCGGCCACCAGCGAAACGATTCGAACAACGCGCCGAGCAACATCAACATGCCGCCCAGCGCGTAGAACGACACGATGGCCAGTTGCAGCAGCACCGTGGACACCGGCGTGCTTTGCTGGCCGCTGAGCGGGTTGGTCATCTGCACATTGTTGTAACCGGCAAGGTCGTCGATCAGCAGGCCAACGCTCTCGGCGATCCAGAACACCGTCGATGCGGCAAACCCGATCAGCAGACCGATGAACGCCTCCTTGAACACCACACCGACCAGGCCGACCGTCTGGATCTTCGCCAGCGCATCGGCCGGCTGCCCATAGGCGATGAACGAGCTCAGGACGTAGATCACGCCGTTGCGCGCGATTCCGGGCAGACTGTCCTGCGCCGTTGCCGGTAGCACGATGAACATCACGAACACGCGCACCCCGCACAATGCCAGCAGGGTCAACAGCGACACGCCCTGCGAGGAAATGGCCAGCAAGGCATCGGTGGCGTCGTTCATCGGGCGCCCCGCTGCGCGGTGCGGTGCGAACGCAGCGCGACCAGCGCCTCGATCGCGTCTTCTTCTTCCGCTGCCTCGCGTTGCGCCTGTCGGGCGCGGCGTGCACTGGCGGCTTTGTCTGCATACACCTGCGCCTGTGCCTGCAGCTTGCTCAGCGCCTGCTGCACGGACCCCAGTTCATCGCGGGCGCTTTGCAACGACTGGCTCGCCGCTGTCTGCGCCTGCTCGGCAGCGCGACAGGCCTCGACCAGCACGGTGCGGAAGCGTTCATGCTGCAGGATCGTGTCGATATCGATCGAACCACCCACACCGGCCTTGTCCATCAGCGCGGCGTCGCAACTGGCCAAGCGCGTGGTGCAAGCCTCTGCCTCCTGTCTGCACCTGGCGAGCTCACGGTCGCAGTGTTCCAATGCACGCCTGCAATCGCTCAAACGTTCCTGCATGCGCTCGCAGCGACGCGCCTTGAGCTGATGCAGCACCGACCAGGTGTGGGCAGGCTCACGCATCGTCGGTCACGCTGGCCAGCTGCTCCAGCGTACTTTCGTACGCACTGAGCTGGTCGGTCGGTTGGCTGAGAAAGTCGCGGATCGCATCGATCCTGTCGATCGCTTCGTCGGCAACGGCATCGCTTCCCTGACGGTATTCGCCCACCTGCACCAGGGTTTCCACCTCGTTGTATTTGGCGAGCAGGCGCCGCAACCGGCCGGCGGCCTGGGAGTGGTCCGATGGGACGATCTGGCTCATCACCCGGCTCAGGCTGGCCAACACGTCGATTGCCGGGTACTGGTTCTTGGCCGCGATCTCGCGGGAGAGAATCAGGTGCCCATCGAGGATGCCGCGCACTTCTTCGGCGATCGGGTCGCTGCCGGTGTCGTCCTCGGCCAGGACGGTGTAGAACGCGGTGATCGACCCGCTCTCGCCCATGCCCGCGCGTTCGAGCAGGCGCGGCAACTCGGCGAACACCGATGGCGGAAAGCCCCTGCGCGTGGGGGGCTCGCCGGCGGCCAGACCGATCTCGCGTTGCGCGCGGGCAAAGCGCGTCAGCGAGTCCATCATCAGCAGAACGCGCAGGCCCCGATCCCGGAAATACTCGGCGATGGCGGTGCCGACGTAAGCGGCCTTCGCGCGCTCGATCGACGAGCGATCGGAGGTTGCGCACACCACGACGCTGCGCGCCAGCCCATCGGCGCCAAGAATGAGCTCGATGAACTCCCGCACCTCGCGTCCGCGCTCGCCGATCAGCACGATCACGTTGACATCGCACTGGGTACCGCGCGCGAACATTCCCATCAAGGTGCTCTTGCCGACGCCTGCTGCGGCGAAGATGCCCATGCGTTGGCCCTCGCCCAGCGTCATCAGGCCATCCACGATCCGCACGCCGGTCGGCATGGGTTGTTCAATCAGCCGCCGACGCATCGGGTCCGGTGCCTGCGCCTGGATCGGTACCCAGGTGTCGCAGGCGATTGCTCCTTGCCCGTCCGACGGCTCGCCCAGGCCGTCGAGCACGCGCCCCAGCAAGGCCGGTCCAACAGGCACCGCCAACGGGCGCCCCAATCCGATCACGCGCGTCTCGCGCGACAGCCCGACCAACTCCCCGAACGGCGCCAGCAATGCGAGATCGCGGCTGAAGCCCACCACTTCGGCACGCTGCAACAAGCTGCCATCGCGTTGGCGCAACTCGCAGACCTCGCCCAGGCTGACCTGCACACCGGCCACCTTGAGCATGGTGCCGACGAGTTCGACCACCTTGCCATAGCGACGACCGAACGCGAGCGTGGCCAGCTCGCGCTCGAGCGCTGTCTCCAGCAGGGGCATCTCAGCCAGCATCCACGGGCTCCTGGGGTGCGGCCAACACGCGGCGAATGACGCGCCGCAGACTGCGCAGCTGGTCGCGCAGATCGGTCTCGAACACTCCCGTATCCCACTCGCACACGCAGGCGCCCACGGCCAGATCGGCATCGCCGCTCAGCTCTACCTGCAGGGTCCAGCCCGCCTCGGTGGCGGCCGCGTCGAAGGCGCGCCGCGCAGCGTCCACCGCGTCGGGGTGCACGCTCACGCGCAGGGCCTTGGCCTCGTCCAGGGCACCTTCCAAGGCCTGCGCCGCACGCGCATACAGCGCCGCAGGGTCGTGTCCGAGGATGATGTGCTCGCAGGTGCGCGCGACAATCTCAGCCAGGCGCTCGCGTGCCCGCTGCGCGGCCGTTTCGGCGGCAAAGGCATGGCGCAGGCCGGATTCGTTCCACTCATCAAGCTGACGTCGCAGCCCGGTTGCATATCCCAGGCGTGCGCTGCGCTCGGCCTTTTGGCGCGCATCGTGAAGGATCGCCTCGGCCTGCTGTTGAGCCTCGTCGATCAGCGTCTGTGCACGTGTCTGCGCCTGGCTCAGGGCCTGCTCGCAGCGTGCGTGCACCTCGGCAGTGGCAGCATCCAGCGCCAGCACCGAGGCCAGCGCCTCGCGCGGAATGACATCGCAATCCAGGCCGATGGCATCGGGCGTTGACCTCAACCAGAGACGCATGACGCCTCCGGCATCAGGGTAGGAAGCGCGGCCAGGAATGCATCGCTCGCACCGTCTGCTGCGAGAGCCGCCACCTGCGCGGCGCCCAGGGGCAAGGACAGCGCCAGCAGCTTGGCAACAACCGGGTTGGGCCAGACGCCATCTGCCTGCATCCGACGCCAACCGTCGCCGACCCACGCCGCTTGATCGGCATCGCGCGGTAACAGCGGCACAGGTAGGCCGGCGGACGCGTTCTGGCGCACGTGCTCAAGCACGGCAGGACCCACGCACTGTTCGAGCCAGTCCAGACGCTCGCGCTCGATACAACGACGCACTGCCAACCCGCGCGAGAACAGCGCACGCGCGATCAGGACCTTGGCCAATAGCGCGGGCATCAGGACGGCGAGTTGGTTCGCATGCAGGCCGAGCGCAGACGGCGACAATCCCGACCATCCCGACCACGCCTGGATCACCCGCATACGACGGTAGACGGGCGCCGCTGCCCAGCCCGACGCCGCCACCGGGCCAAGCCAATGCGCCACCCGTGCGGCGTCCAACGATTCGGCCAGGTGCGCCAACGCGTCCGTCCAGCGCTGAACACATCGTGCCGCATTGTCGATCCGCGTGTTGTCCATCCCGCGCTCACCCGGCTTTGCCTTTCGTCAACTCGCGCAGGCGCTGCCAGCCGCCCCAACGGCTCGCCTGCGGGTTTGGCCACCAATACAGCGCCGCTGCAACCGCCAGACACAACGCCAACGCACACCCGGCCAACCACGGCCACGGTGAAGGTCTCGGCGGTGCCGATGCGGTGAACTGCGCATCGCTCTCCGCTCCGCCCGGCACCATCGTGACGCTGACGTTCTCGTAGGTGAGTCCCTCCACGCTGTGCATGACCAACGTCTTGATGTTGGGCACCAGACTGGTCAAATCGCTACCGACGCGGAACTTGATGAACACCGCAGCGCTGGAAGGCTTTACCGAGGTGGAAAGCGGGTCGTTGTTGGGCAGCACGATTTCCACATCGGCCGAAATGACCCCATCGATATTCGACAAGGTCTGCGACAGCTGCTGGGACACGCCGTAGATGAAACGTACGCGTTCTTCGGTGGGTGTCGAGATCAAGCCATCCTTCTTGAACATCTCGCCGAGATTGGCGTGCCGCTCATGCGGCAACCCGTGCGCGCGTAGCACCTCCAGCGAATAGGACACCTGATCGTGCGGAGCGTTTATCGCCCAGGTCTTGCCGTCGTCTGGCGTGACTTTGGACGCGTCCACGCCCGCATGCAACAGCACCTCGAGCATGTCGTTCGCATCGTTTTCGGTGAGCCCGGAATACAGCTGCTGACTGCACGCAGACAGCAGCAGCGCCACCAGCAGCACCACCAGGTATCTCAGCGCGCGCATGCTACTGGTTCTTGACCAGTGTCTGCACGGCGTTCTTTCCCGATTGCGCCACGCCGACGCTGACATTGAGGTTGAAGCCGACCATGGTCAGCTCGTGCATCAACTTGATCTGCTGCGCTGCCATTTCCTGCAGCCCCATGGTCGGTGCCTGCATGCTGAAGGCATCGATATGCTCGGCGATGGTCCGCACGCCATCGTTCTGCACATCGACCACGCGGCTCATCATGCTCGGGTTGCCCACCCGCTGCATGGCGGGCGGCAAGGGGCTCGAGGACTGCATCAGCGCTTGAAAGCGATTCACAAGCGCTTGGTTGGGCGCTGCCACCGGCGACAGCGCTTGAGTGGAGGTAATACTGGTGCCGGAAATCGCTTGGACAGGAGGAATGAGCGTCATCGCATACTCCTATGGGGTCGGGACTGGCGTCACTCAGGCACGCAGGTATTGCGAATTTGGAACTTCCATCGGTGCTGAGGATTCGACCGGCACTTCCGCCGACGCAGCCGTTGGGGTTCGTCGTCCGGACAGCGCCTTGACCAGGGCCACCGCGTCGGCATCGGCGTCTTCTTCGATCAGCCCGTCCGCGACGCCATGCCACGACTGGTCGCCCATCGCGAACAGGCAGCAGGCGTACAAGGCCCTGCACAGCGGCTTGGAGCCGGCGTCGCCTTCCAGCTCGCGCAGCAGGCGCGCGCCTTCCACGTAATTGCCGCGCTTGATGGAAATCCATGCATCGAACGTGTCCAGCGCCTTCAGCTCTGGCCGCAGTACTCGGACTGCGGCAAGGACAGCGGCAGCGTCCTGAATCTTTTCATGGGTGAGTCCAACCGTGATCAGTTCGATGAGCCCACTCACGACCGACCCGGGACATTGAATCTTCTCCACACTGCACCTCGTTTTAATGACATGCGGACCGTACACGTTGAGAAAGCTACGCTCGCCACGTCGGCCGGATCCTTTCGGAAGCGAATATCGGAATTCGCTGGCGAACAAACCATTCCGGCTTCGCCAGGCTACCCACACATTCGCCTGTCAAGCGGATCGTTCCACCACAGCTCACCACAATCAGGGGCGCAGCGATCGCGGAAGGAGAGGGCAATGTCGGAAGAAAAAACCGAGAAGCCGACCGAGAAGAAACTGCGGGATGCGCGCAGGGACGGGGAAGTTCCGGTCAGCCCGGACGTCACTGCAGCCGCGGTGCTCTTTGGCGCGCTAATGGTCATGAAATCGGCCGGCGACTACTTCTCCGACCACATGCGCGCATTGATGACGATCGGCTTCGATTTCCCGGAAAATACACGCGATGCGACGGCAATAAACCGCGCACTCGGCCATATCGGCATCCAGGGATTGCTGTTGATGCTCCCCTTGCTGGTTGCTTGCCTGGTGGCTGGCGTGGCAGGCGGTGCTTTCCAGACCGGGCTAAATGCCTCCCTCAAGCCGGTGGCGCCCAAGTTCGATTCCCTCAATCCCGCAACCGGGGTCAAGAAACTCTTCTCGTTGCGAAGCCTCATCAATCTACTGAAGTTGATCATCAAGGCCATCTTGATTGGCGTGGTGCTGTGGGCCGGTATCCGCATCCTCATGCCGATGATCATTGGCCTTGCCTACCAGACACCACCTGACATTGCCCAGATTGCCTGGCGGACGCTGGGGATGCTATTCGCATTGGGCGTACTGCTGTTCGTACTGGTCGGCGCCGCAGACTGGAGCGTGCAGCACTGGCTGTTCATCCGCGACAAACGAATGAGCAAGGACGAGCAGAAGCGCGAAGTCAAGGAGAGCGAGGGCGACCCGGAAATCAAGGGCAAGCGCAAGGAATTTGCCAAGGAGATGGTGTTTGGCGACCCGCGCGAACGCGTCGCCAAGGCCAAGGTGATGGTGGTCAACCCGACCCATTACGCGGTGGCACTGGCCTACGAGCCCGATGACTTCGGCCTACCGCAGGTCGTTGCCAAGGGCGTGGACGACGGCGCGCTGGAACTGCGCGCCGTCGCGCATAACCAGGGCATTCCGATCGTTGCCAATCCGCCACTGGCACGTGCGCTGTATCAGGTTGAATTGGGCGACGCAGTGCCCGAGCCACTGTTCGAAACGGTTGCAGTGGTGTTGCGCTGGGTCGATGAACTCGGTCGCGACCACAGCGACGGCGATGGAGCTCTGCCATGCTAGGAGATCGCGTGCGAGCGACAAGGTATTTCGCTTACAGCGGCGAAGTAGCCATCGCCGCCTTGGTGGTGGCGGTCATCGGGCTGATGATCCTGCCGCTGCCAACGCCGCTGATCGATACGCTGCTGGGCATCAACATCACCCTGAGCGTGGTGCTGTTGATGGTCACGATGTATGTGCCCGACTCGATCTCGCTCTCGTCGTTTCCTTCCCTGCTGCTGTTCACCACACTGCTGCGGTTATCCTTGAATATCGCCTCGACGAAGTCGATTCTGCTGCACGCCGAGGCGGGCCATATTATCGAGAGCTTTGGCGAGTTGGTGGTCGGCGGCAATCTGGTGGTAGGCCTGGTCGTTTTCTTGATCATCACCACCGTGCAGTTCATCGTGATCGCAAAGGGCTCCGAACGCGTTGCCGAGGTCGGTGCACGCTTCACGTTGGACGCAATGCCCGGTAAGCAGATGAGTATCGATGCCGACCTGCGCGGCGGCAACCTGACCGCAGATGAAGCACGCCGCAAACGCGCGCGGCTGGCCATGGAAAGCCAACTGCACGGCGGCATGGACGGCGCCATGAAATTCGTCAAGGGTGATGCGATCGCCGGCTTGGTAATTACCATGGTCAACATCCTGGCCGGCATCGTGGTCGGCGTGACGTACCACGGCATGACCGCGGGCGAAGCCGCCAACCGCTTTGCGATCCTGTCGGTGGGCGATGCCATGGTGTCGCAGATCGCCTCACTGCTGATATCGGTGGCTGCCGGCGTCATGATCACCCGCGTGGCCAACGAGAACGAGACAAGGCTCAGCTCGCTCGGGCTCGATATCGGCCGTCAGCTCACCAGCAATGCGCGCGCCCTGATGGCAGCGAGCGTGCTGCTGGCCTGCTTTGCGTTCGTCCCTGGATTCCCGGCCGTGCTGTTCCTGCTGCTGGCAGCGGCCGTCGGCGCCGGCGGCTATACGATCTGGCGCAAGCAACGCGATATCAGCGGCACCGATCAGCGCAAACTGCCTTCGACGAGCCGTAAAGGCGCCAAGGGCGAGGCGCCACATATTCGCAAAAACGCCCCTGATTTCGCCTCACCCCTGTCGATGCGTCTGTCGCCGCAGCTGGCCAATCTGCTCGACCCCACGCGGCTTGATCAGGCGATCGAAAGCGAGCGCCGCAAGTTGGTCGAGTTGCTGGGCTTGCCGTTTCCCGGAATCGCGATATGGCAGAGCGAGTCCCTGCAGGACATGCAATACGAGGTGTTGATTCACGATGTCCCCGAGACACGCGCCGAATTGGGGGACACCGACGACATGCAAGCGGCGCTGGCCCGCCAGGCCATCGCACCCCTGCACGCGCGCGCGCACCTGTTCGTCGGCATCCAGGAAACCCAGTGGATGCTGGAGCAGGTGGCTGTGGACTATCCCGGGCTGGTTGCGGAGGTCAACAAGGCGATGCCCGCACAGCGCATTGCCGATGTGTTGCGGCGCCTGCTGGAAGAGAGGATTCCGGTGCGCAATATCAAGAGCATTCTGGAGAGTCTGGTGGTATGGGGGCCGAAGGAAAAGGATCTTCTGATGTTGACCGAATATGTGCGCTGCGATCTCAGCCGTTATCTTGCGCATACCGCAACCGCAGGCACCGGGCAGCTGCCTGCGGTGATGCTCGACCATGCTGTGGAACAACTGATCAGGCAATCCATTCGCGCGACCGCGGCCGGCAATTTCCTGGCCCTTCCGCCCGAGCAGGCGAACCAGCTTGTCGAACAGGTGGAACGCATCGTGGGCGACCAGGCGCAGCATCCGCTGGCGGTGGTCGCATCGATGGACGTACGCCGCTATGTGCGCCGCATGATCGAAGCACGGCTGACGTGGCTGCAGGTTTATTCGTTCCAGGAACTGGGTTCGGAGGTGCAGTTACAGCCGATCGGCAGGGTGGTGGTGTGATGCGCAAGCCGCCCCTCCGCCATGTGCGCATCCTGCCGGTCAGCGGCGCACTGCAGCGGCCGGCGGCTCCTGCCACGCCGGCCCGGTCGGCGCAGCGCTCCAGCTTCCTGCAACTGCGCCAGCGACTGCGCAGCGCGCAGCTCGCGCTTCCCTGCATGCTGTTGCCGCCGCAGTGCGACGAGGATCGACCGGAGCCCGATGCCGAGGACAGGTTCACCGAAGCCCATGACGGCGCGCCCGCAACAACGGACCCGGCATTACCTGTCGATGGCACGAAATACCAAGAGCCACTCCAAGGCACCGACAATGGCGCAGTTGGGCGACATATCGCCACCGAGTGGATACGCACGCAGCGCGCCCACATGGCGATCGACCACATCGCGCTGCGGGTGGCCGAGTTCTGCAACGCCACGCCAGTGCGCAGCGCAGGGAGCTGGGAAGCCTGGCTGGATATCGATCAAGGGCTCGTCGCACAGACGACGTTGTTTTTGCGGCTTTCGCCGGACCAGCTATCGCTTCGCTTCAATACCAGTTCGCCGGACGCGCGCGAGGTACTTTGGTGCGGAAGGCAGCGTCTGGAGGCTGCACTGAACTCCACGCTGAGTAGCACGCTCCAGATCAGCATCGAGGTTGTCTAACGCGGCACTGGCGACAGAAAGCCATTTGGAGGAACTCCATCTTGCTAACCGAGCAGAGCCAGGCTCCACCGGCACGTGCACTCTCTCAGGCGTTGAGGCGCGTTGCGCCCGAGCGCGCACAGCTGAGCAGGGTGCTCGGCGATCCACGCGCCGCACGGCAATGCGGCTTCGCCACGCATTGCCGTCGCATCTCACCGAATGAGGCGGCCCGCCTGCGCCTGCAGTTGGACACCGGCCAGATGGATGTGCGGATTGCCGCGCGCGACGGCCTGGCGCTGCTACTGAACGAGGACGACCACGCACTCCGCGTTTCGATCGCGGGGATATTGCTGGCCGATCGCCTCGGCGCTCTTGCGCCGCTGGGCTTGGGTGCTGCCGAGGTCATCGCCTTCGAGCGCGATGCAGAGCCAGACGATTGCCACGGCATCGGCATGACACTGGGCGATCTGGATGCGATTGCGCTGACGGCAAGCGCCCCCCTGCTGGCCACGCTGCGGACTGCAGTTGCCGCACTGGCGGCGCCCGCGCCACTGCCCGCCTGGCTGGCTGCACTGCGCGTCAACACGCGCCTGCGCATCGGCGAGCGCACTGCATCGGCGGCGCTGCTGCAATCGCTGCGGCCTGGCGATGTCTTGCTGCATTGCACGGCCTCGGCTGCGGCCACCAGCGGCGAGGTGCTCTGGGGTATCGCCGGGGGCGCGGTCTTGCGCGCTCCGGTACGCCTGAACCTGCAACAGATGATTCTGGAGGCAACCCCCACCATGCAGCACGATACGTTTGAGCCCGAAGTCGCGCAGTCCGCCAGCAACGTGGCGGAACTGGAACTGCCGGTGCAGCTGGAAGTGGACCAACTTGCGCTGTCTCTATCGACCTTGTCGGGTTTGCAGCCCGGGCAGATCCTGGAGTTGTCGGTGCCGGTGGATCAAGCCGACATCCGCCTGGTCGTTTACGGCCAGACCATCGGCATCGGCAGGTTAGTGACAGTGGGCGAACATCTTGGCGTGCAGATCCTCAGCATGTCGGAGAGCACGCATGCAGATGCCTGACGTTGGCTCGCTGCTGCTGGTGGTCATCATGCTGGGCCTGCTGCCCTTCGCAGCGATGGTGGTCACCTCCTACACCAAGATCGTGGTGGTGCTCGGTCTGCTGCGCAATGCGATCGGGGTGCAGCAGGTGCCGCCGAACATGGTCCTCAATGGCGTTGCGTTGCTGGTGTCGTGCTTTGTGATGGCACCGGTGGGTATGGAGGCGTTCAAGGCCGCGCAGAACTACGGTGCCGGGTCCGATAACAGCCGTGTGGTGGTCCTGCTCGACGCCTGCCGGGAGCCGTTTCGGCAATTCCTCCTCAAACACACACGGGAACGCGAAAAAGCCTTTTTCATGCGTTCCGCACAACAGATCTGGCCCAAGGACAAGGCCGCCACGCTCAAGTCGGACGACCTGCTTGTCTTGGCGCCGGCCTTCACGCTCAGCGAATTGACCGAAGCCTTCCGCATCGGCTTTCTGTTGTATCTGGTGTTTATCGTCATCGACCTGGTGGTGGCCAACGCCCTGATGGCGATGGGCCTTTCGCAGGTCACCCCGACCAATGTGGCGATCCCATTCAAGCTGCTGCTGTTTGTCGCAATGGATGGCTGGTCAATGCTGATTCATGGCCTGGTTCTGAGCTATCGGTGATGCCATGGACCACGACGATCTAGTGCGATTTACCTCCGAAGCGTTGCTGCTCTGCCTCAAGGTCTCCTTGCCGGTGGTCGGTGTCGCTGCGCTGGCAGGGCTGCTGATCGCCTTGATCCAGGCGGTGATGTCGCTGCAGGACGCATCGATTTCGTTCGCGCTCAAGCTGGTGGTGGTGGTGGCCGCCATTGCGGTGACGGCGCCGTGGGGCGCGTCGGCGATCATGCAGTTCGGCCAGGCATTGATGCAGGCGGCGTTCCCATGATCCGTCGCATTTCTCCCGGCACCTTGCCGCCCTCGGTTTCGACCGAGCATGGTACCTCGCATCACCATGCGAACTCCGCAGGCACTGGCGCAGCTTCGCCTACCGACGCTGCAACACACATACCGCGGCTGCGTCCTGCGCCACCGCGCAGGCGACGACGCGGCGTCCGTTCGCTGGACGGCCAGGAAGATGAGCTCGATGCCACCGAGCAGGAAGAGATCGAAGCCAAGCGCGAGTGCATACTGCGCGGGCGGGTGAGCGTGGCCGTCGCTGCGGCCCAAGGGCGTGAGCAGGGCCAGGGCGATCAGCACGGCAGTGGCCGCAACGCGCATGCCGACGATCCGCAGACAGGACCGTGGCAGGCTGGCGCGCCAGCGGCTTTGAGCGACGGCGTCGATGCACGCATCGACGGAATTCTCGATCGCTATGTGATGACCCGCGACGCCGACCCAATGGTCAGGCGACACGCGCTTGCCGCTGCGCTTGTCGAGTTGCGCGCCATCGGCGTTTCGCATCCTGCCATCGCCTCGTTGACCACGACGGTGTGGAGGTTGATGCGCGAGCATTTTCGCTCGTCCGGCAGCGCCACCCCAACAGAAAACCTGCAGGCTTTACGGAAACGTTTGATGGAGCTGATGCCGTCAGAGTTGGAACCGGTGCCGGCGCTACGCAATTTTCACCTATTGCTTCCACTGATACTGCTGAATGCGGAAAAGCCGCGCAGGCAGGTCGATCGTACACACGCCGTCACACGTCTGAACACACTACTGATTGAGCTACCACAACAGGCGGCTCAGGAGGTTCGCCCATGACCATGCAGCTTCGCGTACTGACAGGAACCCATGCAGGCGCACGATTAGATTTGGCACAAGGTCGTTACACCCTGGGGAGCGATCCCCAAACCGATATCCGAATAGACGATTGGCCTGGTTGCTCACTCATTATCGAGGTAGACCAAGATGGTCAGATCCGCTATAGCAGCGACACGGTGCCAGAAACGTCCTTTGTTGCGTTTCAGCCAGTCCGCTTCGGTCCCCTGGTGCTGTGTATTGGCGATGCTGGTGCCGATTGGCCAGACGATGTGGCACTGCTGGAGCAGCTGCTTTCCCCAGCCCCCACGCCGGCGCCGCGCACGTCCAGGCGCAAAGTCTTGCGTACTGCGGTGGGTGCCATGCTAGCGCTTTCTGCAGCAGCGTTGATCCCCTCGTTGCAACCCGCATTTCTATCCAATGCCGCCACCGGGCAACGTCCAGAAAATGCTGTCAATCAGGCCAAAGCCTTGTTGAAACAGCTCGGTTTTCGCGAAGCGCACGCTGAACGCGTCGGCACGCGCGTGCTGATCGAGGGGCTGGTCCCCAGCAGCGCCGATGCTGCCCGCTTGCGCACGCAGGTGCATCGTTACGATCCAGGCGTTGCCGTCAATGTGGCCGTGGTGGACGAAGTACTGGCGACGCTGCGCGACACCCTGGCCGATCCCGCGCTCAGCGTCCGTTACAACGGCAATGGCGTTTTCTCGGTTTCCGGCAGCAGCGACAATGCCGAACGTGCAAGCCGCCGCATTGCCGATGTGCGTAGCGACCTCGGCCCTGAAGTGCGTTCGTTACACGTGGAGATCAGCCAGCAAGACCCGTCCGTGAAACTACCGGAAAACTACGACGCGGCATTGCTCGCCGACGGCCTGCATTATGTCGAAACACCGGACGGTACCAAACACATGACATCCCTGCCGCAGCAGGCGGCGCAATGAGAGTCCACTATGTTCGATGCCATGACCGATACGGTCACCCAAGATATGAGCAAGATTTTGCAGACCAAGGCGGCGGATCCTTCTGGCGAGCGGCTGCGCAACCTCGAGGCAGCGCTCGATGCCACCGCGCAACAGATTCGCGTGCGCTGGTCGGCGGCGAGCGACCAGACCTCACGCAACGACTTCAATGCCGTGCATGACGGTATTACTGCAGCACGCAACATCGTCGCGCACATCGCCGGCATGTCGTAAATCGATTTCTTGGTCGCTTCGACCAAGCACAACGCGCCAGCAGGCGCATCACCACATGTAATACGAAGGAGGCTTGGTATGGAACTATTTCCGCAAATGAGTTCACTCAAATCGCGTTTTGACCAGGGCACGGACGCCTACACCGGAGGTGTGTCCGGTGGAATCTCTGGAGCGTCTGCACTGTCTGGCGCGAACAGGCAGATGAGTTCGTTGATCAGTGACTTGACCGCCTCGGACGAGGCACAGAAGTCCATGAACAACAAGATCACGATGCTCAAAAACGATCTGGACTTCAACGTGGCGCTGAACAAGTTCATCGGCAAGGCCGGCGACAACGCCAAGCAGCTCGTTGGCCAGTAATCGCCATTGGCATGCGCAGGACTTGTAGGGGGTCCTGCGCATGTACCGCCACTGATGAGCAGCGCGCGATTCGAAACCATCGTTCGACAGATGTGCGAGGCATTGGACCTACCGGATGTGCAGTCTGTGCTCAGCAGGCGTGTGCTTTGGGTAGAAGGGTTTGAGGTCTATCTCCACGCGCCGACGCCACAGCCCGACGACGAGGTGCAAGAACAGGCACTGTATCTGCGCATCTCCTACGGACTGCCACCTGCCGGACGGACATTGACGGTTTACCGGCTGTTATTGGAAGCCAATCTGTCCGTGTACGCGCAAGACCAGGCACAGCTTGGACTCAATGATGCCGGCGTCATCGTCCTGATCGTGCGCGTGCCGCTGGACGATGATGTGGATGGAGCATGGATATGCGATCTGCTTGCCCACTACGCCGAGCACGGACGTTACTGGAATAACAATATCTTCGTTGCGCACGATGAAATGTTCGAAGGAATCGCGACGGGGAATTATCTGTGGTTGCGCGCTTGATAAAGGCTGGCAAACACCTTGCCGCCAGAGCCAATCATCGCTCCAGCAACGCTGATCGGCCATGGCACGACAAACTGGCTTGGTGCGCGATCTAGACGATCTCACGAATAGCGCCCACTGAATGGTGCAATTGAGCATGTCGAGGGTGACGCGCCTGCATCTTCCCCGGCAGATACTCTGCAGGGAACCATCGCCTCTCTCTCCTGCGCCAAAACATCGGTGCGCTCGCTACCGTAGGAGAAATGCGTGGTCGGGCAGCTCAGTCCCGCACCTGTCCTGGATCTGTGCAGTGCCAGTCGTCGCGGCGATCTTGCAGGGCAAAGACACGGCGACCTTGCTGGCGAGTTCTCTGTCCAGTTCGAGTTCCGCAGTGGCATCGATGCAGACCGAAGCGGCTGCGCAACCGGTTCACAGAGTCAGCGCCTGCCTCCGTGCACTGATCTTCCTGTCACGCTGCTTGGAGGACGAGGCGACGGTATGCTATCTCTACGGGTAGCTGTGCACCTTGCGGACGCCACCACCAGGCCACAGACGCGATGGCGAATACGTCTGTGACGACGGTGTGCGAGGCGCACAAGGATCAACGCATTGGCTGAGCGCTCATGCTCGCCCGGTTTCCCACCGACACAGTTCCTCGCTTTCTTGCAATGCACGCTTGAGCGTTTTCAGCCGCTCATCCAGCGCTTGGGTGAGCGCGTCGCGTGGCAATGCGCTAGACGTTTGCCTCCAATGGTCACGCAGCGCGGTGCGTACGGCCTCGGTGGTCGCAGTCGAGAGGGACTGCGTGCCGATCTCCGTGCGTAATGTCTCCAGGGCCGTACGCAATGCCCGACCGCGCGCCCCAGGCCCAGGCGCAGCAAGCGTCCCCTCCTCCATGGCACGCGTCTGGGCAGGTGTGGGTCCGGAAAGCGCGACGATCGTCTGGTCGATGGGCTCTGCCAGAGCCTCAAGCGTCTGTGCGATGGTGCGTTGATGCTCGGCTGCAAGCGCGGCACGCGCGTTATCCAGTCGCGTCGCCTGAGCGGTATTGGCACCGTTCCTGGCCTTGAGCGCATTCCAGGACGTATCGTTGAACAGGGTTTGGACGGCCTGCTGCAAGACAACGGGCAAGGAATTGACTGGCTCGCCAGCGACAAGGATGTGGCTCCCTCCACGCAACGGTGAGACGATCATGCGCGAGGCCCCAAGCGAGCCGAAGCTGGCAACGACATTGCTCAGCATGTGGCGGGCAAAGAGGTCACGTACCGTCTGGGAGACCGCATTGGCGCTGTTGAAACCTTGCTTTGCCAACGCCAGGGCTTCCATCCCGCTTTCCAGCAGATAACGGAGCGGAAAATGGACAGCGTCGGACCATTGTGCAAACCGACGTGTTTTGTCGGGCAGTGCCAACGAAAACAGGTTCAAGCGTTGCTCTCCGCCAAGCAGATCCGGCACGCTCATCTGGCCGGTACGCGCCCCGGCTTTGCTCGTCTCAAGCAGTGCCTTTTGCACGATGCCAGCTCCGCCAATGGCGAGCGCACTCAAGCCCAACCGGCCGACAGGCCTCAACAGACCCGCTTCACTGCCGGTCCGCCGAGCGGAATTGAACTATGGACACGGCACAGCGTAAGCTCCCCCGTCAAGCAGGCACTTTAAAAGTAGAGCTTTCGGCGTACTTGTTGCGGTACTCGACCGGGGTCATTCCGCCGAGCGAATCATGGGATCTTGCTTGGTTGTAGTCGATCATCCACCAGTGGGCGGCTTCGCGCACCTCGTCGAGGCAGGCGAAGAGATTCAGGTCGAGCACTTCCTCGCGGAACGTACGATTGAAGCGCTCAATGAAGGCATTCTGATTTGGCTTTCCCGGCTGGATGTACTGTAGTGCGACGCCA
>NZ_VZPL01000022.1 GCF_008801575.1 Xanthomonas cissicola | reverse complement strand
TCGCGCCGGGTCTGCTTGCGCTTGCCCAGGCCCTCAGCGTCACCGAACGTCAGCTGCATAGATGATCCTCTACATGATGAGGCGGGTAGTGTCGCGTATCTGTGGTGCGTTGTTCAGAGCTTCCTTAACGCTGCCGCTCTTTTAGCGTTAAGCGCTGTTGCCGCTTTTCGCCCGGCAGGGAGAGGGGTTTCAACCGCCGTGGTGTTACTGCGCCTGCGGGGTCGCACAGAACGATGTCGGCAATGCATCCGCTTGCGTACCCCAGCCTTGCGTGGGTGCCTGCTTGGTGAGCGCGAACGCCAGCGTGCCGCCCTGCTGCAGCTGCGCCCAGTCCAGGAATACCTGCGGCTGGGCCTTGCTATTCCAACGCACGTTGTCCACGTATTGCAGCGCGCGGCCGTCGGCGCCGGGGGCGTCGATGCGCAGGCGCTTGCCGTTGCCCAGATTCAGCGTGACCCGCTTGAAACGCGGCGCATGCAGCAGGAATTGCCCGCTGCCCGGCACCGCCGGATACAACCCCAGGGCACTGAACAGATACCAGGCCGACATGGTGCCAAGGTCGTCGTTGCCGGTGACGCCGTTGGGCGCATTGGTAAACAACTGTTGCGCGGCGCGCACCACGGTGGCGGTCTTCCACGGTTGCCCGATCAGCGTGTACATCCAGGATGCGTGCAGGTCCGGTTCGTTGTTGGGGTTGTAGCGGTACTGGTTGTAATAGCTGTACGGGCCGACCACCCAGTGCGTGCGTGCGGCAGTGAGCGGATCTTTCAGCAGATCGTCGTAGGCGAAGAAGGCGTCCAGGCGTTTGCCGGCTTGTTGGCTGCCATGCATGGCCTGCAGCATGCCGGGGATGTCCTGCTGCACCAGCCACTGATACTGCCAGGCGGTGCCTTCGTGGAAACCGTGCTCGGAACGTGGGCTGTAGTGATCGTCGGACGGTGCGTACCAGCTGCCGTCTTCCAGCCGCGGGCGCGGGAATCCTGCAAAGCCGGTCTCGGCATCGCGCACATCCGCGTCCCAGACGCGGTGCCAGTTGCGGCCGCGTTTGCGCAGCTGCGCGCTGTCTTCGCCGTGGCCCAGTGCTTGTGCCATCTGCGCGAGCGCGCAATCGGCCAATGCATATTCCAGCGTGGCCGAGCCGCCGTGGTGCGGGTCCACATCCATGCCCTTGGAGGGGAAAGCGCGGTCGTACTGCACGAAACCGTTGGCCAGATAGTTGGCATTGCCCGAGCGCCCGGCGTGGCGCGAATTGATCGGCGGCTGGCCGAAGGCGTTCTGGCGCAACGCTGCATACGCCTCCGCCTCGTTGCCCTGCAACGCGCCGAAGCGCCACAGATCCACCAGGAACGGGGTGACCGGGTCGCCGGTCATGATGTTGGTGTCGAAGTTGGCGTAGCCCCAACGCGGCAGCCAGCCGCCTTGCTGCTGGATCGCCAGCAACGAGCGGCCGATGTCGCGCGCGCGTGTCGGTTGCAGCAGGGCGAGCAGCTGGTTTTGCGAGCGGTAGGTATCCCACAGCGAAAAATACTCGTAGTAGGTCCAGCCATCGGCGCGATGGATCGCGTCGTCGTAGCCGCGATAGCGGCCATCGGCATCGCTGCCGGTCAGCGGCTGCAGCAAGGCGTGGTACAGCGCGGTATAGGCCACGGAACGGTCGTCGTTGCTGGCGCCTTCCACTTGCATGCTGGCCAATGCATTGCGCCAGCCGTTCTGCGCGCGCTGGCGCATCTGTTCAAGACTGAGCAGTTTGCCGCCCTGCATGCCATCGGCACGCAGGTTGCTGCGGGCGCCTTGCGCATCCACATGCGAGATGGCGCTGACCACGGTCACCGCACGCGCGTTTTTGTCTTTGCCTAGCGGGAAGCTGAGCCAGGCGCCGTTGGGTTTGAGTTCGCCGCCCATGCCGTGACGCGCGCCGGGCACGCCGCCCTCTTCGCCCCAGACGCCATGCGCGGTGAACGGGCGATCGAATTCCAGCCGGAACCAGGTGGTGTATTCGTGGCCGCCGCAGAAACTCTGCGTGGTCAGTTTGCCCTCGACCACACGGTCGCCGACGATCTGTAGCTGGCTGCCGATCACCACATGGCGGTCGTTGGCCTGCGCCACGTTGACCAGCACATGGCCGGTGTCGGTACCCGGCGCGAAGGTGTAGCGCTCGGTCGCGGCACGGGTCAGCGCGCTGGCTTCGGCGTCGATGCCACCGTAATCGGTGAGCCGCACCTTGTAATAGCCTGCCTGGCCCACTTCGCCGTCATGCGTGTAACGCGCGGCGTAGCGTTTCTGGTCGAAGGCCTTGGCGTCGTTGGTGTCGAAGTCGCCCCCGGGACCGATACGGCCGATGACCGGCAGCACCGACACCTGGCCGCCCTGCTCCCAGCAGCCGGCGCCGGACAGGAACGAGTGGCCGAAGCCCCGAATGCTGGGGTCGTCGTAGCGCCAGCCAGCGTAGTGCGCGCCGATCGGGCTGACCTGGATCAGGCCGAATGGCGCCGAGGCGCCCGGATAGGTATTGCCGTCGTCCTTGCTGCCGATGAAGGTGTTGACCTGCGCCGGGTCTTGCGCGGCCAGCGGGCCGGACATGGCCACGCCAAGCAGGCACAGACCGACCGCAGTGCGGCGCCAGAACGGCGTGCGCGCAGCACGCGCGGTAGAACGGTTGGGCGATACGACTGGCAGCATGCAGAACACCTTGGGGGAAAGGGCGGCCGAAGCCGCAGATGGAAGGCGCGTGCGTGCCGCTGCAACACGCAGCGAACGACGCGCGAACAGACGCGCGCGGGACGATCAACACCACAGCGCCGGCATCGTCATGCGTATGGCAGTGTCTGGAATCGGCAGGCACCCTTGCGTGCCTGCACGGTGCCGGAGGCACCACCTGACGGCATCCGGTGCGCGCGCGGCGAATTGCCCGCCTCAACAATCGAACACGTCTTCTTTTTACATACGTACTGGAGATCAGCCGGCTTGGATCGATCTAAAGTTGGGTCGGCCATGTGTCCTGTGTTGGCAAAGATTACGCGTTCGACGCTGTTTGCTGCACACCGCGTCGCAGCAAAGCAGGCGGACCCAAGCGGTTTTCAAACATCCAGATGCCTATCGAATCAATAGGTTGCGATGTTCGCCATATTTCCAGTTAACGGCGCTGACGGATGGGACCGGCTGTAGCCAAGGCGCTGGCCGGTAGGGCGCTTGATCCAAGCCTCCGCGCCAATGACTCAGCGCTACTGCGGTAGCGGCGCCTTTGCTGATCGGTAAGGACCGCGGTGATGTGCGTAGGCGTTCGTCGCATAGTGCTTGTTGGCGGCGTGTTTGGGCACACGCAGGACGGTCAAATGAGCGACCGTTGGCACTGACGTGTAGTGGTTTGGCCACGTCCTGCCGCGCGGCACCGGCTGCGCACGATGTGACTGGTTCTGCGTGCTTCTTCGGATAGATTCGCTCATCCGATGAGAGCGGTGGCTAACGTCCGAGAGCGGAGTCGCTGGCGACACGCGCCCCTTCTCGATTCGACTCCCACAAAAAAACCGGTCGTGAGACCGGGCTTGGCGGCAAGGCGTCGGTGGAGGGCCGCGCCCGGGTGCGCCGACCTACCAGCGCATGCCTTCGAACGGATTGAAGCTGGTGCTGCCCTTCACCTTGTCCAGGTAGTAAGCGTAGTTGGCGCTCATGCCGGCCAGCAGGGCCAGCGGAATGCTCAGCGCATTACCGATCGATGCGGGCAGGAACGAGGCCACGATGCCGACCACCAGGCCGATGCCGATCAGGCCCAGCGCCTTGCGCCACAGACCCAGGATGAAGAAATAGATGAAGCCGAAGAACAATGCGTAGAAGTTCATGCCCACCTTGAGCTTCTCGCCGAACGGCAAGGTCTTGAGCGCCTCCTTGTAGGCAGGATCCCTGGGGCCGCCGTGCCGGTCGAAGAAGGCGAAGCGGAATTGCCACTTGGGGCCGAGCTGGGTGCGATCGAAGGTATCCATTCCAATCCATGTAGTTGTAAACGTTTACATGATAGGCGAACGCGTATTCATCTGCACACGTCCGCGGCCTCTCACATGGGTTCGGTGCAGCTTCCGTCTGCGCAAAGCCTGCGCAGACGGTCAGCGCTGGTCGCTGGTACCCGTGCCGCGGCGGGCGCGGCGCAGCGAGTACAGCGAGTGGTCGGCGCGATCGACCACCGCCGCCAGCGCTTCGCCGTCCTGGCGCAGGGCGGTGCCGAGGGTGAAGCGGATCGGCGCGTCCTCGCTGGCCCCCATGTAGTCGCGCTTCAACGCGTCCAGCTGTGCCTGGCTGGCCTGGTGCAGCAACACCAGGAATTCGTCGCCGCCCAGGCGTACCAGGCGGTCCTGGGTGCGCAGCGGCTGGTTGAGGAACCACGCCATCTGCACCAACACCTCGTCGCCACGCTGGTGGCCATGGGTGTCGTTGACCAGTTTGAACTTGTCCAGATCCACCACGATACAACCCCAGCGCACGCTGGGGTCGCGCTTGTCCAGCTCGTCCAGGAAGCGGCGGTTGTAGCAGTTGGTCAGCGGGTCGGTGAACGACCATTCCAGCAGCTGCTTTTCCTGCCAGTACTGGTTGGTGATGTCCTGGGCATGTGCCAGCACCACCGTGGCGTCGGATTCCACGTCCAGCACGTTGTGGTATTGCCAATGGCGCAGACTGCCGTCGCCGGCCACCAGTTCGATCACGCCCGAATCCTGGCCATCGAGCACCATGCGCGAGAGGTACCCCCGCAAGGCGGCGTGGCGCTCGGGGCGCACGAATTCCACCAGCGAGCGGCCTTCCATCTGCTCGACGCTGCGGCCGAGCGAGCGTGCGGCGGCCGGGTTGATGCTGACCAGCCGGCCATGCATGTCGTGGGTGCAGATCAGGCCCAGGCTGTACTGGAACATCTTGCGGAACTTGCGCTCGCTAGCGGCCAGCGCATCCACCGCCCGATGCCGGTCGGTCACGTCCTGGACCGCGCCGATCAGGCGCTTGCGCCCATCCACATGTTCCACCGAGCCGGTGCTGTGCACCCATAGCCGCCGCCCGGTGGCGCTGGTCAGCGGCAGCTCCAGATCCCAGGACGTGCCGTCCCGCACGCAGGCGTCGACCGCTTCGGTGATGACCGCGCGCGCCTCCAGCGGGTAGAAGCCGATCGCCTCGGTCAGGCTGGGCCGGTAACCGGGCGGAACATCGTGCAGCCGGCAGGTCTGGTCCGACCAGATCAGCGTGCCGCTGGCCACATCCACCTCCCACCCGCCGACCCCGGCCACCCGACCGGTGCGCTCCAGAAACGCCTCGCTCTCGCGCAGCCGCTGCTGCAGCTGGGCGTTGGCCGCCTCACGCTCGAGCATCACGCGGCGTTGCTCCAGGCCTTCGGCGGCCACCTTGGCCAGTTGCTGCAAGGCCTGCAACTGCGCCGGCTCCAGCGCGCGCGGGCGCTGGTCGATCACGCACACGGTGCCCATGCGTAAGCCATCCGGCAGCACGATGGGGGCACCGGCGTAATAGCGGATACCGGGCGCATCGGTGACCAGGGCGTTGTCGTGGAAGCGTGGGTCGGCCGGCGCGTCGCGTACTTCCATCACCGCATCGCCCTGGATGGTGTAGGTGCAGAACGCCAGCTCGCGTGGGGTTTCCGAAACCCCCGGCAGGCCGATGTTCGCCTTCCACCACTGCCGACGTTCGTCCACCAGCGAGACCAGTGCGATGGGGGTACCGGCGATCGCCTGCGCGGCAGCGGCCAGCGCATCGAAGAACGGCTCGGCGGCGGTGTCGACCACCTGCAACAACGCCAGACGTGCCAGGCGCTGGGCCTCGCTGGACGCAGATGACACGACGGTATCGCACTGGTTCAACGGAGCGCTCGCGGCCGGGCAATCCGCGCAGTCTAGCGGACTGCGCATACCCGCCAAGGCGGCGTTGCGTGCGCCACCGCACAGCGCAGCGTTACGGCGGGTGTGGCGTCGCTCGGTCGGGGGCGTGCGCGTCGGTGTTCGTGGTGGTTGCGGCGCTGTCGTCGCGCATCTGCAGCGCCAGGTACAGGCGCATGCAGTCGTCGGTGTTGCCCAGGTCCACCGCGCACAGTTCCTGGATGCGCTGCATGCGGTAATCCAGGGTGTTGCGATGAATGCCCAGCGCCTTGGCGGTGGGGGCCATGCGCATGCCGGCGCCGAACCAGACCGACAAGGTCTTCAGCAACTGACTGCGACGGTCCTGCGCCAGCAGCGCCTGTAGCGGCTTGCGCAATTCGTCGGCCTGCCAGGCCTGGCGCAGGTCGTCGATCAGCACCGGCAGGCGGTAATCGTCGTAGAAGAATGCGTCGGCGTGCGGGGTGCGCGCCTTGCCGATGCGCATGGTGGTGCGCGCGATCTGGTGCGACAACGCCAGGCCATTGGACTGCGGAAAATACTGGCCCAGGGCCAGCCGGATCCGTAGCCGGCTGCTGGCGCGCATGCGCTCGAGCAGGCTGTGTGCGCGACGACGTTGCTCCTCCACGTCCCAGTGGCCACGGCGGTCCAATGCCGGCTTGAGCACCACCAGCTCGTTGAGCGCAGTGGCGGCGATCAGGTTGCCGCGCTCGGGCGTGGACAGCAGGGTGTGCAGGCGCTGCAGTTCCACCAGCATCGCGTCCAGGTCCAGGCTGTCGCTTTCCACTTCGATCACCGCGGCCACGCGCGGCAGCTCCAGCGCGATACCGAGCCGCTCGGCCCAGCCGGCCAGCGCCGGGGTCGGGCCGTCGGGACGGATCAGGCCCAGCGTGACTTCTTCGCGCAGGCGCGCGTCGCGGGCCAGCAGGCGCAGCAACCCGGCCTGTTCCAGCATCGCCTCGGCGGCCATGCGCACCAGCTCGGCCTGTTGCCCGATGCGCTGCGGGTCGCCGGTCAGCCCGACGCAGCCGACGATGCGGCCCTCGGCGATCAGCGGCAGGTTGACGCCGGGGCGCACCGCATCCAGCTGCTGCGCCAGCGCAGCGTCGATCTCCACCCGGCCCTGCCGGGACAGCACCAGCAATGCACCTTCGTGCAGCTGGCCGATCCGCGCCGGCTCGCCGCTGGCGATGATGACGCCGGAGTGGTCCATCACATTGACGTTGCCGTCGATGATGGTCATCGCGCGGTCGACGATGGACTGCGCCAGGGTGCGGTCGAGCGTGAGCATGGGCTGGGGTCTGTTGCCGCGATCAGGAGCGGTCACGGTGGCATGTTCGCTGCGCGCGTGTTCGGCAGGTGTGTGACGGAGGAGTTGCGGCCGATGCCCGGGATCGGTGCGAAGAATGCTGACCGCCTTCGCGGTTCGTTGGGCCTGCAGTGGGCGCGCCCCCTGTCCGGGAGGCCGCCGCGCACGCGAGCGCATGCGCCCCGCCCGTCCGAGCCACCGGGCGCTTCCGTCAGCCCCGCTCGCCCCCCAACCGGACCTGTGCCAATGCGCCGCCCAGCTGTAGCGTCGCCGCCACGTTGCGCGCGGCGATGCGCACGTTGCTGGCGGCGTCGGCCAAGGCCTGTTCCACCGTGCAGGCGCGATGCACCACCGCGAACATGGCATCGATGCCGTGGCCGTGCAGCAGCGCGGCACCGTTGCCCAGGCAACCGGCGATGGCGATCACCGGTTTGGCATGCCGTTGCGCCACCCGCGCCACGCCGACCGGGGTCTTGCCGTGCAGGCTCTGGCTATCGAGACGGCCTTCGCCGGTGATGACCAGATCGGCCTGCGCGACCAGCGCGTCCAGCCCGAGCGCCTGGGCGACGATCTCCACGCCGGGCCGCAGCTGCGCGCCCAGATACGCTACCAAGGCCGCGCCAAGGCCGCCGGCCGCGCCGCCGCCGGGCAGCGCGTGCAACCGCACGCCGAGGTCGCGCTGCAGCAGGTCGGCGTAGTGCTGCAGGTTGCGATCGAGCTGGCGCACCATGCTGGGGGTGGCGCCCTTCTGCGGACCGAACACCGCCGAGGCGCCGGTCGGCCCGATCAGTGGGTTGTCCACGTCGCAGGCCACTTCGAACTGGCAATCCTGCAGCCGCACATCCATGCCGTCGGTGTCGATGCGCGCCAGCGCGGCCAGCGCGCCGCCGCCCGGCCCGATCGCCTCGCCCTGGCCATCCAGCAACCGCACGCCCAAGGCCTGCGCCAGGCCGCTGCCGCCGTCGTTGGTGGCGCTGCCGCCGATGCCGATGATGAAACGCCGTGCGCCGGCGTCCAGGGCGGCCAGGATCAGCTCACCCACGCCTGCGGTACTGGTGCGCAGCGGCGCGCGCTCGGCCGGCGGCAGCAGCGCCAGCCCGCTGGCGGCGGCCATTTCGATCACCGCGGTGCGGCCGTCGCCGGTCAGGCCGAAGAACGCCTGCACCGGGGCGCCGAGCGGGCCGCTCACGGTGCAGGCGATCACCCGCCCGCCGGTCGCGGCCACCAGCGCGTCGACCGTGCCTTCGCCGCCATCGGCAACTGGCACCTTGTGGTACTGCCAGTCGGGGAATACCTCGCGAAAGCCCGCCTCGATCTGCGTCGCCACGTCCAGCGCGGACAGGCTTTCCTTGTACGAATCGGGGGCAATGACGATCTTCATGCGGACACTCGCTGGGACGGGCACATCACTGGTTCACCGCGCGCGCCGGCACCCGCAGCACCAGCGCGGCGCCCAGCAGCATGGCGCCGGCCAGCACGTACAGCGCCACTTCGGTGCTGTGGGTGGTGTCCTTGATCCAACCCACCAGATACGGGCTGACGAAGCCGGCGACCTGGCCGGTGGAATTGATCAGCGCCAGTCCACCGGCGGCGGCGGCTGCAGTGAGAAAGCCGTTGGTCAGCGGCCAGAACAGCGGCAAGCCGCTGACCGCCCCCATCGTGGCCAGGGTCATGCCGAACAAGGCCAGGCCCAGGTTGTCGCTGACGCTGGCGGCGATGCACAGGCCGGCCGCGCCCATCAGCAACGGAATCACCAAGTGCCAGCGACGTTCGCCGCGGCGGTCGGCCGAACGGCCCATCAACACCATGAACACCGCCGCGGCCAGGTACGGGATGGCGCTCATCAGACCGATGCGGATCGGGTCGGTGACGCCGCTGCCCTGGATGATCGAAGGCAACCAGAAGTTGATCGCATACACCCCGCTCTGGATGCAGAAATACACCGTGCCCAGCAGCCACACCGCCGGGTTACGCAGCACCGCGCCCAGCGAAGTGGACGCACCGGCCGGCTTGCCGGCTTCGTCCTCGGCCAGCACGCGTGCCAAGGCCTGTTTTTCCTGCGGGTTGAGCCAGCTGGCCTGTTGCACGCCGTCGCTGAGCAGGAACCACACCCCGATACCCAGCACCACGGTCGGCAGGTCCTGCAGCAGGAACATCCATTGCCAGCCGGCCAGGCCGCCCTGCCCGGCCGAGAAATGACCCAGGATCCAGCCGGACAACGGCCCGCCCAGCACCCCGGAGATCGGGATCGCCGACATGAAGACGGTCATGACCCGGCCATGCCGGGCACGCGGGAACCAGCGCGTCAGGTACAGCACGATGCCGGGGAAGAAGCCCGCCTCGGCCGCACCGGTGAGCAGGCGCAGGGTGTAGAAGCCGGCCGGGGTGCGCACGAACAGCAGGCAGGTGGAGAGCAGGCCCCAGCTGACCATCATGATCGCCACCCAGCGCCGGGCACCGATGCGCTGCAGGATCAGATTGCTCGGCACCCCGCAGGCCAGGTAACCGATGAAGAAGATGCCCGCGCCCAGCCCGTACACGGTCTCGCTCATGCCCAGGTCGCCCAGCATCTGCAGTTTGGCGAAGCCGACGTTGACCCGGTCCAGGTAATTGAACAGGTAGCAGACGAACAGGAATGGGATCAGCCGCCACAGGATCTTGCGGTAGGTCGGGCCCATGCCATCGGAGGGCGGCAGGGGCCGGGTGGCTTGGGTCATCGCACGCTCCAGCAGTCGGTAGGCCCACCGGCACGCAGTGCCCTGGCATCGGCACCACACGGGGGTTGGCGCATTCTAGTTGGAGCTTTTTCCCGGAAGCATCGTCAGCCTGCTACCTGTCTGCGGGCAGGAAGACGCCGGTTTTTGTGCAACTGC
Organism: Xanthomonas cissicola; assembly: GCF_008801575.1. Lineage (GTDB taxonomy): Bacteria > Pseudomonadota > Gammaproteobacteria > Xanthomonadales > Xanthomonadaceae > Xanthomonas > Xanthomonas cissicola. Next base: position 64,053 of record NZ_VZPL01000022.1, on the reverse strand, counting down.
CCAAATCAGCCGCAATCGCTACAGGCGTGTGCCGGAATCGGAACGCAACAGCAACCATGCGGTTGGTGCAGGGCCGGCCGCCCCGGTGCAGCGACGGCGACCGGTCGACCACTTGGCTGACAACTAGCGCCGGCGCGCTCCGCGTGCGCCCTAATCATCCAATCCGGCGAAGAAGCCAGTCGCGGCGACGCGCCTTACCCCAGCCCTGCACCCACAACCAAGCCGGCGCCCCGCCGCCAGGCCCATGCAGAACCAGCCCCGCACGACAGACCGCCTCGGCTTTGCGAATCCCGAGTCCCAAATCCCGCGCTCTACCGATTCCCCACTCCCGATTCCCCATTCCCCGCCGCGTACGCCTGCGCCTGGTCCATCACGCGCAAGAGGTTGCCGCCCCAGATACCGGCGATCTGCTGCTCGGTGTAGCCCTTGCGCAACAGCCACGCGGTGATGCGCGGCAGGCCGGAGACATCTTCCAGACCCACCACCCCGCCGCCGCCGTCCCAATCCATGCCGATGCCCACGTGCTCGGGCCCGACCACTGCCAGGATGTGCTCAAGATGCGCGAAGAAGTCTTCTTCGGCGGCGCGCTTGATCGGGTAGCGCGCATCCAGGTCCTTCAGCGCGGCGCTGAGCTTGGTGCCGTCGGCGATCTTGACGTGCTCCCAGCCGCCGTACTGGTCGGTGAGCGCCTTCTCGGCGGCCTTGCGCTCGGGGCTGGCGCCGCTGTCCACCAGGTAGCCGCCGTAGGAATTGACCTGGATCACTCCACCATGCGCGGCCAGCACCTTCAGGCGTGCATCGTCGATGTTGCGCGGGTGGTTGTAGACCGCACGCGCACCGCTGTGCGAAAGCACGATCGGCACCGGCGACAGCGCAATCAACTGGTCGAACACCGCATCGGAGGCGTGCGATTGATCGATCACGATGCCCAACGCCTGCGCCTGTTGCACCAGCTGTTTGCCGGCCGGGCTCAGGCCGTTCCACTGCGCGCCCTTGGGGTCGGTGGCCGAGTCGGCGAACTCGTTGTTGAGAAAGTGCACGGTGCTCATCAAGCGCAGCCCCTGCGCGTAATAAAAACGCAGCAACGTAGGATCGGCCACCAGCGGGCTGGCGTTTTCCATGCTGATGTACACCACGCGCTTGCCGGCGGCCTTGATGCGCGCGGCATCGGCCGGCGTGGTGGCCAGTGCAAAACGCTGCGATTGCGCGGCCACCAATGTGTGGATCCTCAGCAAGCGCTGCAGACCGGCATCGCGATCGTCCAGGTGCGCGGCCGCACTGCGATCGCCCTGTCCCGTGTAGACCGCCCAGAACCCGCCATCCAGCGCGCCTTCGACCATGCGCGGGTAATCCACCTGCGACAAGCGGTTACCCCTATGCGCCTGCAATACGTCGAAGTCGGCGCGCTCCAGATTGGCCGGCGTGTCCAGATGCGAATCCAGCGTGACCAGGCGTTTCTGCAGGGCGGTGGCGCGCGCCAGTTCGGCCTTGGAAAACTCCAGCGCTTGTGCAGGCAGCGCAGCGGCCAGCAACAACGCGACAGACAGCGAAAGCGAACGCAGGTGCATGCGATCTCACAGGCAGTGGGGGTGAGCCGATCATAGCGGCTGGCCGCACGCGCACTACGGCCACATCTAGGATGCTGCAGCGCTGCGGTCGATCCGCACGGCGTGGCGGGCGATACGCGCGCTGCAAGCGCAGTTCTGCGGCGATTCCGATGGCGTGAGCCCGCGCGATGCTGTCGAGCTACGCCCGCCATGCCGGCAACCACGGCGCGACCAGCCGCTGGTCATCACGCATCGATTTGGTCCGCCTGGCAGCCCAGCGCGCGGAGACCGCCACGCGCGCGCATCGCTCAGTCGTCCAGTTCTGCCAGCCGCGCGCGCACGCTGTCCACATCGATGTGTTCGCGCACATGCGGCCACTGCCGTGCCCACACCGAGCGAAACACGATCCACGCACCGAACACGCCCAGACAGGTCGAGCCCAGTGCCAGCAGCAACGGGTGCAGCGGGGAGCCGTCGCCAGTCTGGAACAGGTACATGAAAGCCCCGGAAAACAGCAGCCATACCCCGAACACCGGCCAATTGCTGGCCAGCAGGCTGGCATTGGGCCGCTCGATCTGCCGCAGCAAGCGGCGCAAGGCCTTGCGTTCGTCTTCGTCGCTGGACGTCATCGGCTGCCGGCTCCTGGTTGCATGTCTGCGTTGACCTACTGCTTGCCGGCGATGGCATCGCGCCGCGAAAGACGCTGCCTGCAATGCCGCAGACCGCGTCCTCCGCCACCGAGCGCGCTTACACCACGCGGCAGAAAACGGCTTTCAAATAACGCGATTCCTGCACGTGCGCCATGAACGGGTGGTCCGGACCGGCACCGGCCACTTTCAAAATCTGGATGGTGCGCCCGGAGAAATACGAGGCGCGCCGCAGCATGTCCAGGAACTCCTGCTCGGCCACCAAGCCGGTACACGAGAACGTGGCGAACAGGCCGCCGGGCTTGACCACGCCCAGGGCCAGCTTGTTCATGTCCAGATACTTCTTCAGCGCCGGAATCACCTGCTCGCGGTCGCGGGTCATCTTGGCCGGGTCTAGGATCACCACATCGAACTGCTCGCCGCGGTTGGCCGCATCGCGCAGCCACGGAAAGATGTCGGCCTGCACGAACTTCGGCCGCACGTTATTGAGCTTGGCGTTGCCCTTGGCAATGGCAATCACGTCTTCGTCGATGTCCACGCCCAGCACTTCGGCCGCACCGCGCGCGGCGGCATACACCGCAAAGCCGCCGGTGTTGCAGCACAGGTCCAGCACGCTCTTGCCTTCGACCTGCTCGCTCAGCCACTGACGGTTGTCGCGCTGGTCGGCGAAGAAACCGGTCTTGTGCGCACCGGCCGGGTCGGCGCGGAACTTGATGCCGTGCTCGGTGATCACCGCCGCTTCGGTGGTGGTGTTGCTGTGGAAATCGAAGCTTTCCTGCTTCTGCACATGTTCGTCGGCAAAGCTGTGGAAGCGGCAGCCGGGGAACTGTTCGCGCAGCGCCTCGTAGATCCATTCGCGGTGGCGGAACATGCCGGCGGCGAAGAACTCCACCACTACCAGGTTGCCGTAGCGGTCCACCACCAGGCCGGACAGGCCATCGCCTTCGCTATGCACCACACGCCAGGCGTCGGACACGCCGTCGAGCTTGAGCCAGTCGCGGCGCAGGCTCACCGCTGCGGCGATCTTGCGCCAGAACCAGCCCGCATCCACCGGCACCGAACGGTCGGTTTCCAGGATGCGCACGGCAATGCGCGAATGGCCGTTGTAGAAGCCGCGGCCGATCCACTCACCATCCACGCCGACCACATCGACGATGCTGCCGGGCTTGGGCTTGGCGGCGGGCTTTTCCACCAGCTTCTGGAAGATCCACGGGTGGCTGGAGCGCCAGGCATTCTTGAGACGGACGACGGGGACTGGAATATTCATCGGCCCATTGTATCCGGCTGGATTGACGTGCCAGCGCCGGGCACGCAGAATCGGGCGCAGAAGGGGAGTAGCTCCCAGCGTTGTCGCCGTCATGACGAGCCCGCCATGTGCAGCGCTCCGGTGCAACGGCAACCGGCCCGGCCGGTTGCGAGCGAGACCTTCGCCGCGCAGGCGAAGGTCCGTCACCCGGAATCCACGATTTCCGTGTCACAAGGCCTCAGCCCGCCGGCTGTCCAGGCCGCTTTCACTTTTTCGGGATTCTTATGCAAACCATTGGCAACGTCTGGTTATGGGGTGGCTTCGCGGTGGTGGTGATCGCCGCGCTGCTGATCGATCTGGTGCTGATGCGCCACGGCGGCGCCCACAAGGTCACCTTCAAGGAAGCCACCTGGTGGAGCATCGGTTGGGTGCTGCTGGCGCTTGCCTTCAATGCCGGGCTGTGGTGGTACCTGCAAGGCGGCGTCGGCGACGCCCAGGCCGACCAGATCGGGCTGCAGTTCCTCACCGGCTACCTGGTCGAGAAATCCCTGGCGGTCGACAACATCTTCGTCTTCCTGATGGTGATGACGTATTTCGGCGTGCCCGAAGAACAGCGCCAGCGCGTGCTGATCATCGGTGTGCTGGGTGCCATCGTGCTGCGCGCGATCATGATCTTCGCCGGCTCGATGTTGCTGGCCAAGTTCCATTGGCTGCTCTACGTGTTCGGCGCGTTCCTGTTGCTGACCGGCATCAAGATGTGGTTCTCCGCCGGCAAGGAGCCGGATCTGGAAGCCAACCCGGTGCTGCGCTGGATGCGCGGGCACCTGCGCCTGAGCCCGCAGTACCACGGCAACCTGCTCAGCGTGATCAAGGACGGCAAGCGCTGGTTCACGCCGCTGTTCGTGGTGCTGATCTTGATCGCGGTGATCGATGTGATCTTCGCGGTGGACAGCATCCCGGCGATCTTCGCCATCACCACCGACCCGTTCATCGTGCTCACCTCCAATGTGTTCGCGGTGCTGGGCCTGCGCGCGATGTTCTTCCTGCTGGCCGGCATGGCCGACCGCTTCCACCTGCTGCCGTATGGCCTGGCGGTGATCCTGGTGTTCATCGGCACCAAGATGATGATCATCGATCTGTACAAGATCCCGGTGCTGGTGTCGCTGGGCGTGGTGGTGGCGATCCTGGTCGCCACCATCATGCTGAGCCTGCTGCGCCCGCCCAAGCCTGCCGGGCACTGACGGGCCGGGAATTGGGAATTGGGAATCGTGGCGCAGCCTGCACTGCTGGCGACCATGCGCACCGACCATCTCGACAGGCCCTTGCCCGCCCACCGTCGCGGGACCTTGAGCGGCATGGATGCCGCGCCAGAGCTTACAAGGACGTACTTGCAGCGTGTCCCGCGATGGTGGCGGGCAAGGACCCTGCAGCCAAGCTGCAGACCGGCCGCAAGTGGACTTTGCAGATGGCGGATGGCGCGGCACGTGCGGTGCCGCGCCTCATCACTTGCGTCATGCGCGGCAGACGACGCCAGGATTCGGCGGCGGGATTGGATTATCCCGCCGCCGGGCCTGCTTATCCCGAGTTTGAGAGGCTTGTAAAAAACCCGCGCGACGCCATCCGTGAAGGCATGACACCGCATCCTGTTGCCGCCGCCGACACCACCACCCAAGCTCGCCTGGATCGTTCCCGGGTCTTGCGTGCCTTCAATGTGAGCCTTGCCGCCGTGCTGCTGCTGGTGGCGGTGTTCACCGCCCAGGGCATGTTCGACTGGCGCGCCTGGGCGGTGGCGCCGCTGCAGGCCGACGGCCTGCGCGGCATCCTCACCGCCCCGCTGCTGCATGGTTCGCTGGCCCACCTGGGCGCCAACGCCGCCGCGCTGCTGATCCTGGGCACGCTGGCCGGGAGCGTGTATCCGCGTGCCACCGTCATGGCGCTGCCGCTGCTGTGGCTGGGCTCGGGCCTGGGCGCATGGCTGCTGGGCGAGCCCGGCAGCCGGCATCTGGGCGCCAGCGGCGTGACCCACGGGCTGATGTTCCTGGTGTTCGTGCTGGGCCTGCTGCGCCGCGACCGCCCCGCGATCGCCACCAGCATGATCGCCTTCCTGTTCTACGGCGGCATGCTGTTGACCATCCTGCCGCACGAAGCCGGCGTGTCCTGGCAATCGCATCTGGGCGGTGCGGTGGCCGGGTTGATCGCCGCCCTGCTGCTGCGCCTGCGCGACCCGCAACAGGCAAAGCCGCGCTACAGCTGGGAAGACGAGGACGAAGACGCTGCCTGGGACGTGAGCAACCCCGAGCACGCGATGCTGGAACCGCCACCGCCGCGTCAGGTGCCCGTGCTGTGGCAGCGCCAGGACGATGGCTCGCAGAGCGTGGTGCTGCATTTCCCACCGCGCGAACGCCCGCCCGGTAGCTGAGACGTTCCAGGCGACCGCAGAACCGATCAATGCCCTGCCCCGCGTAGGCGCGTGCCTGCGCGCGATGGGCTTTACCGATACAGCCCCGTCGCGCTCGCGCGCGCTCCTACGCGACGCTGCTCAGGGATGCCCGCTCAATGCACGCCGCGCCAGGCCCGGGTCGTCGGCGAAGAACGCATCGATCCCGGCATCCAGATACGCCTGCAACTCGACCAACGCACCGGCGTCGTTGCGCTCGGTTACCGCGCCGCTGCTGCGATTGTTGGCGGCGAGAAAATAATTCTCCGGACGGAAGGTGTATGGCTGCACCTGCAACCCGGCCGCATGCGCATCGCGCACCAGACTGGTGGGAGTACCCAGGCGTTGCTGCGCATCCAGTGGGATGATGCTGCGGATGTCGGGGCCGATCGCATCGGCATAGCGTGCGACCTGCTTCAGGCCGTCGGGCGTGATCATCTGCCCGTAGGTCTTCGGCGCACCGTCCGTGCCGGCATCGGGCAGCGCGATCTGCGCGCCCCCGAGCAACTGCAGCAGACGGATGTTGCTGGTGCGGCCAATCCTGCTGCGCAGATAACGCAGGTTACCGGTCTCGAACGACTGGATGATCACCGGCGCAGTCAGCGTATAGGCATGCGCCTGCAAGGTGGCCAGCACCTTGTCTTCCATCGGCAGGCCTAGCGCCTTGAAATAACTGGGGTGCTTGATCTCCGGAATCAGCCCGATGGGGCGCCCGGTCGCTGCCGATTCTGCGGCGACGAAATCGATGATCTCGTCGAAGGTCACGATCTGGAAGTGCCCGTCCCAGCGCGTGCCGCGCAGCTGCGGCAGCCGCTCGCGCGCGCGTAGCGTCTTCAACTCGGCCAGGCTGAAATCTTCGGTAAACCAGCCTTCCATCGCCTGACCATCGATGGTCTTGCGCGTTTTGCGCGCAGCGAACTCCGGATGACTGGCCACATCGGTGGTGCCGCCGATCTCATTCTCGTGCCGCGCGATCAGCACGCCATCCTTGGTGGACACCAGATCCGGCTCGACAAAATCGGCACCATCGACAATGGCTTTGGCATAGGAGGCCAGGGTGTGTTCCGGACGCAGCGCACTGGCACCACGGTGCGCAAAGATCTGCACTGTCTTCGCCAGCGGCGCTTCGGCAACCGCCGGGCCGCTCATGCCAACCATCATGGCTCCCACCAACCAGGTACGACCGAACTGCATCATGCATCTCTCCAACGAAAAACAGTTACCGAATCGACGCATGACCGCCAGGCAAGTCTGGTCGATAGGCGGCGGAGGTACGACTGTACATCCCGCTTCCGCTGCATCGTCCGCACCCGCCGGAAAATCACTCGCGAGGTCTTGTTAGCCAGCCTGAAACTGTCTGCGTCGATCGAAACCGGAAATGGGTAAGCAATCGCAAGACCGGCTCTTACGATTCCCCAATCCCGATTCCCGATTTCCGATTCCCGTCCTCAGAACTTCGCATCCAGCGTCAAAAACACCTGCCGCGGCGCACTGGCATGGAAGGCCAGCTGACGCCCGTTCGGGTCGGTGTTGGCGAACGCGGTGAGGTTGGAGGCGTAACGCTTGTCGGTGAGGTTGGTGACGTTGAGCGAGAGCTTGAGCCCCTGCAGCACGCCAACCTGGCCGAAGTCATACCCACCGCCCGCATCGAATGAGGTGTAGCCACCAAAGCCCTGATCGTTGGTGTAGGTGTAGTAGCGCTGGCCGGTGTACTTCCCGCGCAGGTTGAGATTCCACGGCCCGCTATTGAAGGCCAGCTCGCTGGCGAACATGCGCTTGGGCGTGTCGACGGTGTACTTGCCGGCGGTGGGAATCACCACGCCGTTCTGCACGTAGTTGTCGTCGTAGGTCGAACGATTGATCGAAGCGGAGTTGTACCACTGCAGGTAGCTGGTCGGCTTCCAGATCACGGTCAGTTCGCCGCCGCGGCTGCTCACCGAGCCGACGTTGAAAAAGCGCGTGGTGCAGGCCGGCGTGGTGCCCTGCTGGATGCTGGCGCACGGGTTGAGCGAAAGCAGGCGGTTGTCGAAGGTCACGTCATAGCCGACCAGCGAGGCTTCGAAGCGGTCGCGCACGACGCGATAGCCCGCTTCCAGCGTGCGCGATTTCTCCGGCTCCAATGCGCCGACGCTGGCATCGAACGAGGCTTGGGTCACCAGTAACGGACCGCCCGCGCCGCCACCCTGGAACGCTGCAATGTTTTCGGCGTACGAGGCGAACACTTCCTGGCCGTCGGCCAGGCGATAGCCCAAGCCGATCTGCGGCAATACCGATTCGCTGGCCTTGAGCGAGCCGGTGGCCACCGGCGCTTCCACCGCCACGCCCGGCGTCTCGCGCGCGGTCATTTCGGTGCTCGGGCTCTTGATGCCCAGGTCCAGGCTCAGGCGCTGATCCAGGAACTTGAAGTTGCCCTGCACATAGAACTGGCGGGTAGTGATGACGTAGTTCTGCGAGAACAGGCGACGGTTGGGATTCTGCAGGAACTTGTCGTCGCTGACCGGGCCGGTAATCCAGTAGAAGTTGCGCTCCACGTCGTGGTGATTGCGCTCGTACCACAGGCCGGCTTCCAGATGATGCGGGCCCAACTGCCACCCGAGCGAGGCGATGCCGCCGGTGCGCTTGATCCAGTAATTGGTGCTGCGGATCGAGATCGGCAATGCCTCCGGCGTGCCCGGATTGGACGCCTGGCCCGGCGACCACCAGTGGCCCTGGCCCTTGTTTTCATGGTGATAGACCTGCGTGTGCAGGCTGATCGCATCGTTGGGCTGGAAATCGCCGGCCACATAGAACAAGTCGTCGTCGCGCAAGGCACGGCTCTGGTAATACGCATCGTCGATGTTGTCGACACCGCCGCTGAAACCGCAACGCGCGGCATTGCGCGTGGCCGGTGCGCAATACGCTGCGGCCAATGCGCGGTTCCAGTCCGGCGCGTACAGATTCCAGTCCCAGCCCAGGCCACGCGCCATGCCGCTCTTGGACAGGTACGCATAGTCGGCCTGCGAGGTACGCGAGGTATCGGCGAATGCGGTCAGCTTGCCGCCTTCGAACTGGTACACGCCCTTGGCATTGAACTGCCGCGTGGTGGTTGGCGATTCCGGGCGCGTCCACATGTCGGCTTTGGCATTGATGCCGGACACATACGCCGAAAACCCGTTGTAATCGCCGGTATCCACGCGCAGGAAGGTGCGGCGGTTGGCATCGGAGCCCACCGTCTGCGACACCTGCCCGCCGAACACGCTGGACGGATCGGCCGAGTAATACTGGATGGTGCCGCCCAGGTTGCTGGTCGACGCGGTGCCCAACGCACCGATGCCGGAGGCCAGCTCCACGCCGCCGAAGTTTTCCGCGATCAACGCGCGGCTGATGTTGAGACCATTGTAATTGCCATAGGCGTTGTCGCCCAGCGGCAGGCCGTCGAGCGTATAGCCCAAGCGCGTGCCGTTGAAGCCGCGCAGGCTGATCGTCTGCGATTCTTCGTTGGCCCCGAACGCATCGTTGGATTGCACGTTCACGCCCGGCATGCGGTTGAGCAGCTTCTGGATGCTGGTGCCCGGCGGCAACACCGCAATGTCCTGCTGGGTGATGCGCTGCACCTGGCGCGTTTCGCCCTGGCCGATCACCGACACCGCATCGAGTTGCTGCACGGTCGCACCGGTATCGGCAGACACTTCAAGGTCGGCGGCGTAAGCGGCAGGCGCGAGCACGAGCGCGGCGAGAACGGCGGCGCTTAACTGATGGGTCTTGGGCATGAGCGGCGTTGGTGACGAGTCAAGAGATGTCGGCAAGCGTGCGACAGCTGTCTTGCGTCGATGCGACCGAAACATGACAGTGCAACGACAACCGTTTCGCATCCCTCGCCGTTGCTGCATCGCGTTGGCATGCAGCTGTCATCGAGCCGTCGTAATCTGCGAGCTCTTCCATTTGTGTTGTCTGAGGTTGCTATGTCACAGCGCATTGCTTGCCACTCTCATCGGACGCTGGTCAGCGTTGCCATCGCCGCACTGTTGATCGGCAGCGGCATCGCAAGTGCACGAGACAAGGAAGCCTCGAAAGATTCGGTGCTCGCCACCGACGCGCATGGGTATCTAGAGAAACAACAACTGCCCGACAGCGTGCAGCTGGTGCCACCGCCACCGCAGGATGGTAGCGCTGCGCTCGCCAACGACGAGGCGGTCGCCAAGGCCATGCTCGCCCTGCGCGGGACACCGCGCTGGGAGCTGGCCGCGCAGGACGCGGTCCTGAGCTTTCCGGCTGCGGCCACGCACTTCAGCTGCGCGCTCGGCATACAGATCGACCAGGCCAGCACCCCGCATCTGATCGGTCTGCTCGAACGCAGCATGCGCGATGCCAGCACCGCCACCAGCGCCGCCAAGGCACGCTACCAACGCCCGCGTCCTTTCATGCGCAACGCGCAACCGATGTGCACTCCGGCCGATGACGCGGCCCTGCGCAAGAACGGCTCCTACCCCTCCGGCCACACCGCCATCGGCTGGACCTGGGGCCTGATCCTGTCCGAAATCGCCCCCGCCCACCGCGACGCCCTGCTCGCGCGCGGCCGCGCCTTCGGCGACAGCCGCCTGGCCTGCAACGTGCACTGGCAGAGCGATGTCATCCAGGGCCGCGTGGTGGGCGCCGCCACCGTTGCCGCCCTGCACGCCAATCCTGCGTTCGAAAAGGACCTGACCGCCGCACGCCGCGAGATCGAACAGGCGCAGGCCAAGCAGCCGGCCGCGTCATCGGTGGCTGCGTGCAACGCGGAAAACGAAGCACTCAAGACCGCATTGCCTGGGGTGATGTAGTCCACGGCAAGCGCACGGGCGGTGCGCCTGCGGTGCTCGGACGAGGTGCGACAGTTTGCGCCCGCATCGCCGTCCACGCAGCTGATGTGCGGCGGCAGATGCGTTTGGGTGCGGCTGATTCCAACGGTTTCCGCGCGCCTCATCGCGCTGGGCACCACCGCATCACTTGCCGATGCAAAAACTCGAGAAGATCTTGCCGAGCAGGTCGTCGGCGCTGAGCTTTCCGGTGATCTCGCCGAGCGCTTCATGTGCCAGACGCAGTTCTTCGGCAGCCAGTTCCAGTTGTTCGAAACCGAGCTCCAGATCGGCAGCATCGGCGTGCTGTTCGGCGCGACGCAGCGCCTGAACATGCCGCGTGCGAGCAGAGAACTCGCCGTCGACGCTGTCCACGCCATCGCCGAGCGCAAGCGCGCGCAGGCGGATGTGCAATTGCTCCAGTCCTTGTCCGGTCACGGCAGAGACAGCGATCGCGTTGGCATCGAGCGATGCGGCATTGCTGAGCAGATCGCATTTGTTGTGGATCCACAGCTGACGCGGCACCGTGTCGATGGCATCGCCGATGGCATCGCGGGCGGCCTGCGGGTCGCGTGCATCCAGCACCACCAGCGCCAGGTCGGCGCGCTCCAGTTCGGCGCGTGCGCGGCGCATGCCTTCGCGTTCGATCGCATCGCCGCCATCGCGCAGGCCGGCGGTATCGACCAAGGTCAACTCGAAACCGTCCAGCTGGATGGCTTCGTGCAAGGTGTCGCGGGTGGTGCCGGCAACATCGGTGACGATTGCGCGGTCGCTTCCGGCCAGCGCATTGAGCAGGGAACTCTTGCCGGCATTGGGCGGACCGATCAACACCGCATGCAGGCCGTCGCGCAACTTACGCCCGCGTTCGGCATCGCGCAGCAGCTGTGCGAGCACGTTGCGCGCCTGACCCAGACCATCGCGTACTTGATTGCCGCCCAAGGTGTCGAGCGGCTCATCGGCAAAGTCGATGGCTGCCTCGACATGGATACGCAGGCGCGTCAGGGTCTCGGCCAGTGCATCGACCCGTTGCGAAAACACGCCGTCCAGTGCGCGCCGCGCGGCGCGTGCCGCCCGCAGGTCGCCGGCCGCGATCAAGTCGGCAATGGCCTCGGCCTGCGCAAGATCGAGCTTGCCGTTGAGAAACGCACGTTCGCTGAATTCGCCGGCGCGTGCCTGACGTGCACCCAGTTCGATGCAGCGGGCAACCAGTTGCCGCAACAGCACCGGGCTGCCATGACCTTGCAGCTCGACGACATCTTCGCCGGTGAAGCTGTGCGGCGCGTTGAACCACAGCGCAATGCCATCGTCGATGACGGCGCCGTTCCCATCGCGAAAACGCGCGTAGTGCGCATGCCGCGGCTGCATCCGCGCAATTCCAAGGTGCGCTGCGATCTGCACCGACTGCGGCCCGGACAAGCGCACGATGCCCACGCCGCCGATTCCGGCAGCACTGGCGATGGCAACGATGGTCGAGGTGGAAGACGACATGGACACTGCTCTATGGTGGATTGAACAAGGACACGTGGATTTTAAACGGCGCGGCCAGCAGTGCCGAGCCACATGTTTGCGGGCACTTTTGAGTCGCCTACCGTTGCGACAATCGCGCTGTCTGGCATCTGCACGCCATGTCGTGTCGCTACTTCAGTCACAACGATTGCAGCTGCGTACGCGCCTGCTCCGCACCACTGCCTTGCGGCTGCAATTCCAGGTACGTGGAATAGGCCTTGCGCGCCTTGTCGCGATCGCCTGCCTTTGCATATGCATCGCCGAGATTGAGATAGGCCACTGCGCGCGAGGGATCGATCTTCAAGGTATTTTCCAGCCAACGCGCCGATTCGGCAAAGCGCCCCTGACGGTAATACACAAAGCCCAGGTTGTTGGCCGCCAGCGCGAAATCCGGGCGTAGCTTCAGTGCTTCGGCAAATTGCTCGGCCGCATCGACATAGCGCTTTTCCTTGTACAACTGCAGGCCGCGTTCGTTGGCCAGTTGTGCGCGTTGGCGATCGCTGCTCTTCACTGCGGCGGGTAACACCAGCGTAGCTTGTCCACCTTGCAGCGTCTTCACCGTCACCGGCGCCGCAGCCACTGTCGCACCGGCTGAGGCCGACGCAGGGCGCGCTGCGTCCACGCGTCCGTTGAGCGCAATCGCATCGGCCGACAGCTGCGCGGTCTCTGCAGTGAGGAACTCATCGCCGCTGGGAACCTGGAACACGAATTCGCCGCCTTGCGAACCGGGCAGGCTGCCGAATGCCGGCGTCTGCGCCGAGACTGCCGACACCGCAGGCGCCACGTACGCGGCCAGTTCGGTCCCGGTGATCAAGCCGTCGCCATTGAGGTCGCCCTTGCCGGCCAATGCCTGCAACAGCACCCAGGTGAACACAGAATGCCCATTGGGCCCGCTATCGGCCACCTGTTGATCGGCGCCGCCGGCGGTGAGCATCTGGCGCGCGATACGCCGCGCGTTCTCGCGCAGATACGCGCCGGACGTCGGCCCGCCACGCGTCAACCCCAGCCCGCTGTAACACGCATCCATCATGAACAAGACGTGCTTGGCCTGCAGGCTTTCGGCGATGTTCTGCAAATCGCTCATTGCGATCGCATCGCTGGCCAGATGCTGCGGGTCCGAGTCGACCGGAATGATGTAGCCAAGATCGCGACCGGAAGCCAGCCGTCGTGTGGCGCCATGCCCGGCAAAGAACACGAACACGCGGTCGTTGGTTTGTGCACGGCCTTCGCCGAGGCGGTCGTGGAATGCGGCCAGAATGTTGTTGCGCGTGGCCTGCCCGTTCTTGAGCACGATCACTTGCGAGGATGGAAATCCCAACGGCCCGGTCAGGGTACTGGCAATCGCCTGCGCATCGTTGGCGGCATATTCGAGCCTGGGCCAGTGCGCGTAGTCGTCGATACCGATCACGATCGCCCACGATTTCGCATAGCCGGTGTCACCGTGGCATCGGCTAACGCGCTGGGCGCGTGCGCCACCGAAAACTCGCGGCCATTCCAGCCGGCGAACTGGTAACCGTCGGCGATGAGACGATCCAGAATCTGCGGCAGCGCTTTCACTGCGCGGTCGTGGATGTCATGGAACAGCACGATGCCGCGCTGCTCCTTGTTCACTTGATCGAGCACGCGTTGCACGATGGATTCCGGCACCGGGTCGGCCCAGTCCAACGAGTCGATGTTCCACATGATCGATTTCAGGCCGGCCTCGCCGAGCAGCTGCAAGCCTTCCGCATTACGTGCGCCATACGGAAACCGGAACAGCGGCGCACGTTTGTCGTCCACCGCACGCAGCAAGGCGTCGGCATCCAGTACCTGGCTGCGTAGTGCATCGCCGGTGGTTTTGGACAACTGTGCGTGCGTCAGGCTGTGGTTCCCACGACGTAGCCTTCTTCCATCAGCGTGTGGCTGATTTTTGACAGCGGCGCAAGTTTCGCTTTGCCCTGGGCATCCAAACTGCCGAGATTGCGCCCCACTTCGAAGAACACGCCTGGCACATCGTAGCGCTTGAGAATTGCCACGATCTCTTCGGTGTAGGCCCTGTGCGGGCCATCGTCGAAGGTGAGCACCACCGTCTTGGGCGGCAGGTCGCGGCCGAACACTTCGCTGTCGCTGTCGCGCGCGGCGAACGGGTACGGCTCTACCACGCCATGGTCGCGCAGGATGTTCTCGCGCGTGTACAGCGTGCGCAGATGCGCCACATAGTCGTCCCATTTCTCGCGCTTGGGCACGATGGCGCGGCTGCGGTCGAAACGGCTGAAGATCTGCGTCAGCTCCTTGTTGTAGCTACGCTCGATCTCGTCCAGCGCCTCCAGATCCTCGCCGATGCGCTGATGCAGTTTCACCGCCGGCAATGCAGAATCGCGGCCGATGCGCGCATGTAGATCGCGCAGCACCTCGGCAAATGCCAGGCGGTCGGCATCGAACAGATCCGGCGCAGATTCCGCCTCGTCCAGCACCGCGGCAATCGTCGCGAACCGGCGCGCGTCCTGGGAGATCAGCACGGTGTCGAAGGATGCGGCAATGCGCTCGCGCTGCTCCAGGTTTTCATGGAACAACTGCTGGCCCACGCTGCTGGAGGTGGCGCGATCGCGTGGCCTTTGTTTGCCCTCATCGGCCAGCAGCACGATGATGCGGCGGTGCCGGTCCAGTTGTTGGCGCAGTTGCGCGATCAAGGCGGGCGTGGCGTCCCCGGCCGTGCCCGCCTGCGTGCCAGCGCTCGTTGCAGCAGCGGGCTTGGCAGCGGCGGCAGCATCGCTCGCGTCATGCCTGCCGCAGCCGGCCAGCGCCAGCACTCCCATGCAACTTGCGCACAGCAACAGGCGATGCAACGGCGATGTGGTCACGACGGCGTCCTTGGCGAAAGAGACAACAGGCAATAAATGCGCGCTGACATGCAGAAAGCCCGCCTTGCGGCGGGCCTTCTTGAACTTACTTGGCGTTGGCCTGGATGATCTTGCTCGGCTTCTCGCCGTGCTGGCGGATCATCCACCATTGGATCAACAGGCCCAGGCCGCCATTGACCACCCAGTACAGCACCAGGCCGGCCGGCATAAAGGCCATCATGACGCCGAACACCAGCGGCATGAACTGCATCATCTTGGCCTGCATCGGGTCCATGCCCGGGGTCGGGGTCAGCTTCTGCGTCGCCCACATGATCGAGATATTGAGCAACGGCAGGATGAAGTACGGGTCGCGCGCAGTCAGATCCTGGATCCAGCCCAGCCACGGCGCCTGGCGCAGTTCCACCGACTCCACCAGCACCCAGTACAGCGCGAAGAAGATCGGCATCTGGATCAGTAGCGGCAGGCAGCCGCCCATCGGGTTGATCTTTTCCTTCTTGAACAGCTCCATCGTCGCCTGCTGGTACTTGACGCGATCGTCGCCGTAGCGCTCCTTGAGCTGCGCCAGGCGCGGCTGGAAGCGTCGCATCTTGGCGCCGGACTTGTACTGCGCGGCCGACAGCGGATACAGCGCCAGACGCAGCAGCACCACCAGGCCGATGATGGCCCAGCCCCAGTTGTGCAGGAAGCTGTGCAGGTGGCTCAACACCCAGAACAGACCCTGGCCGATGATGGCCATGATCGAGAAGCGGCTGTAATCGACAACGCGGTCCAGACCCTTGACGTCTTCCTTGGCGATCAGGCTGACCAGCTTCGGGCCCACCCACAGGCGCGCTTCGGTGCTGGCGGTCTGGCCAGGCGCCACGGTGAAGGCCGGGCCACGCAGCTCGGCCACGTCGCGCGGGCCGTCCTGAGCCAGCACATACAGCGAGGCCTGGTCCTTCTGCGGAATCCACGCGGTGAAGAAGTGGTGCTGCAGCAGCGCCACCCAGCCGCCGGTGATCTGGCGATTCAGGCCACCGTCGTCCATGTAGTCCTTGAACGCACGGCGCTCATAGCCTTCCTGCGGGCTGTACCAGGTCGCGCCATTGAAGCTGAAGGAATCCGGATTGGTCATGCCACGGCTGAGGATGGTCGGCACCCGGCTCAGCTTGCGGAAGACGTAGCCGTTCCACGGCGCGCCACTCTTGTTGATCACCTCGTCCTTGATCGAGATGGCATAGCGGCCGCGCTCCAGGGTAAAGGTGCGACGGATCGAGACGCCGTCGGGGCCATTCCAGACGAATGGCACCACCAGCGTGTTCTGGCCCTTGGCCATGTCGAACGTCGTGCCCGGCTGCTCGGCGCGGAAGCCGCCCACGCCCGGCACCGGCGAATGCTCGCTGGCCCAGCCGCTGGTGGCGTTATACGGGTGCGCCGGATCTTCGGTCAGCAGACTGACCGGCGCGGTGCCGTCCTTGGTCTGCGGGAATTGCAGCAGCTCGGCATCGAGCACGCTGCGGCCATCCAGCTTCAGGCGCAGCACGTCCGAGGTCAGGGTCACCACTGGTGCGGCGCCGGCAGCAGCCGGTGTCGCGGCGGTGGTGCTGGTCGCCGGCACTGCACCTGGCGCGCCGGCCTGCGGAATGGCCTGAGCAGCGGGCACATTGGCCGCACTCGGCGTGGCCGCATCCAGATCACGGGCCGCCGGAACCGACTGCGTTGCAGCGACCACAGGCGCATTGGCAGCGGCCTTGTCCTTGCCCCACTCCATCCACAGCAGCGCCGCGACCATCAGCCAGGCAAAAATCAGGAAAACACGGGTCTGGTTCATCGGGCAGCAACTCGCTCAGTCGGAACTACAGTTCCGGCTCTGTCGGGGAAAGGGAGGATGGGTGCACCGTCCTGGCGGGCGGCATTGTGCCGGCCGCAGCAGGCAGGGGCAATGCGCCAGCACGGCGCAGCAGACGCAGGAAAGCGTCGCGAATCTGTGGATTGGTCGCTTTTGCAGCTGCCGAGCGCGCCACGATGACGTAATCGCCACCGGCCAGCTCAGGGAGTAGATGCCGCATGGCGTCACGCAACACGCGCTTGATGCGGTTGCGCCCGACCGCCCTCGTGTCGACCTTGCGCGACACCGCCATGCCCAGGCGCGGCGGCGTGTCGCCGGTGCGCCAGTGCAGGCTCAGGAGTGGGTCCGAGGTGCGACGTGCAGTATCGAATACGATCGTATATTGCGCACGCGTACGAACCCGCGCAGAGCGAGGAAATCGCCTGCACGGGTTCGATGCGTTCACGGTAGGGACTGCCTCGGCCGCAGGGAGCGGCGCGGCAATCAAGCGCTCAGGCGCTTGCGGCCCTTGGCGCGGCGGCGAGCCAGGATCTTGCGGCCGTCGGCGGTTGCCATACGTGCGCGGAAACCATGGTCGCGTGCTCGCTTGAGATTGCTGGGTTGGAAAGTACGCTTGGTGGCCATGGGGCCCTCTGCATGAATGGAGACGAATAGAACCGGCAATTCTATAGGCCTTGCGCGGCGGCGGTCAACACCCTGCTCGCTTTACCGCCGATAAGGACACCATTGGCCTGTGGATTGCCCTGTGAATAACTCTGGGAAAACCCTGCCCTCGGTGCTAGGCTGGTCCATCCTCTTTTCACTACCGGGCTGCGAGCACGGCGCTTTTCTGCGCGCCGCAGCCAGCAACAGATGATCATACTTTGATGGATGCTTGGCCCCGCTGTCTGGAACGTCTCGAAGCCGAATTCCCGCCCGAAGATGTCCACACCTGGTTGAAACCCCTGCAAGCCGAAGATCGCGGCGACAGCATCGTGCTGTACGCCCCGAACGCCTTCATCGTCGACCAGGTGCGCGAACGTTACCTGCCGCGCATTCGCGAATTGCTGGCGTATTTCGCCGGCAATGGCGACGTCGCGCTGGCGGTCGGTTCGCGTCCACGCGCGCCCGAGCCGGCCCCTGCACCCGTGGCCGTGCCGAGCGCGCCGCAGGCTGCACCGATCGTGCCGTTCGCCGGCAACCTGGATTCGCATTACACCTTCGCCAACTTCGTGGAAGGCCGCAGCAACCAGTTGGGCCTGGCGGCCGCGATCCAGGCTGCACAGAAGCCCGGCGACCGTGCACACAACCCGTTGCTGCTGTACGGCAGCACCGGTCTGGGCAAGACCCACCTGATGTTCGCGGCCGGCAATGCGCTGCGTCAGGCCAATCCGGCCGCCAAGGTGATGTATCTGCGTTCGGAGCAGTTCTTCAGCGCGATGATCCGGGCGCTGCAGGACAAGGCGATGGACCAGTTCAAGCGCCAGTTCCAGCAGATCGATGCGCTGCTGATCGACGACATCCAGTTCTTCGCCGGCAAGGACCGCACCCAGGAAGAGTTCTTCCACACCTTCAACGCGCTGTTCGATGGCCGCCAGCAGATCATCCTGACCTGCGACCGCTACCCGCGCGAGGTCGAAGGCCTGGAGCCGCGGCTGAAGTCGCGCCTGGCCTGGGGCCTGTCGGTGGCGATCGACCCGCCGGACTTCGAGACCCGCGCGGCCATCGTGCTGGCCAAGGCGCGCGAGCGCGGCGCCGAAATTCCCGACGACGTGGCATTCCTGATCGCCAAGAAGATGCGCTCCAACGTGCGCGACCTTGAAGGCGCGCTCAACACGCTGGTGGCGCGTGCCAACTTCACCGGGCGCTCGATCACGGTGGAATTTGCCCAGGAGACGCTGCGCGACCTGCTGCGCGCCCAGCAACAGGCGATCGGCATTCCCAATATCCAGAAGACTGTGGCCGATTACTACGGCTTGCAAATGAAGGATCTGCTGTCCAAGCGGCGCACCCGCTCGCTGGCGCGCCCGCGCCAGGTGGCGATGGCGCTGGCCAAGGAACTCACCGAGCACAGCCTGCCGGAGATCGGCGATGCCTTCGCTGGCCGCGACCACACCACCGTGCTGCATGCGTGCCGTCAGATCCGCACGTTGATGGAGGCCGACGGCAAGCTCCGCGAGGACTGGGAAAAGCTGATTCGCAAGCTCAGCGAGTAAGCCATCGGCTGCCATCGGCGCCAGGCTGGAAAAAAGCGTGGAAACGTTGGGGTCAAATGCGGGAGAATCTGTGGATAACGTTGCGCCGCAGTCGGGCTCGAAAACTATCCACAGGTTTTCCGACCAGCTCAGGCGCACTAGTCCAACGCGTTTCAGGTGCTGAAATGTCTTTGGAAACAAACAGTTATGGTGGTTATCCGCTGAAAACGGCCCTACCATCACCACCAAGCTTTTGATTTATTCCATATCTTTTAAAGCATAGGGGCACGGAACCACATGCGTTTTACACTGCAGCGCGAAGCCTTCCTCAAACCATTGGCACAAGTGGTCAATGTGGTCGAACGCCGTCAAACCCTGCCCGTCCTGGCCAACTTGCTGGTACAGGTCAAGGATGGACAGGTCTCGTTGACCGGCACCGACCTGGAAGTGGAAATGATCTCGCGCACGCTGGTGGAGGACGCGCAGGACGGCGAAACCACGATTCCGGCGCGTAAGCTGTTCGACATCCTGCGAGCCCTGCCCGACGGCAGCCGCGTCACCATTTCGCAGACCGGCGACAAGGTCACTGTGCAAGCCGGGCGGAGCCGCTTCACCCTGGCGACGTTGCCTTCCAACGATTTTCCGTCTGTGGACGAAGTCGAAGCGACCGAACGCGTCGTGGTGCCCGAAGCCGGTCTCAAGGAGCTGATCGAGCGCACCGCGTTCGCCATGGCCCAGCAGGACGTGCGCTATTACCTCAATGGCCTGTTGTTCGACCTGCGCGACGGCTTGCTGCGCTGCGTGGCCACCGACGGTCATCGCCTGGCGCTATGTGAGATGGAGCTGGAGAAAGCCGGTGGCGCCAAGCGCCAGATCATCGTGCCGCGCAAGGGCGTGACCGAGCTGCAGCGCTTGCTGGAAGGTGCCGATCGCGAGGTCGAGCTGGAAGTGGGCCGCAGCCATATCCGCGTCAAGCGCGGTGATGTGACCTTTACCTCGAAGCTGATCGACGGGCGGTTCCCGGACTACGAGGCAGTGATTCCGATCGGCGCCGATCGCGAGGTCAAGGTGGATCGTGAAGCGCTGCGCGCGTCGCTACAGCGTGCGGCCATCCTGTCCAACGAGAAGTACCGCGGTGTCCGTGTGGAAGTGTCGCCGGGTCAGCTGAAGATCAGCGCGCATAACCCCGAGCAGGAAGAGGCGCAGGAAGAGATCGAGGCCGATACCAAGGTCGACGATCTGGCCATTGGCTTCAACGTCAACTATTTGCTCGACGCGCTGTCGGCATTGCGCGATGAGCACGTGGTGATCCAGCTGCGTGATGCCAATTCGTCTGCATTGGTGCGTGAGGCCAGCAGCGAGAAGTCGCGTCATGTGGTGATGCCGTTGCGTCTCTGATATCTCGTTCCACGTGGAACACGGAAGCCCGGCGGATGCCGGGCTTTTTGTTTGCG
The DNA here is from genome assembly GCF_008801575.1 of Xanthomonas cissicola. GTDB lineage: Bacteria > Pseudomonadota > Gammaproteobacteria > Xanthomonadales > Xanthomonadaceae > Xanthomonas > Xanthomonas cissicola. The sequence goes on along the minus strand of NZ_VZPL01000022.1, from coordinate 43,560 downwards.
CTGTTTCGTAGCTTGCTATGTGCAGGGAGCTGTCGCGGCCAGGTCGCCTGTGGAGACCACACACGCCGATAGGCTGAGCGACTGCAATCGCGCACGACTTGCAGCGATAAAGCCCTTGGCGCAGTCATCGCGGCTGTGCGTCCGTTTGATCGACCAAACGCGCCCCGGCCCCTTGCCACTCGGGTTTTGTGTGTTCGCTAGACACCGGCATCAGCGGCGAGACCGGTCCACGTCGAGTGCCAAAGTTCTCCGGTGACGGCCGGCGACCGAGCTTCATGCTAGCCAACGTCAGGACATGATTCACCGCGGCTCCCGCGTGCGTGGGGCCATCGTGGAACTTGTGCCACAGGCGCGCATCGCTGCGTCACGCGTCTGCAGTGTTGCAAAAGCTCGGACGGGGTTGGCAACTTGCGAATCAGTCACCCCCGGCAGTCTCGACCTGGCCGGAGCCGATCGGGTTCATTCGCCCGGTCTTTGATCCTAGATCTTGCTTGGTTCCAGACGCAGCAAAAGCGAGCGGAGAAATACATCGACTCCAACTAGCAAGTTGAGTTCGTAAAGCGTTACCCAGGTTGAAACTGAATTGGTTCAGGATTCAAACTCGGTCAACCGGGTTGCTGTCTTGCATGTCGGCTAGCCACGGTCCACGTGTTCGGTTCCCTGGTGTTTTTGAGTTATACACATCGCAATTGGCTTTTAAATCTATAAATAACTTAAGAGCTTTGTGGTGATGGTAGGGCCAGATTTTGCGCAAAAACATGTTAAGTGATTGTTTGTAAAGGAAATTTATGGGACGAAACCCTGTGTTTACCGCCCTGTTTTCTCACGCACAAGCTGTGGATAAGCGAAAACACCTGCACAGGCCCTGTTTTTATCCACATGTTATCCCCTGCCTGTCCGGTCATTCCTGGCGGCCATGTCTGCACGGTTTCATGCCGATCCCGTATCCTTCGAACCGACCGGCATGCCGGATTACAGCCCAGAGCACACCGATCGATGCATGTAGTGCGGTTGTCCATTCATCGGCTTCGCCGGTTTCAAACCGTCGAGCTTCATCTCTCCAGTGCCTTGAATCTGCTGACCGGCGACAACGGCGCGGGCAAGACCAGCGTGCTCGAAGCGCTACACCTGATGGCTTACGGCCGCAGCTTCCGCGGGCGCGTCCGCGACGGCCTGATCCAACAAGGTGCCAACGACCTCGAAGTCTTCGTGGAGTGGAAAGAAGGCGGCGGCGCTGCGGTCGAGCGGACGCGTCGGGCTGGCCTGCGTCATAGCGGACAGGAATGGACAGGGCGCCTGGACGGGGAAGACGTGGCGCAGCTTGGCTCTCTTTGCGCTGCGCTGGCAGTGGTGACGTTCGAGCCCGGCAGCCACGTATTGATCAGTGGCGGTGGTGAACCCCGCCGCCGTTTTCTGGATTGGGGCCTGTTCCACGTGGAACCCGCTTTTCTAACCCTGTGGCGCCGCTACGCGCGAGCCCTCAAACAACGCAATGCGTTGCTGAAACAGGGCGCGCAGCCACGCATGCTGGACGCATGGGACAACGAACTCGCCGAATCCGGCGAAACCCTGACGTCCCGGCGCATGCGCTACCTGGAACGCCTGCAGGACCGGCTGGTTTCAGTGGCAGATGCCATCGCGCCGGCGCTGGGACTGTCTGCGCTGACGTTCGCCCCAGGCTGGAAGCGCCACGAGGTCTCGTTGGCAGACGCCCTCCTGCTTGCGCGTGAGCGCGATCGCCAGAACGGCTATACCTCGCAAGGCCCGCACCGCGCAGATTGGATGCCCAGCTTCCACGCACTCCCGGGCAAGGACGCGCTTTCCCGGGGACAGGCCAAGCTCACGGCCCTTGCCTGTCTGCTCGCACAGGCCGAGGACTTCGCCTTCGAACGCGGCGAATGGCCGGTCATCGCGCTGGACGATCTGGGCTCGGAGCTGGACCGGCATCATCAGGGGCGCGTGCTGCAGCGGCTCGCTTCCGCGCCGGCGCAGGTGCTCATCACCGCAACCGAGACCCCACCGGGCCTTGCAGACGCAGCTGCACTATTGCAGCAGTTCCACGTGGAACACGGCCAGATTGCGCGACAGGCAACGGTCAACTGAGCCGCGACGGCCGGTACGGGCCGACTGGTATAATTTGTCCGCTATCCCCCTTTTCCCACGGCGCGGAGCGGTCATCGCTGCCTTCGCCCGTGTTGTGGAGCCAACGGCACGCGCATGACCGACGAACAAAACACCCCGCCAACACCCAACGGCACCTACGACTCCAGCAAGATCACCGTGCTGCGTGGCCTGGAAGCCGTCCGCAAGCGCCCCGGCATGTATATCGGCGACGTCCATGACGGCACCGGCCTGCATCACATGGTGTTCGAGGTGGTCGACAACTCGGTCGACGAAGCCCTTGCCGGGCATGCCGACGACATCGTGGTAAAAATCCTGGCCGATGGCTCGGTGGCGGTCTCAGACAACGGGCGCGGCGTGCCGGTCGACATCCACAAGGAAGAAGGCGTGTCGGCGGCCGAGGTGATCCTCACCGTGCTCCACGCCGGCGGCAAGTTCGACGACAACAGCTACAAGGTCTCCGGCGGCCTGCACGGCGTTGGCGTCTCGGTGGTCAACGCGTTGTCCGAGCACCTGTGGCTGGATATCTGGCGCGACGGCTTCCACTACCAGCAGGAATACGCGCTGGGTGAGCCGCAGTACCCGCTCAAGCAGCTGGAAGCCTCGACCAAGCGCGGTACCACGCTGCGCTTCAAGCCGTCCGTGGCCATCTTCAGCGACGTCGAGTTCCATTACGACATCCTGGCGCGGCGCCTGCGCGAGCTGTCCTTCCTCAATTCTGGCGTCAAGATCACGTTGATCGACGAGCGCGGCGAAGGCCGTCGCGACGATTTCCATTATGAAGGCGGCATCCGCAGCTTCGTGGAGCATCTGGCGCAGCTGAAGTCGCCGCTGCACCCGAATGTGATTTCGGTGACCGGCGAGCACAACGGCATCATGGTGGACGTGGCCCTGCAATGGACCGACGCCTACCAGGAAACCATGTACTGCTTCACCAACAACATCCCGCAGAAGGACGGCGGCACCCACCTGGCCGGCTTCCGTGCGGCGCTGACGCGCGTGCTCAGCACCTACATCGAACAGAACGGCATCGCCAAGCAGGCCAAGGTCGCGCTGACCGGCGACGACATGCGCGAAGGCATGATCGCGGTGCTTTCGGTCAAGGTGCCCGACCCCAGCTTCTCTTCGCAGACCAAGGAAAAGCTGGTCAGTTCGGATGTGCGCCCGGCGGTGGAAAACGCCTTCGGTGCGCGCCTGCAGGAGTTCCTGCAGGAGAACCCGAACGAAGCCAAGGCCATCACCGGCAAGATCGTCGATGCCGCGCGTGCGCGCGAAGCGGCGCGCAAGGCGCGCGACCTCACCCGCCGCAAGGGTGCGCTGGACATCGCCGGCCTGCCCGGCAAGCTGGCCGACTGCCAGGAAAAGGATCCGGCACTGTCGGAACTGTTCATCGTCGAGGGTGACTCGGCAGGTGGCTCGGCCAAGCAGGGCCGCAACCGCAAGAACCAGGCGGTGCTGCCGCTGCGCGGCAAGATCCTCAACGTGGAACGCGCCCGCTTCGACCGCATGCTGGCCTCCGACCAGGTCGGCACGCTGATCACCGCGCTCGGTACCGGCATCGGCCGCGACGAGTACAACCCGGACAAGCTGCGCTACCACCGCATCATCCTGATGACCGACGCCGACGTCGACGGCTCGCACATCCGCACCCTGCTGCTGACCTTCTTCTACCGGCAGATGCCGGAGTTGATCGAGCGCGGCTACATCTACATCGGCCTGCCGCCGCTGTACAAGCTCAAGCAGGGCAAGAGCGAGCTGTATCTGAAGGACGACGCGGCGCTCAACGCCTACCTGGCCAGCAATGCGGTCGAAGGTGCGGCGCTGATTCCGGCCACCGACGAGCCACCGATCACCGGCGAAGCGCTGGAGAAATTGTTGATGCTGTTCACCAGCGTCAACGAAGCGATCGCGCGCAACGCCCACCGCTACGACCCGGCCCTGCTCACCGCGCTGATCGACCTGCCGCCACTGGATGTGGAAAAACTGCAGGCCGAAGGCGACCAGCATCCGACTTTGGATGCGCTGCAGGCCGTGCTCAATCGCGGCACCCTGGGCACCGCGCGCTATCAGTTGCGCTTCGACCCGGGCAGCGACAACGCGCCTGCCACGTTGGTGGCCATCCGCCGCCACATGGGCGAAGAGTTCACCCAGGTGCTGCCGATGGGGGCCTTCGAAAGCGGCGAGCTGCGCCCGCTGCGTGAGGTGTCGCTGGCCCTGCACGACCTGGTGCGCGAAGGCGCCCAGATCGTCCGCGGCAACAAGAGCCACCCGATCACCAGCTTCGCGCAGGCCCATGCCTGGTTGCTGGACGAGGCCAAGAAGGGCCGCCAGGTGCAGCGCTTCAAGGGCCTGGGCGAAATGAATGCCGAGCAGCTATGGGAAACCACGGTCAACCCCGACACGCGTCGCCTGTTGCAGGTGCGCATCGAGGACGCGGTGGCCGCCGACCAGATCTTCAGCACCTTGATGGGCGATGTGGTCGAACCACGCCGCGACTTCATCGAGGACAACGCGCTGAAGGTGTCCAACCTGGATATCTGAGTCACCAGCACCGGCCGACACGTCGCAACCGCGGCGTGCCGGCCGGTGCGGTGCTCGCAGGACGACGATGCGCACCGATCTTCCACCGCCCCTGGCACCACGCACGGTTGCCGGCAAGCCGCCGCTGCTGCCCGTGCTCGTGGGTTTCTGGGTCGACGTGCTTATCGCTGGCGGCCTGCTGTTGACCCTCAGCGTGGCCGGCTTTGCATTGTGGGGCGCGGTGCGTGGCTTCGGCCAGGTACAGGCGGCCAAGGCGCAGGGGCTGACCCCCTCGCCCACCGAGGTCATGGCCGCCATTGGCCAACCCGGTGTCATGGTGCAGCTGCTCACCGCGCTGGTCAGCACGGCCACGCCGGCGCTGCTGTTGTACTACTGGCGTCGCCGCGCCACCCCTGCCGAACAAACCGCTTCACGGGCTGCCGCGCGCCGCGCCTCCACCTGGGGCTGGACCGCGCTGATCGCCGCCGCCGTGTTCCTGCTGAGCAATCTGGTCAGCGTGGCGGCTTCGGCGTTGGGCATCAAGCCGGTGCCCACCAACCTGCCGTTGATGAAAGAAGCGCTCCAGCAATGGCCGCTGGCACTGACGCTGTTTGCGGTGATCATCGCGCCGGCTTACGAGGAACTGCTGTTCCGTCGCGTGCTGTTCGGGCGTCTGCTCGCTGCCGCCCGCCCATGGCTGGGCATTGTGCTTAGCGGAGCGATTTTCGCGCTGGTGCACGAAGTACCCGGCATCAGTGGTAACGGCCCGGCCGCGATCGCGCAGCTGTGGCTGGTGTACGGCAGCATGGGCGCGGCGTTCGCATGGCTGTACTGGCGTACCGGCACGTTGTGGGCCCCGATTGCCGCGCACGGCATCAACAATGCCACAGCCCTGGCAGCGCTGTATTTTTTCGGGCTTGGCTGAGCCCCAAAAGCGGTCGCTTGCGAGAACCCAGCCGCAGCAGCGCGGCGCTTGGGCATCAAATGGATCCGCACACGTGGACAGCCGATCGCTCCGGCCCGGCACGCGTTATCGGCCGCGCGGAACCGTTTGACGAAAAGTTAAGACGAGCCTGCCAAAATGCCTCCATGGTTCTAGGGGGATCGAATGAAAGCTAGGCTGTTGATCGTTGTTGCCGTGCTTGCACTGACGGCGTGTGCCACCACAACTTCGCCAACCGGCCGCCGACAGGTGGTGGGCGGCGTATCGCAACAGCAGTTGGACCAGTTGGGCGCGCAATCCTTCGCGCAGACCAAGGCCAAGGAAAAAGTCAGTACCGACGGCAAGCAGAACGCCTACGTGCAATGCGTGGTCAACGCACTGGTGGCGCAACTGCCGCCGCAATGGCGCGAAACCAAGTGGGAAACCGCGCTGTTCGTGGATAACGAAGCCAATGCCTTCGCCCTGCCTGGCGGCAAGGTCGGTGTCAACACCGGCATCTTTACCGTCGCCAAGACGCAGGATCAGCTCGCCGCCGTGCTCGGGCATGAAATCGGCCATGTCATTTCGCGCCATCACGAAGAGCGCATTACCCGTCAGCTCGGCGCGCAGACGGGCCTGGGCATCATCGGCGCGCTCGCCGGTGCCGCCTATGGCGACGGGGCGGCCAGCGCAGTCAATCAGGTCGGCGGTATAACCGCCCAGACAGTATTCCTGCTGCCGGGCTCGCGTACCCAGGAAAGCGAAGCCGATGTGGTCGGCCAACGTCTGATGGCCCAGGCCGGATTCGATCCGGCGCAGGCGGTGACGCTATGGCAGAACATGATGGCCGCCAGCGGCAATCGCCAACCGCAGTGGCTGTCGACCCACCCCGATCCTGCCAACCGCATCCGCGAACTGCAGGCCGATGTTGCCCAGCTCGAGCCGGTGTACCAGCAGGCCAAGCAGAGCGGACGCGCACCGCGTTGTGGCTAGAGCCGCTGACGACATCCGCGCGGCTGCCGTCAACCCGTACGAACACCTATTCCGTACAACGCATGCCTGCCTACCCTGGGGTCGCAGACGCAACCACACCGGTCACGGCCCGTTAGCGACGCTAAGACAGCTGTTCCCCGCTTCTGATTGCCGCAACACAACATGGAAACCGTTTTCGGGAACTGAGACTTTCTGCTAAGTTTGCCGGCTCAGATTTTTCGTACAGCGCCCATTCCGCTTTTCGTACCGCCCGACGGCGGATCGTCCGAGGTGAAACATGAAACTGCTCAACCGCAAGCAAGCCCTGTTGTCCCTGTTCATCGCCGCGTCGCTGGGTGGGGCTGTCGTCACCGATGCGGTCGCGCAGTCGGACCGTTCCTCCGAACGGGCCAGCCGTAAATCCAAGAGCGGCAAGGCCGAGGAGCTGTACCCGCAGTCGACCCGCCAGGCACCGACGATCAAGCCGTCCTCGAAGTTGAGCAGCAAGCTGCAGAAGCTGATCGAAACCTTCAACAAGGGCGAGGACTACCAAGGCGTGCGCACCCAGGCCGATGAGATCCTGGCCAACAGCGCGGCGAACGACGCCGACAAGGCGCTGGCGGCCCAGCTAGCCGCGCAGGCTGCCTACAACCTGGACGACACCGCCGGTGCCAAGAAGTACCTGCAGCAGGCCATCGGCCTGAACGCGCTGGACAACAACGGCCATTTCCAATCGATGCTGATGCTGGCGCAGTTGCAGATGCAGGACGACCAGCAGGCCGAGGGTCTGGCCACGCTGGACAAGTATCTGGAGGAGAGCAAGTCGCAGCGTCCGGAAGATCTGATCCTCAAGGGCCAGGCGCTGTACCAGACCGAGCGCTACAAGGAAGCCATCCCGGTGTTGAAGCAGGCCATCGCTGCCTCGCCCGAGCCCAAGGACAGCTGGAACCAGCTGCTGATGGCGTCCTACGCCGAAGCTGGCCAGACCGGCGAAGCCGTTGCGGCCGCCGAGGCGCTGGCCGCCAAGACGCCCAACGACAAAAAGGCCCAGCTCAACCTGGCCAACATGTACATGCAGGCCGACCAGATGGACAAGGCCGCAGGCGTGATGGACAAGCTGCGTGCCTCCGGTCAGTTGACCGAAGAAAAGGAATACAAGCAGTTGTATTCCATCTACGCCAACACCGAGAACAAAGAAAAGGACGTCATCGCCGTCATCAATGAGGGTATGCAAAAAGGCATCCTCAAGCCTGATTATCAGACATACCTTGCCCTGGCCCAGTCGTATTACTACAGCGACGATGTACCGAAGGCGATCGAAAACTGGCAGAAGGCCGCACCGCTTTCCAAGGATGGCGAGACCTACTTGAATCTGGCCAAGGTGCTGCATTCGGAAGGTCGCATCCCGGAGGCCAAGCAGGCCGCACAGCAGGCGATCGCCAAGGGTGTTAAAAAACCCGAAGACGCCAAGAAGATCATCAACCTGAAGTAAAAAAAGAAAATAAACCCCCGAAATCCCTGTGTTTTTAGTAGTTACAGGCCTCGGGATTGGTATAAGCTTGGGAGTTCCTGCGGTGTCAAAGCCGTCCGAAAACCTGGGGATCATCACAGTGATCCGGGCCCCCACTGAAAGAGCCATTGGCGCATGACGGAACAACTCGTTATCCACAGGCATGACTACGATGCCGGGAACCAGGGTCTGAGCTGGGCCCGCATTATCGGCATTGCTTTTGTAATTGCTTTGCACCTCACTGCACTGATGATGTTGCTGATCCCTGCAGTGGCGCCGAAGGCTCCGGCAGAGAAGGAGCGCACCACCATGGTCACCTTGGTGGATGCACCGCCTCCCCCGCCGCCGCCGCCGCCGCCGCCGCCGGAAGACAAGCCGCCGCCGCCGGTCAAGAATCTGTCGCCGCCGAAGCCGTCACCGGTTCCGCCGCCGCCGGAAGCTCCGGTGGTCGACGTTCCCGAACCGCGTCCGAGCGATATCGTCACGCCGCCGAGCCCGCCGAGCCCTCCGGCTCCGCCGAGCGACATTGGCGCCAGCGTCGATATCTCGTCCAAGAACATGAACCCGCCGAAGTACCCGCCGGCTGCATTCCGTGCCGGTGTCCAAGGTGAGGTCATCCTGATCGTGGATGTGGATGCCAGCGGCAACGTGACCAACGTGTCGGTCGAAAAGTCCAGCCGCAACCGCGACCTTGACCGTGCCGCGATGGACGCAGCACGCAAGTGGAAGTTCAACGCCTCCACTGTCAACGGGCAGAAAGCTGCCGGACGTGTCCGCGTCCCGGTCAACTTTGCTCTGAACTGATCCCACGGGCCGGCCACGGTCGGCCCAGGATCCTGTCTTCCTTTCGCTCCACCCTTCATCACCACACACAACAAAGGTAAGCGTCATGCTGCAGGAATTCTTTATCGCCGCCGCTGCAGGGGGCTCCAATCCGTCGGCCGCTCTGTCGCAGATGGGCTTCGAACACTTGATCACCGAAATGACCTCCAGCCCCGGCGACTTCGCCGTGTCCTGGGTCGTGTTGATCACCCTGATCGCCATGTCCGCTGCCTCCTGGTACTGGACTGTCATCAACATCTTCCGTGCCACCCGCCTGAAGAGCGCGGCTGACCGCGTCACCACCGCGTTCTGGGATGCCCCGAATGCACAGGACGCCATCCGCGCCATGGAAGAACAGCCGGCTTCCGAGCCGTTCTCCAAGATCGCACTGGACGCAGCCCAGGCTGCTGCGCACCACCAGCGCGCCGAAGGCAGCACCGGTGGCCTGGGCGAGAGCCTGAGCCGTTCGGAGTTCGTCGACCGCGCCCTGCGTCAGGCCGTGACCCGCGAAAGCACCAAGCTGCAGTCGGGCATGACCTTGCTGGCCACCGTCGGTGCGACCGCGCCGTTCGTCGGTCTGCTCGGCACCGTGTGGGGCATCTACGGCGCGCTGATCAAGATCGGTGCAACCGGTTCGGCCTCCATCGACGCCGTTGCCGGCCCGGTGGGTGAAGCGCTGATCATGACCGCGATCGGCCTGTTCGTCGCGATCCCGGCCGTGTTTGCGTTCAACTTCTTCTCCAAGGTCAACAGCTCGGTGATCGCCAAGTTCGACACCTTCGCCCACGACCTGCACGACTTCTTCGCCACCGGTTCGCGCGTTCGCTAATCCGGTCGTCAAGAACGCCTTCGCAACGATTTAGACGGAGCCCGTTATGGCCTTCAGTAGTGGAAACAGCGGTGGCCCGATGGCCGACATCAACGTGACGCCCCTCGTGGACGTGATGTTGGTGCTGCTGATCATCTTCATCATTACGGCACCGCTGATGTCCCATAAGGTCAAGGTGGAGCTGCCAGAGGCCAACTTGATCCAGAAGGAAGATGCGGAGAAACGTGCCGCGCCGATCACTCTGGCCGTCAAGGAAGATGGGTCGCTGTACTGGAACGACGAGCCGATTTCCAAGGAAGCCCTGGAGTCGCGCCTGTCCACCGCCGCACAGCAGACCCCGCAGCCGCCGCTCAACCTGCGTGGCGACCGCACGACCAAGATGCGTACGATCAACGAGATCACCAAGATCGCGCAGGGTCAGGGCATGCTGGACGTCGGTTTCGTTGCAACCAAAGTGAAGGGGCAGTAGCCATGGCATTTAGTACTGGTGGAAGCCGTGGGCCGATGGCCGACATCAACGTCACGCCCCTGGTGGACGTGATGCTGGTGCTGCTGATCATCTTCATCGTCACCGCGCCGATCATGACCTACCCGATCGCCGTGGATCTGCCGCAGCGGGTGCTCAACCCGCCACCGCAGACGACCGAACCGCCGCCGCCGATCGAGTTGCGTATCGACGCCAGCAACCAGGTGTTCTGGAACAACAGCCCGACTCCGGTCGATGTGTTGCAACAGAAGATGGAAGAAGTGGTGCAGGCCGATCCGACCAATCAGCCGGAACTGCGCATCGATGCAAATCCGGATGCGGAGTACGAGGTGATGGCCAAGGTGCTGGCCGCTGCGAAGAACTCGCAGATGAAGAAAATCGGCTTCATGCAGCAGTAAACGTATCTGCAAGACCGCAACACAACAGTCATGACGCGACTGCAACGCCACCGGAAACGGTGGCGTTTTTTTATGTGTTAGGTGGGTGATCGTGCCTGCAGACATGCCTGCGATCCAACGAGCGTGAGTGCGGTACGAAGCAACAAAGCGGCCATTGCTGTGAAAGACTGTCGATCAACGCCACCGCAGCATCCACTTACGCGAACGTAGTTGTCGCCAACCCAGGCATCGATCATCGATGCCGACGTTACCGCATGAACTTAAGCGCTAACGTGGCCGCTACGCAGAATGTCGACGTACGCGCGCACGCTTGCATCCAACCCCTGATACAGGGCTTCGCTGATCAAGGCGTGGCCGATGGAGACTTCCAGCACACCCGGCACAGCGGCGAGAAAATCGCCCAGGTTGGCTTGCGACAAATCGTGCCCGGCATTAATGCCCAGGCCTGCGGCACTGGCACGCTGCGCGGCGTTGGCGAACAGCGCCAAGGCGGTATCGGCCTGGCCGCTGGCATGCGCGTGGGCATACGGGCCGGTGTACAGCTCGATACGGTCCGCACCGAGCGTGGCCGCGCGGGCGATGTCCGGGTTACCTGCATCGACGAACAGGCTGACACGGCTGCCCAGCCGCTTGAACGCTGTGATCAGCTCGGCGAGTTGGACGGTGTCCTGCGCAAAATCGAAACCGTGATCGGACGTCAGTTGTCCATCGCCATCCGGTACCAGGGTGACCTGCTCGGGGCGCGTGGCACGACATAACTCCAGCAGACCCGGATAATCGCCGCGCGGCGGCGCAAACGGGTTGCCTTCGATATTGAATTCGACTCCGTGCTCGCGTGTCAGCGCGCTCAGCGCCAGCACATCGTCGGCGCGGATATGCCGCTGGTCCGGTCGCGGATGCACGGTGATGCCGTGCGCGCCGGCGGCAATACAGGCGCGTGCGGCCTGCACCACGTCCGGGTCGGCGCCGCCGCGCGAGTTGCGCAGGACTGCGATCTTGTTGACGTTGACGCTGAGCTGGGTGGTCATGCGGCGATCAGGCCTGCGGCTCGCTGTCGCGTGCGGCGGCCAGGGCAGCCGACTTGCGTGCTTCTGCCAGCTCGCGCAGGCGGCGCAGCTCGGCCGGGTCGATCATGCTGCTGGTATCGCGTTGGGTGTCGCCCATGCGCGAGGCGAACCAACCGCGCGTCCACAACAGCAGCAGCAGCAACGCCACCAGCAGCGAGGCCACCAGCAACCACACGTGCGGCGTACTGAAGGCCAGCACCAGCGCACCCAGTGCCATAAGCAGAAACAGCCAGTGCATGACGAGCTCCCCGTTGAGTGGCGGCAGTGTAGCGCCGCGCCCGGCGCGGTTCCACGTGGGCACCGCACCGTTGGTCAGAGCAGCGGCGACAGCAGCCGGGCAAACGCTTCGGGCAGGCGCGAGCGCCATAACGGCCGGTGTCGCGCGAATTGCACTTCCTGCGCCTGTTGCAGATCGGTGCCGATCAGCCCGGCCATCTCTGCCGCCACGGCCTGGTCGCGGAACAGCATCGACAGCTCGAAATTCAGCCGGAAGCTGCGGCTGTCGAAATTGGCGCTGCCGACGATGCAGACATCGTCGTCGGCCAGCAGCGCCTTGGTGTGCAGCATGCGCGGCCCGTACTCGTAGATGCGGACACCGGCTTCCAGCAGCTCGTCGAAATATGAGCGTGCCGCGTAGGTGACCAGGCGCGAATCGCTGACCCGCGGCACCAACAGGCGCACGTCCAGCCCGCCGAGCGCGGCCGAGGTCAGCGCCATACGCGCCGCTTCGCCGGGCACGAAATATGGAGTCACCAGCCACACGCGGTGCTTGGCTTCATGGATGGCGGCGACCATCAGGCGGTGGATCGCTTCCCACGACGAATCCGGACCCGACACCAGCACCTGCGCATCGACCGTGCCTTGCGCGCGGGTGGGCATATCGTCGGGCCATAGCTGCTGGCCGTGGAAAGCTGCGCGGCCCTGGCTGGTGGCATAGAGCCAATCCTCCAGGAACACCAGCTGCAGACTGCGCACTACATGGCCTTGCAGGCGCACGTGCAGATCGCGATACGCCTGCTTGCGCACCTGCTCGTTCTCGTCGTCGGTGACGTTGATGCCACCGGTGAAACCGATGCGGCCATCGATGACGATCACCTTGCGGTGGGTGCGCAGGTTCAACCACGGCCGCTTGAATGGCTTGAGCAACTGCGAGGGGTGGAACCAGGCGGTTTCCACCCCGGCCTCGCGCAGCGTGCGCAAGGCGCGTCGGGTCATTGCCGATGAGCCGATCGCATCCATCAGCAGCCGCACCTTGACCCCGGCACGGGCACGTTCCATCAGCGCAGCGCAGATCGCGGTGCCGCTGTGGTCGGGCTGGAAGATGTAGTACTCCAGATGGATATGGTCGCGTGCGCCCCGGATCGCTTCGATGATGGCGGCGTACGTGGCAGCGCCATCCACCAGCCAGTGCACTTCGGTGGCGCTGCTGGGCGCCAGCCCGGTGGTGGACTGGGCGATCTTGGCCAGCTCGGTGCAATCGGCATCCGGCGGGCAGACGCTGCTGTAGCTCTCCATGCCCGAGCGCGAGCGCCCGCGCCGCAGCCGCTGCCGTTTGACCTTTTGCGGCCCGAGCCAGTAGTAGATCAGCAGCCCCAGGTACGGCAGCGCCGCCAGCGACAACACCCAGCTCAGCGTGGCCACCGGTTCGCGCTTCTGCAGCACGATCCAGCCGGCGATCCATAGCAGGTACAGCACATAGGCGGCGAGGAGGAGCGCTTCGAGGTGGGGAATGGTGGCCAGCCACTCCCACGCGCCCTGTGCAAGTGCGAGCATGCGCGGATTCTAAGAGCCGCTGCAGCGGTCTGACGGGCGCCTGGACTGCCGCAGTGCTGCTCGAGCTCCGATGATCGCGCGTGATTGTTCGCAGGGTGCTCGGACATCACAACAATCTAATGTGATCAAGCTCGACCTTCGCAAATGACGCCTGGATTGAGGTTTGACGGTAGCCATGAAGGCAGTGACACTCGTGCAGCAGGGGATCGAAACGGAGCTTTTGACGATGAAGATGATCGCAATGTTCAGCAGCTTGGTGCTCTTAGGATTTGTCGGAAAAGCCACTGCAAATGACATTCACTTCTGCGATTCGTGCACGCAGACTCAGCGAGGAGTACTAGCAACTCAGCTGACCTCCGGTCTTGGCCAAGTCTACATCGGTGATCGCACTACAGGCGTTCCATACCTCTACACAGTCAATACTGTAAACGGCCCCGTCTCGGTGGCACCACCCGGGATTCAAGAGCAGCCCGTGTCTCAAGCGGATGCCGACCAATTCGCGATCTACTCGTTGGTGTATCGGAGCTATGGAAATATCGGCACGCTCAACGTAAAGATCGACTTGGCGAATGGAACTGTTGCACCGAGCTCGGTCAGCAGAATGGTTGAGGTGGCGTCCGACGAGTCGTCTGCCTTTGCTAGCGCCTTCGACGTACGCCGGGAAGGTGCGACCCGTCAACAAGTCATCCAGTGGCTTGAAAAAAACGACTGGCAAGTGCCCAATACAGGCGAAAATTTCATCTTCTTCATCCAACAGGTTCTCTCCAACGCCTATAAATGGAGGAGTTCGGAGGACTACAGCATCCGTATTGATACCACTTTCAACGACAAGAGCAGAGCGATTTTCGCCTATGATTCCGCAAAGCGCGCCATTGTTTACGTTGAAGCCTACGATTCGGCGGGCAATCTCATTGGGACGTCCAGCAGTGAGCCGATCAATGTCGATTACAGTTCCTACGAAAGCCCGGGCGCAGCATCTCGGCCCGACTACCAGCGCGGCATAGACTGGCTCACGTCAAGTGGTGCAGCCACCATCTCTGGAGGCACAGTGACGGTAGGTAGTGGCACTGTCCTTGTCGGCGATGTGGTCCAAGTCAAGTAATGAGGACCTTCCGCATCAGGGGGCGCAGGTTAGGCCTGCGCTTTCGTGAAACAGTTCTGCTTGCGGGCACGTTGGCTTGCTCGGTGCTCTTTGTGGCGACTCAACGTCAGATCGGACTGCTGTGCTATGCAGTAGCTCCCATTCTGCTTTTAGCGTTTTTTGTGCTGCAAGCAGATTTGGTGTGGCGTGGACATAAGACCGCAGGGGCGGCCTTCATCATGGCTGTTGCTGCTTGGCTGACGTTTTCAGTCCTCGCCACCTATGCCTTCTCTGGCTTGGTGCACACCCACAATTTTTTGGGCACCTGGCTTAAAGCGCTTCTGGGAGCAGGCTTCTTTGCCGTTCTCTTTTCTTTGTCAGTGCTGCTCGCTAGGAAACGATCGGTGAGCCTCTATTGGTATTTGGCTGGAAGCCTGGCGGTCGTGATCGCAGTGGCAGCAGTTCATCCGGAAAACTCCGGCGACATCACAGTTAACTGCGAAAGAGGCAGCTGTGCTGCTGGCATCATCGCCTTTTGGCCCGGTGCTTTCCAGGCTGCGGATGGCAAGCGACCTATCTCCGTTGTCCTTCCTCATTCCGGCGGCGATTGACAGTAAGCAATCCTGGTTGATCGGCCCAACATTGCAAATACACGTAGCCTAACGATTGGATGTGCACTGCTATTTCGGATCCAGGGTTTCAACGTGGCGAGGTGTCATTGAACCCGCGACCTCGGAATACCCGCCTATCTCCGCATAACGACATGAGACACTGCGATTCTTAGCCGGAGTCGAACTAGCATCGCAAACCGCATAGAAAAATTAGAAAAGATTAAGCTGCGGCGTGTCCGGTCTGGGTGGACGGAAGTGCGTGGTATCGAGTCTGGGCAATCGCCCGAATCCAAGGCGCCGATACGCGATGGAAAAACGCTGCGCGATCAGTTCTGCAAACGGGCCCTCGCCGACCATGCGCTTGCCGAAGCGGCTGTCGTAGTCCTTGCCCCCGCGCATCTGCTGGACCAGGCTCATGACATGCTTGGCACGATCCGGATAGTGCAACTCGAGCCACTCGCGCCATAACTGGGTGAGTTCGTGCGGCAGGCGCAGCAACACGTAGCCGGCCGAACGTGCGCCGTGGGCTGCGGCCGCGTCCAGAATGCGCTCCAGTTCCTTGTCGTTGATCATCGGGATGACCGGAGCGACCAGCACGCCTACCGGTACGCCGGCAGCGTGTAGCGCCTGCATGGCGCGCAGTCGCGCATGCGACGCGGCGGCGCGCGGCTCCATCTTCGCCGCAAGCCGATTGTCGAGCGTGGTGACCGAGAAATACACCGACACCAGGTTGTGCTGCGCCATCTCGGCCAGCACATCGATGTCGCGTTCGATCAACGCCGCCTTGGTCACGAAGCTGACCGGGTGACGGGCCTCCGCAAGCACTTCCAGGCATTGCCGGGAGATGCGCAGGCGCCGCTCGGCGGGCTGGTAGGCGTCGGTATTGATCCCCAACGCGATCGGCGAGCACTGGTAGGACGGGCGTGCGATCTCCGCGCGCAGCAGCGCGGCCGCATTCGGCTTGGCGAAGATCCGCGTTTCGAAATCCAGCCCCGGCGATAGATCCAGATACGCGTGCGAGGGTCTGGCAAAGCAGTACACGCAGCCGTGCTCACATCCCCGGTACGGGTTCACCGACTGCGAGAACCCGATGTCGGGCGAGTTGTTGCGGCTGATGATGCTGCGTGCGATTTCCTCGGCCACCACGGTCTTGGGGCGCATGGCGGTCTCGCCATCGGCATCGAGCGCGCCCCAGCCATCGTCTATCTCGACGGCGGTGGTGACCGAGAAGCGACCGGGCACGTAGGCGGTGGTGCCGCGCCCCTTGATGACCGTGCGCGAGCTGTGGACATCCCGCTCCGCTGCCGCACTCGCGCTGGGGAAAGAGTTCTTCTGCATGCTGTTAGTATTATTACTAATGATGCGCGGTGCAAGCGACGTGTACTGGTCCGAGGAGCGAGCACAAGCGTTGCGATGCGGTGCGCAGTCGCAACTGGGGGAATGGAGAATCGGGAATCGGTAAAGCAACAGCAGCAGCAACAGAAAGCGCCGCCGTTGCGATTCCCCATTCCCGATTCCCTATTCCCCGCCGTAAAGCGCCTGCGCCGATTGAAACAGGATCCAGCTGGTGGCGATGAACTTGTCGCCGCCGACCGGGCGGTTGCCGCGGTGGGTATGGGTGAAGGCGGTGGGGGCGATCAGCAGACTGCCGGTGCGTGGGCGCGCCTTGCGTTGCTGGAACAGGAATTCGGTTTCGCCTTGCGCGAAGTCGTCGTTGAGATACAGCGTCCACAGCAGATGCCGATGCAGCGTGTCGGCATTGGCATCGCGCGGATACAGCTCGCAATGCCAGTACGGGTAGCCGCCCTGGTCGGCGGTGTACCACTGCAGATTGATCGCGCCCGGGCGCAGGCAGGTGCGTGCCAGATCGCCCAGTGCCTGGTCGCTCATCTGCACGATGTCCTCGGCCACCAGGCGATGCGGTCTGCCATCGGCAGTGGTGACCTGCAGCATCAGCGGTGAAATCAACGCCTGCGGATACTGCCGCAGGTAGGTGAGCACGCCCTCGAACACCACCTGTTGCAGGCGGTTTTCCACTTCGGCCCATTCGGCCATCCCACTGATGCGCAGGTCGCGGCTGTGTTTGAGGTCGGGAAAGACGCCGCCACCGATGCGGCCGGGATGCAGCTGCTGGCTCTGGCGCATGCGCTGCACGATGGCCACGCAATCTCCGTGCGCGATGGCGTTATCGGTGATCTGGATGAAGTCGGGTTGGCTCATGCGCCTGACCATAGCAATCTGTCGCGCCGGTTGCAGCGTTCGCCATGCATTGCGCAGGCTGGATCGGTACGCGACGTTGTTGGCATCCCAGTACGCGGCTAGGTGGCGACACCGCGCAGGGGGGTGAAGCGCTGCGCTGAGGCGATGCGTCCTGCCTGCTTCGCTTGTTGCGTGTGATGGCTGCCCGTGTCGTGTGTGGAGCGTGCAAGGCAACAAAGAAAAACCCCGCCGAAGCGGGGTTTTTGGCCACTCAACGCGTGCTGCGGCGATCAGAACTTGTAGTTGATCGACGCGGCCAGCACGTCGCCCTTCACGTCGTAGCTGCCGGCAAGACGGTCGCCGGTGGCGCTGCGGGTGTCGCTGGTCGGGTCGCTGGTGAACAGGTGGGTGTAGCCGAAGTTGTACTCGGTCTGCGCCGACGGACGCCAGCTCATACCCAGCGAAACCCACTTGCGGCTCGCGTCCGGCACGCGCACGTCGCGGTGTTCGGCCGTCGTCGGGGTTTGGTCGTACGCCAGGCCGCCGCGCAGGGTCACCGTATCGCTCAGGCGGTAGTCGGCACCGATCGAGGCGAAGGTGGTGTCGCGGTAGGAGAAGTCCAGCACGCTGTCGGGCTGGTTGGAAGCGAAGTCCACGGTCACCTGGTCGAACTTGCTCCAGGCGGTGCGGGTGACGTCGGCCATGATCGACCACTGCTCGTTCACGTTATGCGTGAAGCTGGCGGTGGCGCTGGCCGGCAGCTTGACGGTGGCGCGGCCCTTGGTATCGACGAAGGTACCCGGTGCGGCCACGCTCAGCACGGCGGCAGCACTGCCCGGCACGGTGAAGTCGGCGGTGCCGTCGGTGATCTTGTGTTCCACCTGCGAGCGGTAGCTGAAGCCGATGTGGGTGTTCTCATCGATGCTGAACAAGCCGCCCAGGGTGAAGCCCACTTCGGTGCTGTCGCCCTTGATGCGCGAGTAGCCATCGGCGCTGCCCGGCGCGAAGCCCGGCACGCGGCGCGCAGCCAGCACGCTGCCGAAATCCACCGCGTTGGCCAGGTCGATATCCAGACGCTCGGCGAACAACGAGGCACCGAAGGACACGTACGGGTTCACGTCATAGGAGAACGCGACGTTGAAGTCGATCGCCTGCAGCTCGGTCTTGGTGCCGTGGTAGCGGCCGACCCAGTCGCGGTCGTATTCGGTCTTGAAGCCGAACGGCACGGTCAGCGAGGTGCCCAGGTGCATGTTGTCGTTCTCGCCGAACGGCACGTGGAAGTACATCGCCGGGACCGGCGCGATCATGCCGGCGTCGCCGCCGTTGCCGCCGGACACCGGCGCGCCGTTGGCGTAGGCCGCGGTGTCGGGCTGGAACTTGGCCGAAAAGCTGATGGCGCTGACGTCGGCCTGGAACAGGCGGCCGTCCAGCTGGCGCATGCCGGCCGGGTTGGTGGCGATGATGGAGGCATCATCCGGGGCGCTGCCCGAACCTGCGAATGCGCGGCCAAGGCCCTTGGCGCTGTTTTCCTTCAGCTGGAACGCGGCGCCGTGCGCCTGACCAACGGCCAGCACGCCAGCGATACCGACGGCCAAGAGGGTGGCGCGGCTGAGAGTGGAAGCGGTAGACATAAGTTGTAGCTCTCCGGATAAGGACTGCAATGGTCGGTTCAGCGCCCGCGTCCAGCACCAATCCAGTGCCCGGAGCGCGCCGGAGACCCCCCCCCGACATACGACGCCGTACGCAGTATACCCATGACGATTAACCGAACAATAACAAGGCCTGTGCTGAACGCGCCGTCAGGTTAGGGCTGGGTTCAGCAGCGTGGACCGGCTATTGTCCCCGTCCGATGTTCGTCTCTCTTCCTTCCCGCAAGAAACCCACCCCGCGCTGGGCGGTGCCGTTGCTGTTCGCCACGGTGTGGTTGGCGTATTTGTGGTCGATCAGCCGGCCGGGCGAGGCGCGCAATACGTTGTGGCTGGACTGGGGCGCCCTGTCCAGCGGCGTCTCCAATCTGGGCGACTGGTGGGCCACCTTGCGCGACGGCAGCGTGCTGCGCCTGTTCACGGCCCTGTTCCTGCACGCCGACTGGTCGCATCTGCTCGGCAACCTGGTGTTCCTGCTGATCTTCGGGCTGCCGGCCGAACGTATCCTGGGCCCGTGGCGGTTGTTGCTGCTGTTTCTGGTTGGCGGCGCGGCCTCCAACCTGGCGGCGATCTTTGCCATCGGCACGCCGGACCGGGTGATCATCGGCGCCTCGGGTGCGGTGTCGGCGTTGATCGGCACGTACCTGGCGCTGTTTCCGGGCGCCAAGCTGGGCGTTGTCCTGCCGCTGGGCGTGTTTCTGGAATTCATCCGGGTGCCGGCGCCGCTGTTGATCGGCGCCTGGGCACTGCTGCAGGTGGTGTTCGCCTACATCGGCCCGGCGTTCGGCATGGTGGCGTGGTCGGCGCATATCGCCGGTTTCGTGTTCGGCATCGTGTACGGCCTGTATGTGCGCGCGGCGATCGCGCGGCGGCTGCGCAAGCGCCACGGCTTCTGAGGCGCGCAGCGCACCGGCTGTACCCGCAGGCCGCAACCTGGGCGTGGCCCAGGTACCGGCACGATGCCGCGCATGTCGCTGTCCAGGCGCGCGCCTATAATCGTGGGCATGTCCAAGTCTCTGTACAAAGTCACCTTCCTCAATCATGGCAAGGTGTACGAGCTCTACGCGCGTGAGGTCACCGGCAGCCATCTATGGGGCTTCAACCAGATCGGCGAGCTGGTGTTCGACGTGCACGACGGGCTGGTGGTGGACCCCACCGAAGAACGCCTGCGCGAGGAATTCGGCAATACCAGGACCTTGCACCTGCCGATGCAGAGCATCGTGCGGATCGAAGAAGTCGAGAAAAAGGGCCAGTCGGTGATTCGCGATGCCACCACCGGCGACAAGGTGGTCACCCCGTTCCCCTCGCCGATCAAGCCACGCTGATGCGCATTGTGGTGCCCGACGACTACCAGGGCGCCGTCGCTCGGCTGCCCTGCCTGCAGCAACTGCAGGGCCACCAGATGCAGGTGCTGGGCGCGTTGGATGCGGAGCTCGATGCGCGCGCCGCATGCCTGGCCGACGCCGACGCGTTGGTGTTGATCCGCGAACGCACGCGGGTGGATGCGGCGCTGCGGCAACGGCTGCCACGGCTGAAACTGATCAGCCAGACCGGGCGCGTGGGTGCGCATGTGGATGTGGCGGCGTGCACCGCGTTGGGTGTGGCGGTGGCCGAAGGCGTCGGCTCGCCGGTGGCGCCGGCCGAGCTGACCTGGGCGCTGATCCTGTCGGCCAGCCGTCGGCTGACCGACTACCAGCATGCATTGCAACAGGGACGCTGGCAGGCGCTTGGCGATCCCGGCTTGGGCCGCGTGCTGCATGGGCGCACGTTGGGGATTTGGAGTTACGGGCGAATCGGCCAACGCGTGGCCGGCTTCGGGCGCGCCTTCGGCATGCAGGTGGTGGTGTGGGGCGGCGAGGCGTCCTGTGCGCAGGCAGCGCGCGATGGGTTCGCGGTTGCGGGCAGTCGCGAGGACCTGTTCGAACGCAGCGACGTGCTGTCGCTGCATCGGCGTCTGACTGCGCAGACACGGCATGACGTCACCGCCCAGGATCTGGCGCGCATGCGCGCCGACGCGTTGCTGGTCAACACCAGCCGCGCCGAGTTGATTGCGCCTGGCGCCTTGCTCGCTGCGTTGGACGCGGGCCGGCCGGCGCAGGCCGCGCTGGATGTGTTCGAGCACGAGCCGGTGCTGGACCCGCGCGATCCGCTGCTGCGGCATGCGCGCGTGCTGGCGACACCGCATCTGGGATACGTGGAGCGCGACAGCTACGCGCTGTATTTCGATGCGGCGTTCGACAATGTGCTGGCGTTCGCGGCGGGCACACCGCGCAACCTGGTCAATCCCGAGGTGTTGGCAACAACGCAGCGGGTGTGATTCCCCGCTGGGTCAGCGCGGTCTTGAAGCAGCCAGCAAGCCGCGCGCGCTGCTGCCAGGTCAGCGGGGCCCGATGTTCGGTGTGGCATGTACCACTCCTCCACCGATTCCTGTGTGCCGACCGGACCTACGTCACGACGCCGCGCGCAGGTCTGTTGCCCACGCTTAGTTGACCGGCTCGGCAGGCTTGTCCGTCGGCGTCGTCGGCTGCACCGGTTCGGCTGGCGCTGGGGGTGTAGTGGCCGGCTTGGCTTTGCCTGCCGGTTCGGCCGACCTGGGCTTGTCCGTGGTCGCCGGGCGCGCTGCGGCGGGCTTGGGCTCGGCACCGGTCTTATTGGCGGCCTTCGCCTTCTGCGCGGCCTGCGCCTTGGCTTTGCGTGCAGCCTGCGCCTTGGCGGCGGCGCCGGGTTGCTTGAGTTCGGCCAAGGCTTCGGTGATCGGGCCGTCGCCCGGCAGCACGTCGCCGGCGCTGTAGCCCTCCTCGCCTTCGTCGTCGCCGCGCAGGTGGCCCGGCAAGGTGGCTTCGCTGTAGTCGGTCAGGCTGGTCGGCACATCGGCATCGCCCGGCTGCGGTTCGGGGGTGAGCAGCACGTCCGGCACGATGCCGCTGGCCTGGATCGACTTGCCGCTGGGCGTGTAATAGCGCGCGGTGGTGAGCTTGACCGAGTCGCCGTTGTCCAGCGGCAGCACGGTCTGCACCGAGCCCTTGCCGAAGGTGCGGCTGCCGATGATGCGTGCGCGCTTGTTGTCGCGCAGCGCGCCGGCCAGCACCTCCGAGGCACTGGCCGAGCCGGCGTCCACCAGCACCACCACCGGTGCGCCATTGAGCAGATCGCCCGGAGTGGCGTCGAACTTGGCATCGCTGATGGAGATGCGCCCGCGCGTGCTGACGATATTGCCCTTGTCCAGCAGATCGTCGGCCACCTGCACCGCCGAGGTCAGCAGACCGCCGGGGTTGCTGCGCAGATCCAGCACCAGGCCGCGCAACTTGCCGCCGGCCTGCAGCTGCTTGAGGTTCTTCTGGAAGTCGGCGCCGGTGTCGGCCTGGAAGGTGCTGATGCGGATGTAGCCAAAGCCCGGCTCCAGCAGCTTGCTGCGCACGCTGGCCACGCGGATGGTTTCGCGCTGCAGGGTCACATCGAACGGCTTGGGCGTCTTGTCGCGCATGATGGTCAACACGACCTTGCTGCCGGATTCGCCACGCAGCGGCTCCATGGCCTTGCTGGCATCGATCGGCTTGCCGTCGATGGCCACGATCACATCGCCGGCGCGGATGCCGGCGCGCGCGGCCGGGGTGTCGTCGATCGGCGCGATCACCTTGAGGGTGTTGTCCTGCTGCTGCAGCAATTCCACGCCGATGCCGTCGTAGGCGCCGGTGGCCTGTTCGTCGAAGGCTTCGGCATCTTCCTTGTCGAAATAGGTGCTGTGCGGGTCCAGGTCCGAGAGCAGGCCACGCACGGCGGCGTGCATCAGCTTCTTGTCTTCGACCGGGTCGACGTAGGCCTGCTTGACCGCGTTGTAGACCGCCACGAAACGGCGGATCTCATCCAGTGGCACCTTGGAAACAGCGGCTTCATTGGCTTCCGGATCGTCCGCGCTGGCCTGGGCGGCGGCGGGGCCGGCCTTCTGCGCCCAACCAGGCGACGCGAACAGGGCCAGCGACAGGGCAACGGACAGGACGGCTACGCGCATGAAGCACTCCGACAAAGAGATAAGGCGCCCCGCAGCGCGGAGCTGACCGGATTATGCGCGAAGCAGCGGTAAATCCGCGTTGAATCGCGGGCGGTGCGCGGCGCTCAGCGGCGTTGCAGCCAGCTCGATGGATCCACCGGCTGCCCGTTACGACGCAATTCGAAGTACAGCGCCGGCACGCCCTGCCCGCCCGAACTGCCGACCTTGGCCACCGCGTCGCCACGTTTGATCGATGCGCCGGCATCGCGCAGCAAGGTGTCGTTATGCGCGTACAGGCTCATGTAGCCGTTGCCGTGGTCCACGATCAGGATCATGCCGTAGCCGGTCATCCAGTCGGAAAACACCACCGTGCCATCGGCCACTGCAGTCACGGTGGTGCCCTTAGGCGCGCCGATCAGCACGCCCTTGCTGGTGTGGCCATCGGGCAAGGTGGCATTGAAGCGCGCCAGCAGATTGCCCGCCACCGGCCAGCTGAGCCCACCGACCTTGGGGGCCGGTGCGTTGGCGACTACCTTGGGTGGCGTCTTGCCGGGGCGATCGGAACGCTCGGTTTTGCTGCGCTTGGCCTGTGCGGCGGCTTCGGCGGCGGCGCGTCTGGCGGCAGCGCGCCGTTCGGCTTCGGCCTTGGCGGCGGCCGCGCGCAGATTGGCGAGCAGTTGTTCCAGCGCCTTGGCGTCCTGGCCGATTGCCTTTTCGCGCTCGGCGCGCTGTTTGTAGCGATCGTCCAGCTGCGCGACGGTGGCCGCCTGTTGCGAGCGATCCTTCTGCAACGTGGCCGCCTGCGCCTTTTGCTGCGCACGCGCGGCATCCAGCGTCTGGCGCCGGGTGGCGATGTCCTGTTCCACTGTCGCCAGGGCATCCAGTTGCGTGGTCAAGGCGTGGATGCGCTGCGCGCGTGCGTTTTGCACATAGCGGTGATCGGCCAGCATGCGCGTGGCATCGCCCACCGTGTCCTGCGACAGCAGCACCTTCAGCGGTGCATTGCGGCCCACCTGATCGGCGGCGCGCAATAACGCCGCCAGCTGCGCGCGCTGGTTCTGCAGGCCGCGCTGCAATTGCGCGCGTTCCTGCTGCAGGGTGGACAGATGCTGTTCCTGCGCGCGCATCGCCGCTTCGGTCTCGCTCAATGCACGTGCGGTCTTGGCCACTTTCTCGTCGGCCTGGCGCAACTGTTGCGCGGCGGTGCCGCGCTTGCCTTCTAGTTCGCGTCGATCGGCGCTGATGGTCTTGAGCTCATCGCGCAGCTGCTGCAGTTTGCGCTCGGTCTCGCGCTGGCTCTGCGCGCTTGCGCCCATGCTGCCCAGCAAGGTGCAGGCCAGCACGCCCACCGCCAGCCACATCCGTCCACGGCCGGTGGCAGGAGCGAGCGGCAGGCGCGGCAGCGGTGCGGGCGAAGGGGGCAACGAAAGATCCAGTGACTTCAGGCAGGTGCGCGATTGTAGCCAAGCATGATGTGATCGCCGCCACGCCCCAGACAACCGCCGCCGCGCGAGGTTCAGCATGAAGCCCCAAATTCTTCTCCTGGCACTGTCCCTGGTCTGCACGAGCGCCTGGGCCGACGAGGACGTCAGCAAGGTCAACGGCAAGATCAGCGCAGATGCCGGCAAGACCTATGGCGCCCTGGAAACGGTCAACGGCTCCATCGAGATCGGTGCCGGTGCCCAAACCAAGAACGTGGAAACCGTCAACGGCGGCATCCGCATCGGCGACAACGCGCGTACCGGTGGCGTGGAAACGGTCAACGGCTCGATCACGCTGGGCCAGAAAGTGACGGTGTCCGGCGGGCTGGAAACGGTCAATGGCAGCATCCTCGCCGAGCGCGGCAGCCAGATCAGTGGCGGCGTGGAAACGGTCAACGGCAGCATCGGGCTGGTGGGAACCGAGCTCGGCAAGGGCATCGAGACGGTCAATGGCGACATCACTGTCGGGGTAGGTTCGCATGTGCGCGGCGGCATCGAAGTGAGCAAGCCGAGCTTCGGTTTTTCGTTCCAGCCCTCGCGCAAGCCGCGTGTGGTGATCGGCCCGGATGCAGTGGTCGATGGGCCGTTGCACTTCGAGCGCGAGGTCAACCTGTACGTGCACCGCAGCGCCAAGATCGGCGCGGTGAGCGGCGCCACCGCGCGCAGCTTCGACAGCGACGTCGCGCCGAAGGACTGACCGACGCAACACGCACCTGCCGGTGCGTGCGCCGGATCCAGGGCACCTGCTCCAGGCGCCCTGCCCGGCCCGCCATGCGACTGCAGCGCACGCAGCGACGCGCTCACCTCGCCATGCGGCGCAGGCTCTAAGATCGGGATTCCGCCGCACGAGGAGTTCCGATGCCCCGCAAGATCCTGTTGTGCCTGGCCGCGACGCTGGCCCTGGCCGGCTGCAAACGCGAACCCGCCGATGCGCCCAGCGCGCCGGTCAGCCGCCACACCTTCTCCCCGGACATGACCACTGGCGACTTCGCCGAACTGGTCAAGACACTGGCGTCGGACGACTTCGAAGGCCGCGGCCCGGGGACGCCCGGCGAAGAAAAGACCGTGACCTACATTCGCGACCAGATGCAGCGCATCGGGCTGCAGCCCGGCAATGGCGACAGCTGGTTCCAGGAGGTGCCGATGGTGGAAACCACCGCCGATGCATCCACCGCCCCCAGCCTGCGCAGCGGCGAGCAGACCCGCACCCTCGCCTTCGGCACCGACATCGTGGTCGGCACCCGCACCGGCCAAGCCGAGGTCAAGCTGGACAACAGCGAGCTGGTGTTCGTCGGTTACGGCGTGGATGCGCCCGAGCAGCAGTGGAACGACTACGCCGGCCAGGAATGGAAGGGCAAGACGGTGGTGATGTTCGTCAACGACCCGGGCTTCCACACCGACGATGCCAAGTTGTTCGACGGCAAGCGCATGACCTACTACGGGCGCTGGACCTACAAGTTCGAAGAAGCCGCACGCAAGGGCGCGGCTGCGGCGTTGATCGTGCACGACACGCCCGGTGCCAGCTATGGCTGGGACGTGGTGAAAAATTCTTGGTCCGGCCCGCAATACGACTTGCCGGCCAAGGACGACCCCGACCCGCGCCTGCCGGTGCAGGGCTGGATCAGCGCCGAGACCGCCAGGCAATTGTTCGCCAATGCCGGACTGGACCTGACGCAGGCCTACAAGGACGCCAGCAAGCGCGGCTTCAAGCCGGTGCCCTTGAAGGCCAGCTGGTCGGTCGACCTCAAGAGTACGATCGCGGCGAAGACCTCGCGCAATGTGGTCGGCGTGCTGCCGGGCACCAGCCACGCCGACGAGGCGGTGCTGTACATGGCGCATTGGGACCACCTGGGCAAGCATCCGGGTGAACGCGGCGACAACATCTACAACGGCGCGGTGGACAACGCCACCGGCGTGGCCGGCATCCTGGAAATCGCCGACGCATTCGCCCATCAAGACCCCAAGCCGACGCGCTCGGTGGTGTTCCTGGCGGTGACGCTGGAAGAATCCGGCCTGCTGGGTTCCAAATACTACGTGGCCAACCCGAGTTTCCCGCTGGACAAGATCGCGGCGGTGATCAATCTGGATGCGATGTCGGTGGCCGGGCGCGCCCGCGATGTCACCGTGGTGGGGATGGGCAGCTCGGAGCTGGAGGACATCCTCAAGCCGATCGCCGCGATGCAGGGGCGCACCCTGCACGCGGAAGCCACCCCGCAAAGCGGCTCGTATTTCCGTTCGGATCACTTCAACTTCGCCAAGGCCGGCGTGCCGGCGTTGTATGCCGATGGCGGCGAAGACCTGCGCGAGGGCGGCACTGCCGCCGGGCGTGCCGTCGCCGAGGACTACGGACGCCATCGTTATCACGCGCCTGGCGACGAATACGACGCCGCCACCTGGAAGCTCGATGGCACCATCGAAGATCTGCAGGTGGTCTATGGCGTGGGCAAGGAGGTCGCTGCTGGCGAACGTTGGCCCAACTGGTACCCCGGCAACCCGTTCAAGGCCGCGCGCGATCGCATGATGGCCGGCAGGCCTGGCACAAGTGCGGCGAGCGCGCAGCCGGCCGACGCCACCAGTACGGCTACGCAGACGAACATGGCCAAGCCCCCACGCTGAGGCTTGCCGATCCACTGCTGCCACACGGTGTAGCAGCAACGCACCAGCACACCAGCACTCCGGTTCGCGCCACCATCGGTGAGAATCTTCTGTTACGCAAAAGGCCTCCCATCGGAGGCCTTTTGCGTTGCTGTGTCATGTCAGGCATCTAGCCCATCGCCATGCAACATCGCTGAGATGCGATCTTGCGCGATCAGTGGCTTGCTGCACTGACGCTACATGTCGGCCCAAGGCGCGGCAGCGTGGCTACGCTGCGTGCGTCCTCTGCGATGCTCGATCTGCCCTACCCGCCTGGCAGGCCAACGTGACGTGCGCCAACTCAATCGTTCTCCACGCTCACCACGTGGCCGTCTTCCGGATCCACGTGCAGTTCGACCTTCTGCCCGTTGCGCTTGGCATCGGCCTTCCACAGGCCATCGTTGAACTTGAGGTCGTGCACATCGGCATAGCCGCCGGTGGACAGCGATGCGCGCACGTCGGCTTCGCTGAGCTTGGAGGTGGTCTGGTCGCCATAGACGCGGCCGGTCACCGGGTCGATGTGCACGTCCACATCCTTGCCGTCGCCGCTACGCGCATCCGCGGTCCAGACGCCGTGCTCGAACTTGAGGTCGTGCACCTTGGTGTAGCCCTTTGCGGTGAGCATGCTGGTGACCTCACCGGAGGTGAGCGCCTTGGCCGGCTTGTCGGCCGCTTGTGCCAACGCGCCCTGCGACACCAAGGCTAGGACGCCGATCAGTGCGGTCTTCATCAATCGCTGTGTCATGGGAATGCTCCTGCAGTGAAGTGCGCTCATGCTGGAGGGCGGCTTATCGCCATCAGGTGAAAGGCCGCAAGCGGCCGCGACGAAAGTTCAGTAAGCTGAAATGCGCAGGTGCCAGTTCACCTGCGCTACACGCGTTGTTTACATCGAAACGGCTGTTGCGGCCGAGCACGCAGCAACATGGCTATCCACGATGGAATCGCAGTAATCGGCGTGTGCATCCCATCGTGCCAACGCCGTTTGCCCGCGCGCTGCGTGCGTAAGACAAAGCCGCCTTACGGCGGCTTGTCTGGCATCAGCGTGCCGTGCGTGCAACGGATGTGCTTGTTGCGGAGGTCGATGCAGCGGAAGTGCGCGCCGCGGCAGCAGCGACCGGTGCACGCGTGGCGAGTGCGGCCTGCGGCGACAGGATCGCCATCTGCGGCTTGTCGGTGCCGTCCTTGTTGGGGTGCACGCTGTATGCGTAGCTGAGGTTCCACCACGAACCGGCCGCCCACCAGGTCCAACCCAGCCACACATCTGCATTGGTTTCCATGTACGCCAACATGCCTTGCAGCGCCTGGTTGCACACCGCATTGTTGGCGGTGCCGAATTCGGCCAGAAAGCCGCGCTTGCGGTTGGTGCGCAGCCACTGCGTGAAGTTGCGCAGGCGCTCGGCGCCAATGGTGCTGCTGACACAGGTGCTGCTGGTGCCGCTGGAATCGGCATCCTGATACTGATGCACTTCGAAGGCGTAGCGATCGAGCGGGTCGTAGATGGACGTCAGCGCGGTGGCGTTGGAGTAGCCATCGGTCGTGGTGGAATACCAACTATGCGCACCGGTCCACAATGCGCCGGGCACCAGAATCAGGTTATTGGCACCGGTCCTGCGGATGGCATCGATGGCGGCCTGCGCTGCGCCGGCCCATTCGCTGGCCGAAATATTGTTGGGCTCATTCATCAGCCCGAACATCACCGCGTTGTCGCTGTTGAACGCCAGTGCGAGACGACGCCATAGATCGGTAAACGTGGCCACCGGTACTTCCGGGCTGCCAATCTTGTAGCCGTAATACTTGGCGTAGTTATGGATATCGATGACCAGATACATGCCGGCTGCCTTGGCGCGTGCCACGGCCTGTTGCAGCAACGCGAGTTGGGCCGGATCCAGTTCGCCGCTCGCGGTGGGCTGCAGCCGTTCCCACAGGATCGGCAGGCGGATGGTATTCATGCCGACACCGGCGAAATAGGTGTAATCGCTGGCCGCCGCGTACATATAGTCCTTGTTGAGGACTCCGGGCTTTTTGGAAGATGCGAATTCGGCACCGGACAGATTGACGCCGGCATAGGTGAGCGCGCGCGTCTGCGCGTGGGCCAACGGCAGGCTGCCAAACACGATGAAAAGCAGCGTGGAGCGCAGTAGCGCGCGCAACGAAAAACAGACAGCAGACATGACACAACTCCTCAGACGGGGGGAGATGCAGCGAAGTGCATGCGCGTTGCGCGCGATGCGCTGCATCGGTCTGAATCAATGCATCAGCCGTGCCCAATTGCCGGGTGTGGCCAATGGAACGCCAATATGCGAACTGCATCGCAGTCACACTCTGCAAGGCGCATTTTCGAGATTGATAGGCCGCAAAAAAGCGCGCGATATCGCGAAGTGTTCGCGCAACTGCGGCGTGCGTGTGTCCGCGCTGTCGATTTTGCGTCGTATGGAAGCGTCTGCCGTCAGTGGCATGACGTCATGTCTATGACGCTATGCCGCATTTAGAGCGCCACCCAGGGAGCGTGCATAGGCTGCATCGATCTTTCCCCTGAAAGTACGAGGAAAAGGCGGCCCAATAGCGGAATGCTCAGCCCAGTAGAAAGCGCGCGCTCACGACCGGATAGAAGAGTGATGTGGTGACGATTGCTTGGCCGCGCCCGCACTCGCCTTGACTAGCGCGGTCGTTGCGGAACAACAGCTGAAACACCGGCGTGCAGCCATCAGGCTGGCGCGGCAGGCGCGTAGCATGGACCACGTGGACGTTGTGGTTTCTGCGCCATCCACGTCCACCTGACGACTGCTCGCTAGGCGTGTTGGTCGTGCTTAATCGGTAATCCGGCGCGCACGTGGGCTCAATATCGACATCTGCGGCTTGTCGCGCCCTTGCGCATCCGGTTGCACGTTGAACGGATACGCCCCACTCCACCATGCGCCTGCCGCCCACCAGGACCAGCCCATCCACACATCGCTGTTGGATTCCATGTAGCCCAACATGCCGTTGAGCGCGAGATTGCAGGTGACCGTATTGCCGGTGCCGAATTCGGCGAGAAACCCGCGTTTCTTGTTCAGACGCAGCCACTCGGTGAAGCTGCGCAGCCGTTCGACCCCGACCGTGGCGCTGACGCAACCGCCGCTGGTGCCGCTGGAATCGGCATCCAAATATTGATGCGCTTCGATGGCATAACGATTGAGCGGGTCGCGAATGGATGCCATCGCCACTGCATTGGATTGCCCGGCCACCGTGGAGTACCAGCTATGCGCGCCTGTCCACAACGCACCGGGTACCAGAATCAGATTGGTGGCGCCGGTTTTACGAATGGTGTCGATGGACGCCTGCGCGGCCGTCGCCCACGCTTGCGGATCGATGTCGTAAGGCTCATTCATCAGCCCGAAGATCACGGCGTTGTCGCTCTTGAAGGCGATCGCCAGCCGTCGCCATAGATCGTTGAAGGTGCTGATCGGCACTTTCGTGCTGCCGATGGTGTGGCCGTAATACTTGGCGTAGTTGTGCACATCCACGATCACGTACATTTTGGCCGCCTTGGCGTTGGCGACCGCCTGCCGGATCAACGCCAGCTGGGCCGGGTCCAGCTCGCCCCCCGCCCTTGGCTGCAGACGTTCCCACAGGATCGGCAGGCGCACGGTGTTCATGTGCTTGCCGGCGAAGTAGGCGTATTCATCGGCCGCCGGATAACGGTAGTCGATGTTGAGCACGCCGGGCTTTTGCGAGGATTTGATCTCGGCGCCGGAAAGATTGACGCCTGCATACTTCAGGCCGGTGGCGCTTTGCGCCTGCGCGAGGGGCATGGCGGCCAGCAATAGGAAAGACAGCGCGCGGCAACGCAGCCGGCGCGTACGCGTGGTGAGGGATTTCATGGGGGAACTCCTGGGACTTCTGCGTGCGAGAGACGTGTGCAAGGACGACGTGCCGAGACGGGTATGAGCTCGTTCGATGTACGACAGCAACGCGTCCATCACCAGACTAGGCGTATACGCCCGCACAAACTACGGTTGAGAGGGATCAATCGGCCAAGCTGTGCAGTGACACGCAGTTCTTGTGTTAGAGCGCGCTCGCATGGCCCGAGCGCACCGCACCGTTTGCGCACGCTTCAAACCGGTGGCACGCACCATGACCTGCGCGATGGCGTGCTGCGCATCGCAGGCGAATGCAGCTGCGTTGCGTGCAATGCCTCTGCACTGCAGCGCTTCTCTGTTCATCGCGATGGGCTGC
Source organism: Xanthomonas cissicola (assembly GCF_008801575.1). Classification (GTDB taxonomy): domain Bacteria; phylum Pseudomonadota; class Gammaproteobacteria; order Xanthomonadales; family Xanthomonadaceae; genus Xanthomonas; species Xanthomonas cissicola. Next base: position 12,284 of record NZ_VZPL01000022.1, on the reverse strand, counting down.
CTGATTGGCAATGCTGTCGTCGGGCAGTGCCAGCCACAGCGGCAGACAGAGCGCAGGTGGCGCGCGCAATCGCGGTGGCGCGATAACGGATGAGATCGCTTGCGCGTCGCCCACGCACTGGTGCGAGCGCGTTACGTCAGCGCGTCGTCGAGACGGCCGCTGTGCACCGCAGCTTGCACAAGTGCAGGGAAGACATGGCAAGCGCTCGATGCCGGGCTGTCGCACGCCATCGAAGAGCGCACATCGGCAATCGGAAACGTTTGAGCTGGCGCGGGATTGCTTCTGCCTTCTGCGCCGCCCACGGCGAGCTAGCGGCGGTCTGCTCTTCTCCGAAGCAGCCTGTCCTCCAACGCGGTGCACCGCAATGGACATAAAAAAGGTGGCCGCAACACTGGTTGCGACCACCTTCTGCCTGCGCCGCTGCTTACTTGCCGGCGCGGCGTGCGTATTTGCTCAGGATCGCCATCTGCGGCTTGTCGCTGCCGTCCTTGCCCGGTTGCACGGTGAAGGGATAGTCCGGCTTCCACCACGCGCCCGCCGCCCACCAGGTCCAGCCCAGCCACACGTCGCTGTTCTTTTCCATGTAGGTCAGCATGCCTTCCAGCGCCTTGTCGCAGACCGGATTGTTGGCCGTGGCGAATTCGCCCAGGAAGCCCTTCTGCTTGTTCTCGCGCAGCCACGAGGTGAAGCCCTGCAGCTTTTCTTGGCCTACCGAATCGCTGGTGCATACCGGCTTGGTGCCGCTGTAGTCCTTATCCAGGTATTGATGCGCTTCGAAGGCAAGGTTGTTACCCGGGTCCTTGAGGATTTCCAGCGCCTTTGCGTTGGAGACGCCGTAGCTGGTGCTACGCCAGCTGTGTGCGCCGGTGTAGGCGGTGCCCGGCACCAGAATCAGATTCTTCGCGCCGGTCTTGCGGATCGCAGTGATCGTCCCCTGCGCGGCATTGGCCCAGTCGGGCGCGGAAATGCCATTGGGCTCGTTCATCAGCCCGAAGATCACCGCCTTGTCGTCCTTGAACTCCAGCGCCAGCCGGCGCCACAGATCGGCCAACGCGCCGGCCGGCACGTCGCTGGTGCCGATGCGCTTGCCGCTGTACGTGACGTAGTTGTGCAGATCCAGGATCAGGTATTGCTTGTTGGCCTTGGCTGCCTCGAGCGACTTCTTGATCAGCCCCAATTGGGCCTGGTCCAGCGGGCCATTGAGCTCGGGCTGCACGCGTTCCCACAGGAACGGCAATCGGATCGTATTCATGCCCTTGCCGGCGAAATAGCTGAAGTCCGAGGCGGCAGGATAGGTGTAGTCCTTGAACAAGGTGCCGGGTTTCTTGCGCGAGTTGAACTCGGCACCGGACAGATTGACGCCAACATACTTCAGGCCGGCGGTTTCCCTCCTGGGGCCGGGCGGCTCCTTGGCCTGGACCAACGGACCGGCGGCGAGCAAGGTCAACGCGAGCGCGGCGATGCGCAAGCGGGGAAAGTGCGGGGGAGTGCGGAACATGGAAGTCTCCTTCGGCATCGACGTGGGCAGCCGCGGGGGAGGGCACGGCCAGCGCAGATGGTGCAGCGCCATCTGCTGCTGCGTGAGCCTATGAGCTCGCACGTTAGCGCGCCATTCACGCGCAAGGTCTGGATTTGACCGCCTGCGAACACGCGCAAGGCGCATAATGCCGCTGCGCTCGCGTTCGCAAGAGACCAGGTAAGACGCACTGTCGCAGGAGTGCGACATCTGCGCGTTTTAAGCTAGCGATCCTTCTTTTCCGTTGTTGGCGCAGCTTGCCGACGACGCAACACCCCGGAGTTTTCCCATGAGCACAGCCCACGCCTACGCTGCCCAGGCCGCCGATCAACCACTTGCCCCATTCGTGTTCGAACGCCGTGCGCCCGGCCCCAACGACGTGCAGATCGACATCGCCTACTGCGGCGTGTGTCACTCGGACCTGCATACCGCACGCAACGAATGGCACAACACGCTGTACCCCTCGGTGCCCGGCCACGAGATCGTCGGCCGCGTCACGGCGGTGGGCAATGCGGTCACCGGCTTCAAGGTCGGCGACCTGGCCGGTGTTGGCTGCATGGTCGACAGCTGCCGCAGTTGCGCCTCCTGCCAGGAAGGCGAAGAACAGTATTGCGAAGCCGGCTTCACCGGCACCTACAACGGGCCGATGTTCGGCGGCGGCGAGAACACCTACGGCGGCTATTCCGACCATATCGTGGTCGACCAGAAGTACGTGCTGCGCATCACCCACAGCGACAACCTGGCCGCGGTGGCGCCGCTGCTGTGCGCCGGCATCACCACCTATTCGCCGCTGGCGCACTGGAAGGTAGGTCCGGGCCAGAAGGTGGGCGTGGTCGGCCTGGGCGGCCTGGGCCATATGGCGGTGAAGATCGCCAAGGCGATGGGCGCTACCGTGGTGCTGTTCACTACCTCCGAAAGCAAGCGCGCCGATGCGCTGCGCCTGGGCGCCAGCGAAGTGGTGATTTCCAAGGACGAAGCGCAGATGGCCGCGCAGTACAACACCCTGGATTTCATCCTCAACACCGTGGCCGCGCCGCACAACCTGGACCCGTTCCTCAACGCGCTCAAGCGCGATGGCGCCATGGTGCTGGTCGGCGTGCCCGAGCAGTCGCACCCGTCGCCGGCGGTGTTCAACCTGGTGATGAAGCGCCGCACGCTGGCCGGCTCGCTGATCGGCGGCATCCGCCAGACCCAGGAAATGCTGGATTTCTGCGCCAAGCACAACATTGTCTCGGACATCGAAACGATCCGCGCCGACCAGATCAACGAGGCCTACGAGCGCATGCTCAAGAGCGACGTGAAGTACCGCTTCGTGATCGATATGGCGACCTTGGATAAGGCGGCTTGATCAAGATTGCATCAAATGTATGAAATGCCACCGCTTGCGTTGTTGTTAGACGCAGGCGGTGGCGCGCGGCAGTTTGTTACCAGCGCAGCTTGATGCGCTTACGGCCAAAGCCTAATGGCGAGTTCTTCACGATCAACGAGGTCTCCCATAAGAGCACCAAACTCTCGCGAGGACTCGCCGTCCGGCATCCACTTGGTGCCGATGTACCGTGCCGAGTCGGCATCAATCTGTCGCCACTCGAGTTTGCTAAGTGATCCGCTTTTTTCTTGCCAGGGGTCTCGATAGTCATCGCCGTTGAATACGACCAAACAATCCACATCCTGCGGCTGTGCTATTTGCGCTATTGCAGCGCGAATAAATGCTTCTGAGCCGAATACAATCAGATCCGTATCCGATTGGTGAGTTGCACGATCGTTAGCGCGAGATCCGATTAGCCAGATCGAGTCTGGCGACGATTGCAAGGAAGTCAGAGCGGAAATGAGCGCTACGGCCTGATCTGGTACCTGCAATCTCATATCTTGTGCACCCACGACGGCTACGCCGCAGCCGGCTCCTTGACCTGCGCTTTGACCCCGAGCAGCTGCACGATGCTTCCCGCCGCATCGCGGCCTTCGGCTACTGCGGTCACCACCAGATCGGCACCGCGCACGCAGTCGCCGCCGGCGAACAGGCGCGGGTTGCTGGTCTGGTAGGGCAGGCGGCCGTTGCCGTCGGACGGGGCGACGATGCGGCCATTGCTGCCGGCGTCCACGCCTTGCGAGGCCAACCAGTCGGGCAGGGTGGGCGAGAAGCCGAAGGCGATGATCACCACGTCCGCTTCCAGCAGCGATTCGCTGCCTTCCACCGGCACCGCATCGCGGCGGCCGCTGGCGTCGGGTTCGCCCAGCTTGGTTTCCACTACGGTCACGCCGATGGCTTCGTCGTCGGCGCCGGATTCGATCGACAGCGGTTGGCGGTTGAACAGGAAGCGCACGCCTTCTTCGCGTGCGTTGGCAACCTCGCGTGCCGAGCCCGGCATGCTGGCTTCGTCGCGGCGATACGCGCAGGTGACCTTGGCCGCGCCCAGACGAATGGCGCTGCGCACGCAGTCCATGCCGGTGTCGCCACCGCCCAGCACCACCACGCGCTTGCCGGTGAGGTCGGGCAGGGCGAGCTGGTCTTCCCAGCCGGCGATCGGCCGGCCGTGCGGGTCGTTGCCGCTGACGATGCGGCTGTTCTGCACCAGGAACGGCAGCGCCGGCAGCACGTTCTTCAAATCCTGCCCGGGCAGGCCGCCGTCGGTGTAGCGATAGGCGCCGGTGCCGAGGAAGACGGCGTCGTACTCGGCCAACAGTTGTTCGATGCTGATGTCGCGGCCGACCTCCACGCCCAGGCGGAACTGCACGCCCATGCCTTCGAGGATCTCGCGCCGCTTGCCGATCACAGACTTGTCCAGCTTGAAGCTGGGGATGCCGAACTGCAGCAGGCCGCCGATCTGCTCATAGCGGTCGTACACCACCGCTTCGATACCGGCGCGCGCCAGGCGGTCCGCACACGCCAGGCCGGCCGGGCCGGCGCCGATCACCGCCACACGGTGGCCGCTGGCCTGCACGTTGCCCAGGTCCGGGCGCCAGCCCATCTTGAAGGCGGTGTCGACGATGTATTTCTCCACCGCACCGATGGTGACCGCGCCGAATTCTTCCAGCGTGCAGCTGCCTTCGCACAGGCGGTCCTGCGGACACACCCGCCCGCACACTTCCGGCAGCGGGTTGGTGGAATGGCACAGCGCGGCGGCCTCGATGATGCGGTCTTCCTGCACCAGCTGCAGCCACTGCGGGATAGCGTTGTGCACCGGGCATTTCCAGCTGCAATACGGATTACCGCAGTCCAGGCAACGGCCGGCCTGGTATTGCGCGTCGGCCTTGTCGAACCTGCTGTACAACTCGCCCCAGTCGCCGGACGTGCGCAGTTCCACCGGAATGCGCGTGGGCATGGTCCGGGGCAGGTCGAGGAATTGGAAGGCTTGTTTGCGGCTCATAAAGAAATCCGTAGCTGATTCCCTTCTCCCGCGTGCGGGAGAAGGTGCCCCGAAGGGGCGGATGAGGGTAATGGCAGGCCACTGCCCTCACTCCCAGCCCCTCGCGCGCGTGCGGGAGAGGGGAGCAAGACTCACGCGGCGCGGCGCAGCGACTCCGTCAGCGACTCGATGCTGGCGGCCTTGGGTTTGACCAGCCAGAACTTGCCGATGTAGTCGCGGAATTCGTCCAGGATCTGCTGCGCCCAGATGCTGCCGGTGAGTTCGCGGTGGCGGCTGATCAAAGTGTGCAGGTGCTGGCGATGGTTCTCGAAACCTTCGGCCGAGACGCGGTGGATGTCGATCAACTCGTGGTTGTAGCGGTCCACGAAGTCGCGCTCGATATCCAGCACGTAGGCCAGCCCGCCGGTGAAGCCGGCGCCGAAGTTCAGGCCGACCTTGCCCAGCACCAGCACCACCCCGTCGGTCATGTATTCGCAGCAGTGGTCGCCAGCGCCTTCCACCACCGCCAGTGCGCCGGAGTTGCGCACCGCAAAGCGCTCGCCGGCGCGGCCGGCGGCGAACAGCTCGCCGCCGGTGGCGCCGTACAGGCAGGTGTTGCCGACGATCGGCGTGTTGCGTGCCTCGAAGCGCGCGCCGCGTGGCGGACGCACCACCAGGCGGCCGCCGGCCATGCCCTTGCCGACGTAGTCGTTGGCTTCGCCTTCCAGTTCCAGCTGCAGGCCACCGGCGTTGAACGCGCCAAAGCTCTGCCCGGCAGTGCCGCGGAAGCGCAAGTTCAGTGGCGCATCGCTCATGCCGTGGTTGCCGTGCGCGCGCGCAATCGCGCCGGACAGGCGCGCGCCGATCGAGCGGTCGGTGTTGTGGATCAGGAAGCGATGGTCGCCGCCGCTCTTGTTGGCGATCGCATCGGCCAGCAAGCCGTCCATCTGCGTAGCCAGGCTGTCTGGCGATTCGTACAGGCGCTGGGCGGCGCAGTGGCTGCCGTCGTACTGCGCATGGGTGAGCAGGCGCGAGAGGTCGACCTTGACGCCCGGGCGCGGCGAGACGTCCAGCTGTTCCAGCAGGTCGGTGCGGCCGACGATCTCGTCCAGCGAGCGCACGCCCAGATACGACAGCCACTGGCGCACCTCTTCGGCCAGCAGGCGGAAGAAGTGCTCCACCCGTTCCGGCAGGCCGGTGAAATAGCCGGCGCGCAGGCGCTCGTCCTGGGTGGCCACGCCGGTGGCGCAGTTGTTGAGGTGGCAGATGCGCAGGTATTTGCAGCCCAGCACGATCATCGGTGCGGTGCCGAAGCCGAAACTGTCGGCACCGAGCAGCGCGGCCTTGACCACGTCCAGGCCGGTCTTCAGGCCGCCATCGGTCTGCAGGATGGTGCGCTCGCGCAGGTCGTTGGCCACCAATGCCTGGTGCGACTCGGCCACGCCCAGTTCCCACGGCACGCCGGCATAGCGGATCGAGCTGACCGGGCTGGCACCGGTGCCGCCGTCATGGCCGGACACGGTGATCAGATCGGCGCCAGCCTTGACCACGCCGGCGGCAATCGTGCCGACGCCGGCATGCGCCACCAGCTTCACCGACACCAGCGCGGTCGGGTTGACCTGCTTGAGGTCGTAGATCAGCTGGGCCAGGTCTTCGATCGAATAGATGTCGTGATGCGGTGGCGGGCTGATCAGGCCGATGCCGGGCTTGGCGTAGCGCAGCCGGGCGATCAGCTCGTTGACCTTGTGGCCGGGCAGCTGGCCGCCTTCGCCGGGCTTGGCGCCCTGGGCGACCTTGATCTGCAGCACTTCGGCGTTGACCAGATATTCCGGAGTCACGCCGAAGCGGCCGGAGGCCACCTGCTTGATCTTGGAGCGCTTCTCGGTGCCATAGCGGGCCGGGTCTTCGCCGCCTTCGCCGGAATTGCTGCGCCCGCCCAGGCGGTTCATCGCGATCGCCAGCGCTTCGTGCGCTTCCGGCGACAACGCGCCCAGGCTGATGGCGGCGCTGTCGAACCGCCGCAGGACGTCTTCGGCCGGTGCCACGTCATCTAGCGGAGTGGGGGTGTGGGCGCGCTTGAGCTGCACCAGGTCGCGCAGCGTGGAGGCCGGGCGCGCATGCACCGCGGCCACGTATTTCTGCCAGTCGCCGGCATCGCCGGTACGGGTGGCACGCTGCAGCGTCATGACCACGTCGGGGTTGTACATGTGGTACTCGCCGCCGTGCACGTACTTGAGCAGGCCGCCCACCTCCGGCTTGAGCTGGTCGTTCCAGGCACGCACGGTCAGCTCGCGCGCCTCGGTGTCCAGCCGCGCCAGGTCCACGCCGCCGATGCGCGCCGGGGTGTCGGCAAAGCACAGGTCCACCACGTCCGGGTCCAGCCCGACGATCTCGAACAGCTGCGCGCCGCGGTAGCTGGCGATGGTGCAGATGCCCATCTTGGAGATGATCTTGGACAGGCCCTTGTAGATGCCCTTGCGGTAGCGGCGGCCGATCTGCGACTGCTCACCGCCCTTGCTCAGCTGCAGGATGCCGCGCCGGCCCAGGTCGAACAGGGTCTGGTAGGCCAGGTACGGGTACACCGCGGTGGCGCCGACGCCGAGCAGGCAGGCCATGTGGTGCGGGTCGCGCGCGGTGCCGGTCTCGATGATCAGGTTGACGTCGCAGCGCAGGCCCACCTTGCACAGGTGGTGATGCACCGCGCCGGTGGCCAGCAGCGCATGCGCCATCGGCCGGTCCGGCACCGGGTAGCGGTCGGACAGCAGCAGCATCACCGCACCGGCGCGCGCTGCGGCTTCCACCTCCTGGCAGATGCGTTCCAGCCCGGCCTTGAGGCCTTCTTCCAGGCTGTAGGACAGGTCGATCAGGCGGTTGCGCTCGACGTATTGCTCCATCTTCAGCAGCTGGCGCAGTTTGCGCTGGCTGAGCACCGGCGAATTGAGGATGACGTGGTTCACCGTCTCCGCACCGGCGTGGAAGATATTGGTCTCCCTGCCGAGCTGTGTGGTGAGCGACATCGCGATGCCTTCGCGCAGCGGGTCGATCGGCGGGTTGGTGACCTGCGCGAACGCCTGGCGGAAGTAGTCGTACAAAGGCCGGGTCTGGCGGCTGAGCACCGCCATCGGGGTGTCGTCGCCCATCGAGCCGGTGGCTTCCTGCTCGGTTTCTGCCAGCGGGCGCAGCACCTGTTCCACTTCCTCGGTGCTGAGCTGGAACAGCTTGTGATAGCTGCGCAGGGTCTGCTCGCTGAAGGGCTCCTCCACCAGCGAGGGGTCGATCAATTCGGTCTGCAGATAGGTCACGCCCTGCTGCAGCCATTGCTTGTACGGGGCGCGCGCACGGTTGATGCGGTCGATGGCATCGGAATCGAGCAGGTCGCCGCGCTTGAGGTCGATCGCCATCATCTCGCCCGGGCCCAGCTTGCCCTTGCGGGTGATACGCTCGGCCGGCAGCTCCCACACGCCGGCTTCGGAGGCCACCAGGAAGTGGCGGTCGGAGGTCAGCATCCAGCGTGCCGGGCGCAGGCCGTTGCGGTCGAGCATGCAGGCCGCGTAGCGGCTGTCGCAGGCGACGATGCCGGCCGGGCCGTCCCACGGTTCGGTGTTGAGGCCGTAGAACTCGTAGAACGCGGCCAGATCGGCGTCCTTAAACTCCAGCGATTGAGTGGCCGGCGGCACCAGGATGCGCAGCGCCTGCAGCAGGTCCATGCCACCGGCGATCAGCAACTCCAGCATGTTGTCCAGGCTCTGCGAATCGGAGCCGTGCATGGAGATCACCGGATCGAACTGCGCGATGTCGAAGCGCGGGGTCTGCCATACCTTGCTGCGCGCCTGCGCCCAGCGCCGGTTGCCTTCGATGGTGTTGATTTCCCCGTTGTGCGCGAGCAGCCGGAACGGATGCGCCAGCGGCCAGCGCGGCAGCGTGTTGGTGGAAAAACGCTGGTGGAAGACAATTGCGCTGGAGGACAGATCGCTGCGCTGCAGGTCCGGGTAGAACGTGCTTAGCTTGTCCGGCAGCACCATGCCCTTGTAGCTGATGCCGTTGGGCGAGAGGGTGGTGACGTAGAAATGTTCGACCGCATGCAGCGCCTGCTCGGCGCGCCGGCGTGCCAGGAACAGCGCCAGGGTGAAGCCGTCTTCGGTCTGTTCGGCACCGGCATCGACAAAGACCTGTTCGATGCGCGGCAAGGTATCGCGTGCCAGCTGGCCGCACACGCTGTCATCGGTGGGCACCACGCGCCAGCCGCGGAAGTGCACGCCGGCGCTGTGCAGCTGCGCTTCCAGTTCGGCCCGACATCGCGCAGCATCGGCTTCGTCCAGCGGCAGGAACACCACACCGGCTGCGTAGCGCGTGCCCAGGGTGATGCCGGCATCGCGCGCCAGCCCGCGCAAGAACGCATCGGGTTTGCGAATCAGCAGGCCGCAGCCATCGCCAGTGAGCCCGTCGGCGGCGACACCGCCGCGGTGGGTCATGCGCGAGAGCGCCGCAATCGCGGTATCCACCAGCGCGCGGGAAGGTTGGTCGTCCAACTGGGCGACCATGCCAAAACCACAGGCGTCGCGCTCGTCGCGCACGCTGTTGTAGAGACCGTCGTCGTTGAGCCCTTGGCGAGTGCGGGGGGCCATGTCTGCCTCTTTGCGATCTTAGGAGAGCGGCGACGACGTTGCAGCGCTCGATCCGTGGAGCGTTCGAAGAGGTCACCGGATGATCGACTAGACCACAGTTGATGCGGTGCCGCAATACACCGTTACAGCTGCAACGAGAAACACTGCAATCCCTTGTGCCAGAAGGCTTGGCGCCGGTCTTGCGACAGGCGCCAACGCCGTCTCAGCCGCAGCGCACCGAGCTGATCACGTTCTTGGCGTCCACTTCCAGATTGAGCCGTTCGCCATTGAATTCCATGGTGGTCATCTGGCCGGGCTTGAGTACACGCACCGACTTGGCGCCGGCGTCGCTGCGTGCCTGTTCGCCCACCGCATCGGTCAACGGCTGGCCCACCAGCGATTGCACCTGGGTGGCATCGCAGCTGCCGATCGGCGGCGCTTCCGGCGCTGCATCCGGTGCGGGCGCAGAGGCTTGTTCGGCCGCGTGCTGGGCCTTGGCGGTGACGGCTTCCTGCTCATCGGGTTGCGGTTTGTTGCAGGCAGTCAATGCAGTCAGCACAACCAGGGTGCAAGCCAGGCGGGCAATAGGCAGGACAGCGCGCATCGATGACTCCAGCAAAGGGGGACGCGCAAGCATAAGCACAAAGTCACGCGACGGGCATGGCTTGCGCACACGGCGTTGTCGCTGCGTTGACGCAGCCTAGTCTTGCTGCACCCAACAATCGCGGCCAGTCCTTCGACCTGTGCGCAATGAAAGCAAAACGTGTTCTTCGCAATGCCACAGTGGCCGCCAGTACTGCCGGCAAGCTCGCGGCGGTCGCCACCGGCGCGGCTGTCGCCACAGCCGCCGTGGCAAGCGCGGCAGCGGTGGCGCAGGCCAAGGCGACCGCGCGTGCGGCCGGGCTGACCTATGTCAACGATCAACAGCCCGGCATCAGCCGCCGCAAGGCCGGCAAGAGCTTCAGTTACCGCGATGCCGACGGGCAACGCATTGCCGATGCCGAGACCTTGCAGCGCATCCGTTCGCTGGCGATTCCGCCGGCCTATACCGAAGTGTGGATCTGCGCCAAGCCCAATGGCCATCTGCAGGCCACCGGGCGCGATGCGCGGCGGCGCAAGCAATACCGCTATCACGCCGACTGGGCGCAGGTGCGTGGCGAAGGCAAGTTCGAACGCGTGATCGCCTTCGGTACCGCGCTGCCCAAACTGCGGCGGCGGTTGCGTCGCGATCTGCTGCTGCCGGGATTTCCACGCGAAAAGGTGCTGGCGATCGTGGTGGCGTTGCTGGCCGACACCCTGGTGCGCGTCGGCAATGCCGAATACGCGCGCAGCAATCGCTCGTACGGACTGACCACACTGCGCAACCGGCACATGGAATTCTGAAAGGCGGACGCGCGCGGCTGAAGTTCCGCGGCAAGAGCGGCCAGGACCACGATATCGAAGTGGACGACAAGCAGCTGGTCAAACTGATCCGGCAATGCCAGCAGCTGCCGGGGCAATCGCTGTTCCAGTACCGCGACGACGATGGCCAGTTGCAGCCGGTGGATTCGGGTGAGGTCAACGACTATCTACGCGAGGCGATGGGCCAAGACTTCACCGCCAAGGATTTCCGCACCTGGGGCGGCACCTTGGCTGCATTGCAGCGGCTGGCACGCCTGCCATTGCCCGAGCGTAGCAGCGAACGCGCGTTGACGCAGGTGCAGAACGATGTCATCCGTGAGGTAGCCGATGCCTTGGGCAACACGCCCTCGGTGTGTCGCAAGGCCTACATCGACCCATGCGTCTTCGAAGGCTGGCGTGCGGGCCAGCTGCAGGCCATGGCCACCGGTGTGCGTGGCGAGCGCCAGTGGGAAGCGGCCACGCTGAGGTTCTTGAGCGCTTCGCGTAGCAAGCTCAAGGCACAGGCAAAGCCGGCGTCGAAGCGGAAGTCCGCATAGAAGCGGAATCCGTAGAATTGCCGTCAACGACCACTGCGCTTGCCAGCAGATGAGCGCTGCCGCTGCTCGGTGCGATGTACTGCGCACGCCGCGCTGCCGGCGGTCCACGCCCGCCGGCGATCGCTCGATATCGTTGTCAGTCAATGCAACGGCAGACCCGTGAGCCGGAAATCCGCAATGCTTTCCCGAATCCCGAGTCGCAACAATCAACCGCAATAGATCGCCGTGATGCTGTTGTTCGGGCCGGTTTCGATGGTGAGCTGATCGCCGCCGCTTTCGCTGGCGCCCTGGGCCGGATCGGCCAGGCCGCTGGCGGTGGTGCCACCGGTTGCGCGCTCGCCGCGACGGACGATGACCGTCTGGCTGTCGCTATCCACGCGCGCACGTTCGATTGTCTGCGCGGCTGCCGCCAGACCTACCGCACCACGCACCTTGTCGCTATGGCACTGGCCGGAGATGGCGCCGTCGATGGGCTGTATCTGCGCGACCTGGTTGGAGGCACAGGCCGACAACAACGCAGCGGCAGCGAGTGGGGCGAGGATACGGATCATCGGGAATCTCCAGGGCAAGAATGCCGCAAGCGTGAAGGTGGCGTTGTCGGGATGGCATGAAGATGCTGCGCCACAGCCTTTCAGAAACAGACATCGCCGCTAGGGCCTGTTAACACTAATGGCCCGAGCGATTAAACTATTGGGCATGGAGATCACGCCAGCACAATTTTCTCTGATCGAACACTGCCTGCCGGCGCAGCGCGGCAATGTCAGCATGACCAACCTGCAAGTGGTCAACGCCATCCTTTACGTTGCCGAGCATGGCTGCAAATGGCGCGGCCTACCCAAGCGCTTTGGCAACTGGCATACGGTCTACACACGCATGAACCGTT
>NZ_VZPL01000021.1 GCF_008801575.1 Xanthomonas cissicola | reverse complement strand
CGCGCCGGGTCTGCTTGCGCTTGCCCAGGCCCTCAGCGTCACCGAACGTCAGCTGCATAGATGATCCTCTACATGATGAGGCGGGTAGTGTCGCGTATCTGTGGTGCGTTGTTCAGAGCTTCCTTAGGGATAGATGCGGCCCTGCGGGTCGGTGAAGCCACCCAGCGGTGCACGCTGCACGAAACCGCAGAAGCTATTGCCGATGCCGCCGGGGTTATCCACACAGCGCGTGGCATTGGTCTCTGCCGTCACGGCGCCGATGGCATCGCGCAGGTCGATGCGCCAGTAGTCGATCGACATGCCGAACCCTTCGAAGAACTCCGGCTGCCACACCAGTCCGTACGACAGGCTGCGCGCACGTTCCGGCTTGAGTTCCGGATTGCCGCCGCTCACGCCCGGGCGGGTAGCGGTGTAGGTGTCGATCCAGCCCACCGGAATGCCCAGTGCGCTGCAGTTGGCCTGACGCAACCCCACATCGCCCGCAGTGCCCGGACGGTTGGTATTGGTGGGCAGGTAATTGCAGGGGTCGTTGATGGTGGCGAAGTTTTCGCTCTGCGAGTCGTACAGCTCGCCAATGCTGGGCGCACGCACCGCCTGCGCCAGGGTGCCACGCAACCGTAGCGACGGAATAATGGTCCAGTCCAGACCGATATTCCAGGTCTTGGTCGAGCCGATACTGCTGTAGTCCGAATAGCGTCCTGCAACGTCCAGCGCCAGACGATCCACGCCCGGCAGGCCGGCCAGCAACGGGATGGTGCTCTCGACGAACACTTCCTTGACGCTGTAGTCGCCACCGCTGTTCGGGATGGCGTTGAGAAAGGTCGCGCCCGACGCGGCCAACGGGTCGGTGACTTCCTCGCTCTGTTCCTTGCGGTATTCCACGCCGCCGGCGAAGCCGATGTCGCCTGCCGGCAGCGACAGCAGGTTGCTGTTGGCCACCGAGGCGCTGAACACGGTCTGCTGGATCTTGGCTTGCGAGCGCGCGGTGGTGTTGAACCACGCAGCTGCTTCCGGGGTGACCGCGCCGTTACCGAAGACACTGAAGGGCACGCAGCCTTCGCGGGCCAATGCCGAGTACACGCGACCGGTATGGGGATTGACCGCAGTCGGATCCAGCGTGGTGCGGCAGACGATGTTGCCGCTGGCATCGCGTGCGGCGTCGATGCCGGCCTGCCAGCGTTCGTTGATGCGGTTGTTGAGGTTGAGGCGGTCCACCGTGGTCTTGCCGTAGTTGGCCGACACATCGTAGGTCCAGTTGTCGGTGACGTTGCCTTCGGCGCCGAGAACGGCGCGGTAGGTCTTGCGTTCGATGTTTTCGCCGCGGCGGCCGGCATCGACATTGAAGCGGTTCATCAGGATCTGCGTGGCGCCGCGCGAATCCATCAGGGCGCCGAGTTCGGGGCTGACATAGGGGTTCTGACGACGCACGCGCAGCGAGCTGTCGAATGCGGGCTGGCCGAAGAATTCCGAATCGGTTTCGCTGTACTTGCCTTCGAAGAACACGCGATGGTTTTCGCTGATCTCGAAGTTGATCATGGTGTTGACGCTTTTGCGATCGAAGCCGGGCTGCAGATCGGCCACCGCGTTGAGGTCGACGAAATCGCAATCCACGCACGAGGTGTTGCTCACCACCGTGCCGTTGTACCGGTTGCGACGGAAGCTGCCATCGTCGTTGAACAGATAACGGTTGCCGTAGCTTGCCGGGTTGCGGAAATCGAACGTGCCCAGATTGAAGGTGCCGCCGTAAGAGGTCGAATGGTTGCCACCGGGGCCGCTGAGCACGTTCTGCGGGTTGCGCTCGCTCGGCGGAAGGGTGGGGTCGAACGCGGGGTTGGGCACACTCACCAGGTACTCGCGGCCGATGGCGCGGTTGCCGCGACCGAAGCGATCTTGCTTGCTGTATTCGCCGGACACCGCGATGTTGCCGCGGCCGCCTGCGAAATCGGTGCCGGCAGAAAAGCTGGCAAATGAGCGGTTGTAATTGCCTTCGTCGGCCAGGCCGGTCTGCGCGCGCGTCTCGAAACCGGTGAACGATTTCTTGAGGATGAAATTGACCACGCCGGCCACGGCATCGGCGCCGTACACCGCCGACGCGCCGCCGGTAATGACTTCCACGCGCTCGACCCATTCCACCGGAATGGTGTTGACGTCCACCGCAGTCGAGCCAGGGCTGGAGCCCACATGGCGACGCCCGTTGACCAGCACCAATGTGCGGTCAACGCCCATGCCGCGCAGGTCGAGCAGGCCCAGGCCGGCAGTGCCGATAAAGCGGGTGGAGTTGCCCAGCGTGTAGCTCGGCGCCAGCGCCGGCATACGCGCCATCAGGTCGCTGATGGTGGTCGCGCCGGTGGCGCGGATTTCTTCGGCGCTGATGGCAGTCACGGGCGAAGGCGTGACAAATCCGATACGCGCGATGCGCGAGCCGGTGACGGTGACCTTGTCCAGGTCGGTCGTATCGGGTGCGACCGCGTTTTCGGACTGGGCGGAGGCATTGCCTGCGGATGCGGCTAGTACGCCGAAAAGTGCAGTGCTAAGGCGGTGGCGACGGATGCGTTGCGAGGTACGGCTCGACATGATTTCGCAGATTCCTTGCTGAGATTCGATTCGCGCAGTTGGGCTCGCTGAGCGCCAGCTGAACTGTGTTTTGACCGTAACAATTCTTTAATCTTGTGTCCATATCTGCGAAATTTGTCGCTTAATGTCACGTACTGGCTGCGCGTGCGTTTGTGTCGCGTTGGCAAACAGGCCGGCTGCTTCCGACCGAGCCGGTACACTCATGCCCCTCTTTGATGCGGCGCAAAGCGATGCTTGAGTCGCTCGCGGTGGCACACGACAACTCGGGTAGGCGATGAACACGATGGTGCAAAGTGGTTTCTGGGCGGCGCGCGCTGTTGCGCAGGCGGTTGGCGCATGACGGGCGAACGCAGAATCGCCGCGCATGCGGTGCAGGGGGCATTGGCGCCGCACCCGCGCATCCGCAACGTGATTGCGGTGGGGTCCGGCAAGGGCGGCGTGGGCAAGTCCACCACTGCGGTGAATCTGGCACTGGCGCTGCGTCAGTTGGGCGCGCGCGTCGGCGTGCTGGATGCCGATATCTATGGCCCCAGCGTGCCGGCGATGCTGGGCCTGAGCGGGCGGCCGGATAGCCCGGACAACAAGTCGATCGAACCGCTGCGTGCGTTCGGGATCGAGGCGATGTCGATCGGCCTGTTGGTCGATCAGGACACCCCGATGATCTGGCGCGGGCCGATGGCGACGTCCGCGCTGACCCAGCTGTTCAACGACACCCTGTGGGACGACCTGGACTATCTGCTGATCGACCTGCCGCCGGGCACCGGCGACATCCAGTTGACCCTGTCGCAGAAGATTCCGGTGGCCGGTGCGGTGATCGTCACCACGCCGCAGGACATCGCCACGCTGGACGCGCGCAAGGCCTTGAAGATGTTCGAAAAGGTCGAGGTGCCGGTGCTCGGCATCGTCGAGAATATGGCGGTGCATACCTGCAGCAACTGCGGTCACCGCGAGCATCTGTTCGGCGAAGGCGGCGGCGAGCGCATGGCGGCGCAGTACGGCGTGCCGTTATTGGGGTCGTTGCCGCTGGTGATTGCAATCCGTGAGCAAGGCGATGTCGGTCAGCCGATCGTGGTAGCCGCGCCGGAGTCGGTGGCAGCCCAGGCCTACCTGGCGGCGGCGACGCGGCTTGCCGAGGAACTGGGCAAGCGCCCACGCGCCAGCATCCCGATTTCGGCGTCGCTGCTGTAACGCGTCCGGCCGGCTGCGGGTGCCGGCCGCTGGTAGAATTCGCCGTCTTCGCGCGGGCCGCTCGGCCCGCCGCCTTCCGTCTTCAAGGAACACCGCATGAGCATCAAGAGCGACCGCTGGATCAAGCGCATGGCCGAACAGCACGCGATGATCGAGCCGTTCGAACCCGGCCAGATCAAGCACGATGCCGCCGGGCAGCGCATCGTCAGCTTCGGCACCTCCAGCTATGGGTACGACGTACGCTGCTCGCGCGAGTTCAAGGTCTTTACCAACATCAACTCGACGATCGTCGATCCCAAGCACTTCGATCCCGGCAGCTTTGTCGATATCGAATCGGATGTCTGCATCATTCCGCCGAACAGCTTCGCACTGGCGCGCACAGTGGAATATTTCCGCATCCCGCGCGACACGCTGGTGGTGTGCCTGGGCAAGAGTACCTACGCACGCTGCGGCATCATCGTCAACGTGACCCCGCTGGAGCCGGAGTGGGAAGGCCACGTGACGCTGGAATTCAGCAATACCACGCCGCTGCCGGCGCGCATCTATGCCAACGAAGGCGTGGCGCAGATGCTGTTCTTCCAGTCCGACGAAGTGTGCGAAACCTCGTACAAGGACCGCGGCGGCAAGTATCAGGGCCAGACCGGTGTAACCCTGCCGCGCACTTAGAGCAGGGACCGAAACGACTGCGCTCGCCGCCAGGCGGGCGCAACCGATACTCGGAATCGGCTGTGCCACGCGTGCACTCCGGTCCGTCCATGCCGTCTGACGGCTGCTCGCCGGGTTTTTTGGCCGCTCCTGGTGCAATGGCGCGGCCGTGACCTTCAGCAGGTCGCGGCAGCCTTCTGGCGGTAGCGCAGCAGTTGGCGCACGCCGGCGGCGATCAGAAACACCGGCCACCAGGTCGCGATCAGGTTGCCACGTCCATATGGGCCAGTCCCAGGTTGTCCAGCAGAAACAGCGCGCCCATGACAATCAGGAACAGGGCGGGGATCAGACGGTAGTTCATGGCGAGGTCCTCGTTGGGTATGAGGCCATGCTGCGCCGGATGCGCCCCACGATCAGGTGCCGGAAGTCAACAATCGCAGATGACAAACGTCATGTCGGTCGCCTCACCGGCGGGACGGGCAAAGGTGAGGGCGCTGTGCCGCATGTGATTGGCCGTTGCCGATGCGATAGCCGACGCAGTCCGGTCGCAGCCCCAACGTTCTGAGGCGCAATCGACAGCCCACCAGGCTTCGCCCGTACCCCTGTCCGGCCCTTGGGGCACCTGCACTTCCATGAAGGAGGACAATGTCCCAACAGGCGACGAAGACTGCGGGCAGGCGACGGGCGACGGCGATGCCAGATCAGTGAGGGCTAAATCCGCCCAACTCCGTCGCCACTGATGCTGTGGTCAGCGTAGATAACAGATCGGCCGTCAAACCGAACTGCCGCCAGCGCAGTCAGCGACCGCGCCACCCGAGCGCAGTACCGTACCTCAACTCGCAAGCGCCAATCCGCCAATCTGCCCTTCCGCTGGAATGTCAGCAGCGCCGATAGCCCGCTGTGACCAATTCCGGCTCCCAAGTCCCCAAGCCCGGCTCCGCTTACTTGCCGCGCCCGAACAGCATGCCGATCCCGCAAGCGACCAGCGCAGCCGGCCACCAAGTGGCGATCAAGCGACCAAGACTGAGATTGGTCCAGCCCAGGTTGTTGGCCAGGAACAGCAGGCCGACGAGGATCAGGATCAGCGCGGCGACGACATTGGATTTCATGCGGGAGACTGGTTGAAGGACAGGCGCCTATCGTAGCCGTTGCGCCCACGCCGCGACATGCTGCTGCAACGTCTCGGGCACAAACCGCTGCGCACTGCCGCTGCCCCAGACGGGCCCAGGCCACGCGGCATCGCCTGGGTGACGGCCGACCAGATGCACGTGTAGCTGCCGCACGATATTGCCCAGCGCGCCGATATTGAGCTTGCTGACCGCAGGTTCGGCGCGCAGCAACTGCGAGAGCTGGTTGATTTCGGCCAGCAACAAACGCTGCTGGCCGCCATCCAGATCGATCCACTCACTGACATCGGCCACCCGTGGCACCAGCACCAGCCACGGGAAGCGGGCGTCGTCCATCAGCCGCACCTGCGACAGCGGCCCGTCGGCGACGAACACCGTGTCGGCCGCCAGGCGCGGATCGAGCAGAAAACCGCCCGCCGGCGTGCCCGGTGCGGTGTCGCTCATCCCAGATGCGCCGCGAAGAAGCCCAGCGTGCGCTCCAATGCGCGCTCGGCGCTGTCGGCGTCGTAGTGGGTGGGGTCGATGCTGCGGTTGAAGGCATGTCCGGTCGGATACACGAAGGTTTCCATCTGCGGCAGTTTCTCGCGATGGGCCTGGATCGCTTCGGGCGGAATGCTGGCATCGCGCTCGCCGAAGTGGAACATCACCGGTGCCTTGGGGGTTTCGTCCAGCAGCTGGGTGTTGCGGCCGCCGTAGTAGCTCACCGACGGCAGTCCCAGGCGTATCGCCGACAGCAGTGCGACCGAGCCACCCCAGCAGTAGCCCACCGTGCCTACCTTGCCGGCGCGGGTCAGCAGGGTGGAGGCAGATTTCACCACCTCCACCGCGCGCTCCAGGCCCACCGCATTGGCCAGCGCCAGGCCCCGCTGCAGGCTTTCCTGGTCGTACGGCAACTGCACGTCCTTCTCTTCCAGATCGAAAAAAGCCGGTGCCAGCACCTCATAGCCGCGTGCGGCGTAGTCGTCGGCCACTGTGCGGATATGTTCGTTGACGCCGAAGATTTCTTGAATCACCACCAGGCCGCCGCGCGGACTGGAAGCGGGCGTGGCGTGCCAGGCGGCAACCTGGCCGTCGGGGGTGTCGAGCGTGGTCCAGTGACCCATGGAAACTCCTGCTGCAGTCCGGGGAGGCGCGCATTATCGACCGGATCGGCGGGGGCGAAGGTGAGGGTTCCGCTAAGATGACCCCGCGTGCGCGGCATGCGGTTCAGAGCGCCGCCCCCGCACCGCTATAATTGTCCCGCTCAGGCCCCAGGCCGCTCCGCTTCCCAGGCTCCTGCTTCCATGTCCCAGCTGAACCCTAAAGTCGGCTTCGTCAGCCTTGGCTGCCCGAAGGCGCTCGTCGATTCCGAACGCATCCTCACCCAGCTGCGCGTAGAGGGCTACGACATCGTGCCCAGCTACGACGCTGCCGATGTGGTGGTGGTCAACACCTGCGGCTTCATCGATTCGGCAGTGACCGAATCGCTGGACGCGATCGGCGAGGCGATGAACGCCAACGGCAAGGTCATCGTCACCGGCTGCCTGGGCAAGCGCCCGGAGCAGATTCGCGAGGCGTACTCGCAAGTGCTGGCGGTATCCGGCCCGCAGGACTACCAGAGCGTCATGGACGCAGTGCACGCCGCGTTGCCGCCGCGTCACGACCCGTTCGTGGATCTGGTGCCGGACTACGGCATCAAGCTGACGCCGCGCCATTACGCGTATCTCAAGATTTCCGAAGGCTGCAATCACCGGTGCAGCTTCTGCATCATTCCCTCGATGCGCGGCGATCTGGTCTCGCGTCCGGTCGATGAAGTGCTGCGCGAAGCCGAGCGGTTGGTGCGCGGTGGCGTCAAGGAATTGCTGGTGGTGTCGCAGGACACCTCGGCCTACGGTGTGGACCTGAAATATGCCGAGCGTCCGTGGCGGGACCGCCTGTACCAGACCCGCATGAAGGCGCTGTGCGAGGGGTTGTCGGAGCTTGGCGTGTGGACGCGCCTGCATTACGTGTACCCGTATCCGCACGTGGACGATGTGATTGGGCTGATGGCCGAAGGCAAGCTGCTGCCGTATCTGGACATTCCGTTCCAGCACGCCAGCCCGCGCATTCTCAAGTTGATGAAGCGCCCCGGCGCGGTGGAAAAAACCCTGGAGCGCGTGCAGCGCTGGAAGGCGATGTGCCCGGAGATCACCGTGCGCTCGACCTTCATCGTCGGCTTCCCCGGCGAGACCGATGCCGAATTCGAATCCTTGCTGGACTTCCTGGATCAGGCGCAGCTGGACCGCGTCGGTGCGTTTGCGTATTCGCCGGTCGATGGCGCCAGCGCCAACGCGCTGCCGGATCAGGTGCCCGAAGAAGTGAAACAGGAGCGCCTGGCGCGCTTCATGGCCAAGCAGGCGCAGATCTCTGCGTTGCGTCTGGAATCCAAGATCGGCAGCGTGCAGCAGTGCCTGGTGGATGTGATCGAAGACGACATCGCGGTGGCCCGCTCGCGTGCCGATGCGCCGGAAATCGATGGGCTGGTGCACATCCAGAACGGTGGCGAGCTCGGCTTGAAGGTGGGCGATCTGGTGGATGTTGAAATCACCGACAGCGACGAGCACGATCTGTTTGGCGATGCACTGCCGTCTGGCCATGCGGTGCAGCCAGGGCGGACATTGAACCTGCAGATCGTTTAGCCGCAGCAGGGCGCCGGCTGGCCGATGGCGTCGGCGCCAGACTGTGCCGCACCGTCGCCGCACATGCCCCGGTGGGCACGCCAACCGGTAGGAGCGTGCCTGCGCGCGACGAGGCTTGCCACGCGCATCCGTCCCGGCACGACGCGCTGCAATGCCAACATCGCCGCTAGGCATGATATCGCCGCATGAGGGTGGCCGGCGTGTGTGCGTATCAGCAGGCCACGATGCAGTCCTGGGGCAATGGGTGTTCGGTTCTCCGGGTGTCGATCAATGTCGTTGCTGATGCACAGCGCCAGGATCGATCCGCGCCTTGGGTATCCCCTACAGCGAGGCGTAATCCACCGACACCACGACGAATGTGTGCTTGCCGGCCGGCAAGTGTGCGTCGAATTCGTCGTCCACGCGCTTTTTCAGCAGGGCGCGCGCCAGGGGGGAGTCGATGCTGATCCGGCCGCGTCCGGCATCGGTTTCGTCCGGGCCGACGATGCGGTAGCGCAGCAGCTCGCCACTGTCGGCGTCTTCCAGCTCCACCTGTGCGCCGAAGAACACTGCGTTCGCGTCGGTAGGTGCGGTATCCACCACGCGCAACGCTTCCAGTCGCTTGCTCAGATAGCGCACACGCCGATCGATTTCACCGAGCTGCTTCTTGCGATAGGTGTATTCGGCATTTTCCGAGCGATCGCCTTCGGCGGCCGCTGCCGCCAGGGCCCGTACCACCTCGGGGCGGCGCACGCGCCACAAGTCGTCCAGCTCGGCCTTGAGGCGGGCGTGGCCTTCGGGCGTGATCAGCGCAGTGCTTTTTTCGGCAGGTGGGCGCCAGCGGCTCATGGGGCAGGCAGGTTCGAACGGCGAGCCCGCGATGCTAGCGCGCATGACGTGCTTGCGCATCTTCCGCCGCACAGCGAAGCTTTGCGCCATTCTCGGACACGGACGTTGTCATGCTGATCATGCCGCTGCACAAACCCTGGTCGCGCCAGAACATCACCTGGGTGACGCTGCTGCTGGTGCTGATCAACGTGGCGGTCTACATGGGCTACCAGCGCAAGGACGACAGCCTGGTCGAGAGCGCCGTGCACTATTACGTGCACTCCGGCTTGGGCGCGCTGGAGGCCGATGCACATACCCGTTACCTGCAGCAGACCGCCGACGCCAAGCTGCGCGCGGCGCGCCAGGCAAAGCTGGGCACCGTGCCTGAACCGCAACGCATCGCGTATCTGGCGCACCTGACGATGCACGATGTCGCCTTCGAACACGCACTGCGCAGCGGCACACTGTTCAACGACGACGCGCGTCTGCGCGAATGGCGCGCATTGCGTGCGCCTTACGACACGCGGCTGTCCAGGATATTTACGCTGCGCCATGTGCAGCGCAGTTCCGAATGGTCGCCAGCGCGCATGCTGACCGCCACGTTCCTGCACGGCAGCTTCGATCATTTGCTGGGCAACATGCTGTTTCTGCTTGCCCTGGGTACCTTGCTGGAAGGCGCAATCGGCAGCGGCTGGTTCCTGGCGCTGTATCTGCTCGGCGGATTCGGCGCCAGCCTGGCCAGCTTGTGGTGGCGTTGGGGCGAGCCTGGCGGCGGCTTGGGGGCGTCCGGCGCCATCGCCGCCTTGATGGGCGCGTTCTGCATGGTATGGGGCAGGCGCAGGGTGCGCTTTTTCTATTGGTTTTTCGTGGTCTTCAATTACGCGCGTGGCCCAGCGATCCTGCTATTGCCGCTGTGGCTGGGCTGGGAGTTGTACAGCCTGGCATCCAGCGACGACGGTGCAGTCGCCTTCGAAGCGCATGCGGGGGGACTGCTGAGCGGTGCGTTGCTGGGCGCCTTGCTGGTGGTATTGCGGCAAACCCGGCCGGCGTTTATGGAGGAGGGCGACACGGTTGCGGTGGACGATCGCTGGGAGCGTGCGCAGCGCCATCTGGGCCGGATGGAAAACGCCGAGGCCGAACATTTGCTGGCGGAGTTGACGCGCGAGCAGCCGCATAATCTAGAGGTTGCGCTTGCGCGCTATCGCGCGGCGCGTCATGCAGGTCGCAGCCAGGACAGCCTGCGCCATGCCGAGACGCTGCTGGCCCTGTAGACCCATAGCGCCGAACAGACACGCATCCAGCTGGCAGTCGCCGCCGAACTCAGCAAGGCCAAGACTGCCTGCAGTCTGACGGCGCGCAGGGCGCTGATCGCTGCGTGCATGCGTAACGGCCTGTTGGCCGATGCCGAGCGTCTATTGAAAGAAAGCGAACTGAGTACGCCCCGCGACGAATTGGCCCAACAGTGGTTCGTGCTTGCCTTGCGTCACGGTGAACTGCAAGACGTTGCGCAACGTACGCGCTTGTTGCGACAGGTGCTGGATCAGTTTCCCGAGCAGGGACAGGCGAACAAGGCGCGCTTTTTGCTTGAGAACGGGTGAGCGGCTTCTGCTCGAGGCGTGCTCTCTGACTCGCGCGACGCTGGGCGGGCAAAGGCCAGTCGAGTTGGCTGGCATGCATGGTTCTGCGCTTGATGCGATCTGTCCGCCTGGATCCTGCAGAAGGGGTCTTCAGCCGATCACGCCGGCTGAATCGTCACCGCTTTCAGTGCTGCATCCAGCTTCGCGCGCAGTGCTTCGTCGTCGCAGCGATCCATGGCGTCCTGCAATACGGCGCGCGCTTGATCGTCGCGACCGAAGCGCTCGGCCAGCAGCACGCCGGCGTCCAGTGACCAGGCAGGCAGCATCGGGTCGCGCGGCCATGCAGCGATGGCGGCCAGCAGGCCATCGGTGACCAGTTGGAACTGCCCGGCCATCTTTGCGCGCTCGGCCAGCAGGTTGGCCTGCTCGGGCGTCAGCGGCGTAAACGTGGCGTCGATGTCCAGCGCTTTGCGCTGCAGCGCGAGCGCACGCCGTTCCTGCTTTTCCTGCAACAGGCGATTGATGTATTGGCGGGTGTGTTCGCGTAGCTCGTCGTTGCGATGGTGTTGGCGCAGCAGGCGCTGATACAACTCGTGCACCGCCAGGCTCACCGCGCGCGAGCGCACCGCGCCACGCAAGGCCTGAAAGGCTTCGTCGGAATGGCCGTCGCGCACATACTGTTCCGCTTCGTCGAGCAGGCGCTGATCCGGGTCGCGGCGTTCGTGCGCTTCTTCGCTGCTGGGCACGTAGCCCAGCTCCTCGTGGTATTGGTACACCAGATACCCCAGCAGGTGAAAGCTGGCGAATAGCGTCCAGATCGAGGTCGCCATGACCGTGGCTTCGCGCACGAGCGGCGGTAGGTACGTGATAGCGAAAAAGACCGCTGCCGTACCGCTGCCCTGGATCACGTAGAGCAGGCCGTAGGCGGCCAGATATGGCCAGCCGATCCGCAGCGCCATGTCGATCGAGACGGCGGGATTGAGCGCCCGGCGCAGGCTGCCGTCGATGGCCAGCGAGATCAGCATGCCCGGCAGCAGCAACATGGTGCCCAGATAGGCGATGGTCAGCCCGAACGGGCCGGCGATCACGGCCCCCGCGCCGATCACGATGCCCAGCGCGATGGCCAGCAGGATCAGGCGCAGTACCGCGCTGTCGAAACTGTTATAGCCCAGGCGCGGCGCGTCGGGCTCGCCATCGGCGGTGTGGCGCAGAATGTCGAAGGCATAGGTGTAGGTCGCCATGCCCAGCACCCCGGCAATCACCAGTTTCAGGATGCCCGGCAGCACCAGCAATGCGCCGCACAGCGTCAATGCGATCAGCGCATACAGCGCCGAGCCACGCAGCGGGTAGGTGGCAATGGCGGGAATGCGCGTCCAGAACGGTGCCGGCGCAGCCTGCGCGGCCACCGTGCGTGCGCGAAAACGGTCTTCCATGACGCTCCCCAGGCGTGTGGTGTGATCGGATTGTGCGGTGACGTGCGCCGCCACGCAATTGGGGCGGGGGGGCAAGCCGACGAACCAGGATCGCCAGCGACTGGCGGCATGTCGCGGGCATGGTCTGGATATTGCTGGCCAGGCCCTGCATCAGTGCCGGCATTGCATCGGAGCATGCTGTGTCCGACAGCACCGTAAGGGCATCGGCAGACCGTCGATGCGTTGCGTGCGTGACTGTCTGAGGTTCCAGCGGAGCGACAGGTAAAATGGTGGCCCGCCGCACTCTCGCGGTCCTACGAGCGACCGCGCGCCGCAACCGTGGCACTGCCATCGCTCGCATCACAAGGAGTGTCGCTTGATTCCCTCTGCCACCGGCAACCCGCAGGTCCGCATTCGCAGCATCGATGTGCTCTCGGACAATTGGTATGTGCTACGCAAGGTGACGTTCGATTTCCAGCGCAAGGACGGCCGCTGGCAGTCCTTGTCGCGCGAGGCCTACGACCGTGGCAATGGCGCCACCATTTTGCTGTATAGCCGCGCCAGGCAGACGGTGATGCTCACCCGCCAGTTCCGCCTGCCGACGCTGCTCAATGGCAACCCGAATGGCATGTTGATCGAAGCTTGCGCAGGCCTGCTCGACCAGGACGATGCGCTGACCTGCATCCGCAAGGAAACCGAAGAGGAAACCGGCTACCGGATCGACAACGTGCGCAAGGTGTTCGAGGCCTTCATGAGCCCTGGCTCGGTCACCGAACGCCTGTACTTCTTCGTCGGCGAATACTTCGACGCCGACAAGGTTGGTGATGGCGGTGGACTCGAAGAAGACGGCGAAGAGATCGAAGTGCTGGAGCTGTCCCTGGATGCAGCATTGGCGATGATCGGCTCAGGTGAGATCGCCGATGCCAAGACCATCATGCTGTTGCAGTACGCAAAGTTGCATGGTGTGTTGGAGTCCGTCCACGCCAACGCGCGGTAGCCCTTCAGGGCGACGGTGTCATCGAGACGTGTCGGCGGCGATGATCAAGCCGATCAACGCTTCCCACCAAAAATGCTACCGAAGATGCCGCGCACGATCTGCTGCCCGATCTTGTTGCCTACCGTGCGCGAGGTCTGCTTGGCCATCGCTTCGAGCATGCCCTGGCGGCGGCTGGTGCCGAAGACCGCGTCCTTGACCGCCTGACCGAAGCCGCTGTCGTGCGCGTCGTCGTCTGCGCGAGTGCGGGCAGGTGGTGCTGCGTTGTGTTCGGCCACCTGTTCGACACGGCGCGCCAGCAGTTCGGCAGCCGATTGGCGATTGATCGCGGTGTCGTAGCGGGTGCCGACCGGGCTGGTGGCGCGCACCTGCGTGCGTTCGGTCTCGCTGATGGCGCCCATACGGCAACGCGGCGGGGCGATCAATGTCTGCTGCACCGGCGCCGGTACGCCCTTGCCCTGCAGCGGCGATACCAGCGCCTCGCCGGTACCCAGGCTGGAGATGGCGGTGGCGACATCGAGCTTGGGATTGCCGACGAAGGTCTGCGCGGCGGTCTTCACCGCCTTCTGGTCGCGCGGCGTGTAGGCGCGCAGCGCGTGCTGCACGCGATTGCCGAGCTGGCCGAGGATATTGTCGGGAATGTCATCGGGAAACTGCGAGCAGAAATACACGCCCACGCCCTTGGAACGGATCAGGCGCACCACCTGTTCGATGCGCTGCACCAGCGCCGCCGGCGCATCGTCGAACAGCAGGTGCGCCTCGTCGAAGACGAACACCAGTGTGGGTTGTTCCAGGTCGCCCACTTCGGGCAAGCGTTCGAACAGTTCCGACAGCAGCCACAGCAGGAAGGTGGAATACAGCTTCGGCTTGAGCACCAATTGGTTGGCAGCCAGGATGCCGATCACGCCACGGCCATCCGGTGCGACGCGCATCAGTTCGGCCAGCTCCAGCGCGGGTTCACCGAAGAACTGTTCGCCGCCGTCCTGCGACAAGCGCAGCAAGGCGCGCTGGATGGCGGCCACCGATTGGCTGGACACCAGTCCGTAACTGGTGGAGAGCTCCTTGCGCTCTTGGACCACCAGCGCGAGCAGTGCACGCAGGTCGTCCAGGTCCAGCAACAGCAAGCCGCGGTCGTCGGCCAGCTTGAACACGATGTCGAGTACGCCGGACTGGGTGTCGTTGAGCTCCAGAATCCTGGCGAGCAGGGTGGGGCCCATCTCGCTGACGGTGGTACGTACCGGATGCCCGAGCTGGCCATACAGGTCCCAGAACACCACCGGGTTAGCCGCTGGGGCGTAGTCGGTCATGCCCGTATCGTTGGCGCGCTGCAGCACGCCGGGTGCCCCGTCGCCGGCCACGGCCAGGCCGGCGACATCGCCTTTTACATCGGCCAGGAACACCGGAACGCCCAGCCGCGAGAAGCCTTCGGCCAGGGTCATCAGGGTCACGGTCTTGCCGGTGCCGGTGGCGCCGGCCACCAGCCCGTGGCGATTGCCGAAGCGGGCTTCCAGCACAACCGGGATGTCGTCGGTGACGCCTTTGCCGAGCAGGAACGAGGCCATTGCGCTGATCCGGTGGGAAAGGGCCGATTCTAGCGGGCAATCCCGGCGGGCAACGCCATCCGTCAACTCAGCGGATTCTGGCAGGCAGGCTGGGTCGAACGGGCGACCACGCACACGCCACGCTGCGCCGCAGGCTCACTCAAATCATCGCGGCGATGAGCCGGTTTGCAGGTGTCGCCTGCATCGATCGCGCCCACCAAGCTAACGGCCCACTGACCCCGGCGGCTCCGCTGCCTTGCCCCGATGTTGCCCCGGCAGCTACCCTGCCTGCCTTTCCGCTGTACTGCCTACGATGCCGCTCGCTCATTTTGGTTTGCGCCCATGGCCTGTCCTGGCCGTGGCGGCGCTGATGTCTGTCGTCCCCGCCGCCCACGCCATCTCCAAACGCGACACGGAGAAGGCCGCCGCGCTCGATGCGCGCATGGCCGCCGCCGAAAAGCGCTATCGCGATGCGCTGGTGCTGGTGAACAACTCCGACCCCAAGGGCACTGCCGAAGGCGATGCCGCGCTGGAGGACATGGAAGACATCATCGACGCCTGCATCAAGCAGCGCGGTTGCCTGGTGTCCAATCAGTTGGCCACCTACAAGCGACTGCTCAAGGCGCGCGCCGATGCCGAGGCGCCGGCCGCCGAAGATCCGGAAGACGACGACACCCTGCTGCAAGCCGACCCGGACCATCTCGGCCCGGCGTCGAACGGCGTGCCCGAGGCCGCGCGTGCCGCCACGCTGCTCAACGACCAGCGCCACGACTTCGACAAGATGGTGCAGTACAACCCGGCCGTGCAGGCCGGTATCCGGCGTTGGCTCACCGATATGCGCCCGGCGCTGCTGACCAGCTACGAGAACTACAGCAACCTGCGCGGCGTGATGTGGCCGGAATGGCAGAAGCGCGGCCTTCCCGAAGCGTTGCTGTTCGGCATCATGGCCAAGGAATCCAACGGCAAGGTGCACGCAAGCTCGCGCGCTGGTGCAGCCGGGTTGATGCAGTTCATGCCCGCCACCGGACGTCGCTTCGGGCTGGGCCCGGACGGCACCGGCTTCGATACGCGCTTCGATGCACGCAGCGCCGCCGAAGCCAGCGCCGCCTACCTCAACGAGCGCATGGCCGGGCTTAACCGCAGCATCGAACTGGCGCTGGCCGCCTACAACGGTGGCGAAGGCCGTGCCGCGCGCGTGTTTTCGCAGAGCGGCGGGCGCGGCTTCTGGGATCAGGACGTCTACAACCAGTTCCCGGCCGAAACCAAGGACTACGTGCCGA
The DNA here is from genome assembly GCF_008801575.1 of Xanthomonas cissicola. Classification (GTDB taxonomy): domain Bacteria; phylum Pseudomonadota; class Gammaproteobacteria; order Xanthomonadales; family Xanthomonadaceae; genus Xanthomonas; species Xanthomonas cissicola. Next base: position 60,860 of record NZ_VZPL01000021.1, on the reverse strand, counting down.
TGGTGATCGCGGCGGCGTGGATCTTCCTGCACCCGCGCCAGTATGGGGTGGACTTCCCCAAGCTCGATGCGCAGCCGGCCACGCTCAAGCTGGCCAAGTCGACCACCATCTACGAACTCACCATCTGCCTGGGCAGCATGGGCACACGCGACGGCTACATGCGTGCGCTGCGCAATCTCAACCCGCGTTACGAATCCGATGGCTGGATTCCGGCCGGCACGGTCATCAATGCCACCAACCGCATCGCCAACCTCTACACCCGTTACTGCGTCAATGGCCCGCGTGCGGATCTGGCGCGCACCCTGATCACTGCCGATCTCAACAGCGCGATCGTGCGCAGCAGCAGCGCACCCGAGTACGTGCCAAGCGTGGCGGTAGGCGATGTCAGCCAGATGGCTGGCGTCCCGACCACCGTCGCCACCGGTCAGCCGGCAGTTGCCAAGCCCAAGGCCAAGCAGGTGCGCAGCTACACCATCGCCCGGGGCGACACGCTCGGTCGCGTTGCGCAGAAATACCAATGCGAGATCAAGGAGCTGGCCAAGGCCAACAACTTGAAGGCGCCGTCATATGCGCTCAAGCCGGGTCAGAGCATCAAACTGGCGGGTTGCGATCGCTGAACCGTGCGCTGGCGGTGCCGTGCTGATCGCCGCACCCTCTAGACGGCGGTGCGCATCGGCCTGAACTCTGGCGTGGGGCAGGCCAGCCGCGCGGACGCCGTTTTTGCTAGCCCGGCACGGGCGGCGTGTTTTCAATCGAAGGTTTGGCAAACGGCGCGCGGGTGCGCGACGCGTTGTCGGGAATGCTTCGTCGCGGCCAGGTCCGCTCCTACGATGGTGGCGAGCGCACGACAAGCCCGGTTGCGGTAGGAGCGGACCCGGCCGCGACGAAGCCGTGCAAATAGCCCGTTTTCTGCCGGATGTTCTTCATCTGAAGCTGAGCAAGATGGCGTGCGCGTAGGGCGGCGTATCGTCGGGAATGCCTGGCCGCGCCAGGTCCGCTCCTACGACGCGTCGTTGCAATTCACTGACGACGGGCGAGTGCCTGGCCAAGACGAACCGATGTTTCGGCCGCAAGTCCGCCATCGAGCGTGGCCACACCCGGCGGCAGCAACACGATCACGGTCGAGCCGTAGTTGAAGCGCGCCATCTCCGCGAACTTCTCCAGCACGACGCCCTTGCCGCGATAGTCCTTGCGCGTGATGCGGTCGCCATAGCGCGGAATCTCCACGCCGCTCCAGACCGTCTCCACGCCCGAGACCAATAACGCGCCAACCATCACCGAAGCCATCGGGCCGAACTCGGTGTCGAAGTGACACACCAGCCGCTCGTTGCGCGCGAACAGGCGCGGCACCTTGCGCACTGCATCCGGGCCCACACTGAACAGCCGGCCGGGCACATGCACGGTTTCGCGCAGGGTGCCGGTCCACGGCATATGCACGCGGTGGTAGTCCTTGGGCGACAGATACACGGTGGCGAACACGCCGTCGTTGAATGGCGCTGCCGCGGCTTCGTCGCCGAGCAATTCTGCAGCAGTGAACGACTGCCCCTTGGCCTGGAAAATGCGGCCGTTCTCGACCGGGCCGAGCTGGCTGATGCGGCCGTCGGCCGGCATCAGCACTGCCGAAGGGTCGGCATCCGGCACGCGCGCGCCGGGCTTCAAGGCGCGGGTAAAAAACGCGTTGAAGGTGGGGTAGGCGCGCGGATCCGGCTCCTGCGCTTCACTCAGATCGACACCGAACTTGCGCGTCACCGTGTCGATCAACCACTGCTTGGTGGACGGTGTCTGCGAATAGGCCAGCGCGCGTGCCAGCGACGACAGCAGCCGGTGCGGCAGCACGTAGGTCAGGGAAGTGACAAGACTCACGGAGCGGTTACCTTGGTCAGCTGTTGGAGGTCGGCGGCAATCGCCTTCGGGTCGAGCGGGGGGCGGATCAGGCCGGCCAGGCGGCCCTGCGGATCGAGCACGGCGATGCCGGCCGAGTGGTCCATGCTGTAGTCGTTGGGATTTTGCGCATAGCCCTTGCCAGGGACCTTTTGGAACACGAAGCCCAGCGCGGTGGCGAAGCGCTCCAGCGCCGGCACGTCGGCAGTGGCGGCCAGGGTGTCCTTGTGGAAGGCATGCGCGTACTCGCCCAGGCGCGCAGGCGGATCGCGCTGCGGGTCCACCGACACGAACAGCACGCGCGGGCGCAAGCCATCGGGAAGAGCTTCCCATTGCTGTTGCGCCACCGCCAGATCGGTCAAGGTGGTGGGGCAGACATCGGGGCAGAACGTGAAGCCCAGAAACACCAGCGTCCAATGTCCCTTGAGCTCGCCGGGCACCAGTTGGGTGCCGTCGGACTGGCGCAGGCTGAATTGCGGCAGCGGGCGCGGCTGCGGATAAAAGGTGATGGTCCTGGTGGGTGGCCATGGCGAACTGGGCGCGCCGCCAAGGAACTTCTGGCCCAGCAACATCCCCAGGCCAGCGGCCAGGGCCACCAGCAGCACGATGCCGGTATTGCGATTGAACATGGCGGTTTCCAGTGCAACGGACGCTCATGATACCGATCCGACCTCTATAATCGGGGGCCGATTCCTCTTTAGTTGTTGCCATGACTGCCGCCGCGGCCGACGAACTGCACACCATCATCGACCTGATCCGCTACGGCACCAGCCGTTTCAATGCAGCCGGTCTGACCTTCGGCCACAGCTACGACAATGCGTTGGACGAAGCCACCCAACTGGTCCTGCACAGCCTGCATCTGCCGCACGATCTGGGCCCGGCCTATGGCCAGGCGCGCTTGCTGCGCTCGGAAAAAGAGCAGGTGCTCGGCCTGTTCGAGCGCCGCATCAGCGAGCGCGTGCCGGCGGCGTACCTGACCGGCGAGGCCTGGTTTGCCGGCCTGAGTTTCAAGAGCGATGCGCGTGCGCTGGTGCCGCGTTCGCCGATCGCCGAACTGATCGAAACCGGCTTCGAGCCCTGGCTGGGCGGCCGCGAAGTGACCCGAGCGCTGGACCTGTGCACCGGTTCGGGCTGTATCGCCATTGCGATGGGCCACTACAACCCGCAGTGGGATGTGGATGGCGTGGACATCAGCGACGATGCGCTGGCGCTGGCGGCCGAAAACAAGGCGCGCCTGCATGCCGACAACGTCACCTTGCTCAAGTCGGACCTGTTCAGCGGTCTGGGCGGTCGCCAGTACGACCTGATCGTCACCAACCCGCCCTACGTGACCAACGAGGAAACCGACGCGCTGCCGCAGGAGTATTCCTACGAGCCCGAACTCGGCCTGCGTGCCGGCGACGATGGCCTGGACCTGGTGCTGAAAATCCTGCGCGATGCGCCGCAGCACCTGAGCGAAGACGGCTTGCTGATCTGCGAAGTGGGCGAATCCGAGCAGCACCTGGTCAGGCTGTTGCCGGAAGTGGATCTGGCCTGGGTCGAGTTCAAGGTCGGGCAGATGGGCATCTTCGCGGTGGAATGCCGCGAATTGATCGCCCACGGCGCCCGCATCGCCGAGCTGGCCGCGCAGCGATGAGCCTGCGCGCATGAGTGCCAATTCGTTCGGCAAGCTGTTCACTGTCACCACCTTTGGCGAATCGCACGGGCCGGCGATCGGCTGCGTCGTCGACGGCTGCCCTCCCGGCCTGGAGATTGCGCCGGAAGAGTTCACCCACGATCTGCAGCGCCGTGCCAGCGGCAAGAGCCGGCACACCTCGGCGCGCCGCGAGGCCGATGAGATCGAGATCCTGTCCGGCGTGTACGAAGGCCGTACCACCGGCACGCCGATCGGCTTGCTGATCCGCAATACCGATCAGCGCAGCAAGGATTACAGCAACATCGCCCAGCAGTTCCGTCCGGGCCATGCGGATTACACCTACTGGCAGAAGTACGGCATTCGCGATCCGCGCGGCGGCGGGCGCTCGTCGGCGCGCGAAACCACCATGCGCGTCGCCGCGGGCGTGATCGCCAAGAAGTGGCTCAAGCAACGGTATGGCGTGCTGGTGCGTGGGTTCCTGTCGCAGCTGGGCGAGATCCGTCCCGCTGGTTTCGACTGGGATGCGGTGGAAGACAACCCGTTTTTCTGGCCGCATGCCGCGCAGGTGCCGGAGCTGGAAACCTATATGGACGCGCTGCGTAAATCCGGCGATTCGGTCGGTGCGCGCGTGGACGTGGTGGCCGGCGGCGTGCCCGCAGGCTGGGGCGAGCCGATCTACGGCAAGCTCGATGCCGAACTTGCCGCTGCGTTGATGAGCATCAATGCGGTCAAGGGCGTGGAGATCGGCGACGGCTTCGCCAGCGCCGCGCAGAAGGGCACCGAACACCGCGACCTGATCACCCCGGAAGGCTTTCTCAGTAACCATGCCGGCGGCATCCTGGGCGGGATCTCCACTGGCCAGGCGGTCACCGCCTCGATGGTGCTCAAGCCCACCTCCAGCCTGCGCCTGCCCGGCGCCACGGTGGATGCCGATGGCAGCGTGGTCGATGTGATCACCACCGGCCGGCACGACCCGTGCGTGGGCATCCGCGCCACCCCGATCGCCGAGGCGATGATGGCGCTGGTGCTGATGGACCAGGCGCTGCGCCACCGTGCGCAGTGCGGCGATGTAGGTGAGGTGTCGCCGCGCATTCCCGGTCAGGTCGATGTCTGACGGCCGTCGCGCCAGGGTGTGGGTCAGCCAGCCGTTGTTCGACGATGTCGTCGCGCAGCTGGGCGAGCATTTCGAGCTGACCACCACGCAGCGCGTCAGCGCGTATTCGCCGGCCGAACTGGCCGCGCAGCTGGCACCGCTGGACGGCGCCCTGGTCACCCTCAACGAGCGCATCGGCGCAACCGAAATCGCAGCGGCGCCGCAGCTGCGCGCCATCGCCAATGTCGGCGTGGGTTACAACAATCTGGATCTGGATGCGCTGAGCGCGGCCGGCATCCTGGCCAGCAACACGCCCGACGTGCTCACCGAAACCACGGCCGATCTCGGCTTTGCGTTGCTGATGGCCACCGCGCGCCGCATCACCGAATCCGAGCGCTGGCTGCGCGACGGGCAATGGGGGCAATGGTCGTTCAAGACCATGCTCGGTGCCGATATCCATGGCAGCACGCTCGGCATCCTGGGCATGGGCCGGATCGGGCAGGGCATCGCACGGCGCGGCGCGCACGGCTTCGGCATGCGCGTGCTGTATCACAACCGCAGCCAGTTGCCGGCCGCTACCGAACAGGCGCTGGGCGCACGGTACGTGGATTTCGACACCCTACTGGCGCAGTCCGATCATCTGGTGCTGGTGTTGCCATACACCAAGGACTCGCACCACATCGTCGACGCGGCGGCGCTGGGCAAGATGCGCGCCACCGCCACACTGGTGAACATCGCGCGCGGCGGCATCGTCGATGAGCTGGCGCTGGCCGATGCGCTGGCCAACGGGCGTTTGGCTGGCGCCGGCCTGGATGTCTACGAGGGCGAGCCGCGCGTGCGGCCGGAGCTGCTGGCGCTCAATAACGTGGTGCTCACCCCGCATATCGGCAGCGCCAGCCTGGCCACGCGCCGCGCCATGGTGCAACTGGCGGTCGACAACCTGGTCGCTGCGCTGGGCAAGGGCCCGCATGCCGGCAATCCGCCGAGCGCGCTCAATACCGATGCAGTTGCCGCTGCCAAACGTGGCGGCACCGGCGTGGACGCGAAAAAAACCGGCGTCACCGGCGGCATTTCGACCAAACGATAGGGAACCTCCGCGGCCAGCGTTGGAGGTTCCCCGAACCCAGCGCGCAGTGCTTCCTCATTTCTCCTTTCGATAAAGACAAACTCATGAGCAACGAAAACCGTCGTTTCAACGTCGCGGTCGTGGGCGCCACCGGCGCTGTCGGCGAGACCATGCTGAGCATCCTGGCCGAGCGCAACTTCCCGGTCGCCACCCTGTACGCGCTGGCGTCGTCGCGCTCGGCGGGCGGGCAGGTCGAGTTCAATGGCGGCAAGGTCGATGTGCAGGACCTGGCCGACTTCGATCCGACCGGCGTGGACATCGCGCTGTTCTCCGCAGGCGGCAGCGTGTCCAAGGAATACGGCCCCAAGTTCGCCGCTGCCGGCGCGGTGGTGATCGATAACTCGTCGGCGTTCCGCTACGACGACGACGTGCCGCTGGTGGTCTCCGAGGTCAACCCTGAAGCGCTCAAGCAGCGCCCGCGCGGCATCGTCGCCAATCCCAATTGCTCGACCATGCAGATGCTGGTGGCACTGGGCCCGATCCACCGCACCTATGGCATCGAGCGCATCAATGTGGCGACCTACCAGTCGGTCTCCGGCGGCGGGCGCTCGGCGATGGAAGAACTGGGCAAGCAGACCAGCGAGCTGCTGAGCTTCCAGGACATCGACCCGCAGCGGTTCCCGGTGCAGATCGCCTTCAACCTGATTCCGCACATCGACGACTTCCAGGACAACGGCTACACCAAGGAAGAGATGAAGCTGGTCTGGGAAACCCGCAAGATCCTCGGCGACGACAGCATCCAGGTGAACCCCACCGCGGTGCGCGTGCCGGTGTTTTATGGCCACTCCGAAGCCGTGGCGATCGAAACCCGCGACAAGATCACCGTGGAAGCGGCGCGCGCGCTGCTGGCAGCATCGCCGGGCGTGGAAGTGGTGGACGAGCGCGCCCCCGGCGGCTACCCGACGCCGGTCACGCACGCCTCGGGCAAGGACGCGGTGTTCGTCGGTCGCATCCGCGAAGACTTTTCGCACCCGCGTGGCCTGAACCTGTGGATCGTCTCCGACAACATCCGCAAGGGCGCCGCGCTCAACGCCGTGCAGTTGGCCGAACTGGTCGCACAGGAAGGCTGAGGGTCGCGATAAAAGCGACCGCGCAGCCGCTGTGCGGGCGTGGCCGGTGCAGGCATCACCCGGCCACAGCGGTGCCGAGCGCGCGGTCCGCACCCGCATGACGACCGGTCGAGACGTGTTGTTGGCGTTCTGGACCGCCGTGCACGTGCTGGAGCGTTCCGGCGCGCGACGATGCTTTCCAAAGAGGCTCACCGCGCGCAAGCGCTCCGGCAGGGTGCAGGTCGACCAGGGTGCAGGTCGGCGCGTGGAAGGTCGGCTCGATTCTCAACCAAAGTTCAACCTGCAGGCGCGCTGCCCATCGCGCGCCTGCAGACATACGCACGTGCGCGTGTCGCCTCGCACCACGCAAGCTGCCGACAAGCCGTTGCACGCTTGATGCCTCGCGCAGTGTCATCGCCCATCAGCGCGTGCCGGTTTGCATTGGCCACGCATGCATGCCGCACTGCGGCAGTGTCGCCGTCGCAGCGCTCTGCGTCACGGCACCGACTTTTTCGCTCATCCAGCGGCTATATTGATGCCCATGAAACATAGGGGCGGGGGCGCGATGCGTCCGATACAAGGCATAGGTGCGTTGCTGCTGATGGCCTGCAGCGGCGCTGCAATGGCGTTGGGACTGGGCGATATCCGGGTGCTGTCCAGGCCCGGGCAACCGCTGGTGGCCGAGATTCCGGTCATCTCCAACGAGCCGGGCGAACTCGACAGCGCGCGTGTGGCACTGGCATCGGCCACTACCTTCGCGCGGGTCGGCCTGGAGCGCCCGCAAGGGCTGGTCAGCAATCTGCAGTTCCAGTTCGCGCAGGACGCGCGCGGGCGTGCGGTGATCCGCGTGACCAGCAGCCAGGCGGTGGACCAGCCGGCGATCAACTTCCTGATCGAAGTGGAGTGGGGCCAGGGCCGGCTGGTGCGCGAATATTCCGCCTTGGTCGATGCGCCCAACACCGCGGCCGCGATTGCCGAGCCGGCCATCGAAGCGCCGCGTGCCGGTTCCAGCAATGCGATTGCACGCGAGCCGGCGCCGGTCGCCGACCGCGCCGCGCAAGACAACGCCAGGACCGAACCCGCCGCGCGTGCAACTGCCAGTGCATCTGCTGCGGCTGCCACGCAGGCCGGCGATGCGTTGCCGGCCGTGCGCGCGGGCCAGACCTTGTCGGAGATCGCCGCGGGGGTGGCGCGTTCCAGCGGGCAATCGCTGGACCAGACCATGCTGGCGTTGCTGCGCACCAACCCGGACGCCTTCATCAACGGCAACATCAACCGCCTGAAGCAGGGCGCGGTGCTGCGCACGCCGCAGGAAGATGCGCTTGCCCAGGTCGGTGCAGCCGAAGCGGCGGTCATGGTGCGTGAGCAGGCCGCCCAGTGGCGGCAGGCGCGATCGGCGGTGCCGCAGCCTGCCGAAGCCGGCACTGCCGCCGCCGCAACGCCGCCGCCCGCCACGCCTGCCGCAGCGGCCGGCAACGGCGCGCGGCTCGAAATCGCCCCTGCAGTGGCGAGTCAGACCAACAAGGCCGGCGTTACGTCCGGCACCGGTGCCGAAGGCGAGGGCGAGATGGCGGCCAATCAACAGTTGCAGCAGGCCAAGGAAGACATCGCCACCCGCGATGCGGAGTTGCAGGACCTGCGGAGCCGCGTGGCGGATCTGGAAAAGCTCAAGCAGCAACAGCAAGCGCTGATCGCCATGAAGGACAGCGATCTGGCGGCTGCACAGAAGCGCCTGTCGGAAACCCCTGCGGCCGCGCAACAGGGGGGCGGTTTTCCGCTGTGGTTGATCGGCGGGCTGGTGTTGATCGTCGCTGCCGTGGTGGCGTGGCTGGCCGCGCGTCGTCGCAAGCCCTCACCGCTGCCGCCGTTGCCGCGTCGGCAGTTCGACTTCGTCCTGCCTGGCGCGCCGGTGCAGGCCGCCGAACCGCAAGAGGCGACGCAAACCGCCGAGCCCAGCGAGTGCGATGTGGTGCACGAGACCGAATTCGAGCAGGCCGATCTGCGCGACGAAGAGCGCGCCCAGGACGCGCACCAACCGTTATCGGACGTGCTGCGTCGCGAGCCGCTGCCGTCCGAACCGGCTGCTGCGCCCACGGCGGTCAATAGCGACGATTGGCGTGCGCTGCGTGCCACGCCGCCGGTGGCGGCAACGCCGGCGCCGCACACCACGCCCGTCGACGAGGCGCAGGCTCCGCCGCACCTGGCGTCCGAGGCCGTGGAGACGAGCCACGCAGACGTCGCGCCTACGATCCGCGATGTCCCGTCTGCGGTGTCCCCTGTCGCGGTGGCCACGCAAGACAGCCTGGATTTCGAGCGTTCGCCTGCGACACCGGGTGCCGCGCCCAGCCCGTCGGCCAGCAGCCGGGACGTCGCCTCGGCCGGGCGCGATCGCCTGGAACTGGCAGCGGCCTACCTGGACCTGGGCGACAAGGACACCGCGCGCGGCCTGCTGCTGGAAGTTGCCGCCACCGGCGACGACGCCACCCGCGCTGAAGCCGCCGAACTGCTGGAACGCCTGGCATGAGCCCGGCGATCGATCGCCTCCCGGCGCAGGACAGTGACGCACGCGAGCGCCGGATCGACTATGTGGAGTTCGCCTCCATCGATCCGGACGCCAGCCGTGCGTTCTTCGAAGCGGTGTTCGGTTGGCAATTCCAGGCCTACGGCCCGGACTATCTGGCCTTCAACGATGGCCGCCTGGACGGCGGCTTCTACCGTGCAGCCGCGCCAGCGCCGGACGAGGGTGGACCATTGGTTGTGCTGTATGCCGACGCGTTGGCCCCGGTGATCGAGCGCGTGCGTGGCGCAGGCGGGGTGATCGTCAAGCCGGTCTTCGGCTTTCCGGGCGGCAGCCGGTTTCATTTCCGCGAGCCCGGCGGCACCACGTTGGCCGTGTGGTCCGAGCGCAGCGTCGCGTCCGGCGACTGACCACGCGCTTGCGTGCCGGCCGCGCGCGCGTCGCAGCGGCTCGGCACACACCAGGCAATGCGGCTCGTACAATTCACCTTCTTTGCAGCGGCGGGGCTGTGCTGGCAATCGCCGGCGATGGCGGCAGCATGACCGGACACAGATTTCATCGATTCACTCATAGGGCAGGTACCGATGCGTTACGCGCTGGGCGTGGAATACGACGGCAGCGAGTTCCAGGGCTGGCAGCAGTTGGGCGAGCATGGCGGGCCGAGCGTGCAGGCCAGCCTGCAGGCAGCTTTGTCGTCGGTCGCCGATGCGCCGGTGCAGGTGGTGTGCGCAGGCCGCACCGATGCCGGCGTGCACGGCGAATGCCAGGTGGTGCATTTCGACAGCGATGCGCGCCGCGAGCCGCGTGGCTGGATGCTGGGCACCACTGCGCGCCTGCCGCCGTCGATCGCCGTGCGCTGGTGCGTACCGGCCGCCGATGACTTCCACGCGCGCTTTTCCGCGCGCGCGCGTCGTTACCGCTATCGCCTGCTCAATCGGCAGATTCGCCCGGCCCTGTATCGGCAGACCCTGAGCTGGGAACGTCGCCCGCTCGATGCCGATGCCATGCATGCGGCAGCGCAGGCCTTGCTCGGCGAGAACGACTTCAGCGCATTCCGCAGCGTGCAGTGCCAGGCCTTGCATGCGCGCCGCAATCTGCAGGCCATCCACGTGCAGCGCACTGGCGAGGTGGTGGAGGTGCAGGTCCAGGCCAATGCATTCCTTCATCACATGGTGCGGAATATTGTGGGTTCGCTGATTTTGGTCGGTACCGGCGAACAGCCGGCCGACTGGATCGCGACGTTGCTCGCCGGACGCGACCGCACTGTGGCCGGCCCGACAGCGCCGCCACAAGGTCTGGTATTTATCGGACCTCTGTATCCTGCAGAGTGGCATCTGCCTGCTGAGGTGACCCAATGAATCGATCGCTGTACCGCACCCGTATCAAGTTTTGTGGCATGACCCGCGCCGGCGATATCCGGCTGGCCGGCGAACTGGGTGTGGACGCGGTAGGTTTCATCTTTGCGCATGGCAGCCTGCGGCGCGTGGCGCCGGCCGAGGCGCGCGCGATGCGCCAGGCTACCGCGCCGATGGTCGATGTGGTGGCATTGTTTCGCAACAATTCGAAAGAAGAAGTGCGCGAAGTGGTGCGCACCGTGCGCCCGACCCTGTTGCAGTTCCATGGCGAGGAAGACGACGCGTTCTGCCGTAGCTTCAACCTGCCGTATCTCAAGGCGGTGCCGATGGGCAGCAGCGGCGTGAATGGCGAAGACGCCAACGCGCGCACGCTGCAACTGTCCTATCCCAATACTGCGGGTTTTCTGTTCGACAGCCATGCGCCCGGCGCTGGCGGCGGCACCGGCAAGACCTTCGACTGGTCGCGCTTGCCCACCGGCTTGCATCGTCCGTTCCTGTTGGCCGGTGGCATCAACGCCGACAACGTGTTCGACGCCATCGTGGCCACGTTGCCCTGGGGCGTGGATGTTTCCAGTGGCGTGGAGTTGGCGCCTGGCATCAAGGACGGCCACAAGATGCGCAAGTTCGTCGAGGAAGTACGGCGGGCGGATTGTCACGAGATGTCGTGAAGGTGGGAGTGGGGATTCGGGATTCGCAGCAGCGGCTACGCCAAGGCGTCTGAGCGCTGCTTGTTGCGCGCAGCGCCGCTGCGTCTGGGTCCACTGGGCAGTCGCTTCCTCCCTGCGTGTGTTCGCAATGCCCCTGCTATTGGTGATGTGGTCATGTGGCGATCGCGCGCGATGGTGGCTTAGTTCTTCGCCACATTCATGGTCGAAGAGGTGTGCTGGTCTGTCGCCAGCGTTCTATCCAGCCAGCCGGCCAACCGTTCGATGCGTGGATCGGGGTTGCGCTTGGCGGCGCACAATACCCAGCGGCCATGCGTGGCGGCGAATCCCCACGGCGCCAGCAGGCGCCCGGCTGCCAGGTCCGCGGCGACCAACGGCTGCGGCGCAATCGCGATCCCCAGGCCAGCGGCAGCGGCTTCCAGCAGATACACCAGGTGCTCGAATTCGGTACCGAAGCGCAGCGCCTCAGGTGCCAGCCCGTGCGCCTGTGCCCATTCCGGCCAGGCCTGCGGGCGCGAGCGGGTGTGCAGCAGCGCGTGATCGCCGAGCACGGCCGGGTCGCTCCCCTCGATTTGCAAGGTCGATGCCAGCTGCGGACTCAGCACCGGCCCAATCCACTCCACGCCCAGCGCGTGCACCTGCCATTCGCCCGGCCAGGGTGGGGTGTCCAGCAGCAGGGCGGCATCCAGACCGTCCAGGTCCGGTCCAGGCGGCTGTTCGCTGGCCGACAGATGCAGGCGCACGTCCGGCAGCTCTTGCTGCAGCAGTCCCAGGCGCGGAATCACCCAGCGCGCCAACAAGCTGCCCGAACATCCCAGCACCAGCGGCGCTCCGGCGGCCGGACGTTGTAATGCCGCCCAGGCCTGACCAATCACGCCAAAGCCTTCGCCGGTGGCATCGCGAAGCCGAACCCCTGCAGCGGTCAGCATCAGGCCGCGGCCCTGGCGCGCAAACAGCGCGGTGCCCAATGCCTGTTCCAGCGAACGCACATGCCGGCTAACGGCGCCATGGGTGACGTTCAGTTCCTGGGCAGCACGGCTGACGCTCTGCAAGCGCGCGGCAGCTTCGAACGCGCGCAGCGCCGCCAACGGGGGAAGCGAAGCATTCATATGTGATTCCAGGTCACAGGTTGCAGCAATCTTATCGATTTATCCCATGCTGCGACTGCGCTAGAGTGATGCCTCTCGTATGACGCATTGCTGCAGAGGATTTCCATGTCGGCCCAGCCCATCAGTGACTTTTACGCCTATCCGGATGCTGCCGGCCACTTCGGCAAGTTCGGTGGCCGTTTCGTCGCCGAAACCTTGATCGGCCCGCTGCAGGAACTGTCCGCCGCCTACGATCAGGCGCGGCAAGATCCGAGTTTCATCGCCGAATACGACAAGGACCTCAAGCATTACGTCGGCCGGCCCAGCCCGATCTACCACGCCGAACGGCTCAGCCGTGAAGTGGGTGGGGCGCAGATCCTGCTCAAGCGCGAAGACCTCAACCATACCGGCGCGCACAAGATCAACAACACCATCGGCCAGGCCCTGCTGGCCAGCCGCATGGGCAAGACCCGCATCATCGCCGAGACCGGCGCCGGCCAGCACGGCGTCGCCAGTGCCACCGTGGCGGCACGCCTGGGCTTGGAATGCGTGGTCTACATGGGCGCCACCGACATCGAGCGGCAGAAGATCAACGTCTACCGCATGAAGTTGCTCGGCGCCACGGTGATCCCGGTGACCTCCGGCTCGGCCACGCTCAAGGACGCGCTCAACGAAGCCATGCGCGACTGGGTGACCAACGTGCGCGACACCTTCTACATCATCGGCACCGTGGCTGGCCCGGACCCATACCCGCGCATGGTGCGCGACTTCAACGCCATTGTCGGCCGCGAGGCGCGCGAACAGATGTTGCAGGACTATGGCCGGCTGCCGGATGCGATCAGTGCCTGCGTGGGCGGCGGCAGCAACGCGATCGGTTTGTTCCATGCCTTCCTCAATGATCCGGGCGTCAAGATCTATGGCGCCGAAGCGGCCGGCGATGGCATCGCCACCGGCCGCCACGCCGCCTCCATCGCCGCCGGGCGCCCGGGCGTGCTGCACGGCAATCGCACCTATGTGATCTGCGACGACGACGGCCAGATCACCGAGACCCATTCGATTTCCGCTGGCCTGGATTACCCCGGTGTAGGCCCGGAGCATTCGTTTCTCTCGGACAGCGGTCGCGCGGTGTATCAGGGCATCACCGACGACGAGGCGATGGCCGCCTTCCATCTGCTGGCGCATACCGAAGGCATTCTTGCCGCGCTCGAGTCCAGCCATGCGGTGGCGCAGTCGATCAAGCTTGCGCGCGAGCTGCCCAGGGATGCCTTGGTGCTATGCAATCTGTCGGGGCGTGGCGATAAGGATGTGCACACCATCGCGGCGCGCGAGGGGATCGCTCTTTAGGAGTGGCGGCGGCGACTTCTCTACCCGGATGCAGGGATGCGGCGATGATCGAAGGAATGCTCCAGTTGGTGGCCGAGGTGCTGTTGCAGGCCTTGGCCGAGCTGCTGATCGAACTTGGCCTGCACTCTGTCGCCGAGTCGTTCGAGCGCAGGACCTCGACAGGGCTGGCGGCAGTCGGCTACGCCATCCTGGGTGCGTTACTTGGCGGTGTCAGTCTCTGGCTGCTGCCGCAGCACCTCACTGCGACCTTTGGCGCGCGACTGGCAGCGCTAGTGATCGCGTCGCTGGTGGCCTGATGGCCGCGCTTGGTGCGTGGCGTGCGCGCCGTGGCGACCCGGTGTTCCGCATCGATCGATTTTCCTACGGCTACCTGTTTGCGCTGTGCTTTGCGCTGATGCGGTATTTCTTTGCCGCCTGAGGTCAGATGGCGGCCGGCTTTCCTCCCTTGTTCGAGTGATTTCATGCGTCGTATCGATTCCTGCTTCGCCGAGCTGCGTGCCAATGGGCGCAAGGCACTGATCCCTTTCATCACCGCCGGCGACCCATCGTTGGAAGCCACCGTGCCGGTGATGCACGCGCTGGTGCGCGCCGGTGCCGATGTGATCGAGCTGGGTGTGCCGTTCTCCGACCCGATGGCCGACGGCCCCACCATCCAGCGCAGCTCCGAGCGCGCGCTGGCTCGTGGCGCTGGCCTGGCGTATGTGCTGGAAGCGGTGCACGAGTTCCGCCGCGAAGATGCCACCACCCCGGTGGTGTTGATGGGCTACCTCAACCCGATCGAGATCCATGGCACGCGACGCTTCGCCGAGGCCGCGGTCGCCGCGGGCGTGGATGGCGTGCTGCTGGTCGACCTGCCGCCGGAAGAAGCCGGCGAGACGCGCACCATCTTCACCGAGGTCGGCTTGGCGCTGATCGCACTGGCCTCGCCCACCACCAGCGAGCAGCGCCTGGATATGTTGTGCAGCACCGCGCAGGGCTATCTGTACTACGTCAGCTTTGCCGGCGTCACCGGCGCCTCCAATCTGCTCGACACCCACGCCGCCAGCGACCGCCTGCGCCAGCTGCGTCGGCGTGCCGGCGCGCCCGTGGTGGCCGGCTTCGGCATCAAGGATGCGGCCAGCGCCGCTGCCATGGCCGTGGATGCCGACGGCGTGGTGGTGGGCAGTGCCCTGGTCGCTGCTTTGGCGGAAGTGAGCGACGTGCGTAGCGCCCGTGAACGCGCCGAAGCGTTCCTGGCCCCGTTGCGCCAGGCGCTCGACCAGGGATGAGAACCGAGCGTCTCTCCCAGCGCTAGAGGGATTGGGGCGAAGGGGCGGGCGCAGGCGTAGCCAGTGCCTGCGCCGCATCGCGCCACGGCAGCCGCCGCGATCCATTCGCGGCTACGGCCATCGCTTGCAGGGACATACCGCCGCCCAAGCCCGGAAGTCTCTGCGCCAGACCCCGCATTCATGACGCCGGCTACCTTGGCATTCCCACGGCGCGTTAGACTGTCGCCCCTCTGCGGCCCGCCAGGCCGCCCTGCATGGATTGTCATACACGCATGAGCTGGCTCAGCAAATTGATGCCCTCCGGCATCCGCACCGAAAACACCCCGGCCAAGAAGCGCAGCGTCCCCGAGGGCCTGTGGGAAAAGTGCAGCAATTGCGGGAGTGCGCTGTACGGCCCGGAACTCGAAGAAAACCTCGAGGTGTGCCCGAAATGCGATCACCACATGGCGATCCGCGCCCGCGCGCGCCTGAATTCGCTGTTCGACCCGGATACCGCGACCACTGAAATCGCCGCTCAGCTCGGGCCGGTCGACGCGCTCAAGTTCAAGGACCAGAAGCGCTACGGCGAGCGCATCAAGGCCAGCCAGAAGGCCAGCGGCGAATACGACGCGCTGATCGCCATGCGCGGCACCCTCAAGGGCAATCCGCTGGTCGCCGCTGCGTTCGATTTCGCCTTCATGGGCGGCTCGATGGGGTCGGTGGTGGGCGAGCGCTTTGCGCGTGCGGCCGAAGTGGCGCTGGAAGTCGGCTGCCCGTTCGTGTGTTTTTCCGCCAGTGGCGGCGCACGCATGCAGGAAGGCCTGTTCTCGCTGATGCAGATGGCCAAGACCTCGGCCGCGCTCGGGCGCCTGCGCGAAGCCGGCCTGCCGTATATCTCGGTGCTGACCCATCCCACCACCGGTGGCGTGTCGGCCTCGTTCGCGATGCTCGGCGATATCAACATCGCCGAGCCGCATGCGCTGATCGGCTTTGCCGGCCCACGCGTGATCGAACAGACCGTGCGCGAAACGCTGCCCGAAGGGTTCCAGCGCTCGGAGTTCCTGCTCGACCACGGCGCCATCGACCAGATCTGCGACCGCCGCCAGATGCGCGACCGCATCGCCGAGCTCACCGCGATGATGATGCGTCAGCCGCATCCGCAAGACGCCGACGCCGCATGAGCGCACGCAAGTATTTCGGCACCGACGGCATCCGCGGTCGGGTCGGGCAGGGCGTGATCTCGGCCGACTTCGTGCTGCGCCTGGGCAATGCGCTCGGCCGTGTACTGACCCAGGGCCGCAGCAAGCGGCCGCTGGTGCTGATCGGCAAGGACACCCGCATTTCCGGCTACATGTTCGAAGCGGCGCTGGAAGCTGGCTTGGTTGCCGCCGGTGCCGACGTGCAGCTGATCGGGCCGATGCCGACCCCGGCCATCGCCTTTTTGACCAGCACGCTGCGCGCAGACGCGGGAGTGGTGATCAGCGCCTCGCACAATCCGCATTACGACAACGGCATCAAGTTCTTCTCCGCCGAAGGCGAGAAGCTCGACGACGCCACCGAAGCGGCGATCGAAGCGGCGTTGGACGAGCCATTCCACACGGTGGAATCGGAGCGGTTGGGCAAGGCCATCCGCACGCGTGACGCCATCGGCCGCTATATCGAATTCTGCAAGGCAAGCGTGGCGCGTGGTTTCACCCTGCACGGGCTGAAGATGGTGCTGGATTGCGCGCATGGCGCCACCTATCACATCGCACCCATGCTGTTCCGCGAGCTGGGTGCCGAGGTGGTGGTCATCGGCGCCGCGCCGGATGGGCTCAACATCAATGCCGGCGTGGGCTCGACCCATATCGATAATCTCGCCGCCAAGGTGCGCGAGTGCGGTGCGCACCTGGGTATCGCCTTCGACGGCGACGGCGACCGCGTGCTGATGGCCGATGACCAGGGCAACCCGGTCGATGGCGACGATCTGCTGTACGTGCTCGCGCGCTCGTGGCAGGCCAGCGGCCGGCTGACGGGTACCGTGGTCGGCACCTTGATGACCAATTACGGTCTGGAACAGGCATTGGCCGCGCTGCACATCCCGTTCCAGCGCGCCAAGGTCGGGGACCGCTACGTGCATCAGGCCCTGGTCGAAGGCGGCGGCACGTTGGGCGGCGAAACGTCCGGCCATCTGCTGTGCCTGGACCGTGCCAGCACCGGCGATGGCATCGTCAGTGCGCTGCAGGTGCTCGAAGCGCTGGGTCGCGATGGGCAGAGCCTGCGCGACGCGCTGACGAGCCTAAGCAAGGTGCCGCAGAAGACCGTCAACGTGCGCCTGGATGGTGGCGCCGCCAAGGCCATTGTGGAAGCGGCCAACGTGCAACAGGCGTTGCAACAGGCGCAGGCCGCCGTACGAGGCCGTGGCCGCGCGTTCCTGCGCCCGTCGGGCACCGAGCCGGTGGTGCGGGTGACCGTGGAAGCCGACGACGCCGGCCTGATGCAGGACACGCTCGACCGGCTCTCGGGTGCAGTGCGTGACGCGGCGTGAGTCGATCGTCATTGGCATCTGCGTGGTCATCGCCAAGGCCGCGACGTTTTACCTGTTGTATCGCCTGCTGATCTGACCCGCAGGTTTATCTCGACCCTTTCGACCTTGACTGCAGACATCCGTATGAGCGCGCGCATCCCCACGCTGGACATCACCCGTTTCGACACCGATCGCGACGCCTTCGTCGCCGAGCTCGGAGCGGCTTATCGGCAGTGGGGCTTTGCCGGCATCCGCAATCACGGCATCGCACAGGCCGATATCGACGCCGCCTACGAAGTGTTCAAGGCGTTCTTCGCGCTGCCGGAAGCGACCAAGCGCCGTTATCACGTGGAAGGCAGCGGCGGCGCGCGCGGCTACACCGCGTTCGGCGTGGAAACCGCCAAGGATTCCAAGCACTTCGACCTGAAGGAGTTCTGGCACATCGGCCGCGAGATTCCGGACGATTCGCCGTACCGCGCAGTGATGCCGCCGAACCTGTGGCCCAGCGAAGTGGCTGGTTTCCGCGAGCGCGGCTACCAGCTGTACCAGCAACTGGATCAATTGGGTTCGCGCGTGCTGTCGGCGCTGGCGCTGCATATCGGCCTGCCGCAGGACTACTTCGTCGACAAGACCAACAACGGCAATTCGATCCTGCGGCCGATCCATTACCCGCCGATCACCAGCGACGACATCCCCAACGTGCGTGCCGGCGCGCATGGCGACATCAATTTCATCACCTTGCTGGTGGGTGCCAGTGCCGCCGGCCTGGAAGTGCGTTCCCACGAGGGCGAGTGGGTGCCGTTCACGGCCGACGCCGACACCATCGTGGTCAACATCGGCGACATGCTGCAGCGCCTGACCAACCATGTGTATCCGTCCACCATCCACCGCGTGGTCAATCCACCGGGAGAGCAGGCGCGCCAACCGCGCTATTCGGTGCCGTTCTTCCTGCACCCCAATCCGGATTTCCTCATCGACGTGCTGCCCTCGTGCATCAGCGCGGACAATCCCAGCCGTTATCCGGAGCCGATCACGGCGCATGGCTTCCTGGAAGAGCGTCTGCGCGAGATCAAGCTGAAGTAATCCGGCGCGTCGGGACGCATTGCGCGGCGCCAATAGCCGCGCCCGCAACACGACCGGTGACCGGCGCCGCAATTTTGTTCAGAAAATTCCGCACGCGCCTGGTTAAAGCTTGCGTTCACTCGGGCCGATAACCGAGGCTAATCGCTAGCGCGACGTCGGACTCGCCTGGCGCCCGCTGCCGATTGCACAGGGCTGGTGGGGGCGTGCGCATGCGATGGATCAAATGGCTGGGTATCGTGTCGGTGCTGGCGGCCTGTGCCGCCGCAGGATCGGTGTCGGCGACAGCGGTCAGCGTGACCGTCGCCGATGCAGGTGGCGTGCTGGTCGATGCGGTCGTGAGCCTGGAGCCGGCGCGGCCCGCTCCGCCGACCGCGACCAGGACCGCGGAAATGGATCAGGTCAATTCGCAGTTCGTGCCTGCCGTGCTGGCAGTGCGCACCGGTACCCTGGTGCGCTTTCCGAATAACGATCAGATTCGCCATCAGGTGTATTCGTTCTCTCCGGCCAAGCGCTTCGAACTGCCGCTGTTTCAAGGTACCACTGCGACGCCGGTGCGTTTCGATCAGGCGGGCGTGGTCACCATCGGCTGCAATATCCACGATTGGATGCTGGGGTACATCGTGGTGCTGGAGACCCCGTATTTCGGCAAGACCGGCAGCGATGGTCGCGCCCAGCTTGAGGCGCCTGCGGGCAGTTACACGCTGCGGGTCTGGCACCCGCGCATCAAGGGCGCTGCCAGCAGCGAGCCGTTGGTGATCGCGCGCGAGCCAGTGCAGCGCCGCGTGACCCTGCAGACCACCGGCGCCGCGCCGGCCGCGGCGCCACCGGATGCGCGCGTGCGCGCGCTGCAGGACAAGTTCCGTAACGCCGACCCGAAGAAGCCGCGCCCATGAGGTCGATGCGTCTGCATACCCGCATCGCGGCCTTGCTCGTGCTGGTCGTGCTTGCCACGCAGGCGCTGACATTCCTTGCCGTGCAGGTGGCGACCGAGCGCAGCGTCAAGGCGCAGCTTGGCGAAGAGCTGGAGATCGGGCAGCGCGTCTGGCAACGCATCAACATGCGCCGCGACGAACAGCTGCTGCAGTCGGCGTCGGTGCTGGCCGACGATTTCGGGTTTCGTGCGGCCGTGGCCAGTGGCGACGTGCCGACCATGCAATCGGCCCTGCGCAATCACGCCGCGCGCATGTCGGCGCAAACCGCGCTGTTGCTGTCGCCCGATGGCGAATTCCTGACCGGCCTGGCCGACGTACCGCAGGCCGAACAATTGCGTGCGGTGCAGGCCTTGCTGCAACAAGCGCAGCGCGATGGACGCGCGGTCGGTGTGGTGGCGCTGAATCAGCACATCGTGCGGTTGGCAGTGGTGCAGGTGCTGGCACCGAACCGGGTCGGCTGGATTGGGATCGGCAACGAATCCGGCGATGGCCTGGCGCAGGATTTCCGCACCACCACCGGGCTGGATGCGACCTTCTTCACCGATGGCCCACCGGTGCGCGTGCTGGCCTCCACCCTGGAGCCCTCGGCGCGCGCCCAATTCGCGCAGCAACTGCCCCTGGCAGCGAAGGTGCAGGCTGCATCGATCCCGCTGACGCTGGACCAGTCGCGCTATCTGGTCAGGCTGCAATCGATCCAGGGCGACAGCCAGGTGCGGGTGGCGTTGCAGGCATCGCTGGATCGTGCCATGGCGCCGTACCGCAGCCTCAAGCTGCGTATCCTGCTGCTGGCAGGCTTGGCCACGGTCGCGGCATTGGGCGTGGCGATTGTTCTTGCGCGCAGCGTGAGCAAGCCGGTTGCCCAACTGGTCCAGGCCGCACGGCGCATTCAGCGCGGCGATTACCGCACCGCCGTGCAGGTGCCGCCGGGCCGCGAACTCGCCGAACTGGCCGACAGTTTCGGGCGCATGCAGCACCAGATCGCCAGCCGCGAACAGCACATCCTGCATCAGGCCCGCCACGACGCCTTGACCGGGTTGCCTAACCGCATCTGGTTGCTGGAGCGCCTGAAGGACGTGGTGGATCAGACCGTCGCATCCGGTGGCACCGCCGCGGTGCTGATCCTGGATCTGGAACGCTTCAAGGAACTCAACGACAGCCTGGGCCACGACTTCGCCGACCAGGTGCTGGTGGAAGCCGGGCGCCGGCTCGTCGATGTCGTGCAAGAGCCCAATCTGGTGGGCCGGCTGGGGAGCGATGAATTCATGGTGGTGGTGGCGCAAGCGGATGCGGCCAGCGTGCAGCAGGATGCGCAGCGCCTGCTGCTGCAGTTGCGCCGCCCGCTGGTGTTGCCGCAGGCGCGCATCCAGCTCGAAGCCAGCATCGGCATCGCCTTGATTCCCGAGCACGGCGCCGATCCGGACACCTTGTTGCGCCGGGCCGACATCGCACGGCGGCAGGTCGGTACGACAGCCACCTTCGGCGCCAGCGTCTACCGCATGGGCCAGGACGAACAGCATCTGCGGCGTTTGCGCCTCACCGGCGATCTGCGTCAGGCCATCGGCGCCAATGAACTCACCTTGCGCTTCCAGCCCAAGATCTGTTTGCGCACCGATCATGTCGAACAGGTCGAAGTGCTGGTGCGCTGGCATCATCCGGTGCTCGGGCCGATCGGTCCGGACGAATTCATCCCGCTTGCCGAACACTCCGGCGTGATCCATCCGCTCACCCGCTTCGTGCTGGACCAAGCGCTGCGCTGCCAGGCGCAATGGCGCAAGCAGGGGCTGCAGCTGGGCATGGCCATCAATCTGTCAGCACTGGATCTGTCCGATCCCGGTTTGCCCGACTTCGTGCGCGGCTGCCTGGAGCATCACGCCGTGCCAGCGCAGTCGGTCACACTGGAATTGACCGAAAGCGCCTTGATGCGCGATGTCGAATTCGCGCTGCACATGCTGCATCAGTTGCGCAGTGTCGGAGTGCGCCTGTCCATCGACGATTTCGGCACCGGCTATTCCTCGTTGGCACAACTCAAGCGCATGCCGGTGGACGAATTGAAGATCGACAAGAGTTTCGTCATGCAGTTGGCCGACGGCACCGACGATGCCTTCATCGTCCGCAGCACGATCGATCTGGGGCATAACCTGGGGCTGAGCGTCATTGCCGAAGGCGTCGAAAACACCGCCGCCCTCGCGCTGCTGCGCGGCTACGGCTGCGACATGGTGCAGGGCTATCTGTATTCGCCACCGCTGGAAGAAGCGCCGCTGGTGGCCTGGTGCATGCGCCAACTCGGCATGACCACGCCAGCACATGCAGGTGTGCAGCGATGAGCGGGCATCTGCGTGTCGCGCTGCTTGCTGTTGCGGTAGCCGGGGTGTTCGCGCCGCTGCATGCCCTGGCCGGCGACGGGCGCCTGCTCGCCACCGGCGGCGTATCGATGATCGAAGGCAGTAGTGGCGGCGGCATCGTGCCGTGGGCCACCTTGTCTGGGTACGGCACGCGCGACGAGCTTGGCACCGTCGCGTTCGCAACCCACGTCGACAGCGGCGATTACCGTCTCGACGTGCAGGGCGCCGCGCTCACGGTTGGCAACCGGCTGGAGCTGTCGCTTGCCCGCCAGCGTCTGGATCTGGGCACTCTGCAGGACCGGCTCGGCTTGCCGTGGAATGCGCTTGGCCAGGACGTGTTCGGCGCCAAGGTGCGCTTGGCCGGCGATCTTGTGTACGCACATGCGCCGCAAGTCAGCTTGGGCGTGCAATACAAACGCCTGCGCAACGGCACCTTGCCATTGGCGATCGGTGCGCGCGACGACCACGGCACCGACATCTACCTCAGCGCGAGCCGCTTGTTGCTGAAGGGCGCCGCGGGATATCAGCTGCTGCTCAACGGCACCTTGCGCGCTACCCGCGCCAACCAGGCCGGTTTGCTCGGCTTTGGCGGCGATCGCCGCAACAGCTATCGTCTGGTGCCCGAGGTCAGTGCTGCAGTGGTGCTGTCGCCGTCCTGGGCGGTGGGTGTGGAATATCGCGACAAACCCAATAACCTCGGTTTCGCGCGCGAGCAAGCGTGGGCGGATGCATTCGTCGCCTGGTTCCCCAATAAGCATGTTTCGTTGACCGCCGCCTGGGCCGATCTTGGCGATATCGCCACGCTTGCCGATCAGCGCGGCCCTTATCTCTCGTTGCAGGTGGCGTTCTGATGAACCGATGGCTGCGCTGGTCGTTGCTCTGCATGCTGGGCCTGACGAGCGCCTGCGCCAGCACGCAGTCGCGGCAGACGCTGTACGACGAACTTGGCGGGCAGGCCGGCATCGAAGCACTGGTGGAAACCATGCTCTCGCGCATCGCCGACGACCCACGCATCGTCGATAAATTCGCGCGCGTCAATATCGTCATGCTCAACGAGCGCCTGGTGCAGAAGTTCTGCCATGTCGCCGACGGCCCATGCCCTGATACGGCCAAGTCGATGCAGCAGGCGCACGCGCACCTGGCCATCCGCGAAGGCGACTTCAATGCCCTGGTCGAGGATCTGAACTGGGCCATGGATCAGCGCAAGATTCCGCGCCGCACGCAAAACCGCCTGCTGGCGCGCCTGGCGGCCATGCACGGCGAGATCGTCAATCACTGAAGCCAGCGGGTGGCGTTAGCGCTGGCGGTAGGGCGCGTGAGCTGATGCCGATTTGGACGGGCATGCGCTGCATCCAAATCACCGACGCTCGATACGTGCGCTTGCGTGGTCATCGCAAGCCCTGCGGTCGCCCAGGTTGAAGTCACGCACGAAGCGCTGCCGAGCACGGGCGATCGCTCCTGCATACGCAGTCTGCCGGCGCGTCAATCCAGCGGCCGCACCCGATGCGAGCCGCGCGCCATCAGGCGTAGGGCGAGCGCATGCGGCAACAGCCGCAGTGCTGCGTTGACCAGCCGATAGCGCCAGCCCGGCACCGCCAGCACCTGGCCGCGCTCCAGTGCGGCGATTCCATATTCGGCCACTGCATCGGCCTGCAGCCAGGCCCAGGCGGGCAGGGTGGACATCGCCTCGCGGGTGCCGGTCACGTCGTGGAATTCGGACCAGGCAAAGCCCGGGCACAGCGCGCACACCTTGAGCGCGCAATCGGCGTTTT
The DNA here is from genome assembly GCF_008801575.1 of Xanthomonas cissicola. Classification (GTDB taxonomy): domain Bacteria; phylum Pseudomonadota; class Gammaproteobacteria; order Xanthomonadales; family Xanthomonadaceae; genus Xanthomonas; species Xanthomonas cissicola. The sequence goes on along the minus strand of NZ_VZPL01000021.1, from coordinate 37,223 downwards.
CCAGCGCCAGCGATTCGCTGAAGCGCAGCATGAAACTCTTGCTGGCCGCATAGAGGGTCTGCCCATCGGCGCTGGGCGTCAGTGCGGCGAACGAGGCCACGTTGAGAATGCGGCCCTGGCCGCTGGCACGGATCATTGGCAGCAGTCGCCAGGTCAGCTCGCACACCGCGCCTACCATCACCTGCAGGAAGCGCGCATGCGTGGCCCAGTCGTTGTGCAGATAGCGGCCCGGCACGCCGTAACCGGCGTTGTTGACCAGTGTGCCCACGGTCCAGCCGTTGCGCTGGATCTGCGTTGCCAGCGCTTCGGCCGCGGCAGGGTCGGCCAGATCGGCCGGCAGCACTTCCACCCGAACCGTGCTGCGCAATTCCTCGGCCAATGCCAGCAGCCGGTCTACCCGTCGTGCGGTCAGGATCAACGGCATGCCGCGCCTGGCGTATGCGCGCGCAATCTCGCGGCCGATGCCGCTGGAGGCGCCGGTGATCAGGGCGAAGACAGGCGAAACGGACATGGCAGGTTCCTGTAAGGGAAGCGGGAGGAAATCTGGCGGACAGAAGTGTGCCGGTTGCCGACAGGCCTTGGGCTATTCTGTCGCCTGTCTTCAACTCAGGAACCTGCGCCTGATGCGTCGAAAGATCGTTGCCGGAAATTGGAAGCTGCATGGCAGCCGCGCCTTCGCCACCGAACTGGTGGCCAAGCTGGCCGCGCACATGCCCCTGGAGGGTGTCGAAGTCGTTATCCTGCCGCCACTGCCTTACCTCGGCGACCTGATCGAGGATTTCGAGGCCCATCACCTGTCGTTCGGAGCCCAGGACGTCAGCAGTAACGAGAAGGGCGCCTACACCGGCGAGGTATCGGCCTCGATGCTGGTCGATGTCGGTGCTGGTTACGGGTTGGTCGGCCACTCCGAGCGCCGCCAATACCATCAGGAGAGTAGCGAACTGGTAGCGCGCAAGTTCGCCGCCGCCCTCCATGCCGGGCTGATTCCGGTGCTGTGCGTGGGCGAATCGCTGGAACAGCGTGAAGCCGGTCAGACTGAGGCAATCCTACGTGCCCAGCTCGACCCGGTCCTGGCGCTGGTGGGCAGTACCGGTTTTGCGGACGCGGTGCTGGCCTACGAACCGATCTGGGCCATTGGCACCGGCCGCACCGCCACCCCGGAGCAGGCCCAGGCGGTGCACGCTTTCCTGCGTGGCGAAGTCGCGAAGGCGGATGCTAGAATCGCCGATTCGTTGCCCATCCTGTACGGGGGCAGTGTCAAGCCCGACAACGCCGGCGAGCTGTTCGCACAGCCTGACGTCGATGGCGGGCTGGTCGGAGGCGCATCACTGGTCGCCGAAGATTTCCTGGCCATCGCACGCGCGGCGGCCGCGTGCTAACCCATTAAGTTTTGTCCGGGGACGGATTTCGAAATGCTGATGTTGATCCTCAATGTGGTCTACGTGCTGGTCGCCCTGGCGATGATTGCGCTGATCCTGATGCAGCGTGGCGCAGGCGCTGCGGCTGGTTCCGGCTTCGGCGCCGGGGCGTCGGGCACCGTGTTTGGTTCGCAGGGTGCGTCGAACTTCCTGTCCAAGTCGACCAAGTGGCTGGCGGTGGTGTTCTTCAGCATCAGCCTGTTCATGGCGTGGTACGCCACGCACGGCGCACGTCCCACGGATCAGAACCTGGGTGTGATGTCGCAGTCGGCAACCCCGGCTCCTGCCGCCGCCGGCGAGCTCACCCAGCCGTTGCCGCAGGCTCCGGCCGCAGGTGCCGTGCCGACTGCTCCGTCGCAGCCGGCTCCGGCCGCCGCTCCGCCAGTCGCGCCTGCACAGTCCGCACCGGCGCAGCCAGCGCCTGCAGCAAGCGAAGAAAACGCTTCAGAACCAGCACAAAAACGCTGAAGCCGGTTACAATACGCTGCGCACTGGGATGCCCAGCGGCGCAACGTATGCCCAGGTGGCGGAATTGGTAGACGCACTACCTTGAGGTGGTAGCGACTTAGGTCGTAGGGGTTCGAGTCCCCTCTTGGGCACCATTGTTTGGCTGCAGTTCCTGCGCATCGCTTGTCGCGCGCGGGGTCTGCCTATACCCCATGCCGGCACGCGGCGCGTGCGGGCAGAGGCAAGAGAGAATCGCTGTGCTGGCCGAATATTTGCCGAGTCTGCTGTTTCTGATCGTCGCCACCGGTATCGGCATCGTGCTGATGTTGGTCGGTCGATTCCTCGGTCCGCGTAGCCCGGACCCGCGCAAGCTCTCGCCTTACGAGTGCGGCTTCGAGGCCTTCGAAGACGCGCGCATGAAGTTCGATGTGCGCTACTACCTGATCGCGATCCAGTTCATCGTGTTCGATCTGGAAATCATCTTCATCGTGCCGTGGACGCAGGTGTTCATGGAGATCGGCGCACGTTCGCTGGTCACCATGGGGCTGTTCGTCGGTATGTTGTTCCTCGGCTTTATCTACGTGTGGAAGAAGGGAGCGCTGGAATGGGAGTGATTCAGACCCTGGATAGTCTGATGACCAACCCGATGCCGGAAGGCCGGGTGGAAGACATCCTGCGCCCGGAAGGCGAAAACCCGTTGCTCGAGAAGGGTTACGTGACCACCAGCGTCGATGCGCTGCTGAACTGGGCACGCACCGGCTCGATGTGGCCGATGACCTTCGGCCTGGCGTGCTGCGCCGTCGAGATGATGCATGCGGGCGCCTCGCGCCTGGATCTGGACCGCTACGGCGTGGTGTTCCGCCCGTCGCCGCGCCAGTCCGACGTGATGATCGTGGCCGGCACTCTGGTCAACAAGATGGCCCCGGCGCTGCGCAAGGTCTATGACCAGATGCCGGATCCGAAGTGGGTCATCTCGATGGGCAGCTGCGCCAACGGCGGCGGCTACTATCACTATTCGTATTCGGTGGTGCGCGGTTGCGACCGCATCGTGCCGGTGGACATTTACGTCCCGGGCTGCCCGCCGACCGCCGAGGCGCTGGTCTACGGCATCCTGCAGCTGCAGAAGAAGATCTGGCGTACCCAGACGATCGCGCGCTGACACCCGTCTTCTTCTACCGAGAGCAGCCAAGCCCCCATGGCAGAGCAAGCATCCTCCTTCACTGACCGACTTGCGGCACGTTTCGCCGGTGCGCAGATTGCCGTGGCATTGCCGCGCGGCGAAGTGACGCTGGAAGTCGCTGCCGCCGATTGGCACGCCACCTGTCTTGCACTGCGTGACGAGCTCGGTTTCGAGCAGCTCAGCGACCTGTGCGGCGTCGATTACCTCGGCTACGGCAGCGACGAGTGGGATACCGCCGACGTGTCGTCGCAGGGCTTCAGTCGCGGCGTCGAAGGCAAGGCGGTCGGCCGTTTCGCCTGGGGCGAATTCCCCAGCCAGGAAAGCTCCGCTGGCGCGCAGCCGCAGCAGCTGCCCAAGCAGCGCTTTGCGGTGGTCGCGCAGCTGATTTCCTACCAGCACAACCAGCGTCTGCGCGTGCGCTGCTACGCACCGGACGAGCAGGTGCCGGTGGTGGCGTCGGTGACCGATATCTGGCCGGGCGTGAACTGGTTCGAGCGCGAGGCGTTCGACCTGTTCGGCATCGTGTTTGACGGGCACCCGGACCTGCGCCGCATCCTGACCGACTACGGATTCGTCGGCCACCCGTTCCGCAAGGACTTCCCGCTGATCGGCAACGTCGAAGTGCGTTACGACGAGGAGCGCAAGCGCGTAGTGTACGAGCCGGTGACCTCGGTCGAGCCGCGCGTCGGCGTGCCGCGCGTCATTCGCGACGATGCCCGTTATGAGACTGCCGCTGGTGAAGTGGGCAAGTCGGAGACTGCCAAGTGAGTGAGTTCCGCCAGGCAACCGATGCCTTCGCGAGCAATCCTGTCGAAAGCAAGCAGGAAATCCGCAATTACACGATGAACTTCGGCCCGCAGCATCCTGCGGCGCACGGCGTGTTGCGTTTGATCCTGGAAATGGACGGCGAGACCGTGGTGCGTGCCGATCCGCATATCGGTCTGCTGCACCGTGGCACCGAGAAGCTGGCCGAGTCCAAGCCGTTCAACCAGTCGGTTCCGTACATGGACCGTCTGGATTACGTCTCGATGATGTGCAACGAGCACGCCTACGTGCGCGCGATCGAATCCCTGATGGGGATCCAAGCGCCCGAGCGTGCGCAGTACATCCGCACCATGTTCGACGAGATCACCCGCATCAAGAACCACTTGATGTGGGTCGGTTCCAATGCGCTCGATCTGGGGGCGATGGCGGTGATGCTGTATGCATTCCGCGAGCGCGAAGAACTGATGGACGTCTACGAGGCGGTCAGTGGCGCGCGCATGCACGCTGCCTACTACCGTCCCGGCGGCGTCTACCGCGATCTGCCCGATCGCATGCCGCAGTACAAGGAGTCGCGTTGGCACAAGGGCGGGGCGCTGAAGAAGCGCAATGCCGGTCGCGAAGGCACCATGCTGGACTTCCTGGAGGAGTTCACCAATACCTTCCCGGCACGCGTGGACGAATACGAAACCCTGCTGACCGATAACCGCATCTGGAAGCAGCGTACCGTCGACGTCGGCATCATCAGCCCGGATCTGGCACGCGCCTGGGGCATGACCGGTCCGATGCTGCGTGGTTCGGGTATCGAGTGGGATCTGCGCAAGAAGCAGCCCTACGCCAAGTACGACGCGGTGGATTTCGATATCCCGGTCGGCACCAATGGCGACTGCTATGACCGCTACCTGGTGCGCGTGGCCGAGATGCGCGAATCCAACCGCATCATCAAGCAGTGCGTGAAGTGGCTGAAGGCCAACCCTGGCCCGGTCATGGTCACGAATTTCAAGGTCGCCCCGCCCAGCCGCGAAGGCATGAAGGACGACATGGAAGCGCTGATCCATCACTTCAAGCTGTTCAGTGAAGGCTACTGCGTACCGGCCGGCGAAACCTATAGTGCGGTCGAAGCGCCCAAGGGCGAGTTCGGTTGCTACCTGATGTCAGACGGCGCCAACAAGCCGTTCCGCGTGCACCTGCGCGCGCCGGGCTTTGCGCATCTGTCGTCGATGGACGCAGTGGTGCGAGGCTATTTGCTGGCCGACGTCGTGGCGATGATCGGTACTTACGATTTGGTTTTCGGTGAGGTTGACCGATGAAGGCGACGGGTAATTTCGAAGCGGCGCGCGACGTCGATCCGCAGGTGGTGCTGAGCGACAAGACGCGCGCGCACATCGATCACTGGCTGACCAAGTTCCCGCCGGACCGCAAGCGTTCGGCGGTGCTGCAGGGTCTGCATGCTGCGCAGGAACAGAACCAGGGCTGGCTGACCGACGAATTGATCGTGGGCGTGGCCAAGTACCTGGAGCTGCCACCGGTATGGGCTTATGAGGTCGCCAGCTTCTATTCGATGTTCGAGACCGAACGCGTCGGCCGCCACAACGTGGCGTTCTGCACCAATATCAGCTGCTGGCTCAACGGCGCCGAAGATCTTCTGGCGCACGCCGAGAAGAAGCTGGGTTGCAAACTGGGGCAGTCGACGGCCGATGGCCGCGTCTACCTCAAGCGCGAAGAAGAGTGCCTGGCTGCCTGCTCCGCAGCGCCGATGATGGTCATCAACGGCCACTATCACGAGCACCTGACGAAAGAAAAGGTCGACGCGCTGCTGGACGGGCTGGAGTAAGACATGGCACATCATCACGCACCCTCAGGCCCGGTCGGTCCGGCGCCGCAGCCGCATCAGGTCGTCTACACGACCTTGCACTACGACACTCCGTGGTCGTATGAGAGCTATCTGAAAACCGGTGGCTACGCCGCGCTGCGCAAGATCCTCGAAGAGAAGATCCCGCCCGCCGATGTCATCGAGATGGTCAAGGCGTCCAACCTGCGCGGCCGCGGTGGCGCAGGCTTCCCGACCGGGTTGAAGTGGTCGTTCATGCCCAAGGGCAACATGCAGAAGTACATCCTGTGCAACTCGGACGAATCCGAGCCGGGCACCTGCAAGGACCGTGACATCCTGCGTTACAACCCGCATTCGGTGGTGGAGGGTATGGCGATCGCCTGCTACGCCACCGGCTCGACGGTGGGCTACAACTACCTGCGTGGCGAATTCCACCACGAGCCGTTCGAAAACTTCGAGCTGGCGCTGGCCGACGCGTACGCCAACGGTTGGTTGGGCAAGAACATTCTCGGCAGCGGCGTGGATATCGACATCTACGGTGCGCTGGGTGCTGGCGCCTACATCTGCGGCGAAGAAACCGCATTGATGGAATCGCTGGAAGGCAAGAAAGGCCAGCCGCGCTACAAGCCGCCGTTCCCGGCGAATTTCGGCCTGTACGGCAAGCCGACCACCATCAACAACACCGAGACCTACGCGTCGGTGCCGGCGATCATTCGCAACGGCCCGGAGTGGTTCCTCGGGCTGAGCAAGACCAAGAACGGCGGCCCGAAGATCTTCTCGGTGTCCGGTTGCGTGCAGAAGGGCGGCAATTTCGAGGTGCCGCTCGGCACCACCTTCGACGAACTGCTGGAAATGGCCGGCGGGCTGCGCCCGGGTCGCAAGCTCAAGGGTGTGGTGCCCGGCGGCGTGTCGATGCCGGTGCTGAAGGCCGACCAGGTCGCGGGCCTGCAGATGGACTACGACACCTTGCGCGCGCTCGGCACCGGTCTGGGTTCGGGTGCCATCGTGGTGCTGGACGACAGCGTCTGCTGCGTCCGCTTTGCCTGCCGCATCTCGCAGTTCTTCCACAAGGAATCCTGCGGCCAGTGCACCCCGTGCCGCGAGGGCACCGGCTGGATGCACCGCGTGCTGGAGCGCATCGTCGCCGGCAAGGCAACGATGGAAGACCTGCATCAGCTGCGCACCGTCGCCGGCCAGATCGAAGGCCACACCATCTGTGCGTTCGGCGAAGCGGCGGCATGGCCGATTCAGGGCTTCCTGCGCCAGTTCTGGGACGAGTTCGAGTACTACATCGTCAACGGTCGTTCGATCGTCGATACGCAAGTCGGAGTGGCTGCATGAGCGCCCAACCAGTGAACCCGAACGTGCCACCGGACCATGTCACCGTCGAGATCGACGGGCAGTCCCTGGTGGTGCCGAAGGGCTCGATGATCATCCAGGCGGCCGACAAGGCCGGCATCCCGATCCCGCGCTTCTGCTATCACGAGAAGCTGCCGATCGCGGCCAACTGCCGCATGTGCCTGGTCGATGTCGAAAAGTCGCCCAAGCCGTCGCCTGCCTGCGCCACGCCGGTGATGGACGGCATGAAGGTCACCACGCGTAGCGAGAAGGCGCTGAAGTACCAGCGCAGCGTGATGGAGTTCCTGCTGATCAACCACCCGCTGGACTGCCCGATCTGCGATCAGGGCGGCGAGTGCGAGCTGCAGGACGTCTCGCTCGGCTATGGCCGTTCGGTGAGCCGGTTCAACGAGCGCAAGCGCGTGGTGCCGGACGAGGACATCGGTCCGCTGGTCGCCACCGAGATGACTCGCTGCATCCAGTGCACCCGTTGCGTGCGTTTCACCGCAGACATTGCCGGCACCTATGAGCTGGGTGGCATGTATCGTGGTGAGAATCTGCAGATCGGTACCTACGACGGCAAGCCGCTGACCACCGAAATTTCCGGCAACGTCATCGACGTCTGCCCGGTGGGCGCGTTGACCAACAAGGTATTCCAGTTCCGCGCACGTCCGTGGGAACTGATGGCGCGCGAATCGCTGGGCTATCACGATGCAATGGGCTCGAACTTGTTCCTGCACGTGCGTCGTGGCGAAGTGCTGCGGACCGTGCCGCGCGAGAACGAAGCGGTCAACGAATGCTGGCTGTCCGACCGCGATCGTTATTCGCACCAGGGCCTGTATGCCGAAGACCGTGCGGTCAAGCCGCTGAAGAAGGTGAACGGGCAGTGGACTGAAGTGAGCTGGGCCGAAGGCCTGGCCGCCGCCACGCAAATCCTGCGCGAAAACGCCGGCGATTCGCTTGGCGTCCTCGTGCATCCGTCCACGTCCAACGAAGAAGGCGCATTGCTCGCACGTCTGGCCGAGGGTCTGGGCAGCGGCAATCTGGACCATCGTCTGCTCAACCGTGATTTCTCCGACGCTGCGGTGGCCGAAGCCTTCGCCACGCCGCTGGCCGAGATCGAGCAGGCCGATGTGGTGGTGTTGTTCGGCACCAATGTGCGACACGAACTGCCGTTGCTGCACGCACGTCTGCGCAAGGCGCAAATCCAGAACCGTACGCAGATTCATTCGGTCAACCCGGTCGACTTCGATTTCGCCTTCGTCCAGGCAAGCCGCACCGTGGTGGCGCCCTCGCAGTTGGCGGATGCACTGAGCGATGCGGGGCTGCGCGATACGGTCAAGGCTGCAAGCCGCGCCGTGATCGTGGTCGGCGCGCTGGCCGAAAATCATCCGCAGGCTGCCGCGTTGCGCGCGGCCGCACGCGATTTTGCTGCCGCAACCGGCGCGTCGCTGTGCCGCATCCCGCAGGGCGCCAATGCCGTCGGTCTGGTCTCGCAGGGCGTGCTGCCCACCGCGCGCGGTGTCGCCGGCATGCTGGCCCAGCCGCGTCAGGCCTACGTGCTGTATGGCATCGAGCCGGGCCTGGATTTTGCCGACGCCGCCGCTGCACGCAGCGCGCTGGCAGGTGCCAAGGTGGTTGCCTTCAGTCAGTTTGCCTGTGCGTCGACGCGCGATGTGGCCGATGTAATTCTGCCGATCGGTGCGTTGCCGGAAATCGATGCATCGCTGACCAATCTCGATGGTCGTGTGCAGACTGCACGCGCTGCCGGCCGCTTGCCGGTGGAAGCGCGCGAGGGATGGCGCGTGCTGCGTGCACTTGGCGGTGAACTGGGTCTGGCCGGTTTCGAATTCATCGACCTGGTCGGTCTGCGCGCCGGCATGCAGAACCGCAGCGTGACGCCGACGACGTCGGCGCAGCCAGCGGCCGCCAGCGACGGGCTGGAAGTCGCTGCAACTGCGGCGATCTACCGCACCGATGCGGTGGTGCGTCGGGCTGCCGCGCTGCAGTCGCATCCGCTCAATATTGCGCCGTGCGTGGCGATGCATCCGGAGCAGGCGACGCAGTTGCAGGTCCAGGCTGGTCAGATGGTCAAGGTCGGTACCGATGCCGGTAAGGCAACGTTGCCGGTGGTGCTGGACAAGCGCGTCGCACCGGGCACGGTGTGGATCGAATCCGGCCATGGTGCAACCGCGCCGCTCGGTGCCGGTCGTGTAACGGTGGTGGCTGCATGAACGAATTGCTGTTGAACCTGGTCGACCCGTTGCACCAGTGGTTCCTGGGGCTGGGCGATGGCGGCGTAGTGCTCTGGTCGGTATTGAAGATCCTGCTGATCGCCGTGCCGGTGATCGTGACGGTGGCCTTCTACGTGGTCTGGGAGCGCAAGCTGATCGGCTGGATGCACGTGCGCCACGGGCCCATGTACGTGGGTATGGGCATCTTCCAGGCCTTCGCCGACGTGTTCAAACTCCTGTTCAAGGAGATCGTGCAACCGGCCAGCTCGCACAAGGCGATGTTCGTCATCGCACCGCTGCTGACACTGGCGCCGGCCTTCGCCGCGTGGTCGGTGGTGCCGTTCGATGCGAAGCTGGTGTTGTCCAATGCCAACGTCGGCCTGCTGTATCTGCTGGCGATGACCTCGCTGGGCGTGTACGGCATCATCCTGGCCGGCTGGGCGTCGAACTCGAAGTACGCCTTCCTGGGCGCGATGCGTTCGGCCGCGCAGGTGGTCAGCTACGAAATTGCGATGGGCTTTGCGCTGGTCGGTGTGATGATTGCCTCCGGCAGCGTCAACCTGAGCCAGATCGTGTTCGCTCAGGCCGGCAATTCCGGCTTCTTCGACTGGTTCCTGATTCCGCTGTTCCCGTTGTTCATCGTGTACTGGGTTTCTGGCGTCGCCGAAACCAACCGCGCGCCGTTCGACGTGGTGGAAGGCGAATCGGAAATCGTCGCCGGTCACATGGTGGAATATTCGGGCGGTGCGTTCGCACTGTTCTTCCTGGCCGAATACGCCAACATGATCCTGGTCAGCTTCCTGATCTCGATCTTCTTCCTCGGCGGTTGGTTGAGCCCGATCCAGGGCTGGGTCAATGCGGACATTTCGCCGTGGATCGACTGGTTGTGGAAGGGCGGCTGGCCGTGGCTGCTGATGAAGGTGTTCTTCTTCGCCAGCGCCTATATCTGGTTCCGCGCCAGCTTCCCGCGTTACCGCTACGACCAGATCATGCGTCTGGGCTGGAAGGTCTTCATTCCGCTCACGATCGTGTGGATCGCAGTGACGGCGTTGATGGTGTTTTACGGCGTGATCCAGAAGGGCGTGTAATCGATGAACAAGATCACCCATTACTTCAAGAGCCTGCTGCTGCTCGAATTGCTCGGCGGTTTGTGGCTGACGTTGAAATACACGTTCAAGCCCAAGTACACCGTGCTGTACCCGATGGAGAAATTCCCGCAGTCGCCGCGCTTTCGTGGCCTGCACGCGCTGCGCCGCTATCCCAACGGCGAAGAGCGTTGCATCGCTTGCAAGCTGTGCGAAGCGGTGTGTCCGGCGCTGGCGATCACCATCGACTCGGCCAAGCACGAAGACGGCACCCGCCGCACCACGCGCTACGACATCGACCTGTTCAAGTGCATCTTCTGCGGCTTCTGCGAGGAAAGCTGCCCGGTGGACTCGATCGTCGAAACGCACATCCTCGAGTACCACTTCGAGAAGCGTGGCGAAAATATTGTCAACAAGCCGCAGCTGCTGGCGATCGGAGACCGGTTAGAAACCGAGATCGCCGAGCGTCGCGCTGCCGATGCCGCCTTCCGTTGAGGTCATGATGGACTGGGTCTCTATTGCTTTCTACGCCTTCTCCGCCGTCGCGGTCGTGTCCGCCGGTGCGGTGATCAGCGTGCGCAACCCGGTGTACGCCGTGTTGTGCCTGATCCTCACGTTCTTCTCGATGGCATGCATCTGGTTGTTGATCGGGGCCGAATTCCTCGGCGTGACCCTCGTGCTGGTCTACGTCGGCGCGGTGATGGTGCTGTTTCTGTTCGTGGTGATGATGCTGGACATCGATACCAGCCGCTTGCGCGAGGGTTGGGTCAAGTACATGCCGCTCGGCGTCATCGTGGCGGTTGCCATGCTCGCGCAGATGGTCACGCTGATCGGTGTCAAGGCGCGTAGCGCCACGCCGTTCCCTGCAGACAACGCAGCTGCGCAAGCTGCAGACAGTTCCAACCTGACCTGGTTGGCCAAGAGCCTGTACACCGAATTTCTGCTGCCGTTCGAATTTGCGGCGGTGATCCTGACGGTGGCGGTGGTGGCTGCAGTGATGCTGACCCTGCGCAAGCGCACTGGCATCAAGTTGCAGAATGCCGGCGAGCAGTCGCGGGTGAAGGCGGGCGACCGTCTGCGCATGGTCAAAATGGCGGTTGAAAAGCCGGTACAGGTTGCGCCGCAGATCGACGCGGCCGACGGACAGGAGGCGAAGTCTTGATTACCTTGGGCCACCTGCTTGGACTGGGCGCGGTGCTGTTCTGCATCTCGCTGGCCGGCATCTTCCTCAACCGCAAGAACGTCATCGTGCTGCTGATGTCGATCGAGTTGATGCTGCTGTCGGTCAACGTCAACTTTATTGCGTTCTCGCGCGAGCTTGGCGATACCGCCGGTCAGTTGTTCGTGTTCTTCATTCTGACGGTTGCCGCTGCGGAGGCTGCGATCGGCCTTGCGATCCTGGTGACTCTGTTCCGCACGCGCCGCACGATCAATGTGGCCGAAGTCGATACGTTGAAGGGCTGACCTGTAGATGGAAATCACTCTCTCCAAGAGTCTGTTGATCGCAGTGGTGCTTGCACCGCTGGTCGGCAGCATCATCGCCGGCCTGTTCGGGCGCCAGGTCGGGCGCAAGGGCGCGCAGTACGTCACCATCCTCGGTGTTGCGGTGAGCTGCGTGCTGTCGTGCGTGACGCTGTATCAGCTGGTCGAGCAGGGCGCCAGCCCGTTCAACCAGAACCTCTACATGTTCTTTGATGTCGGCAATTACTCTGCGCATGTCGGCTTCATGGTCGACCGCCTGACTGCAATGATGATGGTGGTGGTGACCTTCGTGTCGCTGCTGGTGCACATCTACACCATCGGCTACATGGAAGAAGATCCGGGCTACCAGCGCTTCTTCAGCTACATCTCGTTGTTCACCTTCTCCATGCTCACGCTGGTGATGAGCAACAACTTCCTGCAGCTGTTCTTCGGCTGGGAAGCGGTGGGTCTGGTGTCGTACCTGTTGATCGGTTTCTGGTTCAAGCGTCCGACGGCCGTGTTCGCCAACATGAAGGCGTTCCTGGTCAATCGCGTCGGCGACTTCGGCTTCATCCTCGGTATCGCCGGTGTGCTGTTGTGGTTCGGCTCGCTGGATTACTCCACCGTGTTCGCCAATGCGACCACCATGGCCGGTGCCAAGGTGCAGCTGTTCGCGGGCTACGAATGGAGCGTGATGACGCTGATCTGCATCTGCCTTTTCATCGGTGCGATGGGCAAGTCGGCCCAGGTGCCGTTGCATGTGTGGCTGCCGGACTCGATGGAAGGCCCCACGCCGATCTCGGCGCTGATCCACGCAGCAACGATGGTGACCGCCGGCATCTTCATGGTGGCGCGCATGTCGCCGCTGTTCGAACTGTCGGAAACGGCGTTGAACTTCATCCTGTTCATCGGTGCGACCACGGCGTTTTTCACCGGCCTGATCGGTATCGTGCAGAACGACATCAAGCGCGTGGTCGCTTACTCCACGCTGTCGCAGCTGGGTTACATGACGGTGGCATTGGGCGTGTCGGCGTATTCGGCAGCCGTGTTCCACCTGATGACCCACGCCTTTTTCAAGGCACTGCTGTTCCTGGCTGCCGGCTCTGTGATCATCGGCATGCACCACGAGCAGGACATGCGCAAGATGGGTGGCCTGCGCAAGTACATGAAGGTGACCTACTGGACCAGCGTGATCGGTACGCTGGCACTGGTCGGTACGCCGTTCTTCTCTGGCTTCTACTCGAAGGACACCATCATCGAAGCGGCCGCGCATCATGCGCATGAGTCGCATAACTGGGTCGCAACCTATGGCTACTGGGCCGTGCTTGGCGGCGTACTGGTGACCAGTTTCTACAGCTTCCGTCTGCTGTTCCTGACCTTCCACGGCAAGGAGCGGTTCCGCGACGCCCATGCGCACGACGCGCATTCGCATCACGACAGCGCGCATACCGATGCCGAAGCGCAGGTTCACTCGCACGATGCGCATGCCCACGACGATCACAGACATGGTCACCATGGCGCCCACGAGCCGCATGAGTCCAAGTGGGTGGTAACGCTGCCGCTGGTCTTGTTAGCAATCCCCTCGATCGCGATCGGCTTCTTCACGATCGGTCCGATGTTGTTCGGGACCGACTGGCAGGGCCACCATGCAGCGCACGCCATGAAGGGCCAGGCAGTTTCGTTCTTCACTGGTATCGTCGATTTCTACGATCCGGCACGCGATACCGTTGGTGCGTTGGCCGAAGAGTTCCATGGTCCGGTCGCATTCGCACTGCATGGCATGCTGGCCGCTCCGTTCTTCCTGACGGTAGCCGGGCTGTTGCTGGCAGCGCTGTTCTACCTGTGGAAGCCGGAACTGGCCACCAAGTCGCGCAAGACATTCGCGCCGATCGTGTGGTTGCTGGAAAACAAGTACGGCTTCGACAAGCTCTGGATCAATGGCTTCGCCGGTGGTGGCGTTGTGCTTGGCAAGGCGTCACGTGCAGTCGATACCCATGTGGTCGACGGCGCTGTCGTCAACGGTTCTGCCCGACTGATCGACCTGGCTGCAAATCTGCTGCGTCGCACGCAATCCGGTTTCCTCTATCACTACGCCTTCGCAATGATCATCGGTTTGATCGCCTTGTTGGCGGTACTGATGCATTTCTGGCGTTGACCTGTACGGAATAAGAAAACGTGTCGAACTGGCCTTTACTGTCTATCTTGATCTGGCTGCCGATTATCGGTGGCGCCCTGATCCTTGCGTTGCGCAACGCCGAGACTGCCCGCTGGGCGTCTTTGGCGGTAGCGGTGGCGACCTTTGCGCTGAGTCTGCCGCTGCTGGGCTACGACACGGCCAATGGCGCCATGCAGTTCATCGAACTGCATGCCTGGATCCCGGCTTATAACATCGGCTATAACCTGGGCGTGGATGGCATCGCGGTCGCGTTGATCGTGCTGACCACGCTGGTGACGGTGCTGGCCTTGATCGGTGCCTGGCGCTCGATCGACAAGCGCGTCAATCAGTACGTCGCTGCCTTCCTGATCCTGGAAGGTGTCACCGTTGGCATCTTCGCCGCCACCGACGCGATGTTGTTCTACGTGTTCTTCGAAGCCATGCTGATCCCGATGTTCCTGATCATCGGTGTCTGGGGCGGCCCGCGGCGCATCTACGCGGCGATGAAGTTCTTCCTGTATACCTTCCTTGGCTCGGTGCTGATGCTGGTGGGCCTGGTGTATCTGTATTTGAAGGGCGGCAGCTTCCAGCTCGCCGATCTCTACGCGCTGCAGCTGACCGCCAAGGAACAGACCTGGATCTTCTTTGCGTTTCTGATCGCCTTTGCGGTCAAGGTGCCGATGTTCCCGGTGCACACCTGGTTGCCGGACGCGCACGTCGAGGCGCCGACGGCCGGTTCGGTGATCCTGGCGGCGATTGCGTTGAAGATCGGCGGCTACGGCTTCCTGCGCTTCAACCTGCCGATCGTGCCGGATGCGAGTCATGAGTTCGCCTGGCTGGTCATCACGCTGTCGCTGATTGCGGTGATCTATGTCGGCCTGGTGGCGTTGGTACAGGACGACATGAAGAAGCTGGTGGCGTATTCGTCCATCGCGCACATGGGTTTCGTCACGCTCGGTACCTTTATCGCCTTCACTTTGGTGCGCGAGTATGGCAGCACCGATGCTGCCCGTCTGGGCCTGCAGGGCGCGATGGTGCAGATGATTTCGCACGGTTTCGTATCCGGTGCGATGTTCTCATGCATCGGCGTGCTCTACGACCGCATGCATACCCGTCGCATCGCCGACTACGGCGGCGTGGTCAACGTGATGCCGTGGTTCGCCACGTTCTCCATGTTGTTCTTCATGGCCAATGCCGGCTTGCCTGGAACGAGTGGTTTTGTCGGCGAGTTCATGGTCATCCTGGCCAGCTTCCAGAAGCATCCGCTGGTTGCCTTCGCTGCAGCCACCACGCTGGTGATCACCGCGGCGTACACACTGTGGCTCTACAAGCGCGTGTTCTTCGGCGAAGTGGCCAATGCACACGTGGCCGAGCTGAAGGACATCAATGGCCGCGAAGCGTTCGTGCTGGGGGTGTTCGCCGCCGGCGTGCTCGCCCTGGGCCTGTATCCGAAGCCGCTGACCGATCTGATGGAACCCTCGATCGCCAAGCTGGCAACCCAGATTGCCGCGACCAAGCTCTGACCGCTTGCCGTACGTTTTGATTTCCAGGATTTAATGATGACCACGCCAACGCTCGCGCCGTTGACCACCGCTGACCTGGCTCCGCTCGTACCGGAGCTGGTGCTGATCGGCGGCGCCTTCGCACTGCTGATGCTCGACCTGTTCGTGAGCCAGCGGAACAAGGTCTGGACCCACCTGTTCTCCGTTGCCGTGCTTGCCGTGGTGCTCGTGTTGCTTGCGACCGGCACGGGCGGGCAGGGCGATATCTTCAACGGCATGTTCGTCCGCGATACCGCGGCCGATGTCATGAAGACCGTGATCGTGCTGGTCAGCGGGCTGAGCCTGGTCTACGGCTGGACCTACCTGCGCGAGCGCAATCTCTACCAGGGCGAAATCCCGGTATTGGTACTGTTCGCCACCGCCGGCATGATGTTGCTGGCATCGGCCGGTAGCCTGCTGATGGTGTATCTGGGTCTGGAGCTGCTGGCGCTGTGCTCCTACGCACTGGTCGCCTCCAACCGCGACAATGGCCTGGCCACCGAAGCGGCGATGAAGTATTTCGTCCTGGGCTCCCTCGCGTCGGGTCTGCTGCTGTACGGCATGTCGCTGGTCTACGGCGCCACCGGTACGCTCAGCCTGGCCGGCATCCATGATGCGATCGAAGGCTCCAACGAGCGCACGTTGCTGCTGACCGGCACCATCTTCATGATCGCCGGCGTCGCCTTCAAGCTCGGTGCTGCGCCCTTCCACATGTGGCTGCCCGACGTGTATCAGGGTGCGCCTGCACCGATCGCGTTGTTCATCAGCTCGGCGCCCAAGCTTGCAGCGTTCGGTATGGCCTATCGCCTGCTGGAAGTCGGCATGGGTCCGTTGTCGCCGCAGTGGCATCTGCTGATCGGCGGCTTGTCGGCGGTGTCGCTGGTGGTCGGTAACCTGATGGCCATTGCGCAGAGCAACCTCAAGCGCATGCTCGCGTACTCGACGGTCTCGCATATCGGCTTCCTGCTGATGGGCGTGGCTGGCGGCGGGGAAGAAGGCTACGCGGCCGCGATGTTCTACGCGGTCAGCTACACGATCATGTCCACTGCGTCCTTCGGCGCCATCATCGCGCTGTCGCGCAATGGGTTCGAAGCGGAAAACATCGACGACTTCAAGGGACTTAACGCGCGCAATCCGTGGATGGCTGGCCTGGTGCTGTGCATCATGGCATCGCTTGCAGGTATCCCGCCGTTCCTCGGTTTCTGGACCAAGCTGGCGGTGCTGGGCGCGGCAGTGAAGGGCGACATGCTGTGGCTGGCGTTGGTCGGCGTGATCTGCGCAGTGATCGGCGCGTACTACTACCTGCGCGTCATCAAGGTCATGTACTTCGACGAGCCGGTAGGCGAGCCGTTGCCGGCCAATAACGATCGTGTGCTGGGTACCGTGCTCGGCGTCAATGCGCTGGCCCTGCTTGCACTTGGCCTGGCCTGGAGTCCGATCATGGTGTGGTGCCAGCGCGCGTTCGCCGGCCTCGCGTAAGGCCTCTACGCAACGCTGGGTCTCGCAGTGCCGCATCGTGTGGTTGGCATCGCACTGAAATAAACCGTGTTTACTGTTTCGTTTTTGTTGCATTGCGGGTATTATTCGTCGCGACGTTGAACAGCCGCCACGCTGTCCAACAGATGAAAAAACTAGGGCTTGCAATTGCCGCTCAAGTTCTTCATAATTCCGCTTCTGCTGCGGGGTGGAGCAGTCTGGCAGCTCGTCGGGCTCATAACCCGAAGGTCGCAGGTTCAAATCCTGCCCCCGCTACCAAGTTTCGAATTGTTGCTTCATCGCAGTGATTCAGCTTCTTGGATCGTAAGGACGCATGTTCCCGTCTTTACGCCGACCCTGAGAGGTCGGGCTTTTTTCACGCAAGGGGCCCATCGGGCCCCTTGTTTTTTCCGGAACCGGAAAGTTTGCTGCCGGTTGCCGGGGTTCTACTGGCAATCATCTGATCAGGGCAGTCTGTGAGCGAAAAAGCGACCGAAATCGCGAATCTGCTGAGTCCAACGGTTGAGTCCCTGGGCTTGGAACTGCTGGGCGTGGAATATCTTCCCGCTCCAGGCGGCGCCACTTTGCGCCTATATATCGATGTGCCGCTGGCCGAACAGCCCGAGCGTGTCATCAATGTCGACGACTGCGAGCGCGTGAGCCGTGAAGTCTCCGCTCAGCTCGACGTCGAAGACCCGATCAGCGGCAACTACACGCTTGAAGTGTCATCTCCGGGTGTGGATCGTCCGCTGTTCACGCTTGAACAGTTCGCGCGCCACACCGGTGAGTCGGCAAAGATCGTCTTGAAGCTGGCGCAGGATGGTCGGCGCCGCTTCCAGGGCGAGATCCTGCGCATCGATGCCGAGGCAGCTGCGGTGGTGTTCGCCGTCGATGGCAAGGACGTGCAGATCGTCTACGACAATATCGACAAAGCGCGCATCGTGCCGGATTGGGTTGCGCTGGGTCTGGCACCGCAGAAACCGAACAAGCCCGGCCCGAAAAAACCCGGGCACGAAAAGAAGAAACCATCCAACGAGTCGGCGGCTGGCAAGCCGCGCGCGGAGTGACGAAATGAGCAAGGAACTTTTGCTGGTAGTGGATGCGGTCGCCAACGAGAAGGGCGTGCCGCGCGAGGTGATCTTCGAAGCGATCGAGGCCGCGCTGGCTTCCGCAGCGAAGAAGCGCTATCCCGACCAGGACGTGCTGGCCCGCGTCACCATCGATCACAAGGACGGTACTTACGAAACCTACCGTCGCTGGGAAGTGGTTGCCGATGATGTGGTGATGGAATCCCCTGACCGCCAGGTGCGTCTGATGGATGCCATCGACGAAGCCGATGGCGTGGAAGTGGGCGATTACATCGAAGAACAGATCGAGAATCCCGACTTCGGCCGTATCGCCGCGCAGGCCGCCAAGCAGGTGATCGTGCAGCGTGTGCGCGAGGCCGAGCGTCAGCAGGTGGTGGATGCGTGGAAGGATCGTGTGGGTGAGTTGATCACCGGCGTGGTCAAGCGCGCAGAGCGCGGCAATATTTTTGTCGATCTTGGCGGCAACGCCGAAGCCTTCATTCCGAAGGACAAGGGCATTCCGCGCGACGTGCTGCGTCCCGGCGACCGCGTGCGCGGTTATCTGGCCGAAGTGCGCTCCGAGCCACGTGGCCCGCAGCTGTTCATCAGCCGTGCCGCACCGGAATTCATGATCGAACTGTTCAAGCTCGAAGTACCGGAGGTCGGCCAGGGCCTGGTCGAGATCAAGGCTTGCGCACGCGATCCGGGCGACCGCGCCAAGATTGCCGTGATCGCGCACGACGCCCGCACCGATCCCATCGGCGCATGCATCGGCATGCGCGGTTCGCGCGTGCAGGCGGTGTCCAACGAACTCAATGGCGAGCGCGTGGACATCGTGTTGTGGAACGAGAACCCGGCCAACTTCGTCATCAACGCAATGGCGCCTGCCGAAGTGCAGTCGATCATCGTCGATGAAGACAAGCACTCGATGGACCTGGCCGTGGCGGAAGACCGCCTTGCGCAGGCGATCGGCAAGGGTGGCCAGAACGTGCGTCTGGCCAGCCGCCTGACCGGTTGGCAGCTCAACGTGATGACCGCCGACCAGGTGGCCGCCAAGTCCGAGGCCGAGCAGGCCGCGGCACGCCAGCTGTTCATGGACCGCCTGGAAGTGGACGAGGAAATCTCCGCGATCCTGGTCTCCGAAGGTTTCAACACGGTCGAAGAAATCGCCTACGTGCCGGTCGGCGAGTTGCTGGCGGTGGAGGGCTTCGACGAAGACATCGTTGAAGAACTGCGCGCCCGTGCCCGCGATGCGCTGCTGAACGCCGCGCTGGCCGAGGAGGAGGGCCTGGAAGGAACTCAGCCCACCGAGGACCTGCTGGCGCTGGAGGGGATGGACGAGGAAACGGCCTTTGCGCTGGCCGAGCACGGCGTGCGCACCAGCGAGGACTTGTCCGACCTGGCAGCGGACGAGATCGTCGACTTCGGCATCGAGGGCATGACCCAGGAGCGCGCTGCGGCGCTGATCCTGGCGGCCCGCGCCGAGGAGATCGCCCGTTTGGAGCGCGGCGAATGAGCCGGCAATGAACCGCGCCCTGACCCCATCAGGGCTTAGAATCAGCGTATCCCTTGCTCTGGGCGAGGGGGCGCCAACCAGATCATAGGATCCGAATGTCGCAGCAAACCACCATCCGCAAGCTTGCCGAACTGGTCAATACGCCGGTCGATAAACTGCTGGTTCAACTGGCCGAGGCCGGAATGAAGTTCAGCGGTCCCGACCAGGTCGTGACCAGCACCGAGAAGATGAAACTGCTTGGCTTCCTGCGTCGCACGCACGGCAAGGCCGAAACGTCTGCCGAAGCGGCGAGCGAAGCAGCCAAGAAAATCACGCTCAACCGGCGCAAGCTGCAGGAAGTCACTGTCAACGCCGGCCGCACCAAAACCACGGTCAACGTGGAAGTGCGGCAGAAGCGCACTTACGTGAAGTCCGAGAACGAAGGTGGCGGCCGCGCCGCGCCGATGACGCCGGACGAAGAACGCGCCGATATCCTGCGTAAGCTCGAGGAATCGCGTCAGCGCAACCTCGAAGAGCAGCAGCGCCTGGCCGAAAGCGACCGCGTGCGCGACGAAGCAATTCAGCGCAAGCGCGAGGAAGAGCAGGCCGCCAAGGACCGTGCAGAAGCCGAGCGCAAGGCTGCCGAGGAAGCCGCTGCGGCTGCCAGTGCGCCGGCCCCGGTTGCTGATGCGCCGACGCCGTCTGCCGCGGCGCCGGCTGCGCGTTCGCCTTCTTCGCCGTCCTCCGCACCGCGTGCGGCTCGCCCGGCGGGTGCATCTCCGGCCTCGCGTCCGGCAGCGCCGGCACGTGCGGACGACCGCAGCAATGCCGCCAAGCACAAGACGCGCGGTTCGCACGTCATGGTGGCCGGGGTCGAGGACGACGATGCGACCAAGCGCTTCGCCGGGCAGTTGCATCTGTCCGCTGCCGATCGCGCACGGCGTTCCAATGTGCGCGGCAAGCCGACCGGTCGCCCGGGTTCGTCGTCCTCGCGCCGCGGTAACGACAGCGGCCGTGGCGGCAGCCAGGCCAACAGCGGCCCGCACGGCTTCGAGCGCCCCACCGCACCGGTGGTGCGTGAAGTGGCGATCGGCGAGACCATCACCGTTGCAGACCTGGCGCAGAAACTCGCGCTCAAGGGCGGCGACGTGGTCAAGGCGTTGTTCAAGATGGGCGTCATGGCGACCATCACCCAGAGCATCGATCACGACACCGCGGCACTGGTGACCGAAGAGCTCGGCCATAAAGCCGTGCGTGCCGACAATGCCGACTTCGAGGACGCGCTGCTGGCGCATGCCGAGGATGCGCAGGGCGAGGCCACGTCGCGTCCGCCGGTGGTCACCATCATGGGTCACGTCGATCACGGCAAGACCTCGCTGCTGGATTACATCCGCCGTACCAAGATCGCCTCCGGCGAAGCCGGCGGCATCACTCAGCACATCGGTGCATACCACGTCGAAACCGGTCGTGGCGTCATCAGCTTCCTGGATACGCCCGGCCATGCCGCGTTTACCTCGATGCGTGCCCGTGGCGCCAAGATCACCGACATCGTGGTGCTGGTGGTTGCCGCCGACGATGGCGTGATGCCGCAGACCAAGGAAGCGGTTGCGCATGCCAAGGCGGCAGGCGTGCCGCTGATCGTGGCGGTCAACAAGATCGACAAGACCGGCGCGGATCCGCTGCGGGTCAAGAACGAGCTGCTGGCCGAAAACGTGGTGGCCGAAGAGTTCGGTGGCGACACCCAGTTCATCGAAGTGTCGGCCAAGCTCGGTACCGGCGTGGACACGCTGCTGGACGCGATTTCGCTGCAGGCCGAAGTGCTGGAACTCAAGGCCGTGGCCGAGGGCCGCGCCAGCGGTACCGTCATCGAATCCTCGCTGGACAAGGGCCGCGGCCCGGTGGCGACGGTGCTGGTGCAGCAGGGTGCGCTGAAGCGTGGCGACTATCTGGTGTGCGGCATCCAGTACGGTCGCGTGCGTGCGTTGTTCGACGAAACCGGCCATCAGCCGGCCTCGGCGGGCCCGTCGATTCCGGTGCAGGTCCTGGGTTTGTCCGGCGTGCCGGAAGCTGGCGACGACTTCGTGGTCGTCGACGACGAGCGTCTGGCCAAGGACGTGGCGCAGCAGCGCGAAACCAAGCGCCGCGAGTCGCGCCTGGTTGCCTCGGCGACCAACCGCATGGAAGACATCCTGGCCCAGATGGGCAAGGGCGAAGGCCAGCAGGTGTTGAACCTGGTGATCAAGGCCGACGTGCAGGGCTCGGTGGAAGCGCTCAAGCAGTCGCTGGTGGCGTTGTCCAACGAGGACATCCGCATCAACGTGATCCATTCTGGCGTGGGCGGCATCACCGAATCCGACGCGAATTCGGCCGCTGCTTCCAAGGCGACGATCATCGGCTTCAACGTGCGTGCGGATGCCTCGGCGCGCAAGATCGTCGAGTCCAACGGGATCGACCTGCGTTACTTCTCGATCATCTATGACGTGATCGATCAGGTGAAGCAGGTGGCCTCCGGTCTGCTCGGCGTGGAAATCCGCGAAGAGATCATCGGTATCGCACAGGTGCGCGATGTGTTCCGCAGTTCGAAGTTCGGCGCGGTTGCAGGCTGCATGGTCATCGAAGGCGTGGTCAAGCGCAGCAAGCCGATCCGCGTGCTCCGCGACAGCGTCGTGGTGTTCGAAGGCGAGCTGGAATCGCTGCGTCGCTTCAAGGAAAACGTCGACGAAGTGCGCAACGGTACCGAATGCGGTATCGGCGTGAAGGCCTACAACGACGTCAAGGCCGGCGACCAGATCGAGTGCTTCGAGCGTATCGAAGTGGCCCGTACGCTGTAACGGCTGCCGGGGCCCGCGGGCCCCGGACTCCGCCCTGCGTTGTCCAATGCAGGTTCTGCAAGGCGAGGGCGGCATGGCCGCCCGCGTTTGTTTTTGGCTTCGGTGCCTACTGGCCCTCCGAATCAACCAGGTCCACGACCATGCCAACCAAATCATTCCATCGCACCGACCGCGTATCTGCGCAGGTGCGTCGCGACCTCGGCACGATCGTGCACGCGGCCGTGCGCGACCACGGCCTGCCGTCGGTCAGCGTGTCCGACGTCGAAATCAGTCGCGACCTGGCGCACGCCAAGGTCTTCGTCACCGCGCTGCAGCAGGAGCGTTCGGCCGAAGCGGTCAAGGGGCTCAAGGAAATCGCCGGCCAGCTGCGTACGCAGTTGGCGCGCGCGATGAAGCTGCGCCACGTACCCGAGCTGCACTTCCATTACGACGATTCGGTCGATCGCGGCGAACGCATCGACAATCTGCTGCGTGACCTTGACGACGTTGGCCCCGAGGCCACGTCCAGCGACGAAGATGCCGAACAGCGCTGAGCGCTGTCACGGCTTGCCGCTTCTGCCGCGGCCCTGATTCCCGCGGGCGCGCACTGCGCCTGATTCGAGCACCGATCCTTTGAAACCCCGCATCGTCTATCGCCCGTTGCACGGCATCCTGCTGCTGGACAAGCCGTCGGGGCTGAGCTCCAACAATGCACTGCAGGCCGCACGCCGGTTATTGCGTGCAGAGAAGGGCGGCCATACCGGCAGCCTGGATCCGCTGGCCACCGGCCTGTTGCCGCTCTGTTTTGGCGAAGCGACCAAGATCGCCGGACTGCTGCTCGGTTCAGCCAAGGCGTACGACGCCGAGATCGTGTTGGGCGTCACCACCGACACCGACGATGCCGACGGCGAGCCGCTGCGCGAGCGTGCGGTGCCGGATCTGAGCGAGGCCGATCTCCAGGCGGCGCTGGCGCCTTTCATCGGCCGTATCCAGCAACAGGCGCCGATTTATTCCGCGCTCAAGCAGGGCGGCGAGCCGCTGTACGCCAAGGCGCGACGCGGCGAACGTATCGAAGCGCCGGTGCGCGAGGTGGATGTGCAGGCGATCGAGGTGCTGGGCTACGGCGCCCCACGTCTGCGCCTGCGCGTGACCTGCGGTTCGGGCACGTATATCCGCAGCCTGGCGCGTGACCTGGGCGAGGTGCTGGGATGTGGAGCGCACATCGCCTCGCTGCGTCGGCTGTGGGTGGAGCCGTTTCGCGCTCCGCAGATGATCACGCTGGAGGCGTTGTCGGCAGTTTTGGAAGCGGGTGCCGAGGCGCAGACACTATTGCTGCCGATCGAGGCCGGCCTGGCCGATTTTGCGCGAATCGTGCTCGATCAAACCCGCGCGGCGCGTTTTCGCATGGGCCAGCGCTTGCGTGATGCCGCATTTCCAACGGGGCAGGTGGCCGTATTCGGACCTGACGGAACCCCCTCGGGACTAGGCTTGGTGGACGCCGACGGGCGCTTGTCGCCACAACGATTATTCAATGGACTGAACGAAATTCCGGCCTGTTAAGATTTTGTCAACTTGTTCCCTGGGCCGGGCGACGTTACAATTTCGCGGCCCCGATCGGGGCACCTTAGCGCCAAGCGCGCTCATCCTAAGCAAACGGCGAGTCCGACGGTGCGTCATGCACGTTCCTGTCGACCACGCATCTATCGAGAAAACATCATGTCCGTCGACACCCAGAAAGTTATTGAAGACAACAAGCGCAGTGCCCAGGACACCGGTTCGCCGGAAGTGCAGGTGGCTCTGCTGACCGCGCGCATCGAGCTGCTGACCGGCCACTTCAAGACCCACAAGAAGGATCACCACAGCCGTCGTGGTCTGCTGCAGATGGTCAACCGTCGCCGCAGCCTGCTCGATTACCTGAAGAAGAAGGACAACGAGCGTTACAAGTCCTTGATCGAGAAGCTCGGCCTGCGCCGCTAATCGAGTCCTACCGCCGCGGCGCAGCGATGCGCCGCGGTTTTGTTTTGTTCAATCGCACGACGTTTCAAGCAATACGCACTCTTGGGCCGGAGCCTCCCGGCCGCCCGTTCTCGGCATGGGTCGACGACGGTCCAACGCAGACAGCAATACCTAAGGGAAAAAACCTCCGTGGCAAAAATCACCAAAACCTTCCAGTACGGCAAGCACACCGTCACTCTTGAGACGGGCGAAATCGCTCGCCAGGCAGGCGGCGCCGTGATCGTCAAGGTCGACGACACCGTACTGCTGGTCACCGCCGTCGCCGCCAAGAGCGCGCGCGAAGGGCAGGACTTCTTTCCTCTGACGGTCGATTATCAGGAGAAGTTCTACGCTGGCGGCCGCATCCCGGGCGGCTTCTTCAAGCGCGAAGGACGCGCGACCGAGAAGGAAACGTTGATCTCGCGCCTGATCGATCGTCCGATCCGTCCGCTGTTCCCGGAGGACTACAAGAACGAAGTGCAGATCATCGCCACCGTGATGTCGATGAACCCGGACATCGACGGCGATATCGCCGCGCTGATCGGCGCCTCGGCTGCACTGTCGCTGGCCGGCACTCCCTTCAAGGGCCCGATCGGCGCCGCCAAGGTCGGCTACAAGAACGGCGAATACATCCTCAACCCGACCGTGACCGAGCTGAAGGATTCGCAGCTGGAGCTGGTCGTGGCCGGTACCGCCAACGCGGTGCTGATGGTCGAGTCCGAAGCCGAGTTGCTGTCCGAAGAAGTCATGCTGGGCGCAGTGACGTTCGGCCATCGCGAGATGCAGAAGGTCATCAACGTCATCAACGAGCTGACCGTCGAGGCCGGCACCAAGCCGTCCGACTGGGTGGCCCCGGCGAAGAACGACGGCATGATCACTGCCCTGAAGGAAGCGGTGGGCGACCAGCTGGCGTCGGCGTTCCAGGTGCGCGACAAGCTGCAGCGCCGCGATGCGATTTCCGCGATCAAGAAGGACGTGCTGGGCGCACTGGCGCCGCGCGCCACCATCGAAGGCTGGGCTGCCGGTGATCTGGCCAAGGAATTCGGCGAGCTGGAATACCAGACCATGCGTGGCTCGGTGTTGAGCACTAAGGTGCGTATCGACGGTCGTGCACTGGATACCGTGCGTCCGATCAGCGCCACGGCCGGTGTGTTGCCGCGTACCCATGGCTCGGCGCTGTTCACCCGCGGCGAGACGCAGGCGATCGTGATCACCACGCTGGGCACCGCGCGCGACGGTCAGGTCATCGACGCGGTGTCGGGCGAGTACAAGGAAAATTTCCTGTTCCATTACAACTTCCCTCCGTACTCGGTGGGCGAGTGCGGTCGTTTCGGTGCGCCGAAGCGTCGCGAAATCGGCCACGGCCGCCTGGCCAAGCGCGGCGTGCTGGCAGTGATGCCGACCCTGGAAGAATTCCCGTACACCATCCGCGTGGTCTCGGAAATCACCGAATCCAACGGTTCGTCCTCGATGGCATCGGTCTGCGGCAGCTCGCTGGCGCTGATGGATGCTGGCGTGCCGATCAAGGCGCCGGTCGCGGGTATCGCAATGGGCCTGGTCAAGGAAGGCAACGACTTCGTCGTGCTCTCCGACATCCTGGGCGACGAAGATCACCTCGGCGACATGGACTTCAAGGTGGCCGGTACTGCCGAAGGCGTGTCCGCCCTGCAGATGGACATCAAGATCGAAGGCATCACCGAAGAGATCATGAAGCAGGCATTGCAGCAGGCCAAGGCTGGCCGTCTGCACATCCTGGGCGAGATGGCGCATGCGCTGACCACCCCGCGTCAGGAGCTGAGCGACTACGCGCCGCGCCTGCTCACCATCAAGATCCACCCGGACAAGATCCGCGAAGTGATCGGCAAGGGTGGCTCGACCATCCAGGCCATCACCAAGGAAACCGGCACGCAGATCGACATCCAGGACGATGGCACGATCATTATCGCCTCGGTCAATGCCATCGCTGCGCAGGCTGCGAAGTCGCGCATCGAACAGATCACCTCGGACGTGGAGCCGGGCCGCATCTACGAAGGCAAGGTCGCCAAGATCATGGACTTCGGTGCGTTCGTCACCATCCTGCCCGGCAAGGACGGCCTGGTCCACGTCTCGCAGATTTCCAGCGAGCGCGTGGAGAAGGTCGGCGACAAGTTGAAGGAAGGCGATCTGGTCCGCGTCAAGGTGCTGGAAGTGGACAAGCAGGGCCGCATCCGCCTGTCGATCAAGGCAGTGGAAGAAGGCGAAGGCGTGCAGGCGTCGGCCGAGTAATCGCTGCGTGCTGATGCATCACGCGTGATGCATGACGAAAGAGCGGGCTTCGGCCCGCTTTTTTGTTGTGTGGGATTGGTATTAATTCCTTCTCCCATCGGGAGAAGGTGGCGCGCAGCGCTGGATGAGGGTACGGGCGGAGCCTCGTGCTGTGAGCTGAACGAAGCCTCCGTCACGTACCCTCACCCCAACCCCTCTCCCACAGGAGAGGGGCTATCACCTTACTCAGGTTGTTGTGTCGGCGAAGGCTGTGCTTCCGGGCGCGGCGGTACGACCCGCGGGAAGCCCGGCGGCATCGTTTGTTCTGCAGGCGCGGTGTCGGGTGTCGGCAGCGGCGCCGTCGGCGGCGGCGCAGCCACTGCCGCATCGGGACGCAGTTTCAACAGTGCGGCCCAGTCGCGGCGATTGAAGTCGCACAATTCTTCGTGCGCCGGCGTGCATTCGCTGGCGATGCCCAGGCTGTCTTCGTTCTGGTCCTGGGTGCTGTCCGACTGCGGTGTCGGTAACACGACGCGGCCGGCACGATCCAACGGCATCTTGCGCATCATCACCGTGTTGAACACGTTGCCGCCGATCAGGTATAGCGTGCGATCGCCGCCGACATTGGCAGCCACCACCACATCGCAATGCGACTGCCATGGCATCGGTGTGCTGCCGCCCAACGCGGCCTTCAGGCCGGCATAGCCCATCGCGGTGCTGCGGCCGCGCAGCAGACACAGCAGATCGCCGGGCGCCGGCTTCTCGGCTGCCGGATCGGTGAACCGGTACGGCCCGGTAGCGCCGTCGTTGTAGGCGCTGCGGATGTAATCCAGATGCCGCGCGGAGCGATGAAAACCGCTCAGCCCCGACTGCGTCATCACCCAGGAAATGAAAGCGGCCGACCATGGGTTGTCGATCAGAAATGCACGGCAGTCGCTGGCGGTGTAGCGCGTGCCATCCAATGCCGCGCAGCTCGATGCGCCAGGCCTGCCGCCCATCGACGCAAGCGTGCCGCTGTCGCGCCAGTAGCCTGCAACGCGTTGCCAGGCGACCACGCCGTGATCGGCCAGATAGCCCGATTCGGCTTCGGTGACGCCCAGGCTGGCCAGGCGACCCTTGGCGTCGATAAACGGACGTTGCCATAACCGGTGCTCATTGCAGGCGCTGCGCACGATGGCGATCGCGGCGGGACTCGTTCCGAACCGTGGCGGGATATCGCACACCTCAGCAGCCGCAGCGCTACTTCCGATACCTGCCAGCAAGAGGCAGATCCACGGCCAAGGTTTGACGGTCATTGCAGGTCCTGCACGGAAACATCGCAGCAGGCTGCCAGAGCCGGCTGGGCGCACGCGTGAAATCAGCGCGCTGGCGGCGGGCCGAGTTTGAGCGACAGATCCACTGCCTGCACATGCTTGGTGAGCCCGCCGATGGAAATGCAGTCCACCCCGGCTTCGGCAATCGTACGAATGCCGGCCAGATCCACGCTGCCGGAAACTTCCAGCGGAATGCGCCGTTCTGGCGGTAATGCGCCAACGATACGCACCGCTTCTCGGCGCATGGCCTGGTCGAAGTCGTCGATCAGGATGCGCGTGCAACCAACCTGCAATGCTTCGCGTAGCTGCTCCAGCGTTTCCACTTCGACCACCAGCGGCAACTGCGGTTGCTGCGCGCGTGCGGCATGCACGGCCGCGCTCAACGAACCGGCGGCGCGAATGTGATTTTCCTTCAGCATCACCGTGTCGAACAGGCCGATGCGGTGATTGTCGCCACCACCGCAGCGCACAGCGTATTTCTGCGCGGCGCGCAGGCCCGGCAGCGTCTTGCGTGTGTCCAGAATGCGCGCTTGCGTTCCGGCCACCGCAGCCACATACGCCGCGGTGGTGGTCGCCGTGGCAGACAGCGTCTGCATGAAATTGAGCGAGGTGCGTTCGGCACTGACCAGGCTACGGCTGCGCCCCTGCAACAGCGCAAGCACCGTGCCGGCCCCGACGTGCTGGCCTTCGTGCACCTGCCAGTCGATGCGTACCTGCGGGTCCAGTGCGCGGTGGGTGGCATCGAACCAGGGACGGCCGGCGATGACCGCATCCTGCTTGCACAGCAGGTAGGCACTGTCGGCCTGGTCGGGCAGCAGCGCGGCGGTGACATCGCCGCTGCCCATGTCTTCGGCCAGGGCGCGCGCCACATCCGCTTCGATCGATTCGACGGGTGGCGCGTCCGGCACGTTCGTGCGCACGGGCAGGCTCACTTCTCGGGGAAGTCGGCGATTTGTGCAGTGGCGATGGCTTCTTCGGCCAGCAGCACCGGAATGCCGTCGTCGACGCGGAAGATCTGCTTGCGGTCGCGGGTGATCAGCGCTTCACGCAGCGGCTGGGTTTGTGCGGCGCCGTCGGCGCGCTGAAGGGCTCCGCCTGCGATGGCGGCATTGAGTGCTTCCAGGCCCTTGCTGTCGAGCAGCGAAAGCGGCTGGCGGGTGTCGGGCGAGCACAGCAGGTCGAGCAATTTGCGATCCATCGAAGTCTTGTCTTGCGTGAAGATTGGCTAGAATACGTCTTTACCGCAGGGCAGGGCCATGACCTCCAACCACTCCGCGCCGCTGGTCGGCATCGTGATGGGTTCCCGTTCGGATTGGGAGACCATGCAACACGCAGCTCAGAAGCTCGACGCGCTGGGCGTGCCGTACGAAGTCAAGGTGGTCTCGGCGCACCGCACCCCGGACGTCTTGTTCGCCTACGCCGAACAGGCGGGCGCCCGTGGACTGCGCGCGATCATCGCCGGCGCCGGCGGCGCGGCGCATCTGCCGGGCATGCTGGCTGCCAAGACTGCAGTGCCGGTGCTTGGTGTGCCGGTGCAGTCCAAGGCGCTTAACGGCATGGATTCGCTGCTGTCGATCGTGCAGATGCCGGCCGGTATTCCGGTGGCCACCTTCGCCATCGGCAATGCGGGTGCGGCCAATGCGGCGTTGTTTGCGGCGGCCATGCTGGCGCCGGAGCAGACGCAGATCGGTCAGGCGCTGGCGCAGTTCCGCGCCAAGCAGACCGACGATGTCATGGCCAGCGACGACCCGCGCCAATGAGCACGCTCGGTATTCTGGGTGGCGGCCAGCTGGCGCGCATGCTTGTACTTGCCGGTGCGCCGCTCGGCATACGCTTTGCGGTCTTCGATCCGGCAGCCGATGCCTGCGCTGGCCAGGTGGCACCGCTGCAGGTTGGCGCGTTCGATGACGTGGCGACCCTTGCCGCATTCGCCGAGCAGGTGGATGTGATCACTTTCGATTTCGAAAACGTGCCGGCCACCAGCGCGCAGCAACTTGCCGCCCAGGTGCCGGTGTTTCCCAGTCCGGCTGCGCTTGCGGTTGCGCAGGACCGGCTCAGCGAAAAAACCTTGTTCCGCGAGCTCGGCATTCCGGTGCCGGAGTTTGCCGCGATCGACGACCGCGCCGGCCTGGATGCAGCGCTCGCACGGATCGGCACGCCCTGCGTGCTGAAGACGCGCCGCTTCGGCTACGACGGCAAGGGCCAGTTCCGTATCAAGTCGCTCGCCGATGCCGATGCAGCGTGGGACGCGCTGGGCGCACAGGCGGCGCACGTCGGATTGATCGTGGAAGCGTTCGTGCCGTTCCAGCGCGAGGTCAGCGTGGTTGCAGTGCGTGGGCGCGATGGCGAATTCCGCGCCTGGCCATTGACCGAAAACTGGCATGTGGACGGTGTGCTGTCGGCCAGCCTGGCACCGGCCAGCGTGGAGGCGGCACTCCAAGCCTCGGCCGAATCGCACGCGCGTGCCGTGGCGGAAAAGCTCGACTACGTCGGCGTATTTGCGCTGGAGCTATTCGTGCGCGACGGTGAGTTGCTTGCCAACGAAATGGCGCCGCGCGTGCATAACTCAGGGCATTGGACCATCGAAGGCGCCGAGACCTCGCAATTCGAAAATCATGTGCGGGCGGTCCTTGGCTTGCCACTGGGCAGTACTGCGATGCGTGGCCACGCCTGCATGCTCAACTGGCTGGGTGCGATGCCAGACGCCAGGGCGTTTCTGGCGGTGCCCGGTGGGCATTGGCACGACTATGGCAAGCAAGCGCGCGATGGACGCAAGGTGGGGCACGCAACGCTGCGCGCGGAGACGGCGCAGGCGCTTGCGCTGGCAGTGAGCGATGCCGGCGCGGCGCTGCAGCGCGATGCGCAAGCCCAGCCGGTGGTTGCGCGTTTGAACGAAGGGTGATGCGCGCAGCATGTCGGTGGCCATGACGTGCGACGTCGCGCGCTGTCTGCGAGGCAAGTCGGTGTCGGACGCGGACCCGTCCTGCAATGTTTCAGCAGATGAGCCAGTCTGCATCTGCGACTGAAAGCTGAGCGGGCAGGTCAGCCCAGTCGGCTTGCGACAAAATCCCAGTTCACCAGCTTCCAGAAAGCCTCCAGGTAGCGCGCGCGATCCTGCTGGTAGTCAAGGTAATACGCATGCTCCCAGATGTCGCAGGCGAGCAGCGGAACGTCCGGCCCGGTGAGCGGGGTGGAGGCATTGGGTGTGGCGACCACCGCCAACGCGCCGTCCGGGCGCTGCACCAGCCACACCCAGCCCGAGCCGAAGCTGGTCAAGGCCACACGATTGAACTCCTGCTTGAAATGCACGAAGTCGCCGAACGATTTGGCGATGCCCTCGCCCAGCCGCCCAAGCGGCTCCCCGCCAGCGCGCGGACGCAGGCACTGCCAATAGAAATTGTGGTTCCACACCTGCGCGGCAAGATGAAACAACGTGCCCTGCGCCTGGGCGATGATTTCTTCCAGCGTCAGCTCGGCCAATTCGCTGCCTTCCAGGCGCGCGTTGAGCTGTTCGACCTCGCTGCGGTGACAGACGCCGTGATGCGCTTCCAGTGTCGCAGACGACAGATGCGGTTCCAGGGCAGCGCGGGAGTAGGGCAGTGCAACGTGTTCGATCGGCATGATGTCAGTGGCAGCGAAGGGAGTGCGGCGATAGGTCGCGCTGAAGGCTTACAATGCGCGCCTTTGCGGAAGTCTATCCGACCCGGCGGTCGGGCCTGCCGCTCCCAGTCAGGAGAGTCCAATGCCGGTGATGGAACGGATCCAGGCCGAAGTCGAAAAACACCCGATCGTGCTGTTCATGAAAGGCACCCCGCAATTTCCGATGTGCGAGTTTTCCAGTCGCGCCGTGCAGGCCCTGGTCGCCGCCGGTGCCGACCAACTGCGCACGGTCAACGTGTTGGAAGAACCCGAAGTGCGCGCCAATCTGCCGCGCTACTCCAACTGGCCCACGTTTCCGCAGCTGTTCATCCATGGCGAGCTGATCGGCGGCTGCGACATCACGCTGGAGCTGTTCGAAGCCGGCGAGCTCAAGCGCATCGTCAGCGAGGCGTACCAGCCGTGAGTTCGGTGCAGGCCCAGTCGCAGTCGGCTGCCTTGTCGGGACGTGTCGTGCTGATCACCGGCGCCGCTGGTGGCCTCGGCGCCGCTGCGGCGCAGGCATGCGCGGCGGCAGGCGCCACGGTGGTCCTGCTTGGTCGCAAGGTGCGCCCGCTGGAGCGCATCTACGACGCGGTTGCAGCGCTGGGTGACGAGCCGCTGCTATATCCGCTGGATCTGGCCGGCGCCACGCCGGACGACTACGCCACGCTTGCGCAACGGTTGCAGACCGAGCTTGGTGGCCTGCATGGCCTGCTGCACTGCGCCGCCGACTTTTCCGGCCTGACGCCAACCGAACTCGTCTCACCTGCAGATTTCGCACGGACCTTGCACGTCGACCTGACCGCGCGCGCCTGGCTGACCCAGGCATGCCTGCCGCTGTTGCGGCAGCAGGACGATGCGGCAGTCGTCTTCGTGGTGGACGACCCCGCGCGTGTGGGTCAGGCTTATTGGGGAGCGTATGGCGCCGCCCAGCATGCGCAGCGCGGCTTGATCGCAACCTTGCATCATGAAACCGCCGCCGGCCCGGTGCGCGTCAGCGGCCTGCAGCCCGGCCCGATGCGCACCGCATTGCGCGCACGCGCTTTCACCCATCACGAAGACAACGACGCGGTCGATGCCGCACGTTACGCCCCTGCGTGCGTCGGCGTGCTGTCAGCCGCGGGGGCGACGCATCGCGGTGCGATCTGGAGTCCGCCGGTATGACCATTCTTTCCGCGGCGCTGCTGCTGTTCCTGATTCTCGACCCGCTGGGCAACATTCCAGTGTTTCTCAGCGTGCTCAAGCCGCTGCCGCCCAAGCGCCAGCGCTTCGTGCTTGCGCGTGAACTGCTGATCGCGCTGTGCGTGTTGATGGCGTTCCTGTGGGGCGGCAAGTACGCGCTGGAGCTGATGCACCTGCGGCAGGAATCGGTGGCCATTGCCGGCGGCATCGTGCTGTTTGTGATCGGCATCCGCATGATCTTCCCGCGGCCCGAGGGCCTGATGGGCGAAATCCCCGACGGCGAGCCCTTCATCGTGCCGCTGGCCATCCCGCTGGTGGCCGGCCCGTCCGGCATGGCCGCGGTGATGCTGATGGGCAGCAACGAGCCCACGCGGCTGTGGGACTGGAGCCTTGCGCTGATGATCGCCTGGATCGGCGCCTCGTCGATCCTGGCCGCCGCGCCGCTGTTGTACAAACTGCTCGGCCACCGCGCCCTGACGGCCATCGAGCGCCTGATGGGCATGCTGCTGGTCGCCATCTCGGTACAGATGTTCCTGGACGGCCTGGGCACGTACTTCAAGTTGCCGGTGTCGATCTAGCGCAGCTCTCGGCGGCTTGCCGATTACCTCGGGGTATGGCCGCAATGTGCGCCGATGGGCTAGGTCTCAACCCGCACTGGCGTGGTTTACGTGCTCGCGGCCCATGGTTCCAGCGACTGACTAGCGCAACGTGGCGCCCAGACAGTCGCGGTGCCACGTGATGGTTTCTGGACGATGGGGACGGGTCGCCCTTGGCCGCTGGCGACTGTCTTGAGGTCGATCGGTCAGTGAAGCAAGACGGCAAGTGGAGTGTCATAGTCGGCGGAGTGCATGGCCATGTGGCAACCCCATGTGCAGCACGCATGCATTGGCCGAAGGCAGGCGTTTGGGCCTGTTGATCGTATCTGCCGACTCGGCAGCTCCAAAGGCGCAACGTGCGTCTCGCTCCGGTTGCGATCTTGCACGATTTGGCGACTCCGCCTTACCTTCGCAATTCATGTAGCAGCGCGCGAAGTTTGTCACGCCGTCGTCACAATCAGGCCTTAGCGTGTTAATCTGTTGTTAACCGTTGCGGCAGCAACCAGTTGCGCGGCAAGGGATCCCAGATCATCGGCAGCCCACCCCCGGGAACGGTTGGGCTGACTGCGCCTTTTTGTCACTGCCCAACCTGTATCGAGGCTACCGAAATGACCCACCCCCGTTATCTCCGCATGTCCAAGCTGACGCTTGGCCTTGTCGCCGCGCTCGCCGCCGCTCCTGTGTTTGCGCAAAGCACCTCGGCTGGCGTCGCCGGCCTGGTGACCGGCAGCGGCGGCCAGCCCGTCCCGAACGCCGAAGTCACCATTACGCACGTGGAGTCCGGAACGGTCAGCCGCGCCACCACCGATGCCAGCGGACGCTATAACGCGCGCGGCTTGCGTGTGGGCGGGCCGTACACCATCACCATCACCGCCTCGGGCGCTGGCAACACCACCCGCGAAGGTGTGTATCTGAATCTGGACAAGGTCAACCAGGTCGATGCCGCCCTGGGTGGCGATCTGGCGACGCTTGGCACCGTGCAGGCGATCGCCGGCAACTACGGCTCGGCCATTTTCAGCGCCAACAAGATGGGCACCGGTACCAACGTGACCCGCGAAGAAATCGAGTCGCTGCCGTCGATCAACCGTAACCTGCAGGACTATGTGCGCCTGGATCCGCGCGTCGCGCAAACCGACAAGGCGCGCAACGAAATCTCCATCGCCGGCCAGAACCCGCGCTACAACGCGATCCGCGTCGACGGCATCAGCACCAACGACGCCTTCGGCCTGGAATCCAACAGCCTGCCGACCCCGCGCCAGCCGTTCTCGATGGACGTCATCGATGAAATCTCGGTGGACGTGGCCAACTACGACGTCACCATTACCGGTGGCACCGGCGGCGTGATCAATGCGGTCACCAAGTCCGGCACCAACGAGTTTCACGGGTCGGTCTACGGCACCTATCGTGACAACGATTGGTCAGGCAAGAATCAAAACGGCATCCGCCCGCAGCTGTTCGACAACGAGAAGACCTACGGTCTGACCTTCGGGGGGCCTATCGTCAAGGACAAGCTATTCTTCTTCGCCAATTATGAAAAGTACGACGGCAAAGGCGTGTTCACCGGTGCCTCCGGCTACGGTCCGCAAGGTTCCGGTGCCAGCAACATCGTCAATGTTTCCCAGGCTCAGGTTGATGACATCATCAACATCTCCCGTAACGTCTACGGCTTCGATCCGGGCACGTTGACTCTGCCGGCGCTCGACTCCGAGTCGGAAGAGAAGGGCATCAAGATCGACTGGAATATCAGCGACAAGCATCGCGCATCGTTCCGTTATGGCAAGTCTGAGCAGGAAACTGCCAACCTCAATGGTTTCAGCAACACTTCGTTGGCGCTGAACTCCTACCACTACGTGCGCAACTTCAATCTCGAGACTTACACCGCGCAGCTGTTCAGCGACTGGAACGAAAAGTTTTCCACTGAAGCCAAGGTGTCTTACCGCGACTACTCTGCGGTTCGTGATGCGGCGTCGCGGTTGCCGGCAGTTGGCGTGCGTGTGGGTAACAACTTCGTAAACCTGGGTACCGAACAGAGCACCCAGGCCAACGAACTGCAGACCAAGACCTGGAACGCGTTTTTCGCGGCCAATCTGTATCTAAACGATCACACAGTGAAGTTCGGCGCCGACTACGAAGACAACGACATCTTCAACCTGTTTGCGCAGCGTGTATTTGGTTCTTACACCTTCAATTCGATCGATGACTACCGCAACAATCGTCCGGCGAACTATCGTTACTCGCAATCCAATAGCGGGAATATTGACGATATCGCCGCGAAGTGGGGCATGAAAAACGTCGGCCTGTTCTTGCAGGATACCTGGTCGGTCAACAACAATCTGACCTTGACTTTCGGTGTCCGCTACGACGAACCCCTGGTCAAGAACAGCCCGCAGTACAACGCGGCAGCGTCGGCGACCTTCGGCGTGCGCAACGATCAGACCATCGATGGCAATGGCCTGCTGCAACCGCGCTTCGGCTTTAACTACACCTTCGATGCTGATCGCCCGACGCAGCTGCGCGGCGGTGTAGGCCTATTCCAAGGCGCTGCAGCATCGGTTTGGCTCTCCAACCCATACTCCAATACCGGTCTGGCTTATACCGATTACAACTTCTCGAGCGTGGCTCTGGTTAACCAAAACAACATCCGGTTCACGCCTGACGTCGACAATCAGCCGCGCGGCAACGGCACCGTCAGCGGTGCCACGCAATCGGTGGATTTCGTCGACAAAGACCTGGGTCAGCCTTCCGTGTGGAAAGCCAATCTCGCTTTCGATACAGAGCTGCCCTGGTATGGTGTGGTCGCGTCTATCGAAGGTGTCGTCACCAAGGTCAAGGGAGCGATTTACTACCAGCAACTCAATTTGGCCGATGCACGTGGCCCGTCGGCAATCGGTCAGGACGGCCGTTTGATCTATTGGAATCAGGCTGGCTTAAATCCGGCCAACTGGAACGTCAACGGTGCGCAGCCGTCAGGTGTTTCGGTGGATGCACGCGGCAATCGCTATCGCTCCTATAACGATGCCATCATCGCGCGTCCGACCAACAAGGGTGGCAGCCAGAGCCTAACTGTCGGCTTGAACAAGCCATTCAACGATAGCGACTGGTCCTGGAGCCTGGCCTATACCTTTGCCAACGCTGACGAAGTTAGCGGACTGACCAGCTCCACTTCCAGTTCTCAGCTGGGCAATACCGCCGTGTTCCAGGCCAATGAAGAGGTGAATGCGACATCTGCGTACGAAGTTCGTAATAGCTTCCTCGGCACCCTGCAGTGGAAGCACAACTTCTTCGGCGACTATGCGACCAAAGTTGGTCTGGTCTACCAGGGGCGTAGCGGTCGGCCTTACAGCTATACCTTTGACAACGACGCCAACGGCGACGGCCGCTTGAACGATCTGCTCTACATCCCAGAGGGGCCTGGCGATGTGCGCTTCGGTTCGGCTGCCGAAGAAGCAGCGTTCTGGAACTTCGTAAACAGCGATCAATATCTGTCCACCCACAAGGGGCAGGTTGCACAGCGCAATGCAGCGCGCAATACCTGGGTCAATCAGTTCGACTTGCACATCGAGCAGGAGCTTCCGGGCTTTGTCGATGGCAACAAGGCGCAGATCTGGCTGGACGTTATGAACGTCGGCAACCTGTTGAACAAGAAATGGGGTCGCGTTGAGGAATACGCGTTTCCCGGCATGCGCGGCGTTGTCGAATACGGTGGTATCGACGCCAGCACCGGCAAGTACGTCTACCGATTCAATCAGCCGGATGCCGCGACCATCTACGACGACAAGGGCATCTCCCGCTGGGCGCTGCAGCTGGGCTTCCGCTACCAGTTCTAGGGAAGCTCTGAACAACGCACCACAGATACGCGACACTACCCGCCTCATCATGTAGAGGATCATCTATGCAGCTGACGTTCGGTGACGCTGAGGGCCTGGGCAAGCGCAAGCAGACCCGGCGCGAGAT